>JBCBSZ010000016.1:0-78487 GCA_039818945.1 Actinomycetota bacterium
GCGAGGCCGACCTGAACCGCCGTCGCCCGCGGCGCTGCGACGGGCGCGGCGCGGGCCTTCGGCGGCACCTCACCGCGGCGCTGCGACGGGCGTGGCGCGGGCCCTCGGCGGCACCTCACCGCGCCGCCCCGAGGGCGGTCGCGCGGCACCGATGGAGGTCGGTCACCGGGGCCCCGCGGCGCCCGTTACGCTCTGGCCCGATGCAGCCCACGGTCGTGCGCGCCAGCGGTGTCGGGAACGGCATCGACGCGGCGCGACGTTGCCGAGGGGCACGAGAGATATGACCGACCAGAGGGCCGGTGGTAAACCGGAGTCGTCGGAGCCGGCCTCACGGCTTCGACCGCCGCTTGTGAACGTGTTCACGAAGTTCGAGGAGATGTCCCGAAGGTGAAGCAGCTCGCGATCCTCACCGCCGTCACGACCGCGGTCGTCATCTTCGTGTCCGAGTTCCTGCCGTGGCTCGGCGACCAGGACCCCGCCTTCTTCAAGTCCGCCTCGGGTCCGATGGCCGGCTTCGTCAACTCGGTCATCATCACGATCGCCTTCACCCTGGCGGTGATCATCTACGCCAAGCAGCGCCCGATCGGCACTCCGGTCACGTGGGGCGAGGCCATGGTGGGCGCCACCTTCGCCTTCATGTTCTTCACGCTCGGCTACGGCATCGTCCCCGACCGCTGGATCATCTACGCCTCCGAGCTCGGCTGGGACGATCCCGCCCGCCTCGTGCGCGAGGACGCGGTCGCCCCGATCGACTGGATCGCCAACCTCTTCCCGTTCGACATCAACTACATCCACATCCGTGACCTGATCGTCGTCGGGATCTACGGCGTCGCGATCGGCGTCAACATCTGGATCTGGCTGTACTGGCAGAACCGGGGCAAGACCAAGACCGAGGTCGAGCCGGTCTCCGACTTCGGCCGCCCGCTCGTGAAGGAGGGATGACGTGACCACGACCGACGCCAACCCCCCCATGCCGACCTTCCGGGACGACTACGTCCTGCAGGTCGTCAACGCCGACTGGCTCTCCCAGGCGGTCAAGCCGAAGCAGTTCATCAACATCGACCAGTCCGAGTGCATCCTCTGCGAGGGCTGCGTCGACATCTGCCCGTGGAAGTGCATCTTCCTCGTCACCACCGACGTCATCGAGGACTCGGTCGGCGTGGCACCCCCCGGGCTCGATCCCGACGATGCCTCCATCTTCATCATCGACGACGACGTGTGCACCCGCTGTGCCCTCTGCGTCGATCGGTGCCCGACCGGGGTGATCACCCTCGGCAAGGTCTTCGACAACCCCCCCGCCACGGGCGACGTGCACGGGCGTACCAACAACCACGGGTACGCCTACGGCATGCGGTTCTAGACAGGGAGCGTTCAACCAGCGATGGCAACCCCCACCAAGGCACCCAAGCCGACGATCGGTGAGCGGCTCGCGTCGGTCGGCGAGTCGATCCAGGACTCCCAAGCGTGGAACTCGATCTTCCGGCCCGGGTCGATCTTCCGGAAGGGCTACACCGACAGCCCCCGGAACCGGTCCTACGTGATCATGAACAGCGTGCTGTACCACCTGCACCCGGTGAAGGTGAAGCGGCACGCGGTCAAGGTGTCCTACACCCTCTGCCTCGGCGGTCTCAGCTTCTTCCTGTTCATCCTGCTGACCGTCACCGGCATCTTCCTGATGTTCTTCTACCGGCCGACCGCGGCCGCGGCCTGGGACGACATCGCCAACCTGCACACCGGCGTGGCGTTCGGCCTGCTCGTGCGGAACATGCACCGATGGGCGGCGCACCTCATGGTGCTCTCGGTGTTCCTCCACATGGCGCGGGTCTTCTACCACGGCGCCTACAAGGCACCCCGTGAGTTCAACTGGATCATCGGCATCATCCTGCTGACGCTGACCCTGCTGCTGTCGTTCACCGGCTACCTGCTGCCGTGGGACCAGTTGGCGCTCTGGGCGGTGACGGTGGGCACGAACATGATGGGCTTCACCCCGGTGTTCGGCGACCAGGTGCGCTTCGTGCTCCTGGGCGGCTTCGAGATCGGCACCGACACGTTGCTGCGGTGGTACGTCCTGCACGTGCTGCTCTTACCCTTCGTGATCGTCATCTTCATGGCGATCCACTTCTGGCGGGTCCGCAAGGACGGAGGCATCTCCGGGCCGCTCTAGGCCGACGGGGAGACGAACGATGGAGCGGATCAGATGACCGAGATCCCCGAGCACCTGCTCAAGCGGGCGCAGGCGGCGAAGGAGAAGGCCAGCGCCAAGAAGGCCGAGGCCTCCACCGACGCCGGCGGCGCTGCTCCGAGCGACGACGACGGCGAGACCATCCCGCGGTCGCTGCTCGAGCGCAGCCAGCAGGGTGGCACCGGCACCGCGGTCGCGACCGCGGTCCAGCAGGCCGCACCGCCGACCGGCCCCGACGGCCACACCCAGCGCCTGCTGACGGTGGTCAAGAGCGGGTCGATCCAGGACGTCAAGGCCAAGCCACAGGACAAGGTCCACGTCTGGCCCCACCTCCTGGTGGGCGAGTTCGTGGCGGCGCTGTTCATCACCGCCTTCCTGCTCGTGTTCTCGATGTTCGTGAACGCCCCGCTGCTCGAGCTGGCGAACCTCAACCAGACGCCGAACCCGTCCAAGGCGCCGTGGTACTTCCTGGGCCTCCAGGAGCTGCTCACGATGTTCCACCCGATGATCGCGGGCGTGACGATCCCGGGCCTCGTGCTCGGCGTGATGATCCTGGCGCCCTACATCGACAAGAACCCGTCGAACAAGCCGGAGGACCGCAAGTTCGCCGTCTCGCTCTGGACCATCCACCTGATGTTCTGGGCGATCCTCACCATCATCAGCTCGTTCTTCCGAGGGCAGGGGTTCAACTTCACCTTCCCCTGGGAGACCGGTCTGGACGGCATCTTCCACCTCTAGCCTTGAAGTACTCGCCTCCAGGAAAGGACTGACCGATGTCCACCACCGCGGTCCTCGCCATCGTCATCCCCGTGCTCGTCGTGCTCGCGGCGGTCGTGTTCCTCACGACCTCCCGCCGACGGGACGCCGAGCGCCTCGGCGCGCTCAGTCGCGAGACCCGGTCGCGTGACGTCGAGACCGCCGTCAGTGAGGTCGAGGGTCCGTCCGGTCGTGAGGTGGAACGTTCGGTCGCCCTGGCCCGTCGCGAGGCGGCCCTGCCGGCCGTCGTGCCCGAGGCCGAGCTCGAGCCGTGGACCCCGCCGGACGAGGAGGCCATCGGCGTCAGCCGCCGGCAGTTCTTCAACCGCTCGATGATCGGCCTCACCGGCCTGGGCATCGCCGGCTTCGGCGCTTCGTCGCTCGCCTTCGTGTGGCCCACCGCCTCGGGTGGCTTCGGTGACTCCATCGACGTGGGCTCGGTGGACGACGTCGTCGACGCCATCAACTCTGGCTCCGCCGGCTTCTCCTACTTCCCCGAGGCCCGGGCGTACGTCCAGCAGTACCCGTCCGAGGCGCTCGCGCGAGCCGAGGCCGTCTACCCCGCCAACGTGCTCGCGGGCATGCAGCCGGCCGAGGGCAGGGACTTCGGCTTCGTCGCCGTGTGGCAGCAGTGCCCCCACCTCGGCTGCCGCGTGCCCGAGTGCGTCACCTCGCAGTGGTTCGAGTGCCCGTGCCACGGCTCGCAGTACAACCGGGTCGGCGAGTACAAGGCCGGCCCGGCGCCCCGAGGTCTCGACCGCTTCCCGGTCAGCACCGCCGGCGGGCGCGTCGTGATCGACACCGGCACCGTCGTGCAGGGCCCGCCGCTCGGTACCGACACCACCAGCCAGGGCCTCGAGGGTCCGCACTGCACGACCGGCGGAGGGCACTAAGTTGCACCCTGCTCGCCCCGCGACCCCCGTCGGAGGTCTCCAGTAGATGGTCCTCGCACTGTCGACAACCTTCCGGACCACGGCCTGGGTCCTGGCCGTCGTCCTCCTCATCGGGTTCGTCGTCTACTACTGGTTCAACATCCGCTCGGCCCGGGACGAGATCGGTGCCGAGCTCGAGCTGGCGCCCAACGTCGCCGAGCCCATCCCCGACGAGGTGCTCGAGGGTCGGCGGCTCGAGGGCGTCCAGTTCTGGGGCGTGATCTTCCTGCTGATCATCGGGATCGGCCTGCCCTTCTACTGGCTGCGCGAGCCGGGTCGGCAGTCCGGCGCCGTCGAGTCCTTCGACAGCGTCGCGGTCAGCCGGGGCGAGACCCTCTACACCGAGGGGTTCCAGTGCTCGAACTGCCACGGCGCCGACGGTGGTGGCGGCGTGGCCGGCTTCATCCTCCCGGTGCCGCTCACCGACGACGACGGCGACCTGCTCGTCGACGAGGACGGCAACCAGCAGGTCTTCAACGTCAACGTCAGCTGGACCTCCCCCAAGCTCACCGACGTCCTCCTGCGCTACAGCGAGGACGAGGTGCGCGAGATCCTGAACTTCGGCCGACCCGGCTCGCCGATGGCGGCGTGGGGCGTGCCCGGCGGCGGCGTCGGTACCGAGCAGGAGATCGACAACGTCATCGCCTACCTCCGCTCGATCCAGGAAGACGTCGACACCTCGATCGCCTCGAACGCGGATCTGACCGACGGCGGCGAGCTCTTCGCCCAGCACTGCGCCCGGTGCCACACCCAGGGCTGGCAGTGGGCCCAGAACTCCTCGCCGGAGGACCTCGTCGAGGCGGCCATGAACGTCGACGCCGCGGCGCCGGGCAGCGAGCTGCCCATCGGCAGCCAGGGCGGCGGTGCGTTCGGTCCACGGCTGTCGGCGGAGAACCTCGCCGAGCAGTTCCTGACCGTCGAGGACATGGTCGACTTCATCACCGTCGGCGCCGACGACAACGTCGGCTACGGCACCCGCGGCATCGGCAACGGCCAGATGCCGGGCTTCGGCGGGCTGCTCACCCAGGAGCAGATCACCGCCATCGTCGAGTACGAACGTGGGCTCACCCACGACGACGAGGACCAGAACCCGGTCACGCCGGCGTGCGAGGAGTTCCTGGCCTTCGACCGTGACCGGTTGGCCGGTCTGAGCGAGTCGAGTTACCCGGTCGATGCCGCGACGGAGTACTGCACCGGCGTCGTCGAGGAGGCGGGCTGATGAGCACCTTGGGAACGGTCCTGGCGTTCGTGCCGTGGGACCCGTGGATCATCGGCGTCCTGTCGGTGCTCATCGGGGTCCTGGTGCTGTGCGGGTCGGTGTACCTGCTGCTCGCCACCAACACCGGCGTCCGCCTGGGGTTCCTCCTCGCGTGGACGGGCTTCTTCGCCTGGATGTTCCTGCTCGGCATCATCTGGTGGATCTACGCCATCGGTCTCGTCGGCGACCTGCCCGAGTGGGAGGTCGACGAGGTGCTCACCGGCGACGGTGTCGCCTTCTCCGAGATCGAGGCCGTGCGCGACCTGCCGGTCATCGAGGCGACCGAGTCGGTGTCGAGCAGCGACGTGCCCGACGAGTGGCGCTCGCTCAGCGCCGACGACCCCCTCCGTGGCGAGGCGCAGTCCATCGCCGACGAGGCCCTGCTCTCCGACCCGGCGATCACCTCGCTGTTCGGCAACAACCCCGGCACCGACGACTACATCACGACGGCCGCCTTCCAGACCGGTGGCGACCGCTGGCCGACCCTGTTCGGCTACGACGGCAAGCCGCTGGGGTGGTTCGGTGATCCCAACCACGTGGTGATCCAGGTGCAGCCGGCGACGCCGGCCCCGCCGCCCGATCCCAACAGCGCTCCGCCGCCCCGGACCCCGGACGCCGGCGAAGAGGTGCTGTCGGTCGTGCTCACGCGGAACCTGGGCAGCGAGCGCTTCCCACCGTTCCTCGTGACGCTGGCGTCGGGCCTCGCCTTCGGCCTCGGCGCCTACCTGCTCCACCAGCGCGACAAGGCGCTCTGGGCGGCGCAGGCGGAGCCGGTCAAGGAGCCCGTCTCCGTCTAGTCTCGGCCCGGACGAGCACAACGAGATCCAACGCCGACGCCCGGCCGCCCCCGCCGGTCGCCGACGAGCGTCGCACCGGGGCGAGGAGGAGCACGTGGAGCAGTACCTGCCGGTCGTCACGCTGGCCGTGCTGGCGGTGCTGTTCGTGCTGCTCAGCCTCGTCGCCAGCCGCCTGCTCGCCCCCGACCGGGCGACGAAGGCGAAGCGGGCCCCCTACGAGTCGGGCATCGCCGACCAGGTGCCGATCCCCGATCGCTTCCCGGTGAAGTTCTACCTGGTGGCGATGTTGTTCATCATGTTCGACATCGAGATCGTCTTCCTCTACCCGTGGGCGGTCGAGAACGAGGCGCTGGGGCTCTTCGGCCTGCTGGCGATGGTGCTCTTCGCCGGCATCTTCTTCCTGTCGTTCGTCTACGAGTTGGCGACCGGCGGGCTCAACTGGGGTCCGTCGAAGCGGGCCCGGTCCCAGGCCGGCCGCGACGACCAGCGGACCTCCACGAGCACGGTGCGACGGGTGGGCCTCGACGGCCGTGAGCGGGAGGCGGTGTAGCCATGGCCGGCGTCGACGATCTCAAGAAGAAGCTCGGGCTCCAGACCGGCTTCGAGGGCCTCGAGCAGAACTTCCTGACCAGCTCGCTCGACGACCTGGTCCAGTGGGCCCGCTACCGCAGCCTCATGCCGGCCACCTTCGGTCTGGCGTGCTGCGCCATCGAGATGATGGCCACCGGGTCGGCCCACTACGACCTCGCCCGGTTCGGCATGGAGGCGTTCCGCGCCTCGCCCCGGCAGGCCGACCTGATGATCGTCGCGGGGCGGGTCTCGCAGAAGATGGCGCCGGTGCTCCGGACGGTCTACGACCAGATGATGGAGCCCAAGTGGGTCATCTCGATGGGCGTGTGCGCCAGCTCCGGCGGGATGTTCAACAACTACGCCATCGTCCAGGGCGTCGATCAGGTCGTCCCCGTCGACGTGTACGCCCCGGGCTGCCCGCCGGGCCCCGAGACGCTGCTGCACGCGATCCTCACGCTGCACGACAAGATCCGCTCCGGTGAGATGGAGGACCGTCGACGCCGCAGCGGTGGCGGTGCCGGCCTCCAGCTCGATCCCGCCCTGGCCACCGACGCGCAACCGGCACCGGTGATCCTTCGGACCGGGCCCCGCTCGTGACCGACGAGCCCACCGAGGACGAGGGCACCGACGACGAGGCGGTCGAGCCCGAGGTCGAGATCGAGACCCGCTACGGCGCGGCCGTCGTCACCGACCGGGGAGCGACCGTGCTCTTCGCCGACCGCGACGGCTACCTCGACACGGTCACCCAGGCCCGCGAGGACGGCTTCGTCATGTGCGCCGACGTCACCGCGGTCGACTACCTCACGCACCCGGACCGCACGGTCGGGCCCGGCGCGACCGCCGAACGCTTCGAGCTCGTGGTCAACCTCTTCGACCCGGCCCGTCGTCGGCGCATCCGGATCCGCGTCCAGGTCCCCGAGGACGACCCGACCGTGCCGTCGATCTACTCGATGTTCCCCGGCGCCGACGCACCCGAGCGTGAGGTGTTCGACATGTTCGGCATCACCTTCGACGGCCACCCCGACCCCACCCGCATCCTCATGCCCGACGACTGGATCGGCCACCCGCTGCGCAAGGACTTCGCGCAGGGGCGCATCCCGGTCCAGTTCAAGAGCGCGACGAACGTCCGGTAGGCACCCATGAGCATCACCGAGGATCCCCCCACCGCCGAGACCGCGCCGCTGGTCGACCAGGCGACCCTCGAACGGGTCATCGACCGCGACGTCGTGCTCCGGCTGTCCGAGACGGCCGCCGAGCGCCACGAGCACGACCCCGACGACGAGCGCATGATCATCAACATGGGGCCCCAGCACCCCTCCACGCACGGCGTGTTGCGGCTCGTGCTGGAGCTCGCCGGCGAGCAGGTGATCCGCACCAAGCCGGTCATCGGTTACCTCCACACCGGCATGGAGAAGACCGCCGAGGACCTCACGTTCCTGCAGGGCCCGACCAACGTCACCCGCATGGACTACTCGTCGCCGCTGTTCAACGAGCTGGTCTTCTCGATGGCCGTCGAGGAGCTGCTCGGTGTCGAGGTCCCCGAGCGCGCCACCTGGATCCGCATGCTGATGTGCGAGCTCAACCGCATCAGCTCGCACCTGCTGTTCCTCGCCACCAACGGCATGGACCTCGGCGCGGTCGGCATGATGCTCTACGGCTGGCGCGAGCGCGAGGAGGTGCTGCGCTTCTTCGAGACGGTCACCGGTCTGCGGATGAACCACAACTACATCCGTCCCGGCGGCGTCGCCGCCGACCTGCCCGACGGGTGGGAGGCCGAGCTCGAGACGATCCTCGGGATCCTCCCCGAGCGGCTCGAGGAGTTCGACGTGCTGATGACCGGTCAGCCCATCTGGCGTGACCGGACCCAGGGCGTCGGCGTCATGACCTCCGACGAGGCCCTTGCCCTCTCGATCACCGGTCCGATCCTGCGGTCCACCGGCTACCCGCTCGACCTGCGCCGCGACGAGCCCTACCTCGCCTACGACGAGGTCGACTTCGATGTGCTCGTCGGCACCTACGGCGACACGTTCGACCGGTACTCGATCCGGCTCAACGAGATCCGTGAGTCGATGAAGATCGTCCGCCAGTGCATCGACCGCATGCCCGCCGGCGACTACCGGGTCCAGGACAAGAAGGTCACGCCGCCGCCCCGGATGCGCATCGACGAGTCGATGGAGGCGTTGATCCACCACTTCAAGATCTTCACCGACGGCTTCAAGGTGCCCGAGGGCGAGGTCTACACGGCGGTCGAGTCACCACGGGGCGAGCTCGGCTGCTACCTCGTCTCCGACGGCGGCACCAAGCCCTACCGCATGCACATCCGGGGGCCGTCGTTCTACAACCTGCAGTCGGTGCCCTACCTGCTCCACGGCGGCCTGCTCGCCGACGGCGTCGCGACCCTCGCCAGCGTCGACCCGATCATGGGTGAGGTGGACCGTTGAGCCGCACGGCGCGACCGGTAGGTCGCCAGAAGGCGAAGGAGGACCGCTGATGGCGAGGCTCTCCGACGACCACGTGAAGCTCGCCCACGAGATCATCGGCCGCTACCCCCGCAAGCGGTCGGCGACGATCCCGCTGCTGCACCTCGCGCAGGAGCAGGACGGGTACGTGACCGACGAGGCGATCGACCACATCGCCGAGCTGGTCGAGGCGACGCCGGCCGAGGTGCTGGGCACCTGCACCTTCTACGAGATGTTCAAGCGGCACGAGGTCGGCCGCTACATGGTCAACGTCTGCACCAACATCTCGTGCCAGCTCCTCGGTGGCGAGGAGCTGCTGCACCACGCCGAGGAGACCCTCGGCATCCGGGCCGGCTCGACCACCCCCGACGGCCTCTTCACCCTCGAAGACGTCGAGTGCATCGCGGCGTGCACCGAGGCCCCGTGCCTCCAGGTCAACTACCGCTACCGCTACCAGGTCACCGCCGACGACTTCGATCAGATGATCGACGACCTCCGCGCCGGTCGCCTCGACGACGAGGTGCCCGAGCACGGGGTCCTCGCCCGCATCCGACAGACGACCACCGACCGGTGGGCGGGCCGCGACGACGCCCTGCCGCCGGTCGCCGAGAACCTGGGTTAGGGAGCGATGAGCGACATCCCCAAGATCGTCACCTCCCGGTGGGACCTCGACGACGGCCACACGCTCGAGCGCTACGTCGAGACCGGCGGCTACCAGGCCATCCGGAAGGCGCTCACCGACATGGAGCCCGACCAGGTCCACGACGAGGTCAAGACGGCCAGCCTGCTCGGCCGCGGCGGGGCCGGGTTCCCGGCCGGCATCAAGTGGGGCTTCTGCCCGCCCGGCGTGTTCCCGCGCTACCTGGTGGTCAACGGCGACGAGTCCGAGCCCGGCACCTACAAGGACCGGCTCCTCATGGAGCTCGACCCGCACCAGCTCATCGAGGGCATCCTCATCGCCTCGTACGCGGTCGGCTGCGCCCAGGCGTTCCTCTACGTCCGCGGCGAGATGGCGCTCGCCCAGGAGCGCCTTGCCCAGGCCCTCAACGACGCCTACGAGGCCGGCTACGTCGGCACGAACGTCTGCGGGACCGACTGGTCGCTCGACATCACGCTGCACTGGGGCGCCGGCGCCTACATCGTCGGCGAGGAGACCGCCCTGATCGAGAGCCTCGAGGGCAACCGGGGCATGCCCCGGCTCAAGCCGCCGTACTTCCCGGCCGCCAAGGGCCTCTACATGCAGCCGACGATCGTCAACAACGTCGAGACGCTCGCCAACCTGCCGTGGATCGTCTCCAACGGCGGACAGGCCTTCGCCGACCTCGGCTCGGAGAAGTCGACCGGCACCCGCCTCTTCGCCGTCTCCGGTCACGTCAACCGGCCCGGCGTCCACGAGGTCGAGTTCGGGGTCACGACCTTCCGCGACCTCTTCGAGAAGCCGGAGTACTGCGGTGGCATCCGCGAGGGTCGCAAGGTCAAGGCCTTCATCCCCGGCGGCGCCTCCGCGCCCTGGTTCTACGAGGAGCACCTCGACCTGCCCCTCGACAACGGTGTGGTCGGCCAGAACGGCTCGATGCTCGGGTCCGGCGCCATCGTGGTCATGGACGAGACCACCGATGTGGTCAAGGCCGCGCTGCGACTCGTGCGCTTCTTCGCCCGCGAATCGTGCGGCAAGTGCACCCCGTGCCGCGAGGGCACGACCTGGCTCGAGAAGATCCTCGAGCGCATCGTGCGCGGCGGCGGGCGGCCGAGCGACCTCGAGCTGCTGATCGACGTCTCCGACAACATCTCGCCCGGCTCGCCACAGTTGCAGTGGCCGCCCCGCCAGACCACCATCTGCCCGCTCGGTCAGTCCGCGACCTCGCCCCTGATGTCAGGCATCCTGCGCTTCCGCGAGGAGTTCGAGGCCTACATCGAGCAGGCCCGGACCGCCGCCTGAGCGTCACGACCCGCCCCGCCGACCACGAGCAGAAGAAGACGCGAAGCCCATGACCGACGTCACCGAGGAGCAGGTCACCGTCACCGTCACGATCGACGGCCGCGAGATCGACGCCCGCCCCGGCGAGCTCGTGATCGCCGCCGCCGAGCGGCACGGCGTCCACATCCCCCGCTTCTGCTGGCATCCCCGGATGCCCGAGGTGGGGATGTGTCGGATGTGCATCGTCGAGATCGACACGGGCCGCGGGCCGGCGCTGCAGCCGTCGTGCATGGTGCCGGTGTCCGACGGCATGACCGTCGACACCCAGAGCGACACGACCAAGAAGGCCCAGGACGGGATCCTCGAGTTCCTGCTGATCAACCACCCGCTCGACTGCCCGGTCTGTGACAAGGGCGGCGAGTGCCCGCTGCAGGACCAGACCCTGTCGTTCGGCCCCGGTGAGACCCGCATGGTCGAGGAGAAGCGGCACTACGAGAAGCCGATCCCGATCAGCGACCTCGTCTTCCTCGATCGCGAGCGCTGCATCCTCTGCGACCGCTGCACCCGCTTCGCCGACGAGATCGCCGGTGACCCGCTGATCCACTTCCTCGACCGCGGCAACCAGACCCAGGTCAACACCTTCCCGGACGACCCGTTCAGCTCGTACTTCTCCGGCAACACGGTGCAGATCTGCCCGGTCGGCGCGCTCACCGCGTCGAGCTACCGGTTCAAGGCCCGCCCGTGGGACCTCGAGGAGGCCGAGTCGACCTGCACGACGTGCTCGGTCGGCTGCCGGGTCGCCACCCAGTCCTCGCGCAACGAGGTGGTGCGCGTCCTCGGCGTCGACACCGACCCGCTCGACACCCGCGACGGCCTGCGACCGGTCAACGAGGGCTGGCTGTGCGACCGCGGCCGCTTCGACTTCGAGTCGCTCAACTCCGAGCACCGCCTCCGGGTGCCGCTCGTGCGCGACACCGCCGACGCCGATGCGCTCGTCGAGGCCTCCTGGCCCGGAGCGATCACCGCGGCCGCCGACGGCATCCGTGCCGCCATCGACGAGCACGGCGCCGACTCGGTGGCCGTGCTCGGCGGCGCCCGGCTCACCAACGAGGCGGCCTACGCCTGGTCGAAGCTCGCCCGCAGCGTCATCGGCACCGATCACGTCGACGCCCAGCTCGGCGACGGGCTGCCGGCCGACCTCGTGCTCGGCCTGCCGCGGGCGACCGTCGACGACGCCTGCACCGCCACGACCCTGCTCTGGATCGGCCCCGACCCGAAGGAGGAGCTGCCCGTCCTGCACCTCCGCCTGCGGGCCGCGGTCAAGGCGGGGACCGTGCGGATCGTCGAGCTGACGCCGCACGACACCGCGCTCACACCCCTGTCGAAGCTGTCGGTGCGCTACCGGCCCGGCGAGCTGGCCCAGGCGGTCGCCGGGCTGCTCGGCGGCGGTGGGCCCGACGTCGGCGGCGCCGACGCCGACGCGCTCGGCCGAGCGAAGGAGCTCCTCGACGAGGGGTCGCTGGTCGTCGCGCTCGGCCGCACGTCGATCGCCGAGTCGGTCGACCCGACCGTCGAGGGCGCGCTGGCGCTGGCCGACGCCTACCCCGAGGCGACCTTCCTGCCGCTGCTGCGCCGCGGGAACGTCAACGGCGCGCTGGCCATGGGCCTCGCTCCGGGGGTCCTGCCCGGCGCGACGAGCTTCGCCACCGGTCGAGACCACTGGGCCGAGCACTGGGGCGACCTGCCCGCCGAGGCGGGCCTCGACGCCGCCGGCATCCTCGACGCCGCGGCGAACGGCCGCATCCGGGCACTGGTCCTCGTCGGCGCCGATCCGCTCGGCGACTGCCCCGACCGCGATCTCGCTCGCCGTGCCCTCGCCGGCGCCGGCTTCGTCGCGAGCATCGACACCCTGCCGAGCGAGTCGACGCTGCACGCCGACGTCGTGCTGGCCGCCTCGGCGTGGGGCGAGAGCCCCGGCACCACCACGAACCTCGAGGGCCGGGTCACGTCCCTCAGCCAGAAGGTCACCCCGCCGGGCACCGCCCGGGCCGACTGGATGCTCGCCGCCGACCTCGCCACGGCACTCGGCGGCGACCTGGGCATCGCCTCGTTCGACGACCTCGCCGCCGAGATCGCCTCGACGGTGCCTGGTCATGCCCGCATCTCCGACGTCGACGCCACCGACGGCGTGCTCGCCCTCCACGAGCGCGGCGATGCCGTCCCGCTCGTCGAGCGCCCCTCGATCGAGGCGACCTCGCCGGTGCCCGTCGACGCCTACTCGCTCCGCCTCGTCGTCGCCCGGAAGCTGTATGACGACGCGGTCAGCACCCGCTACTCCGACCACCTCGCCCCGCTCGCCCCCGGTGCCGTGTTGCGCCTCAGCCCCTACGACTTCGACCGGGTCGGCGTGGGATCCGGCGGCCAGCTGCAGGTCACCTCCGACCGCGGGACGGTCGTGCTCACCGTCGGCGCCGACCCGGCCGTGCCCGACGGCGTCGCGCTGCTCGCCGCGAACCAGTCCGACGTGGCGGCCGAGGACCTCATCGAGCTCGGCGCCCGCCTCACGAAGGTCCGGGTCGAGACCCTGTGAGGGGTACGGCACGACCGGTGGCCCAGAGGTGGGCCGTGATGGGGAAGACTGTCGCCGATGGGTGATCCGCTGCTGCAGGGCAACGTCGACTGGGGCGATGTCTTCCTGATGGCCTTCAAGGTCGGCGTCGGCTTCGTCGTCGGCCTCCTCGCCACGGTCTTCATGGTCTGGTTCGAGCGCAAGCTCATCGGCAAGATGCAGAACCGCGTCGGCCCGAAGGAAGCCGGCCCCTTCGGCATGCTCCAGAGCCTCGCCGACGGCATCAAGTTCTTCTTCAAGGAAGACCTGCGCCCGGCCAACGCCGATCCCCTGATCTTCCGGCTGGCGCCCTACATCGCCACCGTCACCGCGCTGTTGTCGCTCTCGGTCGTCCCGATCGCAGGTGACTTCCGCGACGGCGGCGACGGCACGGTCAGCCTGTTCGGCCAGCGGACCTACGGCATGGTCGCCGACCCGCCGGCCGGCATCCTGTTCCTGCTCGCCATGTCGTCGATCGCCGTCTACGGCGTGATGCTCGCCGGCTGGGCCTCGGGCTCGAAGTACCCACTGCTCGGTTCGGTGCGCGCCTCCGCACAGGCCATCTCCTACGAGGCGGCGCTCGGCCTCGCCGTCGTCGCGGTCGTGCTGGTCTCCGGCACGCTGTCGACCCACGGCATCGTCGCCGAGCAGGCCGGCGGCATCCGCAACTGGGGCTTCCTGTCGACCGGCCTGCTGCCGTTCGTGATCTTCCTCATCGCAGCGACCGCCGAGCTCAACCGCCCGCCGTTCGACCTGGTCGAGGCCGAGCAGGAGCTCGTCGGCGGTTTCCACACCGAGTACGCCTCGATCCGGTTCGCGCTGTTCTTCCTGGCCGAGTTCATGAACGTCGTGACCATGTCGGCGATCATGGTGACGCTCTTCTTCGGCGGCCCGTTGCCACCGGTCGACAGCGACATCTTCTACTGGATCCCCGGACCCATCTGGTTCGCCGCGAAGTTGATGGTCTTCCTGTTCATCTTCGTGTGGTTCCGGGCCACGCTGCCCCGCCTGCGCTACGACCAGCTCATGAACCTGGGCTGGAAGGTGATGATCCCCGCCGCCCTCGGCTGGCTCCTGGCGCTGTCGTCCATCCGGCTCGCCCGCCTCGAAGAGAACAGCGACTGGAACCTCGTCATCCTGATCGGCGGGGGGCTCGCCATCTTCGCCGTCAGCCTGGCGTTGCTGTTGGTGGCGATCCGCGCCGGCGACCGGGCCTACGATGCCGAGCTGGAAGCTGAGGCCTCGCGACGATGACCCCCACCCACGACCTCGAGAGGACCCCGTAGGCATGGGCTACCTCGACGGATTCCGCGTCACCTTCAACAAGCTCTTCGACGATCAGGTCACCACCAACTACCCCTACGAGAAGCGGCCCAAGCCGGTCCGCTTCCACGGTCGTCACGTCCTCAACCGCTACGAGGACGGCATGGAGAAGTGCATCGGCTGCGAGCTCTGCGCCGGTGTGTGCCCGGCCCGCTGCATCTACGTGCGCGGCGCCGACAACGATCCCGACGACCCGACCTCGCCCGGTGAGCGATTCGGCTACGTCTACGAGATCAACTACCTGCGCTGCATCCACTGCGACCTCTGCGTCGAGGCCTGCCCGACCGAGGCCATCACCGAATCGAAGGTCTTCGAGTTCTCCTTCACGAACCGCCAGGATGCGATCTACACCAAGGACGAGCTGCTCGTCACCGACGACGGCACGCCGCGCCAGCTCCCGTGGGAGCTGTGGATGGACGGCGACGCCGAGGCCACCTCCGGCTGGATGCGGGCCACCTCGCCGTCGGGCGACGCCAGCTACCAGGGTCGCAGCCACTGGTCCGGCGAGCTCGGCTTCGGTGTCCGCGCGCCCGAAGCCGGTCAGACCGCCACCGTCGAGGCCGACGAGCCCGCCGCCGACGACGGGCACGACGACCAGCACGACGACCAGCACGACGACCATGGACACGGGCACTGATGCTCGACGCGTTCGTCTTCATCGTCGCCGGGGCCATGTGCCTCGCCGGCGCGATCGGCGTGGTGGCCTTCCGGAACCCGGTCCACAACGCGCTCTCGCTCGTGTTGACCCTGTTCGGCGTCGCCGTGCTCTTCGTCAGCCAGGAGGCGCACTTCCTGGCCGTCGTGCAGGTCATCGTCTACGCCGGTGCGATCGTCGTGCTGTTCCTGTTCGTCATCATGCTGCTCGGCGTCGACAAGGCCGAGCGGTTGGCGTTCGACTCGATCAAGGCGCAGCGACCCGCCGCCGTGATCTTCGGGCTCGGATCGCTCGCGCTCATCGTCACCATGGTCGTGGCCACCGACTCGCCGGTCACGGGTGATGCGACCGGCGCCATCATCGACGCCGAGCGTTCGAACATCTCGCAGCTGTCGATCTCGCTGTTCGAGGACTTCGTCTACGCGTTCGAGCTGACCTCGGTGCTGCTCGTGATCGCCGTCATCGGGGCGGTCGTGCTCGCTGCGAAGCAGCGCACCCGCGACGACGAGGAGGCCGGCGCCTGATGGACGTCACGACCGGCTGGTACCTCGTCCTCGGCGCGCTGATCTTCACGATCGGCGGCGTCGGGCTCCTCCTGCGCCGCAACCCGATCGTGATGCTGATGTGCGTCGAGCTCATGCTCAACGGCGTCAACGTGACCTTCGTGGGCTTCTCCCGCGAGCTGGGCGACATCGCCGGACAGACCGTCGTGTTCTTCGTCCTGGTCGTCGCCGCCGCCGAGGTCGTGGTCGGCCTCGGGATCCTCGTGGCCGTGCTCCGCCGTCGCCCGGGTGCCACCGCGGACGACCTCACGAGCCTGAAGGGCTGATGTCGGTGCGCGAGACGATCCAGATGACCAACGGGCTGAGGGGTTAGGGCCGTGCTCGATCTGGTCTGGTTGATCCCTGCCTTCCCGCTGGCCGGCTTCCTCGCCCTGCTGGTGTTCGGCCGGCGCCTCGGCGAGCCGTGGGCGGGCTGGGTGGCGACCGCTGCGTCCGGCGGTTCGTTCGTGGCGACCGTGATCGTCTACTTCGGTCTGCTCGCCGAGACGGCCGAGGAGCGCAGCTTCGAGCAGGTGCTCTTCGAGTGGGTCCCGGTCGGCGGCCTCGGGATCGAGGCGGGCTTCCTCGCCGATCCGCTCTCGATCACGATGGCGCTGTTCATCACCGGCGTCGCCACGCTGATCCACCTCTACGCCATCGGGTACATGCACGGCGACCCGAAGTTCTCGAAGTTCTTCGTCTACCTCAACCTCTTCCTGTTCTCGATGATCATCCTGGTCCTCGCGAACAACATGGTCCTCACCTTCCTCGGCTGGGAGGGCGTGGGGGCCTGCTCGTACTTCCTCATCTCGTTCTGGTTCCACCGGTCGGAGGCACCGTCGGCGGGCAAGAAGGCCTTCGTCACCAACCGGATCGGTGACTTCGGCTACATGCTCGCCATGTTCCTGGTCTTCCAGTTCCTCGGCACGCTGCAGTACACCGGCATCACCGAGAAGGCCGGCAACCTCGCCGAGACGAGCGCCGCCGCCATCACCCTGCTGCTGCTCCTCGCTGCGGCCGGCAAGTCGGCGCAGATCCCGCTGTTCGTCTGGCTGCCCGACGCCATGGCCGGCCCGACGCCGGTCTCCGCGATGGTGCACGCGGCGACGATGGTCACCTCCGGCGTCTACCTGACGGCTCGCATGAACGCCGTGCTCTTCCAGGCACCCGACTGGTCGACCGACGTCATCGCCTGGATCGGAGCGCTCACGGCGCTCTTCGCCGCCACCGCCGCGATCGCCCAGAACGACATCAAACGGGTGCTCGCGTACTCCACCATCAGCCAGCTCGGCTACATGTTCCTCGCCATCGGCCTCGGCGCGTACGTGGCGGCGATCTTCCACGTCATCACCCACGCGTTCTTCAAGGCCCTGCTCTTCCTCGGCTCCGGCTCGGTCATCCACGGGATGCACGACGAACAGGACATGAGACGCATGGGCGGGCTCCGCAAGGTCATGCCCTTCACCGCCGGCACGTTCATCGTCGGCTGGTTGGCGATCGCCGGCATCCCGCCGTTCTCGGGCTTCTGGTCCAAGGACGAGATCCTGCTGTTCGCGTGGGAGCAGAACGTGGCCCTCGCCGCCATCGGCTTCGTGGTGGCGATCCTCACCGCCTTCTACATGAGCCGGCAGGTGTTCATGGTCTTCTTCGGCGAGCCCCGCTGGGACGCCGAGATCGACGGTGAGCCACCCGAGCACGAGATCCACCCCCACGAGAGCTCGCCGCTCATGTGGATGCCGCTGGTCGTGCTCGCCGTGTTGGCCTTCGCTGGGGGGTTCATCAACACCCCGATCACCAAGGACCTCCTCTTCCTCGAGCACTTCCTCGAACCGGTCTTCGAGGGACGCCTCCTCGAGCTCGAGGCGAAGGGTGGCGAGAAGCTGATCTTCGGCACCCTCGCGACCCTGACCGCCGTCGCCGGCATCGCCATGGCCGTGCCGGTCTACCTCCGCAAGCGGCGAGAACCGGTCGAGCCCGAGGTGCTCGAGCACGCCTGGTACTACGACGAGTCGATCGCCAAGTTCGCCGGCGGCCCCGGTCGCCAGGCCTTCCAGGCGGCTGCCGACGCCGACCAGGGCATCGTCGACGGCGCGGTCAACGGTGTCGCCACGCTCGTCCGAGAGATCGGTGGTCGGGGCCGGTCGACGGCCACGGGCCTCGTCCGCAACTACGCGATCCCGATCGCCATCGGCGCCGTGCTGCTCGGCGGCTGGTTCCTCACGAGGGCGAGCTTCTAGATGTCGTTGTCACCGATGCTCGCCGCCGCCGGCGAGGCGACGTTCCCGCTGCTCACCACGATGGTGCTCGTGCCGGCCATCGGCGCACTCGTCGTCGCGCTCGTGCCCGCGGCCCGCACCGAGATCGTGCGCCAGGTCGGCGTCGTGTTCGCCGCCATCTCCGGCGCCATCTCGATCTACGTGCTCTCCCAGTTCGAGACGGCCGACGCCGGCTTCCAGTTCGTCTCGAAGCGCTCGTGGATCGCCGATCTCGGCATCTCCTGGCACGTCGGCATCGACGGCATCTCGCTGTTCCTGGTGGTGCTGACCGGCTTGCTGTTCCCCTTCGTGCTCGTCGCCATCCGGCCCGATCACGACGAGAAGGCCTACACGGCCTGGATCCTGCTGCTCATGAGCGGGTGCATGGGCGTGTTCGTCGCCCTCGACCTGTTCATGTTCTTCGTCTTCTTCGAGATCGTGCTCGTCCCGATGTACATGCTCATCGGCGGCTGGGGGCACGGGCGCCGGGTCTACGCGGCGACGAAGTTCTTCCTCTACACGATGCTCGGCTCGGCGCTGATGCTGGTGGCGCTCCTGGCGCTGGTGTTCATCAGCGCCCGCGACGGGCTGCCGGTCACCTTCGACCTGCTCGAGCTGGCCGAGCGCCAGAACCTCTCGGTCGAGACCGGCCGATGGCTGTTCGCCGCCTTCGCCATAGCGTTCGCCATCAAGGTGCCGATCTTCCCGCTGCACACCTGGCTGCCCGACGCCCACACCGAGGCACCCACCGCCGGGTCGGTCATCCTCGCCGGCGTCCTGCTCAAGCTCGGCACCTACGGCCTCATCCGCTACGGCCTCTTCCTGTTCCCGGAGGCGTCGGTCTGGTTCGCCCCGGCGCTGGTGACCTTGGGCGTCATCGGCATCATCTGGGGTGCCATCGTCGCGACGATGCAGACCGACCTGAAACGCCTGGTTGCCTACTCCTCGGTCGCCCACCTCGGCTTCATCGTGCTCGGCACCTTCGCCCTCACCAGCACCGGGATCCAGGGCGGCATCCTGCAGATGGTCAACCACGGCATCTCGACCGGTGGCCTCTTCCTCCTGGTCGGGATGCTCTACGAGCGGCGCCACACCCGCGAGATCGCCAAGCTGCGCGGCATCCAGAAGCCGGCGCCGATCATGGCCGGCGTCTTCACCGTGGTCATGCTCTCGTCGATCGGCCTCCCCGGCCTCAACGGCTTCGTCGGCGAGTTCATGATCCTCATCGGGTCGTTCCCGACCCGCCGGTGGTGGACCGTCGTGGCCACCGTCGGGGTGATCCTGGCCGCCCTCTACCTGCTGTGGGCCTACCAGCGCGTGTTCCACGGCGAGCCCGACGAGGACAACGAGAACACGCCCGACCTCACCCCGGGCGAGATGCTGGTGATGGCGCCGATCATCGCGGCGATCGTGTTCATGGGCGTCTACCCGAAGCCGGTGCTCGAACGGATCGAACCAGCGGTCGACCGGTTGGTCGCCCACGTCGAGGAGTCCACCGACTTCGAGTCGCCCGAGGTGGCCGTCGTGCCCGACGCGCCGGTCGGTGAGCACCACGACGACGAGGAGGGGGGGGAGTGAGCCGCACGGAGCGGGTCATGACCCGCCAGAAGGCGAAGGGGGGAGAGGAGTGATGCTGGCGCAGACCGCCTTCACCGCCCCGGACATCGACTGGTGGGGCGTCGCGCCCCAGCTCGTGTTGCTCACCGGGGCGCTCACCATCCTGCTGGTGAACGCCCTGCTCCCGACGAAGCCGCCGTCCTGGATGACCACCGGGATGTCGATCGTCACCTCGGTCGTGACGATCGTGTTCGCGTTCATCCTCTGGTACGACGTGCGCGACCCGAACGAGGGGCCGGCCTCTATCATCGCCGGTGCGCTCGGCGTCGACGGCTTCAGCGTCTTCTTCATGGTGCTGTTGCCGCTCGTCGCCATCGTCGGGTCGCTGCTGATCCACGACTTCGCCACCCGCGAGGGCATCCAGGCGCCCGAGCTCCACGCCCTCCTGCTCAGCGCGGCGCTGGGCGGCATCGTGATGGCCCAGGCCAACGACCTGATCGTGCTGTTCCTGGGCCTCGAGACGCTGTCGCTCGCCCTCTACGTCGCCGCGGCGATGTACCTGCGCAAGAGCGAGGCCCAGGAGGCCGCGGTCAAGTACTTCGTCCTCGGCGCCTTCAGCTCGGCGTTCTTCCTCTACGGCATCGCGCTGATCTACGGCGCCACCGGCTCGACCAACCTGGTCGAGATCCGCGACTTCCTCGACGCCACGGTGCTGACCGAGAACGGTCTCCTGCTCATCGGCATCGGGCTGCTCGTGGTCGGCCTCGGTTTCAAGGTCGCCGCCGTGCCGTTCCACATGTGGGCGCCCGACGTCTACCAGGGAGCCGCCACGCCGGTCTCGGGCGTCATGGCCGCCATGGCCAAGGCCGCGGGCTTCGCCGCCATCATCCGGGTCCTCAACGAGTCGCTCGGCCTGTTCAGCGACGACTGGACCCCGCTGATCTGGGCCCTCGCCGCCCTGTCGCTCGTTGTCGGCTCGGTGCTCGCCGTCGTCCAGACCGACGTGAAGCGGATGCTGGCCTACTCCTCGATCGCGCACGCCGGGTACGTGCTGGTCGCGGTCGAGTCGGCCTCCGACGACGGCGTGACCGCTGCGCTGTTCTACGTCTTCACCTACTCGTTCCTGGTCCTCGGCTCGTTCGGCGCCGTCGCGGCGTTGAGCGGCCGTGGTGACCGGGCCACGACGCTGGACGATCTCTCCGGCCTGTCGCGGCGCCGTCCGCTGCTCGCCATGGCCTTCACGGTGTTCCTCCTCGCCCAGGCCGGCGTGCCGTTCACGAGCGGCTTCATCGGCAAATTCCTCGCCATCCGGGCCGCGGCCGAGAGCGGGAGCTGGATCCTGGCGATCATCGCCATGGTCGCCGCCGTGATCGCGACGTACTTCTACCTGCGCATCGTCGTGGCGATGTGGCTCACCGAGCCCGACGAGGGCGCCGCACCGGTCGAGGTCCCGTTCGCCAACGCCCTCGCGCTCGCCGGGTGCGTGGGCGTCACGATCGTCGTCGGCATCGTGCCCCAGTTCCTCATCGAGTTCGCCGGCGACGCCGTCCCGGTCCTGGTCAGCGCCCAGCCCTTCTGACCTCCCGCAGCCGAGCGGCCCGTTCCGTCCCAGGTCTCGAGCCCCGGCCCGAACCCGACACGCGTGAGGGTCACCGGGGGGTCCTCCCGGTGTCGTACGCTCTCGGCAGCGCCACCGACCGTGGAATGGCGCCCCCCTGACGTCGTCCCTAGGATCGCCAGACGTGATCGAGTTCTCCGACTTCCTGCGGAGCTACCTCACCGTCGTCATCTTCGGTGCCTCCGCACTCGCGCTCGGCGGCCTGATGCTGACGATCGCGCGGGTCCTGCGACCCACCGCGAACACACCGCAGAAGTACATCGCCTACGAGTCCGGCGTCGACCCGGTCGGCACCGAGTGGAACCAGACCCAGGTCCGCTACTACATCTTCGCCGTGCTCTTCGTCATCTTCGACGTGGAGGCGGTCTTCATCTTCCCGTGGGCGGTCGGCCTCGAGCGCTACGGCGTCTTCGGCCTCGTCGAGATGGCCATCTTCATCTTCATCCTGGCGCTCGGACTCGGCTACGCCTGGCGCAAGGGAGTGCTGCGGTGGATCTGATCCGCTCGAGCACCCTGCCACCATCCCCCGCACCGCTCCCCCCGGAGGTCACGACGTGGGCCTGATCGACAGCGGCAAGATGCCCAAGCCGCTCACCTGGCTCCTCAACTACGGCCGGTCCCGCTCGATGTGGGTGTACCAGTGGGGTCTCGCCTGCTGCGCCATCGAGATGGGCGCCGCGTTCGGCTCGCCCCGCTATGACGTCATGCGCCTCGGTGTGATCCCCTTCCCGGCCAGCCCGCGGCAGGCCGACCTCGTCGTCATCTCCGGCACGGTCACCGACAAGATGGCCCCGGCCATCCGCCGGCTCTACGAGCAGATGCCCGAGCCGAAGTACGTGATCTCCATGGGCTCGTGCGCCAACTGCGGCGGTCCCTACTGGGACAGCTACTCGGTCACCAAGGGCGTCGACCAGATCATCCCGGTCGACGTCTACGTCCCCGGCTGCCCGCCCCGGCCCGAGGCGCTGCTCGAGGGCATCGTGCTGCTGCAGGAGCGGGTCCAGCGCGAGGACATCGCCGAGCGCTGGCGGGGCGAGCCGTCGGTGCTCGGGGAGAGCGCCTAGATGTCCGACACCAGCACCGAGGTCGAGGAGGCCGAGGAGGTCGAGACCGACGGGCGGCGCGAGGCGCTGCTCGCCGAGCTGACCGCTGCGCTCGGCGACGCCGTGGTCGAGCACCACCTGATCCCGAACCGGGACCTGTGGGTCCGGGTCGACGCCGCCCACTGGATCGACGTGGTCACGAAGCTGCGCACCGAGCTCGGCTTCGGCTACTTCGACTTCCTCGCCGGCCTCGACTGGATGATCGCCCCGTGGGGCCGCCACGAGGACACCGCCTTCGGCGGGCTCGAGACCGACGACGACGCCGGCGGGGGCAGCATCTCGCTGCCCGAGGGGCCGGGCTACGCGGGCGGCGACAGCCGCTTCCAGCTGATGCTGCGGGTCTACTCGCTCGACCGGCACCTCGGCGTCACGATCAAGGCCGACCTCGACGAGGAGTACCCCGAGGTCCCCACGATCTCGCAGATCTACGCCGGCGCCGACTGGCACGAGCGCGAGGCCTGGGAGATGTACGGGTTCACCTTCGTCGGGCACCCCCACCTCGTGCACATGTACCTGCCCACCGACTTCGAGGGCTTCCCGCTGCGCAAGGACTACCCACTCCTGGCCCGCGAGGTGAAGCCGTGGCCCGGCGTCGTCGACGTCGAGCCGATCCCCGAGCACCTCGAGGCCGAGCTCGAAGCCGCCATCATGGAAGCCGCCGAGCAGGCGGGAGAGGCGTAGACATGACCGCCGTCAGCGATCGCGAGCAGCTCTCCTACATCGCCGGCCAGGCCGCCGATGCCCGGGTCAACGTCGAGCTCCAGGCCGGCGACATGACCCTCAACATCGGGCCCCAGCACCCGGCCACGCACGGCACGCTCCGGATCGCCGTGCGCCTCGACGGCGAGCAGGTGGTCCAGGCCGAGCCGGTCGCCGGGTACATGCACCGCGGCTACGAGAAGCTGGCCGAGGTCCGGACGTTCCCCCAGGTCACCACCCTGGTCAACCGGATCGACTGGCTCGGCAGCTTCGCCAATGAGGTGCCCTTCATCCTCGCCGCCGAGGAGCTGATGGGCGTCGAGGCCCCCGAGCGGGCCAAGTACATCCGCACGATCCTCTTCGAGCTGTCCCGCATCGCCCACCTCAGCCTGTTCCTGGGCGACATGGGGGTGCAGCTCGGTGCGCTCACGCCGGTGTTCTTCGCCTTCCGCGACCGCGAGCGGGTGCTCAACCAGATCGAGGCCGCCACCGGTGGCCGCTTCCATCCGAACTTCGACCGGATCGGCGGCCTCAAGGACGACCTGCCGGCCGGCTGGATCGCCGAGACCAAGGCGACCATGGAGAAGATGCGGACGTTCTGTGACGAGATCGAGGATCTCCTCATGGGCAACGAGATCTTCGCCGCTCGCTGCCGCGGCGTCGGGGTGATCCCGCCCGACGTCGGCCTCGCCTACGGCCTCTCGGGCGCCAACATCCGCGCCTCGGGTGTCGACTGGGACCTGCGCCGCGACGGCGACAGCGCTCGCCATCTCGCCTACGACCAGATCGACTGGCAGGTCTGGACCCACCCCGACGGCGACAGCTTCAGCCGCTTCTGGGTGCGCCTGCAGGAGACCCGCGAGGCCACGAGGATCGTCGACCAGCTCTGCGACGCCCTGCCGGGCGGGCCGATCATGGCCAAGGTGCCCCGCATCATCAAGGTGCCCGAGGGTGAGGCCTACTGCGTCACCGAGAACCCGCTCGGCGCCATGAGCTACTACGTCGTGTCGAAGGGGGACCTCGGTCCCTTCCGGGTGAAGATCCGGACTGCGAGCTTCAACAACATCTCGATCGTGCCGTGGGTCCTGAAGGGCGTCTACGTTCCGGACGTGATCACGATCCTGGGCTCGCTCTACTTCATCCTGGGGGACATCGACCGGTGAGCCAGCTCCGCATCCCGCCGACGTCGGAAGAGGTGAGCCGCCGGTGATGAGCTCACTCCTCGGCCTCGTCTACTGGCAGGAGACCACGATCAAGCTGCTGATCGTGCTGCTCGTCGTGCCGACGGCGTCGCTGATCTTCGTCTACGTCTTCCTGTTCAAGATGATGTCGTTCATGCAGAGCCGCCTCGGCCCGATGGAGGCCGGCCCCTACGGCACGCTGCAGCTCATCGCCGAGGCCATCAAGTTCCTCCAGAAGGAGGACATCCAGCCGGCCGGCGCCGACCGTCGGGTCTTCGTCGCGGCGCCGATCGTGGTGCTCACGTCGACGTTCCTGATGTACGTGGTGCTGCCCGCCGGTCCCGACGCGGTGGTCGAGAGCCTCGACACCGGGATCTTCTACCTGCTCGCCGTCTCGTCGTTGTCCGCGCTCGGCGTGCTGATGGCCGGCTGGGCGTCGGCCAACAAGTACGCGCTGCTCGGCGGTCTCCGGGCCGCCGGCCAGCTGATCGCCTACGAGCTGCCGCTCGTGCTCGCCACGATGGGCGTGGTCGTCCAGGCCGGGACCCTGAATCTGCAGGGCATCGTGATCGCGCAGGCCGAGGGAGAGATCTTCGGCTGGGGCGGGATCGGCAACCCGTTCATCCTCACCCAGTTCCTCGGCTTCCTCATCTTCATGATCGCGGCGCAGGCCGAGCTGACCCAGACGCCGTTCGACATGCCGGTGGCCGAGTCCGAGCTCGTCGGCGGCTACCACATCGAGTACACCGGCTTCCGGTTCCTGCTGTTCTTCATGGCCGAGTTCGGCACGGCGTTCGCGTTCGCCGCCGTGGCCTCGGTGCTCTTCCTCGGCGGCTGGTGGATCCCCGGGTTCGACGCCGACGACAACATCCTGAACATCCTCGGACCCGGCGTGATGCTGGCGAAGATCATGTTCCTGGCCTTCCTGATCTTCTGGGTCCGGTTCTCCTACCCCCGCCTGCGCGAGGACCAGCTCCAGAAGTTCGCCTGGAAGTTCCTCATCCCCCTGTCCCTCGTGAACATCGCCCTCACCGGCGTGTTCAAGGTCGCCTTCTAGGAGCCGCTGACGATGCCTCAGGTTCCCGGCCTGCTGAAGGGCCTCAGCGTCACCTTCAAGACGATGCTGGCCCCCAACGTGACGGTCCAGTACCCGCACGAGAAGGAGGCGCCGCCGACCCGCGCCCGCGGCGTCATCGCGCTCAAGGAGGAGAACTGCACCGCGTGCATGCTGTGCAGCCGCTCCTGCCCCGACTGGTGCATCTACATCGAGGCCCACAAGGTCAAGGCGCCGCCGCGCCGCGCCGGGGGCAAGCCCCGCACGGTCAACGCCCTCGACCGCTTCGACATCGACTACGCGCTCTGCATGTACTGCGGCATCTGCGTCGAGGTCTGCCCGTTCGACGCCCTGTTCTGGTCGCCCGAGTTCGAGTACTCCGAGCCGCGGATCGCCGACCTCCTCCACGACAAGGTGCGCCTCGGCGAGTGGATGGAGACCGTCCCGGACTTCGAGCCCTACGAGTCGGGCTCGGAGCAGAAGGTCCGGAAGGTCCCCAGGTGAGCCTGCGGAGCCGCACGGCACAGCCGACGATGGCGCTCGACCCCACCCGGACCCCCTACGCTCTCTGCGGTCCTTCCGAGGAGCTGGGTTGGTAGCGCAGAACATCGCCTTCGGCATCATCGCGGCCGTCGTCGTGATCTCGGCGTTCCGCGTGGTGACCACCTCCAACGTCGTGCACGCCGCGCTCTACCTCGTGGGCGTGCTCGCCGGGATCGGCGGTCTCTACATCCTGCTGGTGGCCGAGTTCGTCGCCACGACCCAGTACCTCGTCTACATCGGGGCGATCGTCGTGCTGTTCCTGTTCGGCATCATGCTGACCAGAGCACCGATCGGGCGCACCGCGAACCTCACCGGCCGGCAGTGGCCGATCGCTGCTGCCGTCGCGTCGCTGCTGGGCGGGGTGCTGGTCTACGCGCTGCTCGACGAGTTCGAGGACGCGGAGCTCCCCGAGGAGCCGGTCATCAACCGGACCGCCGACGTCGGCGACTCGATCTTCTCCCAGTTCATCATCCCGTTCGAGGCGGTGTCCGTGCTGCTGCTCGCCGCGCTGATCGGAGCGATCGTGCTCGCGAGGAGGGACTGAGCCGATGCTGATCAACCAGTTCCTGATCCTCGGCGCCGTGCTGTTCGCGCTCGGGGTGTACGGCGTCCTCGCCCGGCGCAACGCCGTGACCGTCCTGATGTCGATCGAGCTCGTGCTCAACGCGGTCAACATCAACTTCGTCGCCTTCGGCATGCTCCACGGCGACGTCGTCGGCCAGGTCTTCGCCCTGTTCGTGATCGCGGTCGCCGCCGCCGAGGTCGGCGTCGGCCTCGCGCTGATCCTCCTGATCTACCGCACCCGCACCGACATCGATGTCGACGAGCTCGATCTGTTGAGGGGCTGAGCCAGATGATGGAGAACGCCTTCGTCATCCCCCTGTTGATGGGGATCTCCTTCGTCCTGATCCTCTTCTTCGGGAAGCGGATCAAGGGCGGTCAGGGCGCGCACCTGATCGGCATCCCGTTCATCGCCGTGGTGTGGGTGCTCTCGATCGTGGTCGGCATCGGCTGGATCGACCGCGTCAACGACGCCGAGGACGCCGCCGAGGAGAAGGCCGAGCTCGAGGAGGAGCACGGCGGCGAGGAGGGCGAGCTCGAGGAGGGCGCGCCGGTCGTCGTCGGTGGCGGCGACGGGTCGGTCGTGCTCACCTCGGCGACGGTCTCCGCCTCGGCGCCGGTGCTCACCGCCGAGGAGGGCGAGGAGAAGCTCAAGGTCGAGCCGGTCGTCGAGACCGTCAGCTGGTGGTCCAACGGTGGCTTCGACTTCACCGTCGGCACCCACGTCGACGGGCTCTCGGCGATCCTGCTGTTCGTCGTCGCGAGCATCTCGCTGCTCGTGCACCTGTTCTCGACCGAGTACGTCAAGGGCGACCGCCGCTACACGCACTACTACGCGTTCCTCAGCCTGTTCACGGCCTCGATGCTGTTCTTCGTCCTGACCGAGAACATCATCCAGCTGATCGTCGGCTGGGAGCTGGTCGGCCTCTGTTCCTTCGCGCTCATCGGTCACTGGTGGGAGGAGGGCAAGAACTCCAACGCCGCCCTCAAGGCCTTCCTCACCAACCGGGTCGGCGACATCGGCCTCCTCGTCGGCATCATCACGCTGTACTGGGCGGTGCGCGAGGCGGGGGAGAACACGTTCTCGATCCAGCGCATCAACGAGCTGGCGATGGCCGGCGAGCTCCGGCACTTCCTCCTGCTGGTCGCGGCCTGTTGCCTGATGGCCGCGGTCGCCTCGAAGTCGGGCCAGTTCCCGCTCCACACCTGGCTGCCCGACGCCATGGCCGGCCCGACGCCCGTCTCGGCGCTCATCCACGCCGCGACGATGGTCGTCGCCGGCGTCTACATGATCGCCCGCCTCTACCCGGTGTTCTTCGAGGGCTTCTCGATCGCCGACGGCGGGGCGAACCTCATGGCGATCGTGGGCATCGTCACCGTCCTGGGCGGTGGCCTGCTCGCGTTCGTGCAGTGGGACATCAAGAAGGTGCTCGCCTACTCGACGGTCTCGCAGCTGGGCTACATGGTCCTCGGGCTCGGCACCGGCGCCTGGGCCCCGGCCATCTTCCACCTCTTCACCCACGCCTTCTTCAAGGCCGGCCTCTTCCTCGGAGCGGGATCGGTGAGCCACGCGGCCCACCACACGTTCGACATGCGGAAGATGGGCGGCCTGCGCAAATACATGCCGGTCACGTTCTGGACCTTCATCCTGTGCAGCCTCGCCCTCGCTGCGGTCCCACCGTTCGCCGGCTTCTGGTCCAAGGACGAGATCCTGCTGACGGCCGACAAGTCCGGCTTCGGCGTCTTCGCCTGGCTGGGTGTGGCCGGCGGCTTCCTCACCGCCGCCTACATGACCCGCTGCGTCTACTACGTCTTCTTCGGCGAGTACCGAGGCGAGGGCACGCCGCACGAGTCCCCGCGCATCATGACCGTCCCGCTGATGATCCTGGCGTTCATGGCCGTCGTCGCCGGTTTCGTCCAGGCCACCTGGTCGCCGATCGGCACCGAGTACCTGATCGAGTACGTCGAACCGAAGTCGGCGTTCCCGGCGTTGGTGCACCCGGCCTTCAGCGTCTCCAAGGCGCTGATCGCGACCGCCGTCGCCCTCGCTGCGATCGGCATCGCAGCCGCCTGGTACTGGGCCGGCATCGGGGCGAGAGCCAAGGTCACCGACAACATCCCACCGCTCAGATGGGGCAAGACCGTCCTCGAGCAGAAGTACTACCTCGACCACCTCTACGAGCAGGGCATGGTCGCCGGGACCAAGGGGCCGCTCGCCCGGGCCACCTACTGGTTCAACCAGAACGTCATCGACCGGATCGTCGACCTTGCCGGCATCAGCGCCCGCAAGACCGGCGAAGTCGTCTACGACTACGTCGACCAGGCCGTCATCGACGGCGCGGTCAACGGAGCCGGCTGGACCGCCGAGGGCTCGGGAGAGGCCCTGCGCACCGTCCAGTCGGGCAAGGTCCAACAGTACGGATCGCTCCTGTTCGGCGCCGCCGCCGTCCTCGCGATCCTCTTCGTCATCCTCGTCTAGGGAGCGGCGCACCCGATGGAAGCCACTGGATTCGATGCATGGGCGCTGAGCCTCGCCGTGTTCCTCCCCCTCGTCGGGGTGGCGGTCATGGCCCTGTTCCCCAAGGAGCAGGAGGAGACGCACAAGCTCATCGCGCTCGTGACGTCGCTCGTCGCGCTCGCCATGGGCATCTACCTGCTGGTCAACTACGACTTCGACCGCGGTGACGAGCTGCAGTTCCTCGTCGACAACTCGTGGATCGACGTCATCAACAGCCGCTACATCATCGGCATCGACGGCATCTCCCTGCCGCTGCTGATCCTGTCGCTGGCCGTCATCCCGCTGTGCATCATCTACAGCTGGAACCACATCCCGGAGCCGGGGAACCCCAAGGCGTTCCTGATGCTGATCCTGATCCTGGCGACGGGCATGAACGGCACCTTCGTCGCTCAGGACCTGATCCTCTTCTTCGTGTTCTTCGAGGTCGTGCTCCTGCCGATGTACTTCATGATCGGCGTGTGGGGTGGCGAGGAGCGGCGCTACGCCTCGATCAAGTTCTTCCTCTACACCCTGTTCGGCTCGGCGCTGATGATCATCAGCTTCCTGGCGCTGTTCTTCCTCAGCCAGGAGCAGACCTTCGACATGCGGCTCCTCACGGAGTTCCAGGGCGAGGGCATCGCCCGGGCGTCGCAGCTCTGGGTGTTCGCCGGCATGTTCATGGGCTTCGGCATCAAGGTGCCGATGTTCCCGTTCCACACCTGGCTGCCCGACGCCCACACCCAGGCGCCGACGGTCGGCTCGGTGATCCTGGCCGCCGTCCTGCTGAAGCTCGGCACCTACGGCTTCGTCCGCATCGCCATCCCGATGCTGCCCGAGGCGGCGGCCGAGTGGGCGCCGTGGATCGGGCTCCTGGCGGTGATCGGCATCATCTACGGAGCGCTGGGCTGTCTGGCCCAGACCGACATGAAACGCCTGATCGCGTTCTCGTCGGTCGCCCACATGGGCTTCGTGATGCTCGGCATCGCCACCATGACCGACTTCGGCATCAACGCCGCGATCTTCGGCATGGTCGCCCACGGCCTGATCACCGGCATGCTCTTCTTCCTCGCCGGCTCGATCAAGGAGCGGTACCACACGCTGGAGATCAAGCGGCTCGGCGGCCTGCTGGTCTCCGCGCCCAAGATGGGCTGGATCCTCGGTTTCTCGTCGATGGCCTCGCTCGGCCTGCCCGGCCTCGCCGGGTTCTGGGGCGAGTTCCCGGCGATCCTGTCGGCCTACAGCCCGGCGCCGACCCTGCCGGTCGAGACCTTCCGCACCTTCATGGTCGTCGCGGCGATCGGCACCGTGCTCGCCGCCGGCTACCTCCTCTGGCTCTACCAGCGCACCGCGTTCGGCACCCCGAAGGAGGAGTGGGACGGCTACGAGATCGAGGACGTCACGCGCATCGAGTGGATCGCCTGGACGCCGTTCCTCATCATGATCGTCGTGCTCGGCATCCTGCCCGGGCTCCTGTTCGGGGTCACCGACGACGCCGTCGCCCCCCTGATGGAGAACGTCGGCGACTTCCTCGTGCAGGTGCGGGGCTGATCCGATGCACGTCCTCGCCCAGGTGATCGAGCCGCTCACGGAGTTCAACCGTCCGGCGATCGACTGGCACGCGCTCGCGCCCGAGCTCACCCTGCTCGCCGTCGGTGCGCTCCTCACCGTCGTCGACATCATCTGGAACGAGCGGGCTCGCTGGTACATGCCGGCCCTGGCCGGCATGGGGCTGCTCGCCACGTTGGTCCCGATCGTCACGCTCGGCCTCGACGGCACCGATCGCGAGCTCTTCGGCGGGGCCTACGTGGTCGACGACTTCGCGCTCGTCACCAAGGCCCTGTTCATCGGCGCCGGCTACATCCTCGTGTTGATGTCGGCCGACTACCTGCGCGACGGCGACTACTACGAGAGCGAGTACTACCAGCTGCTCCTGGCGTCGCTGCTGGGCATGGTGATGATGGCGTCGAGCCGCGACCTCATCTCGATCTTCATCGCCCTCGAGCTGCTGTCGATCCCCGCGTACATGATGGCGGCGTGGCGCAAGGGCGACGCCAAGTCCAACGAGGCCGGCGTCAAGTACTACCTGATGGGCGTCTTCGCCTCGGCGGTGATGCTCTACGGCATGTCGCTGGTCTACGGCATCGCCGGCTCGACCCAGCTCGACCAGATCGCGCCGATCGTCTCCGGCGGCGACGCTTCGCCGCTGCTGATCATCGGGATCCTGTTCACCCTGCTGGGCTTCGCGTTCAAGGTGTCGGCCGTGCCGTTCCACACGTGGGCGCCCGACACCTACGAGGGCGCCCCCACACCGGTCACCGCGTTCCTTGCCGTGGTGTCGAAGGCGGCCGGCTTCGTCGCGCTCATGATCCTCATCGGCGCCGGCTTCATCGGGCGCGACGACGTGTTCCAGCCGCTCATGTGGGTGCTCGCCGCCCTCACCATGACGATCGGCAACCTGCTCGCGCTGCGGCAGTCGAACATCGTCCGCATGCTGGCCTACTCCGGCATCGCCCAGGGCGGCTTCATGCTGGCGCCGCTGGCGGTCGCCGGCGACACCGATCAGGCGATCCCGGCCACGGTCACGTACCTGTTGATCTACGCCGTGACGAACCTGGCCGCCTTCACCGTGGTCCTCATCGTGGCCCGCAAGACCCGATCGGGTGAGATCTCCTCCTACGGTGGGTTGTTCCGGTACGCGCCCGGGTTGACGGTGGCCATGACGGTGGCGCTGTTCTCGCTCGCCGGGATCCCGCCGTTGGGCGGCTGGTTCGCCAAGTTCGTCGTCTTCCGATCGCTGGCCGACGCCGGCGACGCCTGGGCGATCGCCCTCGCGGTCGTCGTGGCCGTCAACTCGGTGATCGCGCTCTTCTACTACGCCGCGGTCGCCCGCCAGATGTGGTTCGAGGAGGTGCCCGACGGCGACGAGACGCCGGTGTCGTCGACGCCGTCGCTCACCATCGCCCTGTCGGTCACCGTCGTCGCCACGCTCGTCGTCGGCATCCTCCCGCAGACCGCAGCGAGGTTCGGCGACATGGCCACGACGCTCGTGGCCGCCGCCGGCGGCTGAGCCGCGCCATCGCTGCCCCGACCGACGGTCCAGCCGGCGACGCCGTCCGGCGCGCCATCGCCGAGGGCGGTCCGCTCCGCTTCGACGCCTTCGTCGAGCTCTGTCTCTACGCGCCCGAGGTCGGGTTCTTCGCTTCGGGTGGGGGTGCCGGGCGGTCGGGAGGCGACTTCGTCACGTCACCCGAGGTCGGACCGCTGTTCGGTGAGGTGATGGCCCGGGCCGTCGATGCCTGGTGGGAGCAGCTCGACCGGCCGGCGCCCTTCACCATCGTCGACGCCGGCGCCGGTCGCGGCACCCTCGCCCGGAGCCTGCTGGCCGCCTCACCCGGGTGCGCCGACGTGCTCGACCTCGTGCTGGTCGAGCGGTCGGCGCCCTTGCGGGACGAGCACCCCGACGGTGTCACCTCCCTCGCCGAGCCGCCGGAGCTGATCGAGGCCGGGGTCGTCGTCGCCAACGAGCTGCTGGACAACCTGCCCTTCCGGATGATCGAGCGCACGGCCGACGGGTGGTGCGACGTCCTGGTCGATGTCGACGAGGACGGGCGGCTCGTCGAGCTGCTCGGCCCGCCGGTCGGGAGCGCCTCCGGCGATGGACCGGTCGGGGCACGGGTTCCGGTGCAGACGGCCGCTCGGGGCTGGGTCGAGTCGGCCGTGGCATCGGTCGGCCGTGGGGCTGTGGTCGCCATCGACTACGCCTCGACCACCGCCCGGCTGGCCGCTGTGCCCGACGCCGGGTGGCTGCGGACCTATCGAGGCCACGAGCGCGGCGGCGCGCCGCTCGACCAGCCCGGCGGGCAGGACCTCACCGCCGACGTCTGCGTCGACCAGCTCCCGACCCCCGACCAGCACCTCGATCAGGCGAGCTTCCTGCGCCGGCACGGGCTCGACCAGCTCGTCGAGGAGGGTCGTCGGGTCTGGCGGGAGCGGGCACACCTCGGTGATCTCACCGCCATCCGGGCCCGCAGCCGGGTGGCCGAGGCCGAGGCGCTCACCGATTCGCACGGCCTGGGCTCCTTTGCGGTGTTGTTGTGGAACGCGGGCGGTGGCGGGGGCCCTACGATCACCCTGTGAGCGCGAACGAGGCGGTGTTCGGCGTCGATGTCGGCGGCAGTGGCGTGAAGGGCGCGCCGGTCGATCCGGCGACCGGCCGGCTCCTCGCCGACCGTGAGCGGTTCGAGACGCCACAGCCGGCGACGCCCGAGGCCGTCGCCCAGGTGATCTCCGATCTGCTCCTGGAGTTCTCCTGGAAGGGACCGGTCGGCGTCACCGTGCCAGCGGTCGTCCAGGACGGCGTGGTCCGGACCGCGGCCAACATCGACAAGTCGTGGATCGGCTGTCGCTTCGTCGACGAGCTGGCCGAGCATCACGGGATCGAGGCGACGGTCCTCAACGACGCCGACGCCGCCGGGCTCGCCGAGATGCGCCACGGCGCCGGGCGGGAGTGCGACGGCGTCGTGTTCCTCGCCACGCTCGGCACCGGCATCGGGTCCGCGCTGTTCGTGAACCGGACGCTCGTCCCGAACACCGAGTTCGGCCACTTCGAGCTCCACGGCGACGCGGCGGAGAAGTACGCCGCCGCGAGCATCCGCAAGTCCGAGGGCCTCTCGTGGACGAAGTGGGGCAAGCGGGTCGACGAGTACCTCCACGTCGTGGAGCTCCTGGTCCGCCCGGAGCTGATCGTGCTCGGCGGCGGCGTCTCGCGCCGCGCCGAGAAGTGGATCGACGAGATCACCGTCGAGGCGAAGGTCGTCCCCGCCGAGCTGCAGAACAACGCCGGGATCGTCGGCGCCGCGATGTCGGCCGCGGAGGTGCGCGCCGGGACGGCCCGTCAGCCGTAGCCGGCCGACGGGCGTCGTCAGCCGTAGACCGACGTGAGCACCTCGGCGAAGACCTCGTCGGCGTCGACGTCGAGGCCACGGCGCCGGAACCAGGTGGCGACGTTCACGACGTCTCGGTGGAGGAACTCGAGCCCCTGCGGGTTCTGGGCCAGGTCGACGGCCTGGGGGAAGTCGATGAACCAGACCCGGCCCTCCCACCACAGCAGGTTGTAGGCCGAGAGGTCGCCGTGGGCGAAGCCGGCGGCGGCGACGGCGTGGAGTCCCTCGACCGTCTGCTCCCAGGCCGAGGTGAGGTCGTCGCCGCCGAGGCGGGCGCCGGCGAGTTGGGGCGCTGCCATCGACTCGTCTCCCACGTACTCCAGGTGGAAGACCTCGTCGGCGTAGCGGATCGGGTAGGGGACCGGCGCGCCGCTCTCCCACAGCTGCTGCATGACGTCGTGCTCGTGGCTCGTCCAGCGGCTCTGGAGCAGCCGCTTGCCGTAGGTCGTCATCCGTTCGACGGCGCGACGATCGCGGGTCTTGCGGAACTGGCGGCCCTCGCGGTACTCGACGTCGTTGCGGAACGTCGACGATCGCTGGACGCCGAGGGCTTCGAGTTGTCCCTTCTGCTTCACCTCCCTCGGGAGGTAGAACTTGCGGGCGACGAGGCAGCTGCGGCCGTCGGGGCCGAACCACTCGACGAGGTTGATCTGGGCTTCCTTGCCACTGCGCAGGACGCCGTGGTCGAGCTCGGAGACGGGCTCGGTGACGAGGCCGTCGGGAAGGTGGCGCACGTTGGTGCTGCTCCTGGGTCGGTGCGGTCAGGTGATGACCGGTCGCCCGCACGGATGCAGCGGCGTCAGACCCTTCGGGAGGCGCGACCGGAGACGGGGAGCACGTCGTTCGCAGTCATCTGCGGACCTCCTCGTCTCGATCGGACGACCCCGACCGTACGGCAGCGCGGCAGCTCCCGCCGAACGATTTCCGCGCCGTCGGTGAGCGAGTGGTGACGGCTGCCCGAAGGTCTGCCCGCTCGACCGGTGAGCGCGGGAGCGGGCGGGCCTACGCTCCGACCGATGCTGGACCGTCGGTCAGCGCAACGCACGGGGACGAATCGGCGGCGCGGGACGGACCACCGCGGTCGGCGGCATCCGGCGCTGCGCCTGCAGCGCGCCGCCGGCAACCGTGCGGTCGGGTCGATCGTCCGGACCCCGCCCACGGCCGGCGCGACGCCGGGACCCGCGCCGGTCCAGCGTCACGCGTCCTGGGAGCACGCGCTGCTCGGCGACGCCAAGCCCGGCGACCTGGCTCGCGCCGCGGTCGAGCCGGCGCACGCCCGGCACGTGATGTCCCAGCAGTGGCGTCAGAACCGGTTCTTCGCCAGCGACGCGACCAAGGACCCGCGCCGAGCGTTCCCGGACGTCCGCTGGATCAAGCTGCGCGGCTCCGGTCTCTGGGTGAGCTACGGCGAGCTCAACGCCCTGGCCGACTACCTGCCCGACCCCGGATCGATCGACTCCCTCGAGCGCTCCGTCGTGCTCCCCGTCGTCCAGCGGATGCGCCACGGCATCAGCGGCGCCCAGCACCGCCTGCTCCAGGAGAAGTTCGCCGGCCAGGCCGACTCGGGCTGGTACGAGCACACGCCGGTCGGCGGGGAGAAGGCGCTCGACCAGGCCACCGCCGGTCTCGGAGCGAACCGCTACTTCGGGCTCCTGACCCGCAACGCCTGCCACTTCGCCCCGTTCAGCTGGAACCGCTGGGCGATCCATCACAACCAGGCCCGCGAGGAGGCCCGGACGGCGCACCGGGTGGCCCACACCGCGACGCCGATCGACGACATCGACACCACCGACAACGAGCACCTGCGCCAGGCGTGGCTCAACAACGGGTACGGCGATCACTTCCTGCAGGACTCCTTCGCCGCCGGGCACCTCATCAACAAGACGCTCGTGATGCAGTGGTTCGTGGACTACCTCAACGACCTGGCGTCCAGGTGGTGGGACCTGCTCGGGCCGATCGTGTGGTGGGGGTTCGACAACACCCAGCCGTGGTACGGGATGCCCGACGACGAGGTCATGGAGACGATGGGCTCGGCCCAGCAGCCGGGCATCTCGGGTCAGCACCTCTACGGCCGGCCGCCGACCGGGAGGACCGCCCGCGAGGATCAGGTGCTGGGCTCGTCGGCGACCGACCCGCAGTCGGCGCAGGAGCGGGAGACCCGCGGCCAGCGGGTGGCGGGCAGCGGGGTGCGGGGCGTGGGCGGCCGCACCCGCGAGCAGGGCTACCAGGCCTATCTCCGCTTCCTCAACAGCAGCTTCCTCAACCTGGCCGCCGGGATGACCCACGACTACTTCAACGAGCGTGGGCTCTCGGTCTCGAACGAGAACGGCGACACGTTCACGGTCGGCGGTGACGACACGCTCATCAGCGAGTCGAGCGAGCTCGGCGCCCGTCGAGCCGGCGAGGCGGCCGAGATGTCCCGGACCGCGATCACGGAGATCCTGCGCGACGGGAGCACCGGCATCACCGTCGAGTCGATCTGGGCCCTCGTCCCGACCTCGATCTGGCACCACGGCGCCGAGGGCTGGCAGCAGATGTCGATCCCGGACTGGCACACCGAGGTCCTCAAGGACATCTGCTGGGAGAAGATCTTCCCGGACGCCGTCGACAGCTTCAACAGCAAGACGGCTCGGGCGCTGTCACCGGAGCTGTCCGACAGCGGCGTCGAGCTGGACGGGGTCACGCACTCGGTGCCGGTGCCCGATCTGTCCGAGCTGGGCGACTTCCCACCACCGACCCCCGGCGACACCCGCTCGGTCTGACGGCCGCGGCACCCTGGGTCACGAGACCGTCGCTCGGACCTGCATGCCCTGGGCGAGGTGGTCGCCGATCGTGCAGATGATCGCCACCTCGTCGCCGGCGAGCTCGGAGCCGTCGATCTCGACGATCGCCCACCGGCCGGCGGGCACGTAGACCTCGACGTCGACCTCCTCGACCGTGAAGGTGTGGGGGAGATCGGACGGGTTGTCGAGGCGAGCGCGGAACGTGCCATCGCCCGGGACCGTGATCGGTCCGTCGGCGAGGTAGCCGAAGTTCACGAGCTCGATCACGGGCAGCGCGGCGATCTCGTCGTCGCTGAGCTCACCGCCGAACGCCGGGTGCGGCTCGATGGCCTGGATGGCGACGATCATGAGGAACCCCACGGCCAACCCGCCGCCGAGCGATGCGCCGCCGGCCGGCTTCGTCACCGGTCGGTCGAGCAGCACGAGGGCGACGACCCCGAGCGCGAGGCCGAGGGCCAGCAACGAGACGACGGCGAACCATCGCCACGCGTCGCTGTCGACCGCCGACAGGTGGAACGAGAACTCGCGACCGGCCGGCGAGGCGAAGACGGCCACGGGGAAGATGACGTACGCCGCCGCCCAGCGACGACCGGCCAGGAGCCCGCCGGTGACGACGACCAGGGCGAGGCCGATCGCCAGGATCGTCGTGTCGAGGACGGGCCGGACCGATCGGAACAGGAAGAGCGCGGCGAAGACGAGCGGGCCGACGGCGAGCACGGCACGCGTCGACCGCGAGACGGCGCTCACGACGCCTCCGACCGGAACCAGGCGACGGTCTCGGCCAGCGCATCGGCCAGCGGTGTGGCCGCGACGCCGAAGTGTGACGTGAAGGCGGAGGAGTCCACGACGAAGTCCTCCTCGAACTCGTAGGTGAGCTCGGTCATCTCCCGGACGTCCCGGTTGAACGTGCCGACGAGTCGGAGCAACCAGGGTCCGATGACGGTGTGCCGCGGTGTCGTCCCGGCTGCGGCAGCGGCGATCTCCAGCAGGTCCAGCTGGGTGAGCGCCGGCGCCGTCGGTGCGTGCCACGCCCGACCCCACGCCGAGGGGTCCTCGGCCACCCGAACCATGGCATCGCCGAGGTCGGGCACGTAGGTCACCGAGTGGAGCTTCGACGGATCGCCGAGGATCTCGGCCTTCCGCCCGGCGAGCAGCCGGGGGAAGTAGCGCTCGCCGTGGGAGGAGAGCAGCACACCGGGACCGAAGAAGTCGCTCGCCCGTACCGCGGCCGTCGGTGTGCGACCAACCGCGTGCGCCTCGGCCAGCTCCTCCCACATGGCGGCCCGCACCCGTCCCTTCCTCGTGGTGGCTCGCATCGGCGTGTCCTCGGTCATCGGGACGTCGACCGGTCCGTAGCCGTAGAGGTTCTCGGTGGCGACCAGGGTCGCTCCCGCGGCCTCGCAGGCGTCGAGGATGCTGCGCTGCAGCGGCGGGAAGTCCTCCGGCCACCGGTGGTAGGCGGGCTGGGCGCACTGGAAGACGGCGGTGGCCTCGGCCAGCGCGGACTTCGCCTGGACGGGGTCGGCGACGTCGGCGGCCACGGCGTCGGCGCCCGGGACCGTGGTGCCGCGGCGGGTCACGACGGTGGGCCGGGCGCCTCGCCGGACGAGGGCGACCGTGACGGCATGCCCGACGGGGCCGGCGCCGAGGACCAGGGGTCGTTCGAGTGGTGAGGCCATCACGAGTTCCGATCAGTCGTTGGTTTCCGAACACTGTTCGATCTTCATGATCTCCGAACAGTGTTCGAAAAGCAAGACATGTTCGGGGTAGCCTCGGTCACATGGCGGCGACGGAGACCCGGCGGGAGCGGCAACGGCGCGAGCTGACCGCGGAGATCGTCGCCGTCGCCCGTCGCCAGCTCGCCGAGGGCGGCCGGGCGGCGGTGTCGTGGCGGGGCATCGCCCGCGAGGTGGGCATGAACCCGGCGTCGCTCTACACGTACTTCGCCAGCCTCGACGACCTCTTCACCGCGCTGATCCTCGAGAGCTACGGGAGCCTCGCCGCCGCCGTGCGGCCGAGCGCCGACGAGCCGCCGGGGGCGGGGCTGGAGGCCTACTGCCGGGCCTACCTCGCCTGGGCGTTCGACAACCCGAGCCAGTTCAACCTGATCTGGACCGACCAGCTCCCCGGCTACGAGGCCCCGCCCGGCGGGCCGACCGTCGAGGCCGAGACCGAGGTCATCGCGCCCCTGGTCGCGGTCGTCGGTGCCGCACGGGGGGAGGAGGCCTCGATGGACGAGCTCGCCACGGTCGACGCCGACGTGCTCAACGGCTACCTGTCGATCTGGGGCACGCTCCACGGTCTCGTCACGCTGCTGGTCAACAACCACCTGCCCTTCGTCGAGGACCCGGAGCGGCTCGTGGTCGGCCAGGTGGTGCGCTCGGTCGAGGCCCTGGGCGACACCACCTCGATCTGACGGATCACGCCAGGAGACGGGCGAAGCAGTAGCCGCCCTCGAACACGCCGAAGGCGGGGAACACTCCCCAGACGATCACCCAGTACTCGAAGGTGGGGCAGCGGAAGCCGAGGTCACGGTCCCAGACGAAGATCGGGATCGCGGTGTACCAGAAGGGCACCGAGGCCATCAGGGCAAGGAGTAACCCCCAGCGCTCGCCGAGGAGCATCCCGATGCTGCCGAGGATCTGGAGCGGAGCCCAGAAGAACGGATCGGCCCACGCCCAGCCCTGGTTGAACGCGAAGTAGGCGGTCGGATCCGTGGAGTCCGGATGACCCCCGTAGACGTGCTCGATCGTCCACTCGCTCCGGGGTCGGAGGACGGCGATGAGCTGGAAGCCGCCGAGGACGGAGATGATCGCGAGGCCGAGGAGCGCGACCACCCAGGTCAGCGGCGTGACCTCCATCGCGCGTCAGGTCGCCTGCATCAGGCCCGCAACGATCCCCGCGCCGCCGAGCACGATCATGATCGTCAAGGCGATCGTGACGTTGCGCTGCTCGGCGGGGGTGCCGGTCCGGACCCCGTGCTCGCGCAGGCCGGCCACCTTCGAGAGCTCCCGACCTCCGGCATCGACGAACGCGCCGCCTCCGACCATCGCCGCGTACGGCCACCACGAGTGGTCCAGGAGCATCAGGAGACCGGCCGCAGGCAGCGTCCACAGCCACAGGATGTCGAACCGTGCGGTCCACAGCTCGAGGTGGCTCGACAGGGGGTCGACGTGCGCCGGCCGTTCCTGCAGGCCGAGGCGTTGGGCCAGACCGAAGTCGAGCACCGACAGCAGTTGGCCGGCGTACAGCAGCCCCAGGGCGGCGAAGAGCACACCGAGCGCGATCTGCACGTCGCCTCCCCTCGTGCCGATGATCGGATCGTCCCCTGCAGCGCTCCGGCAGTCCAGGGCCATGGGGCCCGATCCGATGCGACCGCCTGGACGCCTCGCGGAGACGGCGACCTAGGATCGGCGACGCTGCTCGCACCAGATGAGGGGGGACCCATGTCCGACGAGACAATCGCCGACATCTACGTCGAGGACCGGCTCTTCCCGCCGCCGGCCGACTTCGCCGCGGCAGCGCTCGTCAACGACCGTTCGCTCTACGACGAGGCCGACGCCGACCGCGAGGCCTTCTGGGCCCGGCAGGCCAGGGACCTGGTCACCTGGTTCGACGACTTCGACACGGTCCTCGAGTGGGACCTGCCTTTCGCGAAGTGGTTCGTCGGCGGGACGTTGAACATCTCCTACAACTGCCTCGACCGCCACGTCGAGGCCGGCCGCGGCGACAAGGTGGCGTTCCACTGGGAGGGCGAGCCGGGCGACACCCGAACCGTCACCTACGCCGAGCTGCTCGACGAAGTCTCGAGGTTCGCCAACGTCCTGAAGGGCCTCGGCGTCGAGCAGGGCGACCGGGTGGCGATCTACATGCCGATGATCCTCGAGCTGCCGATCGCCATGCTCGCCTGCGCCCGGATCGGCGCCGCCCACTCGGTGGTCTTCGGCGGCTTCTCGGCGGACTCGCTCGCCGACCGGATCAACGACGCCGAGGCGAAGGTGCTCATCACCGCCGACGGCGGCTACCGCAAGGGCGCTGCGGCGGCGCTGAAGCCGACGGCCGACGTGGCGCTCGAGACCTGCCCGACGATCGAGCACAGCATCGTGGTGCGCCGGACCGAGGGCGAAGTCGACTGGACCGACGGCCGTGACCACTGGTGGCACGACCTCATGGAGGGCGCGTCGACCGACTGCCCGCCGGCGCACCTCGACAGCGAGCACCTGCTCTACCTGCTCTACACGTCGGGGACCACCGCCAAGCCCAAGGGCATCATGCACACCACGGGCGGGTATCTCACCCAGGTAGCGTTCACGCACAAGTACGTGTTCGACCTGCGGCCCGACGACGACATCTACTGGTGCGCCGCCGACATCGGATGGGTCACCGGCCACAGCTACATCGTCTACGGCCCGCTCACGAACGGCGCCACGTCGGTCATGTACGAGGGCACCCCCGACACGCCCGGCCGCGACCGGCTGTGGGACATCGTCGAGCGCTACGGCGTCACGCAGCTCTACACCGCGCCGACGGCCATCCGGATGTTCATGAAGTGGGGTGCCGACGAGCCGGCCAAGCACGACCTGTCGTCGCTGCGCGTGCTCGGCACCGTCGGCGAGCCCATCAACCCCGAGGCGTGGATGTGGTACCACACGCACATCGGTGGCGGGACCTGCCCGATCGTCGACACGTGGTGGCAGACCGAGACCGGCGGGCACATGATCACTCCGCTGCCCGGGGTCACGACCACGACGCCAGGCTCCGCCTGCCACCCGATCCCCGGCGTCGTCGCCGAGCTCGTCGACGACGAGGGCAGGGCCATCGAGCAGGGCGGCGGGTACCTCACGATCACCCAACCGTGGCCGTCGATGCTGCGGGGCATCTGGGGCGACCCCGAGCGCTACCGCGACACCTACTGGTCGCGCTTCGAGGGCCGCTACTTCGCCGGCGACGGCGCCAAGCTCGACGAGAACGGCTACCTCTGGCTCCTCGGCCGGGTCGACGACGTGATGAACGTGTCCGGCCACCGGATCTCCACGACCGAGGTCGAGTCGGCGCTGGTCGACCATCCCGCCGTCGCCGAGGCCGCCGTGGTCGGCGCGACCGACGACGTCACCGGGCAGGCGATCGTCGGCTACGTGATCCTGCGGGGCACCCACGAGGGATCGGCCGAGCTCCGGGAGCAGATCCGCGGCCACGTCGCCGACAAGCTCGGCAAGATCGCCCGGCCCAAGATGGTCGTCGACGTGCCCGATCTGCCCAAGACCCGCTCGGGCAAGATCATGCGGCGGCTGCTGCGCGACCTCGCCGAGGGCCGCGAGCTCGGCGACACGACGACGCTCGCCGACGCCGGGGTGGTCGACGAGATCGCAGCGCGCGCCGCCGAGGCCGCCGGGGGCTCGTGAACAGCACGGAGAGCAGCGCGCAACCGACGCCGTGGACGTGGACGTGGCGCGACGGCCCCATCGAGCCCGGTCCCTGCGTCGTGGTCGACATCGACGGTGTGATCGCCGACGCTGTCCACCGGCAGCACTTCCTCGCCGGTCGCAAGCAGTGGGGGCGGTTCTTCGAGGCGGCCGGCGGTGACGACCTCATCGACGAGGTCGCCGAGCTCCTCCCGCTGCTGCGCGATGACCTGGCCATCGTGCTGCTCACCGCTCGACCGGAGAGCATCCTCGACACGACCTACGAGTGGCTCGAGCGCCACGAGGTCCGTTGGGACCTGCTCATCATGCGGGGCTTCGGCGACTACGCCCCGTCGCCGATGGTCAAGCGGGCCGAGCTGCACGAGCTGCGGGCCGCCGGCTTCGACCCCCGCCTCGCGCTCGACGACGATCCCCGCAACGTCGCCATGTTCCGGGCCGAGGGCGTGCCCTGCCTCGAGATCCCGTCCGGCTACCACACCGGCGACGCCGACTCGACCACCTGACCAGCATCGCTGAACGAGTCGTCAGCTCCGGGGCGGGACCCGGTGGGGCGGGCCTGCGGCGTTTGTAGATTTGACCTTCGAGACGAGGTGTCAGACACGCCATGAAGAACGGATTCAAGACCGCGGTGCTGTTGGCCGGCCTGTCCGGCTTCTTCCTGTTCATCGGAGCCACCCTGGGCGGCTCCACCGGCATGGTGATCGCCCTGATCGCGGCGTTCGCCATGATCGGCATGTCGTACTGGAAGAGCGATGCGCTGGCGATCCGCTCGGCCCGCGCCGTGCCCGCCGAGGAGGCGCAGTACCCGCAGTACTACGCCATCATGCGCGACCTGACCGAGCGGGCCGACATGCCGATGCCGCGGCTGTACATCACCCCGGACGCGCAGCCCAACGCCTTCGCCACCGGCCGGAACCCGGAGAACGCCGCCGTCGCGGTGACCGCCGGGCTCATGCAGGTGCTGTCGTGGGAGGAGATCCGGGGTGTGCTCGCCCACGAGCTCGCCCACGTGCGCAACCGCGACATCCTGATCGGCTCGGTGGCCGCGGCCATCGCCACCGCCATCACCTTCATCGCCAACTTCGCCCAGTTCGCCCTGATCTTCGGCGGCGGTCGCGACAGCGACCGCAACCCGCTGGCCGACCTGGCCATGATCATCCTGGCGCCGCTGGCGGCGGGGCTGATCCAGATGTCGATCAGCCGCAGCCGGGAGTACGAGGCCGATCGCACCGCGGCCCGGCTCATCAACGACGGTGAGCCGCTGGCCCGGGCGTTGGAGAAGATCCACGCCTCCGTCCAGCGGGTGCCGATGAAGGTCAACCCGGCCCAGGAGCAGATGTACATCGCCAACCCGATCAGCGCCCGCCAGGTCGCCGGTCGCTGGTTCACCACCCACCCCCCGATGGAGGAGCGGGTCCGCCGCCTCCGCGAGGGTGAGTGGCGCGACGCCTTCTAGCTGTAGATCCCATCCACGTTGGTCAGGTGGGTCTCCTTGAGACTCGGGGGTGCTGAACCCACCCTCACCCCAAGGAGACCCGTGAAGCTGCACGGTAACGCTCGCCTGACCCCGTTCCAGCGAGATCTGTTGTGTCGTCGTGTCCGTCACCAGCGATGGACCGTCGCCGATGCTGCGAGCGCGGCCGGATGCTCGGAACGGACCGCGTATCGGTGGTTGGCTCGTTTCGATGCCGGTCAAACGCTCGAGGACCGCTCCTCAGCCCCGGGCTCGGTTCCCGGTCGCACCCCGTCTGAGACCGAGGCACTGATCGAACGGTTGCGCCGCCTGCGTTGGACCAGCACCCGTATCGCCGCTGAGCTGTCGATGGCGACCTCCACGGTGTGCGCTGTGCTCGCCCGTCTCGGGCTGAACCGGCTCTCGAGGCTGGAACCACCCGAGCCACCGAATCGGTACTGCCGCCGTCATCCCGGCGAGCTCGTCCACGTCGACGTCAAGAAGCTGGGTCGCTTCAACAAGCCCGGCCACCGCGTCACCGGCCGAGGACCCGGCCACCACAACCACGAAGTCGGCTGGGAAGCGGTCCATGTTTGTGTCGACGACACCACCCGTCTCGCCTACGTCGAGGTCCTCACCGACGAGACCGCCACGGTCTCAGTCGGGTTCATCGCCCGGGCCGTCGCCTGGTTCGCCGCCCGCGGGATCCAGGTGCAGCGAGTCATGACCGATAACGGCTCGCCCTACCGCTCACGAGCCTGGGCGACCTGGTGCGCTGATCACGACATCCGTCATCTCCGCACCCGCCCCTACCGGCCCCGCACCAACGGCAAAGCTGAGCGCTTCATCCAGACGATGCTGCGCGAGTGGGCCTACGCCGCGACCTACCAGAACTCCCGACAACGCGCCCTGGCCCTCGAACCCTGGCTCGACTACGACAACCACCGACGCCCACACAGCGCCCTCGGCCACAAGGCCCCCACCGACCAACTCCGGTCAGCCTGAACAACGCTCCTGGGATCTACAGCTAGCTCGACCCGATCACGCCTCCAACGGGGTGAGCACCGGCTTGCGGCGGTGCTCGAACACGATCATCGTCTGTTCGTCCGCGACCCCGTCGTGGCTGGCGATGTGGTCGAGCACCATCGAGCGCAGCGCGGTCATGCTCCCGACGCTGAGGTGGATCAGGAGGTCGTAGGGGCCGGTCAGCAGGGTGATCGCGATCACCTCGTCGAGCGCCCACAGCGAGTCGACCAATCGTCGGACGCGGTCGCCATCCTTCGGTGAGAGCCGGACCGACACCAGCGCCTCGATCCACCGCCCGAGGGCCTCGGGCTCGACCTCGGCGTGGTACCCGCGGATGGCGCCGTCGGCCTCCAGCTGCCTGACCCGACCGAGCGTCGTCGACGGGGCGAGGCCGACCGACGCCGCGAGCTCCTTGTTCGAACGCCGCGCATTCGACTGGAGCTCGGCCAGGATGTGGTGGTCGACTGCGTCGATGTTCGATGGATCGGGCATCGGGCGATCATATCTTCGGACTCGTTGCCGGATGGTCGACCGATGGTCGATGATCGTAGCGACGGGTCGACGAGGAGAGTGACGGACATGGCGCTCGAGCAGCAGTCGTATCGCCTGGCGGACCGCTACGAGCGCACCGACGGGCGAGTGCTCCTCACCGGCGTCCAGGCGCTGGCCCGCATCCCGGTCGACCAGCTCCGCGCCGACGTCGCCGCCGGGCTCCGGACGGCCGCGCTCGTGTCGGGGTACCCCGGGTCGCCGCTGGGCGGGTTCGACCTCGAGGTGGCGCGCCTGCTGAAGCAGGTGCCCGACCTGCCGATCGTCCATCAGCCCGCGGTGAACGAGGAGCTCGGAGCCAGCGCGGTGATGGGGTCCCAGCTGGCGCCGGGGCGACCCGACGCGACGTACGAGGGGGTGCTCGGCATCTGGTACGGCAAGGCGCCCGGTCTCGACCGGGCGACCGATGCGCTGCGCCACGGTGTCTTCGCCGGCGCCTCCCGCCACGGCGGCGCGGTGGTCATCGTCGGCGACGACCCGATGGCGAAGTCGTCGACGATGCCGTCGTCGTCGGACGCCGCGCTCGTCGACCTCCACATGCCGATCCTCTACCCGGGCACCGTGCAGGACTGCCTCGAGCTGGGGCTCCACGCCGTGGCGATGAGCCGGGTGTCGGGGCTGTGGTCGGCGATGAAGATCGTCACGCCGGTCGCCGACGGCTCCGGCACGGTCGACCTGCCGGCGCTCGCATCGCCGCCGGTGCTGCCCGAGCTGCTGGTCGACGGCGAGCCGTGGCGTTGCCAGCCGAGCGCCGTGTTCCTCGGACCCCGCATGGTCGAGGTCGAGCGGGAGTTCCGCGAGATCCGCAGCGTCCTCGCCCTCCGGTACGGCATCGAGAACGACCTCAACACCATCGCCGTCGACCCCGACGACGCCTGGATCGGGCTCGTGGCGACCGGCTTCACCTACCAGCAGCTCCGCGAGGCGCTCCGGCGCCTGGGGTTCGACGACGAGCAGGCGCTGCGCGACGCCGGCATCCGCCTCCTGAAGCTGCGCATGCCGGTGCCCTTCGACCAGGACCTCGTGCGCCGCTTCGCTCGCGGCCTCAGCGAGATCGTCGTCGTCGAGGAGAAGAACCCCACGCTGGAGTGGCTGATCAAGGACGCGCTCTACGCCGCGTCCGAGCGGCCGCAGGTGCTCGGCAAGACCGACGACCGGGGTGGGCCCTTGATGCCGAGCTACGGCCGCCTCGACGCCGATGCGATCGTCGTCGGGCTCCGCAACCGGCTGGCGGCCCGCCTGGACGAGCGGCTCGCACCGCTGGAGCAGGTCCGCCCGCCGGCTCCCCGGAAGCTGCTCCCGCTGTCGGTCAACCGGACCCCGTTCTTCTGCTCGGGCTGCCCCCACAACTGGGGCACGAAGGTCCCCGAGGACACCCTCGTCGGCGCGGGCACCGGGTGCCACGGCATGTCGCTGCTGATGGACCCGGAGCGGGTCGGTGAGACGATCGGGATCACCGCCATGGGCAACGAGGGAGCGCACTGGATCGGCATGGCCCCCTTCGTCGACACCGACCACATCGTCCAGAACTTCGGCGACGGCACCTACCTCCACTCCGGACAGCTGGCCGTCCAGGCCGCCATCGGTTCCGGCACCACCATGACGTTCAAGATCCTCTACAACGACACGGTGGCGATGACCGGCGGGCAGACGCCGACCCAGTCGCTCGGCGTGCCGGAGCTCGCGACGGTCCTCCTCGCCCAGGGAGCGGCCCGGGTGATGATCACGACCGACGACGTCCGCGGGTACGACCGCGCCGGCCTGCCGGCCGGGGTCGAGGTCTGGGACCGCACCCGGATCGTGGAGGCGCAGGAGCTGCTCGCCGGGATCGACGGCGTGACCGTGCTCATCCACCACCAGGCCTGCGCCACCGAGCTGCGCCGGGACCGGAAGCGGGGGCGGCTGCCGGCGCCGACGACGCGGATCGTGATCAACCACCGCGTCTGCGAGGGCTGCGGCGACTGCGGCGACGTCAGCAACTGCCTGTCCGTCCAGCCGCTCGACACGCCGCTGGGCCGCAAGACCACGATCGACCAGGCGTCGTGCAACCTCGACCTCTCGTGCGTCGAGGGCGACTGTCCCTCGTTCATGACCGTGCCGATGGCCGCGGCGGGACGAGAACGGTCCACGGGCGCCGGCGTCGAGCTGGTCGAGCCACCGATCGATCCGGCCCGCGACCGCGCCAGCCTCCGCCTCGCCGGCATCGGCGGCACCGGTGTCGTCACGGTGGCGCAGGTGCTCGCGACGGCCGCCATGCTCGACGGCTGGGACGTCAGCGGCCTCGACCAGACCGGCCTGTCGCAGAAGGCGGGACCGGTCGTGTCCGACGTGGTGCTGACCCGGCCCGGCACGGGCTCGACCAACCTGATCGGTGCCGGCGAGGCCGACGCCATCCTGGCCTTCGATCAGCTCGTGGGCGCGAGCGACGGCGTGCTGGCGGCCGAGGGGCGCACGACCCGCGTCATCGGCTCGACCCATCGCACACCGACCGGCGCCATGATCTCCGACCCTGCGATCGCGTATCCCGATCACGACGAGCTGACGACGCGGTTCGACGCCCGGATCGAGACCACCGATCTGTGGATGGATGCCTCGGCGCTCGCCGGCGGCCTCGTGGGCGAGGTCGCGACGGCGAACGTGTTCGTGCTCGGTGTGGCGGTGCAGGAGGGCGTCGTACCGATCGCCCCGGTCGCCGTCGAGTCGGCGATCGACCTCAACGGCGTAGCCGTCGAGGCCAATCGCGCCGCCTTCACGTGGGGCCGCCGCTGGGCCCTCGACCGCGAGGCCGTGGAGGCTGCCGCGACCGCCGGGCCGGGGGGTCCGACGGTGGAGGTGACCGAGCTGCCCGCGGCGCTGGCGGAACGGGTGGCGGCGCTGCCGGCGACCGACGGGCTCCGCGAGGCGGTGCACCTGCGGGCCGGCGATCTCGTCGACTACCAGGACGAGGCCTACGCCCGGCGCTTCCTCGACCGGGTGGAGCGGGTCGTCGCCGCCGAGCAGGCGGTCGCCCCCGACTCCGTCGCGCTGGCCCGCGCTGCCGCCGACGGCCTGCACCGGGTCATGGCCTACAAGGACGAGTACGAGGTCGCTCGCCTCCTCGTCGCACCCGAGGCCGAGGCCACCATCCGAGCCGCCGGCGGCGACCCGGACGGCGTGATCTACCACCTCCACCCGCCGATGCTCCGGGCGATGGGGATGGAGCGCAAGCTCCGCTTCGGCCGGCGCTCCCGCCCGTTGTTCCGGTCGCTCGCCTCCGGGAAGCGGGTCCGGGGCACGGCGCTCGACCCGTTCGGCCGAGCGAAGGTGCGCCGGCTCGAGCGGCAGCTGATCGCCGAGTACGACGAGCTCGTCGAGACCCTGGTCTTCGGGTTGCGATCCGACAACGTGGCGCAGGCCGTCGAGATCGCCTCGCTGATCGACCGGGTCCGTGGCTACGAGGACCTCAAGCTGCGGCGCGTCGAGGAGTACCGGGCCGCGGTCTCCGGGGCGTTGCGCTCCTACTGAGCACCCCGCCTCCTCCCACGGGAGGAGGCGGCAGGCACCGTGGGAGGACGAGGGGACGAGCGGCCGTCGGTACCGTTGAGGGGTGCTCGAGCTCCTGACCGACCGCCAGGACTTTCGCAAGGCCGTCCTGATCGTCGCCCTCGGCTTCGCGGTGTGGAGCCTCGCCGTGTCCGTCGACTGGGGGTGGATCCCGGCGTCGTTCGTCGTCGTCGTGCTGCTCGTCGAGCTGGTGACCGGTCGCCTCCCCGATCCGGCCCTGCTCGTCCTCACCATCGTGCCGACCGTCATCGCCGAATCGCAGGACAAGGGCAACGTCGGCTGGTTCGTGATCGTGCTCCTGCTGGCGATCGTGTCCTCCGCCGAGGACATCCGCCCGGTCACCCGGGTGCTGATCGGCGCCACGATCGCCGCGCCGGCTGCCCTGTGGGTCGCCCGGGTCGACGACTACGTCGAGCTCGGCCCGTGGACCTGGTTGTCCGGCCTCGCGCTCGGGCTGGTCTTCGGGTTGGTCATCGGCCACCTCACCCGGGCGATCGACGAGCTCGAGCGGAGCCGGGCCCTACTGGCCGAGTCGACCGCCCGAGAGGAGCGACAGCGCATCGCCCGCGAGCTGCACGATCTGGTCGGGCACAGCTTCAGCGTCGTGCTGTTGCACCTCGCCGGCGCCCGCACCACCCTCGCCAGCGACCCCGACCGGGCGACCGCTGCGCTCGCCGACGCCGAGACCGTCGGTCGCAAGGGCATGGAGGACCTCCGCGAGGCGCTGGCGCTGATGCGCACGGACGCCGGCTACCGCCGACCGGTCGAGAGCCTCGACGCCGTCGATCCGCTGATCGAGCAGTACCGCGCCGCGGGCCTCGCCGTCCGCGTGGAGCGCGACGGGCCGCTCGACGCGGTCGCGACCGGCGTCGGCATCGTCGCCTACGAGGTCCTCCGCGAGGCGCTCACCAACGCGGCCAAGCACGCTCCGGACGCCGTCGTGGACGTCGAGCTGACCGCGGGCGAGACCTCGGTCGGCGTCGTGATCTCGAACGACGCCGGCCGGGCCGCCGACGGCACCGGCCGCGGCAGCGGGATCGACGGCCTGCGCCAGCGGGTGCGGTCGCTCGGGGGCTCCTTCGACGCCGGTCGCTCCGGCGGCCGGTGGCGGGTCGCCGCGCAGCTGCCGCGGTCCGCTGCGGTCGCGACCGACCACCCCGAGGTGCGTGCGTGACGCGCGTCCTCCTGGTGGACGACCAGCCCATGATCCGCGCCGGGCTCACGATGGTGCTCTCGGCGGCGGACGATCTCGAGGTGGTGGGCGAGCTCGACAACGGCGATCGGATCCTCGATCACGTGGCCACCGTCCGTCCCGACGTCGTCTGCATGGACGTCCGCATGCCGGGCACCGACGGCATCGAGGCGACCCGCCGGCTGGTCGAGTCCGACGGCCCGCCGGTCTGCATCCTCACGACCTTCGGCGAGCAGGACGTCCTGTGGGCGGCCGTCGAGGCCGGCGCCGCCGGCTTCGAGCTCAAGTCCGCCACCCCGGAGAACCTCATCGAGGCCATCCGGACCGTCGCCGCGGGCGGCAGCTGGATCGACGGCTCGTTGCTCGGCGACCTGCTCGAGGTCTTCCGCACGACGGTGTTCCCGCAGCGGGTGGAGGAGGCGGAGGTCGAGGTGCTCACCGAGCGCGAGCTCGACGTGTTGCGCCTGATGGCCCGCGGCGCATCCAACCACGAGATCGCCGACCAGCTGTTCCTGGCCACGACGACGGTCAAGACCCACGTTGGCGCGATCTTCGCCAAGCTCGGCGTGCGGGACCGGGCGGCGGCGATCGTGCACGCCTTCGACGCCGGGATCGTCACCCCGCGCCGCACGGCCACCTGACGCGCTCCTCCCACGGGAGGAGGCCTCGTCGCCACGACCGTCCCACGGGACCAGCGACGGGGTACCGGACGCCGATGACCGCGGCGGAGGCGGTTCGTACGTTGCCTTCCGAGGCCGGGAGCGCCGGTCCGCAAGCGGAAGGAAGCCCCCATGTTCACCTCCCTGGGACGCCAGATCGTCCGACGCCGGCGGCTGGTGCTCGTCGCCTCGGTGACCGCCCTCGTCGTCGCCGCGGTGCTCGGCACCGGCGTGTTCTCGCGGCTCGCCGGCGGCGGGTTCGACGACCCCGACGCCGAGTCGACCCGCGCCGATGAGCTCCTCGCCTCCTACGGCGTCGGCAGCCCGCAGCTCGTGCTCCTCGTCGATGCCGTCGGCGGCGACGTCGACGCACCCGAGGTGGCGGACGCGGCCGCCGACCTCGAGGCGACGATCGCCTCGTTCGAGGGCGTCGAGGGCGTCGCCTCCTACTGGAGCCTGGGGGAGCCGGACGGCCTCCGTTCCGAGATCGGGGACGCCGCCATCGTGGTGGCGACGATCTTCGGAACGGAGGACGAGCAGGAGGAACGGGCGCTCGAGGTCATCGAGGCCGTCGAGGGTGAGGGACCGGTGTTCGAGGTCAGCGCCGGCGGTGAGGCGGCCGTCTTCAACGCCATCGGCGAGCGGCTCGAGTCCGATCTCGCGCTCGCCGAGATGATCGCCATCCCGCTCACGCTGCTGCTCCTCGTCATCGTGTTCCGGGGCATCGTGGCCGCGCTGCTGCCGGTCGCCGTCGGGATCATGTCGATCTTCGGCGCCTTCTTCGTGCTCTGGCTCGTGGCCGGCATCACCGACGTCTCGGTCTTCTCGATCAACCTGGTCATCGCGCTCGGTCTCGGTCTGGCCATCGACTACAGCCTGTTCGTCGTCTCCCGCTTCCGGGAGGAGCTGGCCGCCGGTCACGACAGCGACGCCGCCGTCGTCCGCACCGTCGAGACCGCCGGTCGGACCGTGACCTTCAGCGCCCTCACCGTCGGCGTGTCGCTCGCCTCGCTGCTGGTCTTCCCGCTCTACTTCCTCCGGTCGTTCGCCTACGCCGGCATCGGGGTGATCCTCGTGGCGATGGCGGCGTCGGTCGTCACGCTCCCCGCGCTCCTCGCCGTGCTCGGCCACCGCGTGAACAGCTGGTCGGTCGGTCGTCGCTCGACGACGGTCACGGGCACGCTCGACAACTTCTGGGCCCGCGCCGGCCGCCGCGTCCTCGCTCGGCCGGGAGTGGTCGCGGTGTCGACCATCGCCGTCCTGGTGTTCGTCGGCCTGCCGTTCCTCTCGGTCGAGTTCGGCAACCCCGATGCCCGGAGCCTGCCCGAGGGCAACGAGGCTCGCGTCACGACCGAACGTCTCGCCTCCGAGTTCTCGTCGAACGAGGCCGATGCCTTCAGCGTCGTCGTTCCGCAGGGCGCAGACCTCGATGCGCTCGACGACTACGCCGCCACCGTGTCCGCCCTCGGCGACATCGACCGTGTCGACACCGCCACCGGCAGCTACGTCGACGGCGTGCTCGTCGCCGAGCCCGGGCCGGCCTCCGGCCAGTACCTCCTCGAGCCGGGCGCGGCCTGGCTGAGCGTGGTCCCGGACTTCGTCCCGATGTCGTCGATCGGCGAGGACCGCATCGCCGAGATCCGCGACCTCGACGCCCCGTTCGAGACCGTCGTCGGCGGTGCCACGGCGCAGCTGATCGACACCCGCTCGGCGATCTTCGCGATGGCGCCGATCGCCGCCGGGTGGATCGCCCTGGCGACCTTCGTGCTGCTGTTCCTGATGTTCGGGAGCGTCCTGGTGCCCCTCAAGGCGATCGTGCTCAACATGCTCAGCCTCACGGCCACCTTCGGGGCCATGGTGTGGATCTTCCAGGACGGCAACCTGTCCGGCCTGCTCGACTTCACGGCCACGGGGCTGACCGACGTGTCGATGCCGATCCTCATGTTCGCCATCGCCTTCGGGCTCTCGATGGACTACGAGGTCTTCCTGCTCTCCCGCATCAAGGAGGAGTACGACCGCACCGGCGACAACGACGCCGCCATCGTGTCCGGCCTCGCGAAGACCGGCAGCATCGTGACGGCGGCGGCGCTGGTGCTGTCGGTCACCTTCTTCTCCTTCGCCACCTCGGGCATCACCTTCATGAAGCTGTTCGGCCTCGGCCTCGGCATCGCCGTGCTCGTCGACGCCTTCATCGTGCGGGCCACGTTGGTCCCGGCGCTGATGAAGCTGGCCGGCGACGCCAACTGGTGGGCACCGACCTGGGCCCGTCGCATCCACGAGCGCTTCGGCATCGACGAGTCGGGTCCGTCCCGCGACATCGCCACCGACGCCCGGGACGACGAGCGGGAGCTGGAGCCCATCGGCTGACGGTCGGTCCTCGCTCGGTCACGCTCGGCCGGCGGAGCAGGCGCTGCGGCGTCCGCTCCGCCGGCCCGGCCGCGTCCCGGGTCAGGTCGCGACGGGGGCGTGCTCGGGGCAGTCGACCCGGAGGTCCGCATTGGGGAGGTCCCGATCGAGGAGACGGCACCGTGGTGTCGTCGTGGGGTCGCCCGGGTCGAAGTGGCGGCAGGTGAGGCAGTTGCGGCTCACCGAGATCACCCCGTCTCGTTGCAGTCGTGCGATCTCGGTGAGCAGCACACGGAGCGCCACCCCCCGGTCAGCAGCGTCGTCGGTGCCGGGTTCGGCTCGGAGCACGGGTGCTAGGCGGGTGCGCACGTCGTCGGCGAGCTCCTCGCCGGCGGTCGAGAGGCGCATGGCGACGGCTCGGCCGTCGTCGGGGTCGCGCTGGCGCAGCACCAGACCCCGGTCCACCAGCGTCGCCACCGCCTCGCTCGCCGTCGGTTGGGTGATGTCGAGCTCGGCGGCGAGACGGCCGATGCGCCGCGGTCGCCCGTCGGCGAGCAGTTCGACGATCTGGAGGCCGAGCTGGGAGAGGCCGAGGGTCGTCGCGGCCTGACGCCGGGCGGCCCCGATCGCCCGACCGAGGCGCTCGACCGCGGCGACGAGCTTGCGGTCGAGATCGGCTCCGCTCACGGCATCAGTCTCCCATGCCGCCCGCGGTGTCGAGCGGGACCGGGCAACCGGTCGCCGGATCACAGCCCACCGCCTCCTCGTCGGCGAGCCGGGCCACCAGCGCGCCGAGGGCCAGGTCGTCCACGTTGCCGAAGAGGTTCGCCCGCATCCGTCCCCGCCGATCGACCAGGACGAGGCTCGGGGTGCCCCGCAACCCGAGTCGCCGCATCGTGATCGGCGTCGGATCGCCCTCCTCGTGGCGGTCGACACCGACCGGGAAGCCGATTCGGTACTCGTGGAGGAAGGCCTCGAGCGCGACCGGCGTCATCGCCGCGTGGTGCTCGAACACCGTGTGGAGGCCGAGGACGGTCAGGTCGTCGCCGAAGGTGCGGGCGAGGCGCTGCGCCTGGGGCAGGCCGTGGCTCACGCAGCCCGGGCACAGCATCTGGAACGCCTCGATGGCCACGACCGAGCCCCGCAGACCGGCGAGGGTCAGCGGACCGGCCGTGTTGAACCAGCGCCCGACCGACAGCTCGGGCGCCGCGGGTGCCTCCGCCTCGATGCTCATCGGTCGAGCTCGCCGGGCAGCGAGAGGTCACCGGACGCCACGTCGAACACGACCTCGACGCAGAGCAACGGATCGTGGGTGTCGGTCGACACCCGGAGACCGGACGTGACGCCGTCGAAGCTGAAGTCCTCCGGCGTACCGACGGCCGTCGCCGGGATGCGGATCTCGATCGCCTCCGCATCGAGCGTCAGGGGGATGTCGGGGCTGTCGATCAGGATCGGTAGCTCGGGCCAGGTCGGCGGCAGGGCCGGTGTCTCCCCGTCGGGGATGTCGTGCACGGCGAGGCCGCCGTCGCACTCGGCCGACTCGGTGAGCACGACCCAGTGCGTGTGCCAGTCGGCGCCGTCGTTGGCGACGTCGCCGTCGCCGTTCTCGTCGTAGAGGGGCGTGTCGTCGAAGTCGGGGTGGGAGGTGGCGGCCAGCGCCAGGATCCCCTGTCCGGGCTCGAAGCCGACCGACGAGGAGTCGAGGCTCGTCGGCCACACGTAGGACCAGACCGGAGCGCCATCGAGGACACCGACCGGCTCGGGCGTGTCGGAGCCGGCGTCCGCCCCAACACGGGTTCGGAAGACGAGGTCGTCGTCGTCGACCTCAACGACGGTCTGCACGACGTCGAAGGCCGCCGGTGCGGTGTCGGTCCGCTCGGCGGAGATGCCGCTCGGACTGTCCTCGCCGCAGGCCGCGAGCACCACGGCCGCCACGAGGAGCACGCCGAGGAGGAGGGGACGGGGGGTTCGGTGATTTCGCATAGGACTACGATGCATCGTAGTCCTATGCAAATCAAGTGTGATCCGTCACGGCACCCGTGTCGGGCGGGGTGCCGGAGCAGCGCGGCGCGAGGAGGTACGTGGGCTCGAACATCCCCTCGCACAGCTCCGCCAGCGCCCTCCGCGGGCGCTGCTCAGCCCGACTCGGCCGTCGCCGCCCGGTCCAGCAACGCCGCCCGATCCAGCAACGCCGTTCGTCGACGGGACCCGACCGTGGCCGCTGCCGCACGGCGCCAGGCACCGGCCGCACCCAGCCGGTCCCCCGTCGCCTCGAGTAGGTCGGCGTGCACGGCGTGCAGGTGTGGGTACCCGGCGAGGAGGTCGTCATCGAGCAGTGGACGAAGCACGGCCAGGCCGGCTCGGGCTCCGTCGGCCCGGCCGACGGCGAGCGACCGATTGAACTCGGCGATCGCCGACGGTGCCAACCGGCCGAGCAGCCCGTACAGGTCGGCGATCCGCGCCCAGTCGGGCTCGGGTCCGGCGACGTGGCACAGGGCGATCGCCGCCTCCACCTGGTACGGGCCCACGGCACGTCGACCGCTCGTCGCGAGCAGGGTGCGCGCCTCCGCGATGTCGGCGTGGTGCCACGTCTCGCGGGTCTGCTGGGGCAGGGGAACGAGCTGACCCATCCGATCCTGGCGTGCGTCGCGTCGGGCGTGGTGGAGGAGCATGAGGGCCAGGAGCCCGGTCGTCTCGTCGTCGGGTCGGAGCCGGTGGAGCTGCCGCGCGAGCCAGATGGCCTCATCGCAGAGCTCGGCGCGCACGGCCGGCCCGTCGTCGGAGCCCAGGTACCCCTCGTTGAAGACGAGGTAGACGACGAGGCGTACGTCGTCCAGTCGGTCGGTGAGGTCGATGTCGGCGGGTGCCTCGAACGAGATCCCGGCGTCACGGAGCTTTCGGCGGGCGCGCACGAGGCGCTTCGACAGGGCGACCTCGCTGGTGACGAGCGCGGCCGAGATCTGCGCCGTGGAGAGGCCGCAGACGTGTCGGAGCGTGAGGGCCACGCGGGCATCACGGTTCACGGCCGGGTGGCAGCAGGTGAGGATCAGGCCGAACAGATCGCGGTCGAGGTCCGAAGCGACGCCGATCGGCTCCTCGTGGGGGAGGTCCTCAGCGTCGATGGAGCTGGTCGGTCGCCGTCGTCGGAGCATGCCGATCGCCTTTCGGTACGCCGTCGTCGAGAGCCAGGCACCGGGACGGTCCGGGGTGCCGTCGACGGGCCAGCGCCGGACGGCCTCGGCGAAGGCCTCCTGGACCGCGTCCTCGGCCAGCGAGAGGTCCCGGAAGCGGCGGGACAGCGACGCGACGAGTCGGGCCCGATCGCTCCGCCACGCCTCGCCGACCCGGTCGTGCCTCACGCGCGCCGCTCGGCCAGGACGGTCTCGGTCGACGAGCCAGCCATGATCGGTCGGACCTCCACGCTGCCGATCCGGGCGTTCGGCGCCTTCGCCGCCCAGTCGAGCGCTTCGTCGAGATCGTCGGTCTCGATGACGTAGTAGCCGATGAGGTGCTCCTTGCTCTCGGCGAAGGGACCGTCGGTCAGCACCCGCTGGCTGGTCCGCACGCGGACCGTCGTCGAGGCGTCGACCCCTTCGAGGCCGTGCCCGGCGACCAGCACGCCCGCTTCGTGCAGTGCGCGGGTGTAGAGCTCCCAGTCGTCGATGACGCCGTCGTCGACGTCGGTCTCGTTCGTGGCCCAGGCCGCCGGTTCGGCGGCGAGGAGGAGCAGGTACTGCATGGCGATCGTCTCCCGGTGCGGTGGCGGCGCCCCGATGGCATCCGCTCACCAGGACGACGCGCAGGGACGCGCCGGGAGGACACCCGAGCCCGAGAAACCGGCGACGCGCACAGAATCGGCGACAGCTGTCCTCGATCGGCACTCGGCCGCGTCGTGTGGGGTGGCGGCCCATTCGGGCGCCCCACGAACAGGAGGACATGGTGATGAAGGCAGTGCAGATCGAGGCGTTCGGCGGTCCGGAGGTCCTGGAGGTCGTCGAGGTGCCGGTACCCGAACCCGGGCCGGGCCAGATCCAGCTCCGCGTCGAGGCGGCCGCCGTGAACTTCGCCGACGTGATGCGACGCCGCGACGACGCCTACCCCTTCCCGACCGAGCTGCCGTTCCGGCCCGGGGCGGAGGTCGCCGGCACGGTCGAGCGGCTCGGCGCCGGAGTGGAGGGTCCGCCGGTCGGCTCGTCGGTGTTCGCGGTCGTCGGCGGTGACGGCTCGACCGGGTACGCGCAGTTCGCGGTCGCCGACGCGGCCCAGGTCGTCCCCATCCCGCCTGGGCTGGGCGCAGCCGAGGCGGCCGGGATCACCGTTGCGGGAACGACCGCGATGCTCGTGCTGACCGATCGCGCCCGACTCGCCGAGGGCGAGTCCGTGCTCGTCGGCGGTGCCGGCGGAGGTGTCGGCACGCTCGCCGTCCAGATCGCGAAGGTCCTCGGCGCCGGCACCGTGGTCGGAGCGGCGAGCACGGGCGCGAAGCGCGAGGCGGCGCTGGCTGCAGGGGCCGATGCCGTCGTCGATCCGACCGTGAGCGGCTGGGAGTCGGAGGCTGCAGCGGCGATCGGTGGCGCCGGCTTCGATGTCGTGCTGGAGGTGGCCGGCGGGCGCACCTTCGCCGAAGGGCTGTCGGTGCTCGCCCCGTTCGGGCGCTTCGTCGTGCTCGGTCGGGCGTCGGGGTCGGCCGGAGTGTTCGATGAGTCAGCCCAGCACCGCTTCCTCTACGTGCCCTCGCCCAACCAGACCATCACCGTGTTCAACCTGGGCGTCTACTTCGGGCTCCGGCCCCAGGTGGCCATCGAGGCGATGACGGAGGTCATCGGTCTGGTTGCGTCCGGCCGGGTCCGCATCCCGGTCGACGAGGTGCTGCCGCTGGATCGAGCCGCCGAGGCCCATCGGCGCCTCGAGGAGCGCGAGTCGACCGGCAAGCTGGTGCTCGACCCCTGGGCCGCCTGAGCCTCATCGGCCGGGATCGAGCCAGCCCCGTCGCTCCAGCTCCTCGCGGAGGGCCCGCCGGGGCCGCTCGGTCGCCCACTCGACGTCGATCGTGCCGCGTGCGGTCGCCCGTCGGGTGTGCTCGGCGATGGCCGACTCGACCTCCTCGTCGACACCGGTCTGCTTCGCCACGTGGCGACCGAGCAGGGTCATCGCCGGCGAGCGGCAGGGTGCGGTCGACCGGAGCAGCCCGGCGGCGCGGTCGACGTCGCCGGAGCGGAGGCGTTCGGCGGCGAGGAGGATCAGCGCGTCGTTCTCGACGAGCCGGAACCGGCCGCTCGCCGCGTGGACACCGAGATCTCTGAGGGCGTCGAGATCGTCCGGGTCGGCCAGGACGCGCATCTGCCGGAACGGCCCGTTGTCCATCCAGGAGACCAGCTCGATGGTCTCCCGGGTGTACCGGTCGACATCGTCGCTGCGGCCGTCGATCGCAGCCAGGACCGCCGCGACGGCCAGCCTCGGTCCCTCGATCGTCGACAGCGGATCGGGTGTCGTGGCCACCACGTCCAGTTGGTGACGCACCGAGGCCAGGTCGTACCGGCTGCACGCCAACACCAGACGGGCCCACTCGTGGTCGTCGCCGTGGCGGTGCTCGCATCGGCCGCCGGCCACGGCCTCGTACGCGTCGATGGCAGCGGCCGTGCGCTCCGGGTCGGTGCGGGCCAGCCCGATCGCCAGCTGCAGCCCACCCCAGGCCGCCGTCTCCGGGTCGTCCAAGGCCATGAACGACGAGATGATGCCGAAGGCCCGTTCCCAGTCGGTGCTGCCGGCGGCGAGCGAGAGCTCGGCCATGCGCAGCTCGTCGCACAACGCGTCCCCGGCCAGGTCCCGGCATCGCTCGATCCGCGCCAGGCACGGCGCAGCGATGTACCAGAAGAGCGGGCTGACCCGTACGAGCAGGAGCCCGCCGTCGTCCCAACGACCGGCGTCGAAGAGGTGGTCGATCGCGACGAGCGCCTCGTGGCGGTCGGGGAGCAGTTCCTCGGCGTGGACGAAGCCGCGCAACAGGAACATGTCGATCGGTTCGAACCGGCGCAGGAGGTGGTCGGCGTGGCGGCCGCGGACGAGGTCGAGCTCCCCCTCTTCGTCGAGCCGCGCTTCGGCGAAGGCCTTGATCGACTCGAGCAGGCGGAATCGCCCCTCGCCGATCCACGTCACCAGCGACCGGACGATGAGGGCCTCCACCACGTCGCGGGCCTCGGCGCGCTGCAGCCCGGTGACCGCTGCAGCGCCGTCGAGATCGAAGCCGGATCGGAAGGCACCCAGCGCTCGCAGGGCCCGTCGAGCCTCGTCGTCGAGGAGGCGGTAGCTCCAGTGGATGGTGGTCTCGAGCGTGCGGCCTCGCTCTCGGCGACGACCCGAGCTGAGGAGGCGGAAGCGGTCGTCGAGCCCCTCCAGCAGCTGCGTCGGCGTCGCCACCGCCGAACGGGCCGCGGCCAGCTCGATCGCGAGCGGCAGGCCGTCGAGCCGCTCACAGAGCTGCTGGATCGCGTCGATGTCGGCGACGTCCGAGTCGGGGGCGACCGCACGGGCTCGATCGAGGAAGAGACGGACGGCCGGGCTGTCGCGATCGCCCACGGCGAGCGGTGCGACCGGGACGACGTGCTCGCCGTCGATGTCGAGCCACTCGCGGCTCGTCGCGAGGAGGTGGCCCCGCCCGCGGCGGCCGAGCACACGCTCGGCGAGCTCGGCGGCGGCGTCGATGACGTGCTCGCAGTTGTCGAGCACCAGGAGGAGGCGGCGTTCGGTGAGCCGCTCGACGATCTGGTCCATCGGGTCGGTCCCGGCCCCGAGTCCCAGCGCCTCGATGGCAGACCGGACGACGTCATCGCGATCGGCCGCCGACGTGAGGTCGGCGAACCAGACGCCGTCGGGCCAGCTCGGCAGCTCGTCCTCGCCGACCGCGATCGCCAGGCGGGTCTTGCCCGCTCCACCGGTCCCGGTGAGCGTCACCAGCCGGTGCTGGCGCACCATGATCCGAACGTCGCGGATGTCGTCCTCGCGACCCTCCAGGCGGGTGACCGCGATGGGGAGGTTCGAGCGCCCGCCCGTGGTTCGCGGGCTGGGGAACTCACCCTTGCCGAGTTGGTGGAGGCGGACGAGGTCGGGGATGTCCTTCAGGCGGTGTTCGCCGAGATCGGTCACCTCCAGCGCAGCGGCGATCCGGACGGCCTCGGTCACGATGACCTGACCGCCGTGGGCCGCCGCCTCCACGCGGGCGGCGAGGTTCACGGTCGGGCCGAAGTAGTCGCCGGCGCGCTCCTCCGCCTCGCCGACGTGCAGCCCCATCCGCACGCGCAGCGGAGGGCCCGGCCACTCGGCCAGCGCCAGCCGCTCCTGGGCGGTCTCGGCCGCGGCGACCGCCTGCGACACCGACTGGAACGCCACGCAGAACGCGTCGCCGGCCGTCGTGAACACGTAGCCCTGGTGCTCGTCGATGACCTCCCGGAGCAGGTCGTCGTGGACCACGAGCGAGGCGGACATGCCCGCGGGGTCGGCGGCCCAGGTGGAGGTCGACCCCTCCACGTCGGTGAAGAGGAAGGTCACGAGGCCCGTCGGGGCGCCCACCGCCATGGACGCGACCTTACGGCTCGGTGCCGCCGGCGTCGCCGCCCTCCAGTCGCGGAAGTTCTGGTCGTCGAGCGGGATCCCGAAGTCGCCGCCGTTCAGTCGCGGAAGTTCTGGTCGTCGAGCGGGATCCCGAAGTCGCCGCCGTTCAGTCGCGGAAGTTCTGGTAGTCGAGCGGGATCCCGAAGTCGCCGCCCTTCAGCGCCGCGATGACCTCCTGGAGGTGATCGCGCTTCTTCGAGGTCACGCGGAGCTGCTCGCCTTGGGCCTGGGACTGCACGCCCTTGATGCCGAGTCCCTTGATGAACTTGTTGAGCTCCTTGGCCTTGTCCTGGCCGATGCCCGACGCCAGCGTCGCGACCTGGCGACGCGCGCCACCGGCGGCGTCCTCGATGGCCCCGTAGTCCAGGCCCTTGAGCGACACCTTGCGCTTCACGAGCTTCTCCTCGAGGACCTGGCGCGTCGCCGCGAGCCGGTCGTCGGACACCGACGTCAGGGTGATCGCCTCGTCGGAGAGCTCGATGCTGGTGTCGGTCCCCTTGAAGTCGTAGCGGTTGGCGATCTCGCGAGCCGCCTGGTCCACGGCGTTGCGGACCTCCTGGCGGTCGAGCTCTGACACGACGTCGAAGCTGGGCATGGCCACACGGTAGTCAAGCGGATCTCGTGTTCCGATGAGGCCGACGCGCCGATACCATGCTCCGCTTCGAGGGTCGGTGCCCGAGCGGCCAAAGGGAGCGGACTGTAAATCCGCCGGCATTGCCTACGGAGGTTCGAATCCTCCCCGGCCCACGTCAGAGTCGCCTGATCTCGTCAGCGGACTCGGTTCAGCCCAGGGTGGCGATCACGTCGTCCGGTGCCTGCACCAGCTCGATGAGCACGCCCTCGCCGCTGCGGGGCGTCGCCTCGTTCCCCTTGGGGTGCAGGAAGCAGACGTCGTGACCCGACGCCCCCGTCCGGATGCCGCCCGGGGTGAAGCGCATCCCCTGTTCGGTGAGCCACTCCACCGCGGCGGGGAGGTCGTCGATCCACAGCCCGAGGTGGTTGAGCGTCGGCACGTGGACCTTCGGCGACCGCTCGGGATCGAGCGGCTGCATGAGGTCGATCTCGACGGCGTGCGGCCCGTCGCCGAGGCGCAGGATGTCCTCGTCGACGTTCTCGGACTCGCTGACGTAGTCACCGACCTTCTCGACACCGAGCAGCCCGGTCCACAGTCCGGACAGCGCCCCCTTGTCGAGGCCGCCGATCGCGACCTGCTGGATGCCGAGGACTCGGAAGGGTCGTTCGCTCATGGCCCGATGTTCGCGCTGCGGACCGCTCAGATGCCCATCGGCGCCCGCGGCGACGCCGTGGTGCCGAACCGGCGCTGCATCACGACGACGTCGAGCCAGCGGCCGAACTTGCGGCCGATCTCACGCTCGATGCCGACGTGCTCGAAGCCGACCGCGGCGTGCAGCGCGATCGACGACTCGTGGCCGCCGACGATCCGCGCCATCACCGCATGGAAGCCTCGGTCCTCGGCCACCACCAGCAGCTCCCGGAGCAGGGCCTTGCCCACACCCCGGCCGCGGTGCGTACGGGCGACGTAGATCGAGTTCTCGACCGTGGTCCGGTAGGCCGGCCGGTCCCGGTACGGCGAGAGCGAGGCGAACCCGGCGAGCCCGTCGCCGTCGACGCCGACCAGCACCACGTACGAACCGGCCCGCTCGTCGAGCCAGGCCCGCTGCTCGGCCACCGTGCGGGGTTCGAGGTCGAAGGTGACCGTCGACTCGAGGACCTCGGTGTTGTAGATCTCGGCGATCGCCGCGGCGTCGTCGGGTCGCGCGAGGCGGATCTCCAGGTCGGGCAACGAACCAGTTCCTCTCCGGGGTCCGACGGCGTACACTGCCTCGTCCGGCCGGCCCCGTTAGCTCAGTCGGTAGAGCACAGCCATGGTAAGGCTGGTGTCGTGGGTTCGATTCCCACACGGGGCTCCATCCGTCCACTGCGGACGGACGTGGCGGCGTAGCTCAGCTGGTTAGAGCGTTCGGCTCATAATCGAAAGGTCCCCGGTTCAAGTCCGGGCGCCGCTACTCGACGATTCGCCCCCGGCTCCTGCCGGGGGCGAATGCGCGTCGCCGGGCGTAACGTGTTCGCCGTGACGGGGTCGAAACCACCGGTGACGGACGTCGAGACGTTGGTGAAGCAGGCGCGCGGTGGCGACAGCCAGGCGTTCGAGGAGCTCGTGCGCCTCACCCACGTCGACGTCTACTCCCTCGCCCGTCGACTCACCGGCGACCCCGACGACGCTCGCGACGTCGTGCAGGAGACCTACCTCCGCGCCTACCGGGCGATCGGGAGGTTCCGGGGGGACGCCCAGTTCAGCACGTGGCTCTACCGGATCACCGCCAACTGCGCGTCGACGATGCGGCACCGCCGCGGCCGCCACCGCCACGTGGAGCTCCCCGACGACCACGCCGAGATCGACCGGGACCTCCACCACGATCCCGAGGCCCAGGTCGCCACCGTGGGGCTGCGCGATCGGCTCGAGGCCGCCATCCGGCTGCTCCCGCCGAAGCTGCGCTCCGTGGTCGTGCTGCGCGACCTGCACGGGTTGTCGCACCGCGACATCGCGGCCCAGCTGGGCATCACCGAGTCCGCCGCCAAGGTCCGCCTACACCGTGCCCGCAAGCAGCTGCAGGCCGATCTCGTCGACGACGAGGCCGACGAGCACTTCGACGCGGAGGGCGAGCGACGTGCGGTCTGACGCCGCCTGCCGACGGGTCGACGAGCTGCTGGTCGCCACCGGTGGGGAGGAGCCGCCCGAGGGCGCCTCGCTCGAGCACCTCCGTCAGTGCCTGCGCTGCCAGGCGTCGGCTGCTCGGCTCCGCCGTCTCGGCCGGGCGCTCGAGTCGCTCGACGACGGCAGGTTCGAGCCGCCGCCCGACCTCCTCCCCGACACGCTCGAGCTGCTGCGGGCCCGCGAGCGCGCCCGACGCCGGAGGATGCGGTCGCGCACCGAGCTCGCCGCGCTGGCCGCTGCGGCGACCGGGGCGCTCGTGCTGGGTCGGCGACTCCGTCACGTCGCCTCGTGACCGCCAGCGGTGGGTGCGACGCCCGCCGCCACGTGGCCTGCCGATGGGAACGGGAGTGCTCGCTGCTACGCTGTTGTCCCGGCTGAGGGCAGTAGCTCAGTTGGTAGAGCTCCGGTCTCCAAAACCGGCGGTCGGGGGTTCGAGTCCCTCCTGCCCTGCGACGCGGTGGAGACAACCCCCGCACCCCGATCAGATCACGTCCACCCGAGGTCCGCGATGGCGATGAACCGAGAGACCCGGCGACTCCTGCAGAAGCAGGGTGAGCTGGGCCCCGATGGCTCCCAGAAGCCGCAGGGTCGTCAGCCGCGCTCGAACACCAAGCCGGCGCAGCAGGAGCGCACCAGCCCGGCCCAGTACGCCCGCGAGGTCCGAGCCGAGCTCAAGAAGGTCATGTGGCCGACTCGCTCGGAGACGATGCACTACTCGGTGGTCGTGCTGATCACGATCATCGTGTTGACCGCCATGATCGCCGGTCTCGACTTCGTGCTGGGCGAAGGTGTCCTCCAGCTCTTCGACGTATGAGCGACCTCGACCCGAACGACCAGACGCTCGCCACGAGCACCGAGCCGCCCGCCGGCATCGACCCGGCCACGGGTGAGGTGCTCGCGTCCGTCGCCACCGACGAGGCGCCGGCGCCGACGCCCGAGTCCCAGCTCGACGCTCCCGCCGAGACCGAGACCGTGCTCGTCGAGGACGCCCCGACCGAGACCGAAGCCGCCGTCGAGGACGCTCCGACCGAGGCCGCGGCCGACGTGGACGCTCCCACCGACGAGGCCGGTGAAGAGGCGACCGACGCCGTCGACGAGGACGCGCTGCTCGAGCCCGACGAGCCCGAGGACGAGGGCCCCGTCAACCCCTACGACCTCCCGGGCCGCTGGTACGTGGTCCACACGCAGTCGGGCTACGAGAAGAAGGTCAAGCAGAACCTCGAGGCGCGGACCCAGTCCTTCAACATGGAGGACAAGATCCACGACTGCGTCATCCCGATGGAGGACGTGGTCGAGTTCCGCAACGGCCAGAAGGTCGTCGTGCCCAAGAAGATGTTCCCCGGCTACCTCCTCGTGCGCTGCAAGCTCGACCGCGAGTCGTGGCCGATGATCCGCAACACGCCGGGCATCACCGGGTTCGTCGGTCAGGGCGGCAAGCCCTCACCGCTCACCCGCCGCGACGTCGAGCGGTTCCTCATGGCCGACCAGGAGCAGGCGGCGCCGACCCGCAAGACCCGCCCGAAGACCGCCTACGAGATGGGCGAGACGGTCCGGGTCAAGGACGGCCCCTTCGCCGACTTCCAGGGCCAGATCGAGGACATCAACGAAGACCAGCTGAAGCTGAAGGTGCTGGTCAACATCTTCGGCCGGGAGACCCCGGTCGAGCTCGACTTCGCGCAGGTCGCGAAGCTGTAGCTGACGAGCTGGTGCCGCCGGTCGGCGAGCACCACACTGGAGGGTCGGCCCGGCCACCCCCGCGCACGCACTCGAAACCCCAAGCAACGAGCACCACGGAGCAACGAACATCATGGCGAAGAAGAAGGTCGCCGCCGTCGTCAAGATCCAGATCCCGGCGGGTCAGGCCTCTCCGGCCCCGCCGGTCGGCACGGCACTCGGCCCGCACGGCGTGGCCATCATGGACTTCTGCAAGGCGTACAACGCCGAGACCGAGTCCCAGCGGGGCACGATCATCCCCGTCGAGATCACGATCTTCGAGGATCGGACGTTCACGTTCATCACGAAGACCCCGCCCACCCCGGTGCTGCTGCGCGAGGCCGCCGGCCTCGACAAGGCGTCGCAGACCCCGGGGCGCGAGTCGGTCGGCACCGTGACCGACGAGCAGATCGCCGAGATCGCCAAGATCAAGATGCCCGACCTCAACGCCATCGATCTCGACGGCGCCAAGCAGCAGGTCGCCGGCACCGCCCGCTCGATGGGCATCCAGGTCGAGGAGTAGCCACTCCCGAGCACCACCAACTCGCCGGGGAGGACCTCGCCCCGGTGGACGTGCCCGACGTACGTGTCGACGAGGGAGCTTGAAGGAGCGAAGAACATGGCCCAGGGCAAGAAGTACCGCGACGCGGCTCGCCGCTACGACCGGGAGCGGCTCCATCCGCCCCGCGAGGCGCTCGAGCTGGTGAAGAGCCTCGCCAGCGCCTCGTTCGACGAGAGCGTCGACGTGTCCATGCGCCTCGGCGTCGATCCCCGCAAGGCCGACCAGATGGTGCGCGGCACCGTCGGTCTGCCCGCCGGCACCGGCAAGACCGTCCGGGTCGCGGTGTTCGCCGAGGGCGAGGAGGCGTCCGCGGCCGAGGCCGCCGGCGCCGACCACGTGGGCGGCGACGAGCTGCTGGCCGAGGTCGAGGGCGGCATGCTCGACTTCGACATCGCCATCTCCACGCCGCAGCTGATGCCGAAGGTCGGCAAGCTCGGCCGGGTGCTCGGCCCCCGCGGCCTGATGCCCAACCCGAAGACCGGCACGGTCACGCCCGACGTGGCGAAGGCCGTCGAGGAGTTCAAGGGCGGCAAGGTCGAGTACCGCACCGACCGCTTCGGCAACGTCCACGTCAGCATCGGCAAGGCCAGCTTCGACGTCGACGACCTCGAGCGGAACTTCACCACGATCCTCGACGAGATCAACCGGGTGAAGCCCTCCTCGTCCAAGGGCCGCTACCTGAAGAAGCTGACCGTCTCGTCGACGATGGGCCCCGGCGTCCGCGTCGACGTCGGCGGCATCAGCGACTGACGCCCGCTGCTCGCCCGAGCGGGGTCGCACGACGGCCCGACCGGGCCGGAGACACAGCACTGTCACATCCCCGGGGGCTACCTCGTCATGACCGGTGAGAGATCACCGTCTGACACGAGGAGCCTCCCGTGGAACCTTCCCCGATCGTCGTGGTCGGAGCCGGACTCGCCGGCCTGACCGCGGCCAACCACCTGGCCGACGCCGGCCACCGCGTCACCATCGTCGAGACCCGCCGTGACGTCGGTGGCCGGGCACGGACGGACGCCGTCGACGGCTTCCGGCTGAACCTCGGACCCCATGCCCTCTACCGGGACGGGGCCGGCATGGCCGTGCTCGACGCGCTCGGCATCGATGCGCCCGGTTGGGACGTGCCGGTCACCGAGAGCACCGCAGCGGACGGCGACCGATTGGTCGGCCTCCCCGTCGGCCCGATGTCGCTGCTGCGGACCGGGCTGCTCGGCGTCCGCGGCAAGCTGCAGGTGGGTCGGCTGCTCACCCGGCTGCCGAAGCTCGACCCGGCGGACTGGCACACGACCTCCGTCGACGACTGGATCGCCGAGTCGATCGGCGACGAGGGCGCACGGCGGCTCGTCCACGCCCTCGCTCGCCTCACGACCTACTCCGCTCGTCCCGACCTCGCCTCCGCCGGGGCGCTCATCGCCCAGCTCCAGGGCGCGACGACGAGCGGTGTCCGCTACCTCCACGGTGGTTGGCAGGTGCTCGCCGACCGACTGCTCGACCGGGCGCACCGGCGCGGCGCCGAACTGCGATCGGGTGTCGCCGTGCGGGCCGTCCGATCGGTCGGGTCCGGGTTCGAGGTCGACGCCGACGTGGCGCTCACCGCCTCGGCCGTGGTCCTGGCCGTGCCGCCGGCGGCGGCCGACCGCCTGCTGGGTGGGGGCACCGGCCTCGCCGACGCCGCCGGTCCGGAGGTGGTCGCCTCGGTGCTCGACCTCGGCCTCGACGGGCTGCCGGCCCGCCGCTTCGTCCTCGGCATCGACCGTCCCCACTACCTGTCACGCCACGCTCCGGCGGCCGATCTGGCGCCGGATGGCACCTCGCTCGTCGGGGTCATGCGATACGGCGAACCGGGGGAGCGGGACCCGAAGGAGGTCAGGGCCGAGCTGCTCGACCTCGCGATCCGCTCCGGGATCGCGCCGCAGCAGATCCTCCTCGACCGCTACCTGCACCGCCTGGTCGTCGCGGGTGGCATGCCGCTGGCCGCGTCCGGCGGACTGGCCGGCCGTCCCGGCGTCGAGGTTCCGGGTCGACCGGGTGCGCTCGTCGCCGGTGACTGGGTCGGCGACGAGGGCCAGCTCGCCGATGCGTCGTTCGCCTCCGGTCGGGCGGCCGCGGTCGCGGCCCTCCGGTTCCTCGGCGATCGTCGAGCGGCGGAGGCGCCGGTCGTGGGAGCCTCGGACACATGAGCCGCGTCTCGGAGAGCGACGTCGACGGCTTCGCCGAGGAGCGCGACCGGCTCTTCGGCCTCGCCTATCGGATGACGGGCAGCGTCGCCGACGCCGACGATGTCGTCCAGGAGGCGTGGATCCGGTGGCAGGCCGCCGACCGGACGACGATCCGCACGCCCGGCGCGTGGCTGACGACCGTCACCACCCGGCTCGCCCTGGATCGGCTCCGCTCGGCCCAGCGGCGCCGCGAGCGCTACGTCGGTCCGTGGTTGCCCGAACCACTGCTCACCGACGACGGGCCGGCCGATGTCGTCGAGCAGGCGGAGACCCTCACGCTCGGGTTCCTCTGCGTGCTCGATCGGCTCGATCCCCGTGAGCGGGCGGCCTTCCTGTTGCACGACGTGTTCGGGCACCCGTTCGCCGAGGTGGCCGACACGCTGGAGCTCACCGCGGCGAACGCCAGGCAGATCGCCAGCCGGGCGCGACGGAAGGTGCGCGACGAGGAACGCTCCGGACGGTCGTCGAGCGAGGATGCCGACCGGCTGGTCGACGCCTTCCTGCGCGCCGTCATCGCCGGTGAGGAGGAGAGCCTGGTCGAGCTCCTCGCCGAGGACGTCGTGGTCGTGAGCGACGGCGGTCCGAACCGGCATGCCGCCCGTCGACCCGTCGAGGGCGTGCAGCGCGTCATCCGGTTCCTGGTGAACATCGCTCGGCGGATCCCGGAAGGATCCGAGATCGTGCGAACGACGATCAACGACACGCCGGGGGTGATCGTCCACCGACCGGGTGAGAGCCCCGTCGTGCTGGCCTTCGACGTCGAGGACGACCGGATCGTGACCATCCGCGGGATGCTCAACCCGGACAAGGTCGCACACCTGGGTCGCTAGCTCAGCCGGCGCGGAACGCTTCGATCACCGGAGCGAACCGCTCGACCGAACCCGGCAGCCCGACGTCGGGGAGGCTCACGATGGCCTCCTGCACGCCGGACTCGGCGAGGCGACGGAAGCGCCCGATGTGCTCGTCGGTCGTCCCCGCGTTCCAGCGGGCGATCGCCTCGTCGCGGGTCCCAGCTCCGGTGCGGAGCTCGTCGACCCGGGCCGACAGGGCGTCGGCGTCGGGAGCGCAGAGGACCGTGGACAGCTGGGTCACCCGGATCTCCTCGGGGTCCCGGTCCTCGGTGCGGCAGTGCTCGTGGAGCACCTCGACCTTGCGCCGCACGACGTCGGGCTCGCCGAAGAGGTTGCACGCGTCGGCGTGCCGGGCGACCAGGCGCAGGGTGCGCTGCTCACCGGACCCGCCGACGAGGATCGGCACCCGCTCCTGGACCGGACGTGGGTAGCAGATCGCCTCGGCCACCTCGATCCGGCGGCCCGAGTAGCTCGGAGCGCCCGGTCCCCACAGCACGGGGAGCAGCTCGAGCGCGTCCTCCAGCAGCTCGTACCGCTCGGCCAGCGGCGGGAACCGCCACCCGTAGGCGAGGTGCTCCCGCTCGAACCAGGCCGCACCGATGCCGCACTCGGCCCGGCCCCCGGAGAGCACGTCGAGGGTCGCCACGATCTTCCCGAGATGCGCGACGTTGCGGTAGGTGATGCCCGTGACCATCGTGCCGAGCCGAATCCGCTCGGTCGCAGCGGCCAGGAACCCGAGCGTCGTCCAGCTCTCGAGCATCGGCTCCCACTCCCGACCCACGAAGGGGATCTGCACGAGGTGGTCCATCAACCAGAGGCTGGAGAACCCGGCCGCCTCGGCCTCGGCGGCGACCCGTCCCAACTGGGTCGGGAGCTCCTCGGTCCCACCCGGCCAGTCGAAGGCGGGCAGCTGGAGGCCGAAGCGGACGGTCATCGGATGCTCCTTCTGGCGGAGACGTGGTGCTGTGGCGTCGAGCAGGGCCGGGGCGACGACGCGAGCCGGACCGGGGGCGTGCACGGCGTCGAACTCGCTCGCGAGCGCCTCCCGGGCCTCGGGCCAGCGGCGAAGCTGCGAGGTCAGGACCTTGGACGGCACGGTGTCGGCGCGCGAGCGGTTGCGTCGGCGGTACTCGGCATCGGGCAGATCGAACGCGACGGCGTGGACGGGCCGCCGTCGGGCCCGGGCGGCGGCGATCCAGCCCGCCCGGCGGTCCGCGTCGAGGCCCAGGCTGTCGACGACCGTGGTGAGCCCCCGCCGCAGCCGTCGCTCCAGGACGAGATCGGCGACGTCGAACGCATCGGACCCGGCCCGCTGGTCGTGCTCGCCCGTCCCGACGAGCGAGCGCAGGCGATCGGTCGACACGATCTGGTCGGTGGGGAACCACCGCTCGGCCCACGTGGACTTGCCGCCGCCGGACGGTCCGACCAGCACCACGAGCGCCCCGGCCGGGACCCGCACCTCGTCGTGCCCTTCGTCCACGGCGTCGAGCCTGGCACACCGGTGTCTCAGCCCGGGTCGGCGGCGATCACCTCCGCGACCCGCAGGATCCGGTCGGCCTCGTCGTCGTCGCCCGTCGCCGCCCACGACAGACCGTTGGCCACCCGCTCGATCACCCCCCACTCCCAGATGGCCTCGGCGTCGAGCCCACACCTGCTGGCCAACCACTCGGCCCGGTCGCGGGGCCGGCCGGTGACCAGCTCCACCGGGTCCTCCCGCATCAGGATCCCGAGGTCGTACTCCGGTTCGGCACGGAGCCCGTCGGGGTCGATCAGGAGGAACCCGCGGTCGGAAGCCAGCGTGTTCCACTGGTGGACGTCGCCGTGGACGAGCACGATCCGCTCGTCGTCATGAGCCCGTCGCCGGCGCTCGCCGCAGCGCACGGCGTGCTCGACGACCCGTTCCGAGCACGGCCGGTCGAGCCGTTCCCACGTCTCGATGACCGACCGGACGAGCTGCGATGCCCTCGCCGCGCCGCTGGGCAGGGTGTCGGTGGGCGCTCGTCGCCACAAGCGGGCGACCGTCGCCGTCATGATCTCGAGGCGGCGACCGATGGGGAGCCCCAGGGTGGACAACGACGGGCCGAGTCGCTCCAGGAGCAGGGCGCTCCCGTCGAGGTCGCTGCGGAACAGGCGGACGCACCCGTCGCCGTCGGCGAGTCGCAGGACGGCCGCTTCGTGGCGGCCGGCTCGCTCGACGACCTCGTCGCCGGTGCGGGGGAGCAGGAGCTTCAGCACGGCCGGTGTGCCGTCCGCCTGCGTCACCCCGACCACGCAGGACTCGGTGCCGCCCGGGAGCGGGCCACCGACCGAGAGCTCCCACTCGGTGGCCAGGTCGCCGACCAGGTCGGGGAGCGCGGCGAGCCAGGAGGCCGCGCCCGCGGCCAGCGCGCTGCGTTCGACGAGCTCGGGCACCTCGATCACGGACGCCATGGTCGCCGACGAGCGTCGGGCGGTTCGGTCGGTTTCCGCCGGACCGTAGGCTCGGCGGCCATGGGAGCTGACGCTGCGATCCGCGAGCGCGTGGGAGACATCCCGGCGCCGACCTTCGACACCGTGGCGGCCACCGTCGCGCCGCCGCTGCGCGACGCGAGGGTCGCCATCGTCACCACCGCCGGCTTGAAGCCGTCCGGCGACGCGACGCTGTGGCAGCCGACCGACGGCACCTTCACCGTGCTCGACCCCGCCGACCGCGACGTCCAGCTCAGCCACTTCAGTCCGAACTTCGACCGCAGCGGCTTCGCCCAGGACCTCAACGTCGTGTACCCGATCGACCGGCTCACCGAGCTCGTCGACCGGGGCGAGATCGGATCGCTCGGACCCCGGAACCTCTCGTTCATGGGCGCCCAGTTCGACGCGACCTTCTCGACGATCATCCACGACACCGGACCGCGTGCGGCACAGGTGCTCATCGACGACGAGGTCGACGTCGTCCTCCTGACCCCCGTGTGACCGTTCTGCACGCGCACCGTGAGTGTGCTCAGCCACGTCCTCGAGGCCGCCGGCCTGGCGACCGTCGGGATCTCACTCGTCCGCAAGCAGGCCGAGAACGTCCGCCCACCGCGCATCCTCAACGTCGAGTTCCCACTCGGCCGCCCCCTCGGTCGGCCCGACGATCCCGAGCTCCAGCACGACGTGCTCGCCCGGGCGTTCGCCTTGCTGGAGCGCACCGACGTGCCCGTCCTCGAGGACCATCCGCTGACCATCGAGGACGAGACGGCGGAGCCGGCCGCCTGCCCGATGCCGGCTCGCCACGACCCCGACCTCCCCGCCGAGATCGACGAGGCGAAGGGGCTGCGCGCCGCCTACGAGCGCCACCTCGCCGCCCACGACGGTCGCACGGCCATGGGCCGCATCGGCGGTCCGGACGACATCGCGGAGCTCATCGAGGGCTTCCGCCGGCTCCGCGACGGTGCGTCGATGGCAGACGTCGGGTGGGACGACCAGCAGCTCCTCGCCGCGTCCCAAGACGTCCGGGCGTACTACGAGGAGGCGGGCACCCAGCTCGCCGACGTCACCGGCGCCCGTCGGCTGGAGTCCTGGTTCTACGCCACCACCGCGACGGGCGCCCTCCTGCGCGAGGTGCAGACGACGCTCAGGGAGGCGGGCGCCGACCGCAACCTCTGGTACTACGTCGTGCCCGGCTCCCAGGCGGGCTGACCGGTGTCGGCTCCGGCAGGAGCCGCTACCCTCTCGGTTCGCAAACGACAACGACATCGTCGTGCCAGAGACCTCCGGTGCCCACGGGCGTAATGGTGAGAGCCGCCGGACGAGGCGAAGACCTCCGGGTTCCGTTTCTGCGGTTCCGGACGCGATCGCGCTCATCGCACGCGCGACGTGTCCCGAGACATGCAGAAAGGAGGTGAGCCGTGGAGAGACCCCCCCGACCGGAGAAGGTCGCCGTCGTCGACGAGGTGCGCGAGCGCCTGGACGAGGCGTCAGCGACCATCGTGACCGAGTACCGCGGGTTGGACGTGAAGGCCATGCAGTCCCTGCGCAGCGATCTGCGCCAGGCCGGTGGCTCGTACAAGATCTACAAGAACACGCTGACCCGCCTCGCGGCCCGTGAGCTCGAGCTCGCGGACCTCGAGCCGCTGCTGTCGGGTCCGACCGCCCTCGCGTTCGTCGAGGACGATGTGGCCCAGGTGGCGAAGGCGCTCCGCGAGTTCGCCAAGACCAACGATCACCTCACCATCAAGGGTGGAGTGCTCGGCGGCGTCGTCCTCGACGCCGAGCAGGTCGCGGCCCTCGCCGATCTCCCGTCCCGCGAGGAGCTCCTCGCACGTCTGGCCGGTGGCTTCCAGGCACCGACCCAGCAGTTCGCTGGGCTGCTCAACGCCACGGTCTCCAAGTTCGCCTACGGCCTGCAGGCCCTGATCACCGAACGCGAGTCGGCCGACGCGGCCGCTTGATCCCCCCCCGGAGGAAGTGCAATGACCAAGGAAGAGATCCTCGACGCCATCGGCAACATGACGGTGCTCGAGCTGAAGGAGCTCCTCGATGCGTTCGAGGAGAAGTTCGACGTGACGGCGGCCGCCCCCGTGGCCGTCGCCGGCGTCGCCGCCGCCGGTGCGGCTGGCGGTGGTGGTGAGGCCGCCGGTGCCGCCGAGGAGAAGGACGAGTTCGACGTCGTCCTCACCGCGGCCGGCGACAAGAAGATCCAGGTCATCAAGGAGGTCCGCGGGCTCACGAGCCTCGGGCTCAAGGAGGCCAAGGATCTCGTCGAGGGCGCGCCGAAGCCCGTGCTCGAGGGCGTGTCGAAGGAAGACGCCGAGAAGGCCAAGGAGGCCCTCGAGGCCGCCGGCGGCAGCGTCGAGCTGAAGTAGTTCGCGCCGGGCCCGTGGCTCGGATCGACGACCTGAACGGAGGCCGGATCGCGGGGACGCGGTCCGGCCTTCGTCGCGCTTGAGTTCCGCGACCTCGTGCCGATGAAGAGTCAAGGAGCACGAGAAGGGGAACGCTCATGAAGAACCTTGGTGATGACACCCTCCAGGTCGTCGTGTTCCGGGTGGCGAGCGAGAGCTACGCGATCCCGGTGCAGGACGTCGAGAGCATCATCCGCCACACCGACGTGACGGCCGTGCCGGAGTCGCCCTACGAGGTCCGGGGTGTCATCGACATCCGCGGTCGCCTGATCTCGATCTACGACCTCCGTCGGCGGTTCGGGCTCGCCGAGCTCGAGGACGAGGCCACCGCGAACGTGCTAGTCCTGCGGTCCGAGGTGAGCGAGGTCGGCCTCATGGTCGACTCGGTGTCCGAGGTGGCCACCGTCTCGGTCAACGACAGCCAGCCCGCGCCGGCCGAGGCGACGGTCTCCAACGACTTCCTCCTCGGTGTCATCCACCACGGCGACGCCCTGGTCATGCTGCTCGACGTGCCCCGGCTCCTGGGTCTCGAGGACCAGTCGGTCGCCGACCCCGGCCTCGGCGCGTACGAGCCGAGCCCCGGCGCCGAGCTGGTCAACAGCTCCGTCTGAACCCGTCCCGCTCCCTTCGACACCCTCCGCCCCGGGGCCTCCCCGGGGCGGAGCCGCGTCCGGGCCCGCACCGACGCGCTTGACGTCAACGTTGACGTTCGAGAAGGTACCCGCTTGCGTCAACGTTGACGCAAACGAAGGTCGGTCAGTCCGGGGTCAGGAGCGAGGTTCGCCCTGGTCGCACGGTTGCCGAGCCGTCGAGATCGTCGACCGGGGGTGTCGAATGCGCAAGTGGAGCGGAAAGATTGACAAGCGAACGACGAGAGACGAAAGTGTCCTTCGATGTACGGGGGGGATGCACCGGTGACGGTGCCCGCGGAGGTTCGGCATCGCCAGATCCAGGCGATGCTCGCCGAGGGACAGTTCGTGCGCGTCCGCGAGCTGAGCGCCCGCTTCGGTGTAAGCGCCGTGACCGTGCGCAACGACCTCGACCTCCTCGAAGCCCAGGGCCTCGTGCAGCGGGTCCACGGTGGCGCGCTCGCCGGGCCGAGCGTGGGCATCGGCGTCGAGCGCAGCTTCGACGAGCTCACCTACGAGGCCACCGAGGCCAAGTCGGCCATCGCCCGGGCGGCCGCCGACCTCATCCGGTCCGGTGAGGCGGTCATCCTCGACGTCGGCACCACCACGACGATGCTCGCCCGGGAGATCGCCCATCGCACCGAGCTGCGCGAGCTGACGATCTTCACGAACGGGCTGCGGATCGCGCAGGAGCTGGAGCCGGCCCACCCCCGCCTGTCGGTCGTCGTCACCGGCGGCACGCTCCGCCCGCTCCAGCACTCGCTGGTGAACCCCCTGGCGTCGCAGGCCTATGCCGAGCTGTCGGCCGCGATCGCGTTCATCGGCTGCAACGGCGTCGATCTCGATGGCGGCGTGACCAACGTCAACCTCCCCGAGGCCGAGATCAAGCAGGTCATGGTCCACGCCGCCGAGCGGCGCGTCGTCGTGGCCGACTCCACCAAGCTCGCCCGGGTCGCCCTGGCCCGGATCAGCGACATCGACCACGTCGATGTGCTCGTCACCGACGACGGGGCGGACCCGTCCTTCGTCGATGACCTTCGTGATCGGGGCGTCGACGTCGTCGTCGCCTCGACCACGTCCACCTGACATCCACCAAGAGAGGGAAGACATGAACAAGCGATGGTTGCGCCTGCTCGCCGTGTTGCTCGCCTTCGGGCTCCTGGCGGCGGCGTGCGGCGACTCCGACGACGACGACGCCGGCGACGACGGCGGCGATGCCGCCACCGAGGAGACCGAGGCACCGGCGGACGATGCGGGTGACGACGGCGGCGACGACGCCACCGAGGAGACCGAGGCGCCGGCCGACGACGACGGCGGCGAAGCCGCCAGCGGTGACGGCGTGGCCCTCGAGTGGATGACCCGTCCGGACAACCCCGAGGAAGCGGCCGTCTATGACGCCATCTCGACCCAGCTCAACGGTGAGCTCGACGGCGTCGAGCTCACGTACACGCCGGGCTCCAACGAGGGCAACGGCTACCAGCAGACGCTGCTGACCAACCTGTCCGCCGGAACCGCCCCTGACGTGTTCTGGATCCCGGGCACCGACATCGCCGACTTCGCCTCGCGAGGTGTGATCCTCGACATGCGGGAGTTCGCCGACGCCGCCGGTCACAGCGACGCCGACTTCTACCCGGGTCCGATGGCGCAGCTCACCACCGAGCTCGAGACCGGTCAGCCGGGCAACGCGCTGTGGGGCCTGCCTCGCGACGTGTCGACCTTCGGCCTCTACCTGAACCTGGACCTCATCGCCGAGGCCGGCGCCCCCAACCCGATCGAGCTGGAAGCAGCCGGTGAGTGGACCTGGGACGCCTTCCTCGAGGTCGCCGAGGCGGTCGCCGCGCTCGACACCTCGATCTTCGGCTACGCCCAGGCCAACTGGTGGGGCCCGAACGGCGCCTGGATGAACGCTGCCGGCGGTGGCTTCTTCAACGACGACCGGACCGCCTGTGGCCTCGACGCCGACGGCTCCATCGAGGGGCTGACGTTCCTGCGCGACCTGTACGCCAGCGACGTCGCCGTGCCCTTCGGCGAGGATCCCGAGGCGCCGTTCCGCGCCGGCCAGGTCGGCATGTTCCAGAACGGCCGCTGGGCCACGCCGGGCATCCGCACCGTCGACTTCAACTTCGACGTCGTCGGCCTGCCGGCCGGTCCGTCCGGCGGTCCGGGCAACTGGCTCTTCTGGGGCGCCTACGTGGTCAACGCGGACACCGCCGACCCCGCCGCCGCCTGGGAGCTCGTGGCCAACCTGACCCGGGCCGACGTCCAGGCCCAGATCTCCGAGCTGGGCGCCAACATCCCGAGCCGGGTGAGCCAGGAGGCGCTCGACGCCTTCCTGACCTTCACCCCGCCCGAGAACAACCAGGCGTTCCTCGACGGTCTCGCCAACGATCCGACCACCGAGGGCCCGCTGTGGGCCGGCAGCTGGCCGGAGTTCGACGGGCTCGCCGGCACCGAGATCGGTGCCGTCGTGACCGGCGACCGTGACATCGACGACTTCGCCGCCAACATCTGCAGCGAGGTCGCCCCGGCCTTCGGGGGCTGATCCCTACTCACCGACGCCCGCTCGACCCCACTGCCGAGGTGGTGGGGTCGGGCGGGCCCGGGACGGCACACATCATGACCATCACCGATCACACCACCGACGCCCGCTCCGACGGCTGGGAGGAGCTGCCGACCCCAGCGTGGGCGATGCCGCTCCTCGCCTGGCGCGTGGCGATGACCGCCGGGTTGGCGGTCCTCACCGTCCTCGTCCTCGTCGGACGGGGCGTCGTCGTCGACGCCCCGATCCGCTACGTCGTCGCGGTCGCCCTGCTCGGCGCGATCGTCGCGGCCGGCCGCGCCGTCGTCTGGACCCGCGATCGCGATCACCGCGGCCGACTGGCCGGCTTCGTCCTCGACGGGCTGACCGCCATCGTCGCCGGCTTCATCGCGCTCAACCGGATGGACGCGTTCACGGGCCTGGACTCCGTCGGCGAGGAGTTCAACTCGTCGTGGCCCTTCGCCCTCATCATCGTCTTCGGCTTCCTCGTCACCGGGCTGGCGCAGCGCGGCACGGTCGACAACGCGCCGCTGCTGCGCATCGGCCGCTGGCTCATGCTCGGCGGTCTGGCGATCCTCGCCCTCGACATGGGCATCATCCAGCTGCTCATCGAGGCAGCACAGCGCGTGGTGCGCCTGGAGGTCCTGCCGTTCGCCATCCTCGCCGTCGCCGCCGGCGCCCTCTGCCGGATCCTCTTCGACGATGGCGCCCGCCGCTGGTTCGGCAGCACGCAGAGCCAGTCCGAGGCGATGGACGGGCTGTTCTTCGCCGCCCCGAACCTCCTCGGCTTCCTCACCTTCTTCGCCGGCCCGCTGATCGCGTCGCTGTTCATCAGCTTCACGGAGTGGGACGGCCTGACTGATCCCGAGTTCGTCGGCCTGCAGAACTACATCGACCTGCTGAGCGACGACCTCTTCCTGCGGTCGTTGCGCAACATCGTCGTGTTCGGCGCCATCGCCATCCCGGCCGCCGTCATCCCGGCGATGGTCCTCGCCGCCCTGCTCAACGCGAAGTTGCCCGGGATGAAGGTCTTCCGGGCGATCTACTTCCTGCCGTCGATCGCCGGCGTGGTCGGCGTCACCCTGATCTGGAAGCAGCTGTTCAACTCGACGGTCGGCTACCTCAACTACGCGATCCTGCGGGTCACCGACGCCTGGAACGCCGTGTTCGGCACCGACGTCGAAGCGGCGCAACCACAGTGGATCTCCGACCCCGACATCGCGCTCTTCGCGGTGATCATCCTCTTCGCCTGGCAGCAGATCGGGTTCAACACCGTGCTGTTCCTCGCCGGCATGCAGGGCATCGACAAGACGCTCTACGAGGCCGCCTCCATCGACGGCGCCGGCACGTGGACGCAGTTCCGGCGCATCACCGTGCCGCTGCTCGCGCCGACGACGGTCTTCGTGGTGGCGACCACGACCATCCTCGGGCTCCAGATGTTCAACGAGCCCTTCATCCTCCAGGCGCCGTCCGAACCGTCCGGTCCGGGCAACTCGACCCTGACACCAGTGATCTACCTGTACCGGAACGCGTTCCAGGAGTTCCAGATCGGCTACGCCTCGGCGGTCGCCTGGGCGCTGTTCATCCTCATCTTCGGCATCACGCTGCTCTACTTCCGACGCAGCGGCGACGAGGGAGCCCTCAAGGCATGACGGACGCGACCAGCACCGACGTCCCCACCACCGCCTCACCGGCTGCGACGCCCGCGTCCCGCCGGCGCCGGCGCTTCCGACTCCGCCGTCTCGTCGGGCCGGCGCTGGCCTACGGCGTCCTGATCCTGTTCGC
>JBCBSZ010000017.1:0-77968 GCA_039818945.1 Actinomycetota bacterium
CGTTGGCCACGGTCGAGGACACCAGGATGATCATGATGATCCCGGCGCTGGCCGCGGCGCGGCGGTCGGTCGAGGCCGACACCGCCAGCGTCAGCGCGCCGATCGGCGCGGCGACGCCGATGCCGGCGCCGACCACCCGGACGAACACGAGCAGCGTGTCGCCGACGCCGTCCGGTCCCGCCCCCTGCAGGCTCAGGGCCACCAGGAGCAGCAGCGGCGGGCCGAGCGTCACGAGCGCCATGACGGCGCCAACGGCCATCGCACGGGCTGCGAGGTAGGTGTCGCGGTTGAGGGGCGAGGCCAGGTAGAGGCCGAGCATGCCCGACCGTCGGTCGGTGCAGAGCAGCTCCGGGGCGATGATCGCGGCGAACAGGACGATCGCCGACGTGACGAACCCGTAGTACTCGCCGTAGGTCGGGAGGACGAGATCGCGCAGATCCTCGTCGCTCAGCAGCGCGGCGAGGCCGACGAACACCACGGCGGGGAGGTAGGCGAGCAGGAGCGTCGCACCGAAGAGCAGCTTCGCCCACAGCGGTCGCCGCCGGCCGGCGACCCGCCACACGCCCTGGAAGAAGAGCACCGAGACGGCGTGCGCTGCGCCGAGGCGAGGGCCGTCGTACGAGCGATGCCCTCGGTCGTGGATGCGGGCGGTCACGTGCCGGCCTCGAGGAAGACGTCCTCGAGCGAACGTCGCGCCGGGGCGAGGCGGCGCAGCGCCAGCCCCTCGGTGGCGACCGAGTCGCGGATCACGGTGGCCGCATCGGGCCCGGTCACCTTGAGCACGTCGCGGGCCCGCTCGACCGTCAGACCGGCGTCGACGAGCCGGGGTGCCAGCCGGTCGGGATCGTCGACCTCGACCAGCAGCCCGGCCTCGGTGCCCTGCAGGCTGTCGACGCGGCCCGACCGCACGACCTTGCCGTCGCTGATGATCGTGACGCCGTCGCAGATCTGCTCGACCTCGCCGAGGCGGTGCGAGGACAGCACGACGTCCATGCCGAACTCGGTCCCGACCCGCCGGATCAGCCGCAGCATCTCCTCGCGCTGGACCGGGTCGAGGCCATCGGTCGGCTCGTCGAGGAGCAGCAGGGTCGGATCGTGGGCGATCGCCTGGGCGAGCTTCACCCGCTGGCGCTGGCCGGTCGACATCGTCCCGAGGGCGCGGAACCGCTCCTCCCCCAGGCCCACCTGCCACAGGGCGTCGTTGGCCCGCTCGGTCGCCGCCCGGCGCGGTAGCCCGTGGAGCTCGGCGACATGGCGGACCAGCTCGGCCGCCTGTGCGTCGGTGGGCAGCTCGTGGTGCTCGGGCGAGTAGCCGATCCGCGACCTGATCTCCGGGCCAGCGTCGGCCGGGTCGAGCCCGAGCACGCGCAGGTCGCCGGCGTCGCGACCGTGGAGACCCAGCACCAGTCCGAGCAGCGTCGTCTTCCCCGCACCGTTCGCCCCGAGCAGCCCGGTGATGCCCCGCTCGACGTGGAGCGACAGACCGTCGAGGACCGTCGTCGAGCCGTAGCGCTTGGTGACGCCGTCGGCCTCGAGGACGGAGGGGGGGTCGTCGCTCACGGCCAGGAGTCTCGCACCCCGGGGCCCCGCAGCGCGGCCACCGCGATCGCGTCGAGCCGGTCCTCTACCGTCGGCGGGGTGACCTCGACGGTGGAGCTGGCCGAGGACTGGCTCTCGGCGAAGCGCGTCTCGGAACGACGCGACGACCCCGGCCACTCGGCCCGCGCCCGCCGGGCGGACCTCTGCCGCTGGGGTCAGGCGATCGCCGTCGTGCAGGGCCGGAGGCCGCAGGCCGACCTCGACCACCTCGACCTCGAGGTCGACCTCGCCGACGTCACCCTCGCCGACCTCGCCGACCCCGACGTGCTCCTCCGGGCGCTCGCGGCGATGCGGGACCACTACGAGGCCACGTCCAGGGCCCGCATGCTGTCGACCATGCGGACGTGGTGCCGCTGGCTCGTGCGGCGGGGGCACCTGACCCAGGATCCGACGGAGATGGAGGAGCTCACCGTCTCGCTGGCCGGTGGGCGGCGGCTGCCCAAGGCCTTCGGCGGCCACGAGGTCGAGGCGATGGTCGCATCCGCTCGCGAGCCCGCGCCCCGCTCCCGGTCGGCGTGGCCGAGCCGCGACGTCGCAGTGCTCCGGCTGCTCTCCGGCGCTGGACTGCGCACGTCGGAGGCCTGCGGGCTGAGCGTCGACGACCTCGACCGTCGCGGCGAGCGGCCGATCCTGCGCATCACGAAAGCGGCGAAGGGCGGCAAGGCGCGCAACGTGCCGGTGCCCGACGAGGTCGTGGACGCCGTGGCCGCGCACCTCGACGATCGCCGCCGCCTCGACGGTGACCGCCCGGTCGCCATCGACGCACCGCTGGTCGCGCGCCCCGACGGCCGCCCGCTCAACCCGCAGCTGATCGACCGCATCATCCGACGGTGCGCGTCCGAGGCGGGCGTGCGGGTGCCCGATGGCGCCGCCGCCCACGCGCTCCGCCATCACTTCGGCGTGCAGCTGACCCTCCGGGGCGTGCCGCTGCCGGCGCTGCAGCAGTTGATGGGCCACGCCGACCCCCGCACCACCTCGATCTACACCGCCATGGCCGAGGCCGACCTGACCGGCGTCCTCGAGGACGCCGGCTGGCTCTGAGCGCCTGACCGCTCACCAGGCGCGCACGCTCGTGGGTGCCGGGTCCGCCACGCCACGCATCGGCGGGCCGGCCGCCGTCGTCGACCTGCTCGATACCTTCGCCCGCCGGGTCGAGGAGGTGAGGCATGACGGGGACCTGGATCCTGGAGCCGGTCCACGAGATCGAGCGGTACGACGACGTGCCGGTGGTGCCGGCGGACCTGGTTCGTCATCCTGACGACCCTGACCGTCTGGCCGATCGCGCTGGCGGTCACAGCGACGGGGCCGGTGTTCCAGAAGGCGACCCGGCGCCAGCGCCGGCACAGCGACGTCGCGGTGTGGCGGGCGACGATGACCGGTCGCGCGATCCTCGTCGGCGCCCTGGTGATCGCCGCGGTGGCCAGCCTGAGCGTGCTCCTCCGGGCCACCGATGACAGCGAGCCGACGGCCCGCACGGCAGCCCTCCTCACGGGAGGCGCACCGCCCACGGCCCCGCCCCCGACCGTCTCGCCTCGGCCCGGCGCACCCGACGCGGCGCGGCCCGAGCATGCGCCGCACCTCGGCCACCTCGCCGACGAGCGGCTCGACGAGGTCACCGACGAGATCGTCGCCCTGTCCGGAGTCGTCCTCGGCACCGCTGACCTGGACCGGATCGTCGGCGACCTGTTCCTCGACGGTGACCTGCTCGGACTTCCGGTCCTCGATGACGCCGAGCTCACCGAGCTCGGCGTCGAGCACGAGGACCAGGTGGACCACCACCTCTACGCCATGGCAGCGACCTTCTCCACCGACCTCCGCTTCGAGGCCGCGGTCGCAGAGTTGGAGGAGCGCTTCGCCGCCATCGGCGGTCAACCCGACTTCCGACGGCAGAACGTCTGCCGCGGCGAGCGGATCGTCGAAGGCGACTACACCGTGTCCGACGGCACCGACGGCGGCCGCCGCATCTTCTTCACCGAGACCGACGGGGACACGGGTGTGCGCATCACCGTGGACCAGGTGCTGACGGCACCCGTCGGGCCCGACCCGGCGTCGCTGATCGCAGAGGTGAGCACCGTCTTCGCCCGACCGTCCGGGTACCGGGTCGCCGGAAGCTACGTGATGATCACCGACGAGGCGCCCGATCGGCCCGAACTGCGGATCCGGTTCGAGGCCGACGAGCTGGGGCTGACGGTCGACGACGTGCTGTCCGACTTCGAGGACGCCGCGACCGGGTGGGAGCGCGTCGCCGCGCACGACGCGGAGATCGACCTCGTGCGAGGCGAGCTGCCTGCGACCATCTGGGTCCCGCCGCTGCTCGACCCCGCCTTCCCCCTGGTGATGATCAACCCACGCACCTGATCGATGCGCTCACGGTCAGACGATCGCGACGATCTCTGCGAACCGGTTGAACTGGAGGACGTGCCAGCCGTCGGGCGGGCCCGACCGCTCGGCGTGCGGTGGCGCGACGCAGTCGCGATGCGCCACGTTCGTGCCGGCGTACACCACCGCGCCGGCCTCGACCGCCGACGTCGTCACCGCGATGCCGCAGAACCGGCACTCGACGCTGCGCTGCATGCTCGACCTCCCACCACGATCTTCGCCCACGAACGCTGCGCCGTTTCGCGACCGGCGGAGTGGGACGGCACGTCACGGGCCCGCTCGTCCGCGTTCCGCAGGTCGACGATCGTGCGGACGTTCGTACCCAACGCTGCCCAGCCGGTCGGGGCGTGTGAGAACGTGCGGCATGGGCCGCGCGACCCTCTGGCAGCGGAGCCGCTTCCTGCTCCGCCCGTGGCGATTCGACTTCGAGTACGCCCGCGCCTGGTTCGAGCTGGACTTCCCGCTCTACGGCCTCGAGCCGGACCTCGGCACGTCGCGATCGATGGGCGGCAAGGGCCGGAGCGGGCGGGTTCCGCCCGGCCCCCTCCGCCACCTGCCCCCGATGTGGTGGACCTCGCTCGACCAGCTCGGCGTCGTCATCAGCGACGCGGACTGGACCGTGGAGATCTCCAGCTCGGCGCGCGGCGGCCCACCCAGGCCGGTGCCCGGCGAACGGTCTGACCAGGTGATCCCGGTCGAGGGTCGTCCGTGCGAGTTCGTCGGCTCCGTCGCCGGCGGGACCTGGTGCGGCGCGACGGTCGTCGACGAGGCGACGATCGCCGTGACGGCGAGGGGGATCGACCCCGGACGGCTCAGGATCGTCCGGATCGACGACCCGTCCGCCCACCTCAGCGGCGAACGAGACCGCTTCCGACGGCGCTGACCGCCCTACCCGAGCAGATCGACGGCGACGTCGATCCACAGCTGGGTCGACAGCCCGATCGACTCGACGTCGACGCGCTCGTCGTGGCCGTGGAACCGCTTGGAGAACTCCTCCCACGAGACCGAGCGGCTGAGCAGTCCGGCGCCGTAGGCGACCGAGCCGATGTGGCGGTAGATGCGGGCATCGGTCCCGCCGACCAGGAGCGACGGCAGCAGCGTCGCGTCGGGGTACGCCGAGAGCATCGCCTTCTCCAGCGAGGCCCAGAGCGGCGTGTCGAGCGCCGAGGCCGTCGACTCGTCCTGCTGGATGATCTCGGTCGTCACCCTCGACGTCAACTCGCCCAGCGCCTCGGCCAGGTGCCGGTCCACGTCCTCGGCGGTCTCGCCGGGAAGGGTGCGGACGTCGAGCTCGATCACCACCTCGTCGGGAACGACGTTCGTCTTCACACCGCCGTGGGCGACGTTCGGGCTGAAGGTGGTGTGGGAGCAGGCGTGCAGGTGGCGGGCCTTACCCGGGGGCAGCGTCTCCAGCGCCGACCAGGCGCGCTCGGGGTCGAGCAGTGCCTCGCGGGTCGCCTCGTCGACCTCGAGGCCGGCCACCTGCCGCCGCCAGAGGTCGTGGATCACCGCGCGGGGCCGGTAGTCGGCGAGCCGCCGAACGACCTCCGCGGCAGTCACGAGGGCGTTGTCGGTCCCGAACGGCATCGAGCCGTGACCCGGTGTGCCGGCGACGCGCAGCCGGCGCCACGCCAGGCCCTTCTCGGCGACCGAGAGCGTCAGCGCCATCCCCTCGGCGGTGTGGGTCGGCACTCCACCGAACTCGGTGAGGACGTAGTCCGCCTGCACGGCGTCGTGGTGGTGATCGACCAGGTACTGCGCGCCCCAGGTGCCACCGGCCTCCTCGTCGGCGACGCCGATGAACACGAGGTCACCCCGCAGTCGGGGTCCCTTGGTCGCCAGGTGCTTGAAGGCGACGGCCATCGACGCGGTCAGGTTCAGCATGTCGACGGCGCCCCGGCCCCAGACCTCGCCGTCGACCAGCTCGCCGCCGAACGGGTCGCGGCTCCAGCCCTCCGGGGAGATCGGCACCACATCGGTGTGGCCCAGCAGGCACAGCGACGGCGCGTCGGGGTCGGTACCCTCGATGCGCGCGACGACCGACCGACGACCGGGCCGGGAGTCGTAGGACTCCTGGTCGAGACCGGCCCCCTCGAGCACGTCGCGCAGCAGGTCGGCGCTGCGCTCCTCGCCGCCGGAGTCGGGCGTGCCGTCGTTCACGCAGGCGTTCCTGATGAGCTGCTGGAGCAGCTCGACGCTCTCCCCCGTCCGGCTCGCGTCGGTCTCCATCGATCCTCCCCGGGGCCGTGTCTCGACGGTTCGAGACGTCGGCGACGCTACCCCGCGCCGGCAGGATCGTCGGGCCGCCGGGATGGACGTCCCCGGTGTTCGGTGTGGCAACGTGTTCGCATGGCATCACCCCGGGACCGGGGCGGCCCCCTCTCGGATCCGCTCACGCTCGATCTCGCGCTCGCAGGAGCGCGGGCCGCGCTGGGCGTCGGACTCCTCCTCGCCCCGGGCGCGGTCGCGTCGATGATCGTGGGCGACGCGGCTCGGAGCCCCGGGGCCAAGCTGTTGTCGCGCGCCGCCGGGGTGCGGGACATGTCGATGGCCGTCGTCTCGATCTGGGCGCTCGACCGGCCCGACGACCTCCCCCGCACCCATCGTCTCCACGCGATCGTCGACGCGTGCGACGCGGCGGCCGGCGTCGTCGCCTTCCGCCACCTGACGCCGCTCGGCCGGGCGTTCGCCGTCGTCGGGGGCTCCTCCAGCGCGCTCACCGGCTACGTGCAGTCACGGCGCTGGCGCCGGGAGCTCGCGGTCGACGGAGCCACATCGTGAGCGACACCACCGCCGAGAGCGGCTCGAACGATCGCCTGGTCGCGAGCGAGGAGCGCTACCGCTGGCTGACCGGCATGGTGTCCGATCCGCTCCTCATCGCCGCCGACGACGGCGCGCTGCTCCACTACAACCGGGCGGCGGCCACCGTGTTCGGGCACGACATCCTCGCGGCCAGCGTCGGCGGAGCGCCCTTCGAGCTGACGTCGAAGCTGATCAGCGGTGAGGGTGAGCCACTCGACCTCATCGGCAAGGACGGCGAGGCGCCCCTGACCGTCGTACCGGTCGCGTTCGACACCGATTGGGACGGCAAGCCGGCGACGACGATCCTCCTGCGGCCGGCCGCCGCCTCGGCCGGTGCCGACGAGCGGACCTCGATCCTGCTGATCGAGGTCTCCGACGCCACGGCGCCGGCGAGGACGCTGCCGGCGGCCGCCGAGCTGCTCGACCTGCTGCTGCCCGGCGAGGCGCTCACCCAGGCCGGCGGCGCCGCCTGGTGCGTCATCTGGCGCCCGACCGACACCACGTCGGCCCACGAGCGGGCGCTCGAGATCGTCGAGGGTCTGTCCACGTCGTTGCGCGGCCGCGGCGTCGTGCGGGCCGGCGTCGCCCACCAGCACGCCGGCGAGGACACGCCGTCACTCCTGCGGCGCTGCCATCGTGGCCTCCAGCAGGCCCGGATCGACGAGATCGAGCTCTCGGTCCACGCCGGCGACCAGCGCGCCCCCGCCGAGCTCGACGCCCTGCGCTCCGACGTGGTCGACGAGCGGGTGGGCAGCGACCTGGTGCCGATCGTCGACCTCGGCACCCACCGCGCCATCGGCGCGGTCGCCCGCCCGAGCGTGGCCGGGATCGTGGTCTCCGATCCGCGCGGCCTCCTCCTCGGCGCCGACGCCGACCTGACCCGGGCCTTCGACCGCCAGGTCGCGGCCGATGCGATGGTCCGGTTCCATCAGTGGCGCGAGCCGACCCGCCGGATGTCGCTCCACCTGCCCATCCACGCCGCCTCGACGCGTTCGGTCGAGACGACGCTCGGCTGGTTGCAGCGGGTGGTCGACGACGTCGGGCTGGCCCGCGACGAGGTGGTCCTCGGGGTGCACGAGGCGGACGTCGTGGCCGATCCCCACACGCTCCGCTTCCTCTCGGCGGCGCGGATGTCGGGCTTCCGGTCGGCGATCCGAGCGCTCAGCGGGGCACGGCTCCCGCTCGCCGCGCTCGTCGACGCCTGGCCGGACGCGCTCCTGCTGGCCGGGTCGGTCGTGCGGGGCGATGAGAGCCGCCTCCTCCCCGCGCTGCTGGCGGCCGCCGACGAGATCAGCGCCGTGGCCGTCGCGACCGGCGTCACCAACCCGGCCCAGGTCGACCTGCTCCTCGACTACGAGTGTCGCTATGGCGTGGGCCCTGCCCTCACGCGCTCGATCGAGTCCACCCGCCGACCGTGACCCCGACGCCAGGAGCCGAGCGTGCGACTCGATGACGTGCAGACCGAGGCAGCCCGCTACGAGCGCACCGCCTACCTGGCGACGGTCACGCCGGCCGGGCGCCCCCACGTCGCCCCCATCGCCGTCGCCTGGAACGGCGACCGTCTCCAGGCCTTCGTCCTCGGCTCCTCGACCAAGGTCCGGAACCTCCGGGCGAACCCGGCGGCCTCGGTGCACTACCCGGTGTCAGCCGAGACCGGCTGGGACTCGTTGATCGTCGACGGCACGGCGTCCATCGTCGACACCGTCGACGGCCGTCGCGCCCTCTGGCCCACGATGGGCTACGACCTCGATCCGTTCGAGCCCGGCGGTCCGGAGAGCGACGGCCACGTGTTCGTGGTGATCGAGCCGACCAGCGCCCTGGTGCTGCGCCGCTACGGGCTCGACGGCCAGGAGCGGTGGCGCGCCTGATCGCTCAGCGGTCAGGGTGCGCAGCCCGCCGCAGCCGATCGGCGACGGCCCGGCCCAGACCCCGCTCCGCCGGCACGACCGCCACCAGCACGTCGAGCCCGAGCCGATCGGCCTCCCGCAGCCGTGCGTAGAGGGTGCGGGCCACCTCGACCTCGTCGTCGGGCGCGTCGAGGTGCACGACACCGGCCGGCAGCGCGACCGGGTGCGGCGCCAGCGCCCCGACCTCGGCGCCCTCGGCGATGAGCTCGAGACACCGGGCGGCCAGGTCCTCGGCCGGCACGAGCTCGACGCGGGCCGCGGGCGCGTAGTGCGAGGGCAGGGTGCCCGGTGCCGACCGGTCCTCGGGAGCGGCCACCGCCAGCGGCCGGCCCAGCAACGACTCGATCACCTCGGTCGGGACGCCGCCGGGTCGCAGCACCGTCGGCTCGCCGAGGAACGACACGATCGTGGACTCGAGCCCCACCTCGGCCGGTCCGCCATCGAGGACCAGCTCGACGTCGTCGCCGAGGTCGGCGCGCACGTGCGCCGCCGTCGTCGGGCTGACACGTCCGAAGCGGTTCGCCGACGGCGCCGCGACGCCGCCGTCGAGGCGGCGCAGCACCTCGAGGGCCACCGGATGGTCCGGCACGCGGATGCCCACGCTGTCGCGCCCGCCGGTCGCCACCGGTGAGGTGCGGGGCCCCCGGCGCAGGATCAGCGTCAGTGGACCGGGCCAGAGCGCGGCGGCGAGGCGGCGCGCCGGGGTCGGCACGTCGACCGCCCACCCCTCGATCGCGTCGCGGTCGGCCACGTGGACGATGAGCGGATGACCGTGCGGCCGGCCCTTCACCTCGAAGATCCGCGCCACGGCCACATCCGACGATGCATCGGCGGCCAGGCCGTACACGGTCTCGGTCGGGAGCCCGACCACCTCACCGCGACGGAGCAGCGCGACGGCGCGATCGATGTCGGCGGACGTGGCCGTCATACCCGGTTCGGCACCGGCGAGCCGTGGTGGACGATCATCCGCCACCGACCGTCGACGCGGGTGAACACGTTGATCGCCGCGACGACCCCGGCGGCCGGCCCGTCGAGCAGGTTCTCGTCGAGCACGACCCAGGCGCTGTCGCCCGACACCGTCGCCTGCTCCCCGGTCAGGATGAACTGCAGCCGCTGCGGCCCGCGGAAGATCCCGGCCCACGACTCCATCACCGCCGCGCGCCCGCGCAGCCGGGGCCACCCGGGGTGCACGCACACGATGCCGTCGCCTTCGCCCCAGACCGCACCCATGGCGGACAGGTCCTGGCGCTCGAACGCGTCGTAGAAGGCCGCGTTGGCCGCGAGCACGTCGGAGACGTCGTCGGGCACCGCCGTCACCCGCCCGCAGCGATCCGCAGCTCGACCCGTCCGGCCTCGGGGTCGGCGTCCTCGACGGTGACCGCCACCTCGGCACCGAGCTCGGCCTCGCCGCGGGCCACCCCGACGATCGCCGGATCGCGCAGGCTCACGACGACACCGGACTTGCGCTCCCCGACGACGGCGCCCCGCAGCCGCTCACCGACCCGTCCGCTCAGGAGCACCGCCTCGACCAGATCGATGACACCCCGATCGAGCCGTCCCTCGAGCGATCGACCCCGCGCCATGGCCTTCGGCAGCCGCTCGAGCGCCTCGACCGCCCAGGCCGGAGGCTCCCGGTCGGCGCAGTGCGCGACGAGGATCTCGTTCGAGAACCGGTCGCACAACCGACGCAGCGGGGCGGTCACGTGGGCGTAGTGGCCGCCGATCGCGGCGTGGACGGCGTCGGGCGGCAGGGGGCCGGTGAAGGTCTCGTAGTCGGCGCCGCGGAAGACGGACCGGGCCTGGGTCAGCAGCGCCGCGCCGGTCGGCTCGGCGGCGTCGAGCCGGCGGATGAACGCGGGATAGCTCTCGTCGGCCGGCCAGTCGATGCCGAGGCAATCGGCCGTGCGCCGCAGCTCGTCGATCGTGTCCCGACGAGCGGTCGGCAGCGTCCGAAGGAGGCCGGCACCCGCCTCCCCGAGGAGCTGAGCCGCCGCGAGCCCCGTCATGAGGGAGATGTGGGCGTTCCACTCCTCGACGGGGAGCGACACCTCGTAGGCCAGATCGAATCGGCCGTCGGCCGCCACGACCTCCTGGGACGGCAACGGCAGGTGGATGCCGCCCCGGTCGATCTCGAGCTGCTCGCGGAGCGCGCCGATCACCGGGAGGAGCGCCACCGGATCGTCGTCGTCGACCGACCCGCCGTCGATGCGTCGCTGCGCGTCGACGTAGCTCAGCTGGGCGCGGCTGCGCACCGTCGCAGCCTCCAGCCGGGCCGAGGTGACCACCCCGTCGCCGTCCAGGTGCAGCTCCCAGACCAGCGCCGGACGATCCACGCCCGCCAGGAGGCTCCCGGCGTCCTCGGACAAGGGCGCGGGATGGAGCGGCACGCGGCCGTCCGGCGGGTAGAGCGTGACGGCGCGCTTCCACGACTCGACGTCGACCGGATCGTCCGGTCGCACGAAGGCAGCGACATCGGCGATGGCGTAGCGGACCAGGAACCCGTCGCCTCGTCGCGCCGCCCAGTACGCCTGGTCGAGGTCACGGCTCCCGACGGGGTCGATCGTCACGAACGGCACGTCCCGCAGGTCGAGGCGGTCCGACCGGCCATCGACGGCACGCCGGGCGGCGTCGACGGCCTCGGGTGGATGCCGGTCGGGCACGGTCAGCTCGTCGCGGAGCCGACGGAGCCCGCGGGCCACGAGCTCGGCGGGTGGGAGGTGCAGGCGGGGGCGGGCCACGCCACCAGTATCGCCAACGAGTCGGGCCGATCTCACCGGACGGCGCCCAGGTCGCCGGATCGGCGCGATCGGGTGGTGCCGGCCCCGGCGGTCCTTAGGCTGCGAACGACGACGAAGGGAGCTGCGACGATGCGCAGGCCGACCGACGCCCGGACAGCCCGATGACGGTGGAACGCAGCGATGCGCTGGTCCTCTTCGGAGCCTCGGGTGACCTGGCCCGCAAGAAGCTGCTGCCCGCGGCCTACCGGCTCACCCGTCAGGGCCGGCTCGACGTGCCGGTGGTCGGCGTCGGCCGATCTCCGTGGGACGACGACGACTTCGTCGACTACGCCCGCGAGAGCATCCTCGAGATCGAGGAGACCATCGACGAGGAGGTCTTCGGCGCGCTCGCCGGGCGCATGCGCTTCGTCTCCGGCGAGTACGACGACGCCGAGCTGTACCCCAGCATCGGCGAGGCGATCGACGACGCCAAGACCCCGCTGTGCTACCTCGCCATCCCGCCCTTCCTGTTCGGCCGGGTGATCGGCGGCCTGGCGCGGGCCGGGCTCAACGAGCGCGGCCGACTCGTGGTCGAGAAGCCGTTCGGACGGGACATCGACTCGGCGATCGAGCTGAACGACACGGTGCTCGACGCCTACCCCGAGGACCGCGTCTTCCGGATCGACCACTTCCTCGGCAAGGAGCCGGTCCAGAACCTGCAGGTGTTCCGCTTCGCCAACTCGATGCTCGAACCGGTGTGGAACCGCAACTACGTCGACGAGGTCCAGATCACCATGTTCGAGGACTTCGACGTCCAGGGCCGGGGCGGCTTCTACGACGGCGTCGGCGCCCTGCGCGACGTCGTCCAGAACCACCTGCTCGAGATGGTCGCCCTCCTCGCCATGGAGCCGCCGGCGTCGGCGGACGAGGCCGCGATGCGCGACGAGAAGGTGAAGGTGCTCCGGGCGGCACGCCAGATCGAGCCGTCCGACGTCGTCCGCGGCCAGTACGAGGGCTACCGGGCCGAAGAGGGTGTCGATCCCGAGTCCGACACCGAGACCTACGTCGAGCTGACGCTGATGATCGACTCGTGGCGGTGGGCCGGGGTGCCGTTCCGGCTCCGGGCCGGCAAGGCGATGGGCGCCACCGTGACCGAGGCGCTCGTGGAGTTCCGGTCACCGCCACGGGACCTGTTCCGAACCGACGGCGAGCAGCCGCACCCCAACCACCTGCGCTTCCGCATGAAGCCCGACGACACGATCTCGCTCCACATGCACACGAAGCGGCCGGGCATCGAGTTGGCGACGTCACCGGTCGACCTCACCGTGTCGTCCGAGGAGCAGCTCGGCGACGCGCCCGAGGCCTACGAGCAGCTGCTCGCCGACTCGATGGACGGCGACGCCCGGCGCTTCGCCCGCGCCGACGCCGTCATCGAGCAGTGGCGCATCGTCGACCGGATCCTCCGCCCCACCGAGGCACCGTTCATCTACCGCAAGGGGTCGAGCGGACCACGGATCGCCCGCGACTTCGAGTGGCACGACGGGGTGTGACGACCCGGGCCGGACCGGTCTGCTAACGAGTGGGCATGTCCGCAGATCAGGATCGGCACCTCTGGCTGGGGGGCGTGGTCGACGCCGCCACCCACGAGCGGACCGGCGACGACGCCGGGGTCGACACCGGTGATCTCACCACCCACGGCGTGATCGTGGGGATGACCGGCTCGGGCAAGACCGGCCTCGGCATCGTCGCGCTGGAGGAGGCCCTGCTCGACGGTGTGGCGTGCCTGGTGCTCGATCCCAAGGGCGACATGGCGAACCTGTTGCTCGCCTTCCCCGAGCTCGCCGCCGACGACTTCGCTCCGTGGGTCCCCGCCGATGCCGACCCGGCCGAGGTGGCCGAGACCTGGCGGTCCGGGCTGGAGGGCTGGGGCATCGACGGTGGCCGCATCCAGGCCCTGCGCGACCGCGTCGCCCTCGACGTCTACACACCCGGGTCGACCGCCGCCCGTTCGCTGAACGTCGTCGGGGATCTCGCACCTCCACCGGAGGGCGCCGACGCCGAGACCGTCGCCGACCAGATCGAGAGCTACGTCTCCGGCCTGCTCGGGCTCGTCGACATCGACGCCGACCCACTCGCCTCGCGCGAGCACATCCTGCTCTCGAACCTGATCGACCACGCCTGGGCCAACGGCGAGGAGCTCGACCTCGGGCGCCTCGTCGCCATGGTGCAACAGCCCCCGATGCGCAAGCTCGGCGTGATCGAGCTCGACACGTTCTTCCCCGCCGCCGATCGCACCGCACTCGCGCTCCGGCTCAACGGCCTGCTCGCGTCGCCGTCCTTCGCGGCGTGGGCGCAGGGCGACCCGCTCGACATCGAACGGATGCTGTGGCCCGACGGCGACCGACCGGCTGCCGCGATCGTCTCGCTCGCCCACCTCTCCGATGCCGAGCGCCAGTTCGTCGTCACCCTCGTCCTGTCCCGGCTCGTCACCTGGATGCGGTCCCAACCGGGCAGCGACGACCTGCGCGTGCTGGTGTACATGGACGAGGTGGTCGGGTTCGTCCCGCCGACCGCTGCGCCGCCGGCGAAGCGCCCGATCCTCACGATCCTGAAGCAGGCCCGTGCCTACGGCGTCGGGATGATCCTCTCGACCCAGAACCCGGTCGATCTCGACTACAAGGCCATCTCCAACGCCGGCACCTGGCTGATCGGCCGGCTCCAGACCGAGCGTGACCGCGATCGGCTGCTCGACGGGATGACCTCGGCGTCGGGCACGGTCGACCGGTCGGAGATCTCGGCGACGATCTCCGGGCTCGCGAAGCGGGAGTTCCTGCTCCACCGCACCAAGGCCGACGCACCCTCGGTGCTGACGTCGCGCTGGGCGATGAGCTACCTGGCCGGACCTCTCACCAAGGCGCAACTCGCCGAGCTCGTCCCGCAGGCCGGCGCCGGCTCCGGCGACGAGCAGCCCTCGGAGGCACCACCGGAGTCGGTCGACCAGGCACCGGCGCTCGCCGACGACGAGACCGACGTCGCCCCCGACCCGCCCTCCTCGGTCGACGTCCGCTACGCCTCGCCGTCGGCGCCCTGGCTGCCCGAGGTCGGCGGCGACCCGGTCGGGACGCGGCTCCGCGCCGGGTTGGCCATCACCGTCGATCTGCTCTACGACGAGACGAAGGCCGATCTGCGCCACACCGAGACCTACGAGGCGATCGTCTTCCCGATCGACGACGGTGTCGATCCGGACGACCTCCGCGAGGTCGACCACGACGAGCGCGATCTCCTCGACGACCCGCCCGACGGCGCTCGCTGGGTGCTGCCCGAGATCGACCTCGGTCACCGCACCACCTACAGCTCGGCCAAGAAGGCCATCGCCGATGCGCTCTACCGGAACCGCACGATCACCGTGCTCCGCAACGCCGAGCTCAAGCTCTGGTCGCGGATCGGCGAGAGCGAGGCGGACTTCGCGGCCCGCTGCACCGCCGCGGCCGACGAGCGCATCGACGCCGACGCCGACAAGCTGCGCGAACGACTCGAGCGCCGGCGCGACAAGATCGTCACGTCGATCCGGAAGGCCGAGGACAAGGTCCGCGAGCTCGACCGCCAGGCCGAACGATCTCGCAACGAGGGCATCGGCGAGGTCGCCGGCGCGCTGCTCGGCTCGCTGTTGGGTGGTCGACGGCGGACGCGCTCGGTCGCTCGGAAGATGGCCTCCTCGCAACGCAGCGCCGCTCGCACGACGGACCGGCTCGAGACCGCCCTCAACCGGCTCGGCGAGCACGAGCACGCTCTGGCCGAGCTCGAGCAGGAGCTCGCCGAGGAGCTCGTCGAGATCGAGGAGCGGTGGCTCGCCGTCGCCGCCGACGTCGCCGAGGTCGAGATCCCGCTCGACAAGAGCGACATCGGCGTCCGCGATCCCGTGCTGGTCTGGATCCCGACCAGCTGAGCTCGGTCAGACGAGCGCCGCCAGCGGTCGGGGCCGCGAGTACAGGTAGCCCTGTCCCACCTCGCAACCCGCCTCGGTGGCGATCGCGTGCTGCTCCTCGGTCTCGATGCCCTCGACGACCAGTCCGACACCGAGGTCGTCGGCCATCGATCGCATCGACGCCAGGATGGCCCGGGCGCGCCGGTTGCGAACCGCATCGGCGACGAACGACGGATCGATCTTGATCACGTCGACATCGGCCCGCAGGATCACGTCGAGGGTCGAGTAGCCGACGCCGAAGTCGTCGATCGCGACCCGCACGCCCGAGGCCGCCAACGCCCGCAGCGTCGGTGCGGATCGGCTGAGCTGCAGTCCGGCCGACCGCTCGACCACCTCGACCGTCAGCCGGTCGGAGCCGAGCCCGCTGTCCCCCAACGCGGACTCGACGCACTCGAGGAGATGGTCGTTGGCGTCACGCCCCAGCGACACGTTGACGTGGAGCTCCAGGTCGTCGGTGCGGCCGGCGATCTCCCGGCAGGCCCGGGTCATCACCCACCGGTCGAGGCCGGCGAGCGCCTCCTGGCTCTGCACGTGGGCCAGGAACGCGTTCGGACCGATGAGGCCGCGTTCGGGATGCTCCCACCGCACCAACGCCTCCACCCCGCGCATCCGGCGGTCCGAGAGATCGATGATCGGCTGGTAGTGCACGACGAGCTCGTCGCGCTCGAGCGCGCGCTGCAGATCGGTCTCGCCGAGCGACGACGGCAACGCCTCGAGCGACACGTCTCGGCGCCAACGCTCGCCGACCCGCCGAGCCGACACGATGCCGGCACGGGCCGCGGCGAGCAACGCCTCGGGCGTCGATCGGTCCCGCGCCACGGCGACACCGGCCGTCGCCGACATCCGGATCGTGGCCCCGGGCAGCACCATCGGCCGGTCGATCGCCTCGACGAGTCGACCCACGATCGCATCGATCTCGTCGGTCGTCTCGAGCTGCTCGCAGACGATGGCGAACTCGTCGGCTCCGATCCGGGCGATGAGGTCGGCGTCGCGGGTCGCATCCTCGAGCCGTTGGGCGATCTCGGCCAGCACGAGATCGCCGGCCCGGTGCCCGAGGTCCCCGTTGATCGCGGCGAAGCCGTCGAGATCGAGCATGATCAGGCCGACGGTTCGGTGGGAGCGCCGTCGCAGCGACCGGTCGAGCTCCTCGGTGAGGAAGGCGTGGTTCGGCAACCCGGTCAGCTCGTCGTGGTAGGCGAGGCGAGCCACCTCGACCTCGACCCGTTTGCGCTCGACCGCGAGAGCGAGCGACTGCATCAGGAGCGTCCCGTCGAGACGATCCTTGACCAGGTAGTCCTGGGCCCCGCGCCGCACCGCCTCGCGGGCGGACTCGAGCTCGTCGTGCCCGGACAGCACGATGATGGGCGAACGGGCCGAGATCGTGCGCACCCGCGAGATGGCGTCGGCCCCGTCGGCATCGGCCAGCACGAGGTCGACGAGCACGCAGTCCACCCGGCGCGATCGGAGCACCTGCTCCGCGTCGGCGAGCGTCGCCACGCCCTCGATCGATCCCGACCACAGCGGCTGGCGAGCGAGCTGGCGGCGCAGGCGATCGACGTGCGCCGCGTCGTCCTCCACGACCAACACGTAGGTCTGGCTCGTCATGCCCGCGCTCCGCCCGGTGAGTGCCCGAACCCGCAGGGTAGCGAAAGACGACGCTGCGCGGTAACGACCTGACCGAACGCGTTCAGAGGGGCGGAGACTTCGTTCTGCGGCCGGCCCCCGGTACGTTGGCGAAGATGTCTGACGTCACCACCGAGGAGCGGACGTCGCCCGTCGACACCGACTCCGGTGACCACGATCGGTACGCGCACTACGTGCCGAAGTCGGCCCTCAACCGTGCGCTCGTCACCGGCGAGGCCGTGGTGGCCCTCTGCGGCAAGGTCTGGGTGCCGCACCGCGACCCCGAGCGATTCCCGGTGTGCCCCACCTGCAAGGAGATCAAGGCGCGCCGGGACGGCGGCGGCGCCTAGGACGCTCCGCCGAGCAGTTCGCCGACCCGGCGGGCGGCGTCCAACCCCGACCGCATCGCCCCCTCGACGAGCGGTCCGCCGAACACGTCACCCGCCGCGACCGCCGGCGGGGCGGCGCTGATCGTCAGGCTCCGCTCGGGGTGCACCACCACCGGCCGTGCGTAGCGCCACCGGTGCACCTGGCTCTCCACGACCTCGGCGCCGAGCCATCGGTCGACGGCGTCGGTCGCCCGCTCGACGACCTCGGCATCGGGACGGTCCCACCAGTCGAGGCTCTGCTCGGGCCGGAGGTGGATCGTCAGGCACGGGCGCTCGGACACGCCCTTGCGGTGGTTGTCGGCCAGCCACTCCACCGGACCGTCGGCGGGTCGGACCGCACCCGGCTCGGGGACGGCGGTGGGCCCGTCGGTCACGACCATCACCGCCACGCAGCGCTCGTACCGCAGCGATGCGAGGGTGTCGCTCACCCCGGGGCCGAGGTCGACGCCGTGGAGCAGCTCGATCGTCTGCGGCACCGGCGGGGTGAGGACGAGCGCGTCGGCGCCGATCTGTCCGCCACGTTGGTCGGTCGCCGCCCAGCGTCGACCATCGCGCTCCACGGCGACCAGCCGCACCCCGGTGCGGACGTCGCCCAGGGCGGCGGCGAGCAGCTTCGCCGGGCCGGTCATCGACGGGACCCCGCGCCGGCGGACGTGGCCGTCGTCGCGGGTCTCGCCGTCGGGCCCGAGGAACGCGGTGTGCCACGTGCCAACCGCGCCGGCCTCGGCCCAGGCGTCGGCCAGCTCGGCGCCCTCGCCGGACCTGGTGGTGAAGAACTGGGCACCGTGGTCGAAGGTCGCCCCGGCGAAGCGGCGGGTGGCGGTTCGCCCACCGACGCCGCGTCCCTTGTCGACCACCGTGACGCGATGCCCCGACGAGACCAGCTCGGTGGCGGCGACGAGGCCCGCCATGCCGGCACCGACGACGAGCACCTCGCTCATCGGATGCCCCCGCCCTGCTCGACGATGCGCGACAGCTCGTCGAGCTGCAGCGGGTCGTCGACGCCGAGGAGCCGAGCGTAGAACCGCAGGCCGCCAGGCGTCGCTCGCACCCGAACCGGGACCCGGTCGGCGAGGTCGCGCCCGTACCCGACCGGGACGTCGACGTGCTCGACGCCGGCGTCGACCAGGTCCTCCCACGAGGCGGCCAGCTCGGCCCCCGCCGAGTCGTACCGCTCCGCGTCGACGAAGAAGGTGAACTCGAGCGCCGCCATCGATCGGACCGTAGCCAAGGCACCCGGTCGAGTCGTCACCCGGGGGCGACGCTCCTCATGGTGACGCTGAGCCGCGGTCCGACCGGCCGGCGAGTGCGCAGGACCGCGTGCTCCCAGTCGTGCTGGCTCGCACCGCCCATGACGAGGACGTCGCCGGCGGCGGGGCGCAGCCGCACCGATGGCCCGCCCCCGTGGGGCCGCAGGGAGAACGTGCGCGTCGCCCCCAGGGTCAAGATGGCGACGAGCGGCTCGGCGTCGCGCCGATGGATGCGGTCTCGGTGCCAGGCGACCGCGTCGTCACCGTCGCGGTAGAGGTTGCAGAACACGTCGTGGAACGGCCGCCGGTAGTGCCCCTCGAGGGCCGCCTGGAGCTGTGCCGTGACCGGGTGCTCGCGAGGGTCCTCGTAGCCAGCGGAGAGGCGCGGCTCGACGTGGCGCTGGTGGAAGACGATGCGCTCACCCGTCCGCCAGGTCAGCGAGTCGAGCAGATCGGCGAGCACGTGGTCGGCGCCGGCCAACCACCCGCGGGACAGATCGACCCACGACGTGCCGTCGAGATCGATCCGCTCGGGCGCGAGCTCGCCGCCCGCGGGCACGTCGACGACGCCGTCGAGGAGGGTCGGCTGGGACCACATACCTCGATGTTAGCGAACACCTGTTCGTCCTTCACCCGCGCTCGCTCGCCGGCCTAGGGTGACCGCCGTCACCGACCCCCACCGCCCAGGAGGCACCGTCATGCAGAACTTCACCAAGGAGTTCCGCGAGTTCATCGACCGGGGCAACGTCCTCGACCTCGCCGTCGCCGTCGTGCTCGGCGCCGCCTTCGCCCCGATCATCGAGGCGATCGTGCAGGGCCTGCTCACCCCGATCATCGCCGCGATCTTCGGGCAGCCCGACTTCACGTCGCTGGCCATCGACATCGGCGACGCCCAGATCCTCTACGGGCTCATCCTCACGCGGGTGATCGAGTTCGTCCTCGTCGCACTGGCGCTGTTCCTCTTCGTCGTCAAGCCGTGGAACGCCTACCAGGCGCGTCAGGCCGAAGAGGTCGAGGACGAGGACGAGGGCCCGAGCGAGACCGAGCTGCTCACCGAGATCCGGGACGCCCTCCGGAGCCGCTGACCACGGGGCCCGAGCGGTCCGTCGAGCTCGCCCGCGCGTCGAGGGGTCGCCACCGTCCCTCCTACGATGTGCGGCGGTGGTGACCCACTACGACGTCCTCGGCATCGAACCCGATGCCAGCCACGACGTGGTGCGCCGCGCCTACCGGAGCCTCGCCCGACAGGTGCACCCCGACCACGTGGGATCCGACACCGGAGCCGGCGCCGCCATGGCCCGGCTCAACGAGGCCTGGGCGGTCCTCTCGGATCCCGACCGGCGGGCGCACTACGACACGATCGTCGTGCCGGCGCAGCGCCACGTGCCGCCGACGGCGGTCGCGCCGAGCCGTCCGGTGACCCGTCGCGAGCAGTGGTACGCCGGCGTGCGCGAACAGGTGCGCCGGCTCGGTCACGAGGCGGCCCGCAGCTCCTCGCAGGCGCTGTCGATGACGCGGCGGGGGCTCCCCCGCGCCCGCTACGAGGCCGTCATCCCCGACATCCTCGCCCACCTCCAGCTCGACACCGAGGAGCGCATCCGCGACGCCCGCTCCCGCGGCGTCGCCCCGCTCGACCTGGGACTGAGCGTGGCCCTGCTCGGCGTGCGGTCCTACGCCACCGAGCTCGGCCGCTCGGCGCAGAGCGACGATCCGGTCACCGACCTCGTCGTCCGGGCCGAGATGTGCGACCGGATGTGGGACACGCTCGCCCACGGGCTCCGCCACGAGATCGTGGTCGATCTCGGCGGCAACCCCCACCTCGCGAGGTGGCTGCGGACGCTGCGATCGCCCGCGTTGTGACCAGGGTCTGCTACCCGGGCTCGTTCAACCCACCGACCGTCGCCCACCTGGCGATCGCCGACCGGGCCCGCCAGGTCGTCGAGGCCACCGAGGTGGTCTGGGTCGTCAGCCGGGTCGCGCTCGCGAAGGAACACGTCGAGGTCCCCACCCTCGACGAGCGCGTCGGGGTGCTGCGGACGATCGCCGACCGCCATCCGTGGCTGTCGGTCGAGGTGAGTGACTCGCAGCTCCTCGCCGACCTGGCCGCCGGGTTCGACGCCATCATCATGGGCGCCGACAAGTGGCACCAGATCCACGAGCTGCGGTTCTACCCCGACGCCGCAGCGCGGGACGCGTCGATCGCCTCGCTCCCGCGACCCCTCGTCGTCCCCCGAGGCGATCTCCCGGTGCCCCCCGAGCACCGCCTCGACGTCGACGACACCCACCACGTCTCCTCGACGGCGGCTCGCGAGGGCCGTCGCGACCTGATGCTCGACGCGGCCCGCGCCTTCGACGAGCTCACTGGAGCCTGGAGCCGGTCGCCGCGCGACGGCGGGGATGGATCCGGCGCCGCGGTGGGTTGATGACCCTCGGCGACAACACAAAGGAACTGCCGTGGAGCACTACGACCTCGTCATCGTCGGGACCGGATCGGGCAACAGCGTCCCGACCCCCGAGATGGACGACTGGCGCATCGCCATCGTCGAGAAGGGCGTCTTCGGTGGTACCTGCCTGAACGTCGGCTGCATCCCGTCGAAGATGTTCGTGCTCACCGCCGACGTGGCCGAGACGATCCGCCACGCCTCGCGCTATGGCGTGGCCGCGCACGTCGACGGTGTCGACTGGCCCGGCATCGTGCAGCGGGTGTTCGGCCGGATCGATCCGATCGCGACCGGCGGCGAGGAGTGGCGGGCCGGCCTCGAGAACGTCGACGTCTACAAGGAGCACGGCCGCTTCATCGACCACAAGGTGCTGCAGGTCGGCGACGAGCAGATCACCGCCGATCGCTGGGTCCTCGCCGCGGGTGCCCGGCCGTTCATCCCGCCGGTGCCCGGCATCGACGACGTCGGCTACCACACGTCCGACACCATCATGCGGCTGCCCGAGCTCCCCGAACGGCTCCTCGTCATCGGTGGGGGATACATCGCGGCCGAGCTGGGGCACGTCTTCGGCGCCCTCGGCAGCGAGATCACGTTCGTGATCCGGTCCGACCGCATGTTGCGCGAGCAGGACGAGCAGGTCAGCGCTGCCGCGACGCAGCTCTACGCCGAGCGATTCGACCTGCGCGACCGGAGCACGATCGTGCGGGCCTGGCGCGACGACGAGGGGGTCCACCTCGAGCTCGAACGCGAGGGCGGGACCGAGATCGTGACCGGCGACGAGCTGCTCGTCGCAGCGGGACGAGTTCCGAACAGCGACACGCTCGGCGTCGAGGCCACGGGCGTCGAGGTCCACCCCGACGGTCGGGTCGTGACCGACGACCTCCTGGCCACCAACGTCGAGGGGATCTGGGCGTTCGGCGATCTCGCGAACCCGTTCCAGCTCAAGCACCTCGCCAACGCCGAGGCGCGTGTCCTCAGCCACAACCTCACCCATCCGGACGACCTCCGCCGGATGGACTACGAGCAGATCCCGTCCGCCGTGTTCGGCAGCCCGCAGATCGCGTCGGTCGGCGCGACCGAGCAGGCCCTGCGGGAGTCGGGCCGGCCCTACCTCACCTCCGTGACCCACTACGGCGGCACGGCCTACGGCTGGGCGCTCGAGGACACGACGAGCTTCGTGAAGCTGATCGCCGACCCCGAGACCCGCCTCCTCCTGGGCGCGCACATCATCGGCCCGCAGGCCTCGACGCTGATCCAGCAGCTGATCCAGGGCATGCGCTTCGGCCAGACCGTGGACGACATGGCCCGCGAGCAGTTCTACATCCACCCTGCGCTGACCGAGGCGGTCGAGGTGGCCCTGCTCGGGTTCTGACCGGCCGGCCGGCGTCAGACGACGGCGGACCGGCTGCCGACCCGACCGAGGCACTCGCCGACGATGTCGCGCTGCGACGCGTCGGGGACGAGCACCAGCGACGGTGCGACGGCGTCGTCGTCGGGGGTGACGATCGGCAGGTCGCTGCCGGCGAGTCGCTGACCGGCCAGCGCGGGGTCGGGGTCGAGCACCGCGCTGACGATGCCCTCGTCGTCGTCGAGCGCGTCGAGGAACGCGACCGTGGTCGGCACCGCACCCCAGACCGCCACGACGCCGCCCCCCGAACGGTTCCGCTCGATGTGGTGGCGCTGGTCGTCGAGCAGCTGCGCTCGCCGGCCGACGTGGTACCGGACGGCCTCGACGATCTCCGCCGGCGACTCCTCGACGGCGAACGGTGCCGAGGTCGCCGCCGCTGCGTCGACGGCCTCCGCCTGGAGCCGGCCGCTCGGCAGCGTGCGGATCGCCCGGACGCCGAAACCGGCACGGCGCAGCGTGCGGGCCAGCGATCCGATCGAGAACCAGTACACGTCGTCGATCGATGGGTCGAGCAGCGGGGACCGCCAGGCCGGGTCGGCGTCGGCGACGTCGACGACGACCGAACCGTCGGCCAGCGTGGTGCCGTGCTCGACCAGCTCACGCCCGAGCGGGACCGCGACCGCCGCCGCGTCATGGGCCTGGTGCCCGAGGTCGGTCACCAGACCACAGGACGGGCAGGCGGTCAGGATCCGCTCGCGTCGCTCGGCCGGCCAGGTGCTGCTGGCGAGGACGGTGTCGGGAACGATCGTGACCGGGTGCCGGTCGAGCACCTCGCCCGCCGTGTCGCCGCACGTCCGGCACGCCGGGACCACGACGGGTTCGAGGGGTCGTCGCCGGCGTCCGAACAGCTTCATCGCACCGTCCACCGTACTCGCATGCGGTCGGGCGAAGCCGGGTCCTCCTACGATCGGCCCGTGCCACTGACCGATCGCATCCTCATGGGCCCGGGACCGGGCAACCCGTACCCCGACGTCGTGCAGGCCCTCGGCCGCCCGATGCTCGGACACCTCGACCCGGAGTTCCTCGACCTCCTCGACGAGACCAACGACCGGTTGCGCCAGGTCTGGCGCACCTCGAACCGCCTCACGTTCCCGGTCAGCGCCACCGGTTCGGCCGGGATGGAGATCTGCTTCGTGAACGTCGTCCGTCCCGGTGACGTCGCCGTGATCGGGGTGAACGGCGTCTTCGGCCAGCGCATGTGCGAGGTGGCCGAGCGCTGCGGCGCCGAGGTGGTGCGGGTGGACTTCGAGTGGGGGCAACCGGTCGACGTCGACGCCCTCGTTGCCGCCCACCCCGACCCGGCCGTCATCGCGATGGTCCACGCCGAGACCTCGACCGGTGTTCGCTCCGACGTCGGTGACCTCGCCGACCGGAAGGGCGACGCGCTGCTCCTCCTCGACTGCGTGACCTCACTGGGTGGCATCCCCGTCGAGATCGACGAGTGGGGTGTCGACCTCGCCTACTCGGGAACCCAGAAGTGCCTCGGCGTGCCACCCGGCCTCTCCCCCGTGACGGTGTCCGACCGTGCCCGCGAGCGGATCGTCGAGCGTCCGCAGAGCTGGTACCTCGACCTCAACCTCATCAGCGCCTACGTCGACGGTGACGGCGGGCGGGCCTACCACCACACCGCACCGATCTCGATGCTGTTCGCACTCCACGCCGGCCTCGGGGCGATCCTCGAGGAGGGCCTCGAGGCGTCCTGGGCGCGGCACGACTCCTGCGGCCGACTCCTGCAGGACGGGCTCGTCGAGCTGGGCCTCGAGCTCTTCGCGGCGGAGGGCCACCGCCTCCCGGAGCTGACGACCGTGCTCCTGCCGGACGGCATCGACGAGGCGGGCGCTCGGCAACGGTTGCTCGGCGAGTACGGCATCGAGGTCGGCGGCGGCCTGGGTCCGGTCGCCGGGAAGGTGTGGCGCATCGGCTGCATGGGCCACACGGCCCGGGTCCGCAACGTCGAGTTGGCCCTCGCGGCGATCGCCGAGGTGCTCGACCTGTGAGCCAGGTGCCGGAGGACCCGACGGCGACGTTTCGGCTCGACGACCGGGTCGTCGTGGTCACCGGCGCCAGCAGCGGTCTCGGGGAGCGATTCGCGCGGGTCGCCGCGGCAGCGGGTGCCGCGGTCGTCGTCGCCGCCCGACGGCGAGACCGGCTCGAGGCCCTGGTCGACGGGATCGGAGGCGGCACGGCGGTGCCGGTCGACCTGACCGCGCCCGACGGGCCCGGACGCCTCGTCGACGCAGCCCTCGAGGCACACGGCCGCATCGACGTCCTCGTCAACAACGCCGGCAGCTCGCAGGCGACGCCGGCGCTGGACTACGACGCCGACGAGCTGCGGGCCGAGCTGGAGCTGAACCTGGTCGCCCCGTACGCCGTGGCGCGGCTCACGGCCCGCTCGATCGTCGAGCGCGACGCCACCGGCTGCATCGTCAACGTCGGCTCCGTGCTCGGTGCGGTCGCCGGCGGCCGGTTGCGCGTCCCCGGCTACACGGCGGCCAAGGGCGGCCTGCACCAACTCACGCGCGAGCTCGCCTCCGAGTGGGCCCGCAAGGGCATCCGCGTCAACACCCTGGCGCCGGCGTGGTTCGAGTCGGAGATGACCCAGGACGCCATGTTCGGCACCGACGCCGGGCAGGCGTACATCGAGGCGGGCACACCGATGGGGCGTGCCGGTCGGGCCGACGAGCTCGACGGCGCCTTCCTCTTCCTCGCCAGCGACGCGAGCTCGTACGTGACGGGGCACGTCCTCTTCGTCGACGGTGGCTGGACGGCGGTCTGAGACCAGGGCCCGAGCGGCCCGTCGAGCGAGCGGATGCGGCGCGTCACGCCGTGACGCAGAGCATCGAGGACGCGAGACCAGAGCGGGAGGTACAGGGCCCGAGCGGCCCGACAGCTGCGCGGATGCGGCGGTCCGAACCCCCGTCAGCTCAGGCTGATCGGTAGGCTGCGCAGGCCTCGTCCGAGCAGGGTGTCGGTCCACTGGTCGTCGGGGCCGGCCAGAGCCAGGTCGGGGAAGGCGCCCAAGAGCGCGGCGAGCGCCTCCTGCGCCTCGAGGCGGGCGAGGAACGCGCCGAGGCAGTAGTGGATGCCGTACCCGAACCCGAGGTGGCGCTGGGCGTCCGGTCGCTCGAGCCACAGGCGGTCGGGGTCCGGGAACATCGCCGGGTCGCGGTTGGCCGACGCCACGCCGAGCAGCACGGTCTGCCCCTCCTCGAGGCGCACACCGGAGCGCTCGTGGGTCTCGCCGACGATCCGGACCATGACCTTCGTCGAACCGTCGTAGCGGTGCAGCTCCTCGAGCGCCGACCCCATCGCATCGGGATGGGCGCTCAGCCAGGCCAGCTGGTCGGGATGACGCAGCAGCGACCGGGTGGTGTTGCCGATCAGGTTGGTGGTGGTCTCGTGCCCGCCGAAGAGCAACAGGGTGCAGGCGCCGACGAGCTCGGACGGCGTCAGTCCGCTGCCGTCGGGCTCGTCCCGGGTGACGGCGATCAAGGCCGAGACGAGGTTGTCCTCGGGATCGGCGGTGTACCGGTCGATGAGCCAGCCGAAGTAGTCGATGAACTGGGCGCTCCCGGCCGCCGCCTGTTCGGCCTGGTCGTCGCGGTTGGACGCGCCGAACACGATCGAGGCGAGCAGCTCGCTCCACGTCTTGAACCGCTCACGGTCCTCCGGTGGCACGCCGAGCAGCTCGGCGATGATGATCGCCGGGAGCGGGAACGCCAGGTCGGCGATGAGGTCGGCCTCCGACCCCTTCGCCGCCATGTCGCCGATCAGCTCGGTGACGACCTCGCTCACCCACGGCCGCAGGCCCTCGATGCGCTTGGGTGTGAACGTCCGGCTGAGCGGCCGGCGGAGGCGCTCGTGGTTCGGCGGGTCGTGGAACACCATCCAGCCGCGCAGCAGCTCGAAGGTGTCGGCGAGCAGCTCGCGGCGACGGTCGTCGAGGCGTCGCTCCAGCGGTTCGAGGCGCTCGCTCGAGAGGCGGAGGTCGCGGAAGCCGGTCGAGACCTCGTCGTAGGTCGACAGGAACCAGGCGTGGTGCTCCGGGAGCCACACGACCGGACCCTCCGCCCGGAGGGCGGCGAACGCGGGGTACGGGTCGACGAGCGCCTCGTCGGAGAGCAGATCGACGGCGGCCGCGGTGGTCACCGGTCGCTCCGAGCCAGCAGCGTGACCGAGCACGCCGCCTCCTCGAGCCCCATCACGCCGCCGCCGTTCTCCTGGAGCGCGATGCGGGCGTCGGGGACCTGACGCTCGCCGGCCTCTCCCCGCAGCTGCGTCACGAGCTCGTTGATCATCGAGAGGCCGGTGGCGCCGACCGGGTGCCCCTTCGACACCAGCCCACCGCCGGTGTTCACGGGGATCGATCCGCCCGGACCGGTCGCGCCGGCGGCGACGAACGCGCCACCCTGGCCCTCGGCGCAGAAGCCCAGCATCTCGACCTGGTGGATCTCACCGAAGCTCGTGGCGTCGTGGACCTCGGCGACATCGACGTCGGCCGGTCCGATCCCGGCACGGTCGTAGGCCCGCTGCGCCGCGTGCCACGACAGCGACGGCTCCTCGATCGCGCGGTAGGTCCCGCCCGTGAGCGTCGTCGCCATGACCCGCACCGCCCGCTCGCGGACGTTCGCGGGCTGCGAGGCGAGGAAGCGCTCGGAGCACACGATCGCCGAGGCGCCGCCGTCGCCGATCGGCGCGCACATCGACCGGGTGAGCGGCCAGGACACCTCGCGGTCGGCCAGGACCTCGTCGACGGTCATCGGGAAGCGGTACTGGGCGTTCGGGTTCAACGAGCCGTAGGTGTGGTTCTTGGCCGCCGAGGCCGCGATCTGCGCCTGGGTCGTACCGAAGCGGTGCATGTGCAGCGCCGCCTGCATCGCGTACGTGTCCATGAACAGCGTCCGGCCCGGCCCGTGCTCGAAGGTCCGTCCCGCCGCAGCGGCGGCCTTGGCGTACTCGTCGAGCAGGCGCGACCGGTCGAAGTTGTCCATACCTGCGTCGAAGCTGTCGAACATCACCTGCTTCATCTCGGGGTCGCTCTCCGAGCCGGGCCGGTAGACCTTCTCCACCCCCAGCGCGAGCACGACGTCCGCGTCGCCCGCCTTGATCTCCTTCACGGCCGCATGGAGCGCCATGGAGGCCGTCGCGCACGCGCCCTCGACGTTGATGACCGGCACGTGGCGGGGGAACAGCCCCTCGTCGACGAGCTCGATCATGCAGACCTGGCCACGGATGCAGCCCTGTCCCCACGTGTCCATGAGGCAGTTGCCGAACCAGGCGGACTCGATCGCGTCGCCGCCGCTGCCGCCGAGGCCGGCGTCGTCGAGCGCGCCGAGGTAGCTCTGCCTGGTCAGCTGCTTGAAGTCGAGGTCGCCATGCTTGCCGAACGGGGTGGTGTAGCTCCCGAGGATCCAGACATCCGACACGGGCGACCTCCGGCGTCAGCGCAGCGTGCGTCGCGCGCACGGCACGGTAGCAAACGACCGTTGGGTCACGAAGGGCCGTTGGTGGTCCCGGCGGTGGGCTCCACCTCCTGCGAGGGCATGCTTCGCCCGCTCGGACCACGTCGCAGGACTCCGCCGAGGAAGAGGTCGGTGAACCGGTCACCGATCGTCACGGCCGCCAGCTCGCCGTCGGGGTCGTACCAGTGCGTCAGCCAGTTGAACGATCCGACGAAGGCCAGCGCGGTCAGGCGGGCATCGAGGGAGCGATCGAAGTCGCCGGCATCGATGCCGTTCTGCACGATGCGCTCGAGGACGTCGACGTACTGGCGATCCATGGCGGCCCAGTTCTCGAACCGGCCCCGCCCGGCGATCTCCTGGAGGTAGACGCAGGCGTAGACGTAGTGCTCCTCCAGCACCGTGACGTGGGATCGCGCCGCGCGGCGCAGCTGCTCCGATGCGGGCAGATCGGTCGCGGCAAGCTCCTCGATCTCGCCCAGGATGCGCTCGGCCGGTTCACGGACGACGGCGAAGAGCAGCTCCTCCTTGGAGGAGATGTAGTGGTAGAGGCTGCCCTTCCACATGCCGACCTCGGCGGCGATCTCCTCCAGCGACGTCGCGGCGAAGCCGTTGCGCCGGAAGGCCTCGGCGGCGGTGTCGACGATGTCGTTCCACCGGCTGGGTCGTGGCATGCGGGCTGCTCTCGTGGCTCCGGTCCGGATGGTTCAGGGTATCGACGGCCTCCGGTCGGGGGGCAGCCCGCTGAGCGGTGGTCGCCAGCACTAGCCTGCTGCCGAACGGTCGGTGGGTCACCGAGAGGAGCGCAGTGGACGTCCGAGGTCTCATGCGACAGTCGGCCCGCTTCAACCACCGCCGCACGGCGGTGGTCCACCGGGACCGCCGACTCACCTACGGCGAGGCGTGGCAACGGGCGTGTCGTCTCGCGAACGGGCTGCTCGAGCTCGGCCTCGAACCCGGCGACCGCATCGGCGTGCTCGAGGACAACTCGATCGGCGCGCAGGACCTCTTCGCCGGCGCAGCCGTCGCAGGACTGGTGCGCGTGCCGCTCTACGCACGGAACGCACCATCCAGCCACCATCACATGCTCGAGCACACCGGCTGCAGGGCGCTGGTGGTCGGCGCCGAGCACGTCGGCGACGTCGAGGGCCTCCCCGAGCAGCTCCCCGACCTGGCCCACGTCATCGTGCGCGACGACTCCTACGAGACCTGGCTCGCCGGTCGGTCCGACCAGGACCCCGACGTCCCCATCGATCCCGACGACTGGTACGTCATCCGCCACACCGGTGGCACCACCGGTCGCTCGAAGGGCGTCGCCTACACGCACCGCTCCTGGCTCGCGGCCGGGCGGGACTGGTTCTACAACTTCCCTCCCATGCAGGCCGGCGACGCCTGCCTGCACGTCGGGCCGATCTCCCACGGGTCGGGCTACCTCTACACGCCGACCTGGTTGTCCGGCGGGGTCAACGTGCTGCTCGACCGGTTCGATGTCGAGGAGACCCTCGACGTCATGGAGTCCGAGGCCATCGCCTACATGTTCATGGTGCCGGCGATGCTGAACGCCACGGCCCGCCACGCATCGGCCCGGTCGCGGGACTGGTCCCGGCTCGAGGTGATCCAGATCGGCGGCGCACCGATCGCCGACGACACCGCGCTCGTCGCCCGCGAGGTGTTCGGCGACGTGCTCTACCAGGGCTACGGCCAGACCGAGGCCCTCCCGGTCTGCATGATGGGCCCCGAGGAGTGGTTCAGCGAGGTCGAGGGCTCCTCCCCACTCCGCTCGGCGGGTCGGGCGCTGCCCTTCGCGTACCTCCAGATCCGGGATCCTGACGACCCGTCCAGGGAGCTCCCCATCGGTGAGGAGGGCGAGATCGCGATCCGCTGCGACGGCCAGATGCTCGGTTTCTGGGAGAACGACGAGGCGACCGCCGAGCGCATGACCGACGACGGGTTCGTGCTCACCGGCGACATCGGCCGGCTCGACGAGAACGCCTACCTCTACGTGCTCGACCGCAAGGACGACATGATCATCTCCGGCGGCTACAACATCTGGCCCGCCGAGCTCGAGAACGTCTTGCTGTCCCACCCCGATGTGGTGGAAGCGGCCGTCTTCGCTGTACCCGACGACCGCTGGGGAGAGACGCCACTCGCCCTCTGCGTCGTCGCCGAGGGTGCCGAGGTCGACGAGGCCGAGCTCGTCACGCTCTGCGCTGACCAGCTCGGCTCCTACAAGAAGCCGTCACGCGTCGAACTGCGATCCGAGCCGCTCCCGAAGAGCCCGGTCGGGAAGCTGCAGCGCAAGGTCCTCCGCGAGCCGTACTGGCCCCAGGACGGCCGGCGCGTCGCCGGCAACTGAGCCGCTCGGGATAACCCAACGACCGTTCTGCTACGTTCCAGACGAGCGTGGTGGCACAACTTCGTCGTCCACCGACGCCGATCGGGGGAGCGCTGGGAGGCCGTTCGGAGGGGGGACGGCCTCCCAGGCTTCTCGGCCACCGAGACCGACCGGGCGCTCGGCTCACGCCGGAGACGGCTCAGAAATCGATGACGCTGCGGGCGGCCTTGCCCTCCGCCATGAGCTCGAAGCCCTCGTTGACCTGCTCCAGCGAGAGGTGGTGGCTCACCATCTCGTCGAGCCGGAGCCGGCCGTCGAGGTACATGTCGACGAAGCGGGGCAGGTCGGTCGGGAAGTTCACCGATCCCATGTAGCTGCCCATCAACGTCTTCTCCTGCAGGGTCACGTCCAGGCCGCTGACCGAGACCTCGGCCCCGGCGGGCACGACACCGACCATCACGGCGGTGCCGCCGCGCCCGATCATCTTGAAGGCCTGCTCGGCCGTCGCCGTCAGGCCGATCGCCTCGAAGGCGATGTCGACGCCGCCCTTCGACAGCTCCTGGACGGCCGCGACCGGGTCGCCGTCGCCGGCGTTCACCGCGTCGGTGCCGCCGAGCTGCAGCGCGAGGTCGAGCTTCGACTGGACGACGTCGACGACGATGATCCGGTTGGCGCCGGCGATGCGAGCACCCTGGATGACCGACAGCCCGACGCCGCCCGCGCCGATCACGGCCACGGTGTCACCGGGCCGCACGCCGGGACGGTTGAAGGCCGCGCCCAGGCCGGTCGAGACGCCGCAGCCGATGAGCGCGGCCTTGTCGAGCGGCATGTCCTCCCTGATCTTCACCACGGCGTGCTCGTGGACGAGCATCCGCTCGGCGAAGGAGCCGAGCCGGGCGAAGGGCGTGACGACGGTGCCGTCCCGGGACAGGCGGGGCTCGTCGTCGCGGGCCCGCTCGAGCGTCCGGACGTTCTCGCAGATCGTCGGTCGGCCGTCGAGGCAGAACCGGCACCGACCGCAGTAGAGCGCGAGGTAGGTGATCACGTGGTCGCCCGGCGCGCACGAGGTGACGTCGGGTCCGACCTCCTCGACGACGCCGGCCGACTCGTGCCCCATCAGCACCGGCATCGGGTACGGCAGGTCGCCCTTCATGACGTGTAGGTCCGAGTGACACAGCCCGGCGTGCACGGTGCGGAGCAGGACCTCCTTGCCCTTCGGTGACGAGATCTCGACGTCGGCGATCACGAGCTCGCCCGGCCCGTCGGTCAACAGCGCAGCCTTCATGGCGCTCCCCTCTCCTCCGCGGTCGGCGCATCGTACGCCGGGTGAGGCGTTGGGAGCCTGCCCGACGTGGTCGGTAGGTTGGCCCGGCCGACACACCGAGGGGGATCAGCCGTGGCGTGGGACTTCCAGACCGAGCCCGAGTTCGAGGAGCACCTGCAGTGGATGCGGCAGGTCGTCGACGAGGAGATCATCCCGCTCGAGGGCCTCCCCAAGGCGGTGCGCCACGACCGCGACACGATGAACCGCATCACGGCGCCGCTCAAGCAGCAGGTGAAGGAGCGAGGCCTGTGGGCCGCCCATCTCCCGCCCGAGCTCGGCGGCGGCGGCTTCGGTCAGGTGAAGCTCGGCCTGATGCACGAGATCCTCGGTCGCACGGCGTTCGGCCCGTCGATCTTCGGCAACAACGCCCCCGACTCGGGCAACGCCGAGCTGTTGTCGCTCGGCGGAACCGACGAGCAGAAGCGGCGCTGGATGGAGCCGCTGCTCGCCGGTGAGCTGCGCAGCGCGTTCTCCATGACCGAGCCCCACACCGCCGGCGCCGACCCCAAGCTCCTGAAGACCCAGGCCGTCCGCGACGGTGACGAGTGGGTCATCCGGGGCCACAAGTGGTTCACGTCGAACGGCTCGTCGGCCGACTTCCTCATCACCATGGCCGTCACGAACCCCGACGTGCACCCGTACCAGGGCTCGTCGATGTTCATCGTCCCCACCGACACGCCGGGCCTGAACATCCTCCGGGACGTGCCGGTCATGTCGCACCCCGACCACGTGACCGGTGAACCGGGCGGTCACTCCGAGATCATCTACGACGACGTGCGACTCCCCTTCGACGCCGTCGTCGGCGGCGAGGACGGGATCGGTCAGGGCTTCGTGCTCGCCCAGAAGCGGCTCGGACCGGGCCGCATCCACCATGCGATGCGCTGGCTCGGGCAATCCCAACGGGCGTTCGACATGCTGTGCGAGCGGGCCCTGACGCGCTACGCCCACGGCTCGATCCTCGCCGACAAGCAGATGGTGCAGGACTGGATCGCCGAGTCCTACGCCGAGATGCAGGCCGCTCGGCTGCTCACCCTGCAGGCGGCGTGGAAGATGGACCAGGTCGGCGCGCAGGAGAGCCGGGTCGAGATCGCGATCATCAAGTTCTGGGGGGCCAAGGCCCTCTACAACGTGATCGACCGGGCGATCCAGGTCCACGGCTCGCTCGGCTACACGACCGACCTGCCGCTCGAGTCGATGTACCGGGCGGCGAGGGCGGCCCGGATCTACGACGGACCGGACGAGGTGCACAAGGTGACGGTCGCCCGGAAGGTGCTGGCCAACTACGAGCCCAGCGAGATCCCGAGCGAACACGTCCCGACCCGTGAGGCGCTCGCCCGCGAGAAGTTCGCCGACTACCTCGACGTCGCGGCGGTGAACTCGTGACGGCCGCCCCCGTGACCTTCGACAACCGGGTCACCCGGATGCTCGGTGTCGACATCCCGATCGTCCAGGCACCGATGGGCTGGATCGCTCGTTCCCAGCTCGCATCGGCGGTGTCCGCGACGGGAGCGATGGGGATCATCGAGACCTCCTCGGGTGAGCTCGACGCCGTGAAGGCCGAGATCCAGAAGATGAAGGAGCTGACCGACCGGCCCTTCGGCGTCAACATCGCCCAGGCGTTCGTGCGCGACCCCGACATCGTGAGCTTCGTCGCCGAGCAGGGCGTCCAGTTCGTCACCACCTCGGCCGGCTCACCGATGAAGTACACCGCGGCGCTGAAGGAAGCGGGCCTCACCGTCTTCCACGTCGTACCCAACCTCGCCGGCGCGCTGAAGGCGGTCGACGCCGGCGTCGACGGCCTCATCGTCGAGGGCGGGGAGGGCGGCGGCTTCAAGAACCCCGACGACGTCTCGACGATGGTGCTCCTGCCACTCGTGCGGTCGAAGGTCGACGTGCCGATCATCGCCGCCGGTGGCATCACCGACGGCCCCACGATGGCCGCCGCGTTCGCGCTCGGCGCCGAGGGCGTGCAGATGGGCACCCGGATGGTGTCGGCCGCCGAGTCGCCGGTGCACCAGAACTGGAAGCAGGCGATCATCGACGCCCGCGAGACCGACACGGTCTTCCTCAACCGCTTCATCGGACCGGGCCTCCGGGCGCTGCGCACCGAGAAGACCGAGCGGCTGCAGCGCGAGCCCGAGACGAACGCGATGGCCGAGTTCGGCTCGGCGCTCGACCTCTACTTCGGCGGCGACATGGAGGCGTCGATCGCCCTCAGCGGCCAGGTCGCCGGCCGCATCGAGGAGGTCCGTCCGGTGGCCGACATCATCGCCGACACCGTCGCCGGCTACGCGGCGACGATCGAGCGACTCGCGGCGGGGTAGCTCAGCGGTCGGACATGGCGCCGAGCGCGGCGCAGATCAGCTCGCCGCTCAGCCGCCCTGGACGAAGGGCTCCTGAGCACGCACGATCACCCGGCCGGCGAAGTCGGCGTCGACGTCCGCGACCGAGTCCTCCACCTCGGAGAGGAACGCGTCGTCCACCGCCTGGTCGGGCAGGGTCGGCACCCAGACCGTGACGTCGCCGAACTGGTCGCTCGACAGCGACATCGTCACGTCGATCGGGATGGCGGCGTAGAGCCGCTGCTTCGTCCGCTCCACCTCGGGGCGCGCCGCACGCGCCACCTCGAACCCCCGGAGCTCCCAGGCGGGAGCGGCCCGCTCCCCGATCTCGGCCGCGAGCTCCCGCTCCTCGGCGGTCAGCTCGGTGGCGTGGATCACGAAGCCGCGTTGATCCGGCGTCACGACGAGCTGCGAGAAGCTGCAGGGCAGGGCCTGCACGAGCTCGGCCTCCACGAGGTCGAGACCGCTCAGCTGCTGCAGCATCGTGGCCGCCGTGCCGCCGCCGGTCACCGCCACCGGCGTCGGAAGCGGTAACCCGATGACCGGGCAGTCCTGGGTCGATGCCGTCGAGTCGGTGGATGGCGACGGCTCCGAGCCGCACCCGCCCAGCGCGAGCAGCCCGATCGCGCCCACCACGGCCCACCAACTCCTCCATCCACCCACCGCAGCGAGCGTACGGGTCCTCGGATCGCAGCGAGCGTCGCCCCGGTCATCTCAGTCTGGCGTCGCGCGCCGAACCGACGTAACATGCGACCATGGCCACGACGATCGAGGACTGGGACGAGCAGATCGCGCCGATCACCGGTGCCCTGGCGCCCGACGACCTCACGCCCTTCGAGGGTGTGCCCGACCTCCTGCGCCCCGACGGCCGGCCCGCTCCCCCGCTGCGAGCCGAGCTGCGCGACGTCGCGAGCTGGCGCAACGCCTGGACCGTCGCGAGCGTCTACCTGCTCATCGTCGCCAACGCCGCCGCCGCGCTGTGGATCGACTCGCTGCTCTGGTGGCCCGTCGCCGTGCTGATCGCCGGGACGCTCTTCGGGCGGATCTACATCCTCCACCACGAGGCAGCCCACGCGATGCTGTTCCGCAACCGGGCGGTGAACGACTTCACGATGCGGTGGGTCCTCGATCTGCCGGCCTTCGGATCCGGCGAGGACACCTACCGCCGGGTGCACGCGGCGCACCACCGCGACGAGTTCGGCCCCCGCGAACCCGACCTCGGGCTCTACGCCCGCTACCCCATCACCCGGGCCTCGATGCGCCGCAAGCTCGTGCGCGACGGCACCGGTCAGTCGGCCTGGAAGCTCCTCAAGGGACCGCTGCTCGGGATCTTCTCGTCCGGTCGGCGGGCTCGCAGCGCCCGGTTCCTCGCCGGCCAGGCGGCCGTCTTCACGCTGTTCTGGGCGGTGTCGGGGCAGTGGTGGCTCTACCTCGTCCTCTGGTTGCTGCCCAACATCACGGTCTGGCGGGTCATCAACCGGCTCCGGGCGATCGCCGAGCACGCCGGCATGACACGCTCCGACGACCGTCGCCGCACGACCCATCACGTGCGTCAGGGATGGCTGGCCCGGGCCACGATCGTGCCGTTCCACACCGGTTGGCACCTCGCCCACCACGTCGACGCCGGGATCCCGTGGCGGAACCTCCCCCGGCTCCACGACGAGCTCGAGGCCGCCGGCTACCTCGACGGCGTCACGGTCTGGCCGAACTACCGGTCGCTGTGGCGGGCCCTCGCCCAGGGGTGAGCGGCCCCTCCCAGACGGCGCTCTCGACCCGCTCGGTCCTGCTCTCGGGGCTCCTCGGCACCGAACCTCCTCGCCTCCCGGTCTCGCGGCTGATCCGCCTCGCCGCCCTCTTCGGCTCGTCCGACGGCGCGGTCCGCACGGCGCTGTCGCGCCTGGTGGCCGCGGGCGAGCTCGAGGCCGACGACGGCTGGTACGAGCTGTCGCCCCGACTCGTCGCCCGGCAGGAGCGCCAGGACAGGAGCCGACGGCTCGAACGCCGACCGTGGGACGGTTCCTGGCGGCTGCTGATCGTCCGCGACGGCCGACGCGAGCGAGCGGACCGCGACGCCCTGCGCCGGGCTCTGACCGCCCATCGTCATGGGGAGCTGCGCGAGGGCGTGTGGGGACGACCGGACAACCTCGTCGCCGAGGACCCGCCAGAGGCGCTGGGCCAGTGCGAGCTCCTCGTCGGGGCCCGCCCCGAGGACCCGGTCGCCCTGGCCACCGGCCTCTGGGACCTCGCGGGTTGGACGGCAGGGGCCGACGAGCTCCGCGAGCAGCTCGCGCCGCTGCACGAGCGGATCGTCGCCGGCGACGAACAGGCGCTGCGGCCCGGTTTCGAGCTGGCCGCAGCCGTGCTCCGCCACCTCCTCGACGACCCCGCCCTCCCCACGGAGCTGCACGACGATCGCGGGGCAGCCGAGCTGCTGCGCGAGGACTACGACGCCTACGACCGGGCGTTCCGGGCCCTGCTGCTCGACTGGCTCAGCGGGGGTTGAACGAGGGCGAAAGGTTGGTCGTTCACCGACCGGACCGGCGGCTCGCGCCGCTACCGTCGCGCCCGTGGCCCTCCTCGACGACATCGACCGACGCGACCGCGCCCTGCGCGACGACATCCGCCGCCTCGGCCGCCAGCTCGGCGACACGCTCGAACGCCAGGAGGGTCCGGAGATCCTGGCGCTCGTCGAGCGGGTCAGGATCCTGGCCCGCTCACTACGTCGCGACGGCGACCAGGACGCGGGACGCGAGCTGTCCGAGCTCCTCGCCGAGGCCGACCTCGTCGACGCGATCCTGCTCGCCCGCGCGTTCACGACGTTCTTCCACCTCGCCAACGTCGCCGAGCAGGTGCATCGGATCGAGGAGCTGAACACCGGACCGCGCTCGGCGGCCAGCGGACGCTTCCGGGCGACCGCCGAGCGCGTCCTCGACCGGGGTGTCGACGCCGCCGACCTGGCGGCACTGGTCGAACGGGCGGACCTGCGGCCGGTCGTGACCGCGCACCCGACCGAGGCGTCGCGCCGATCGATCCTCGACAAGCTCTCGGAGATCGCGGTGCTCCTCGGCCGGCGAAACGACACCTCGGTGCCCGCCCACGAGGAGGAGCGGATCGACCGACGGATCCAGGTGCTGATCGACCAGCTGTGGCAGACCGACGAGATCCGGCGGGAGAAGCCCCGGCCGCTCGACGAGGCCCGCTCGATCCTCTGGTACGTCGAGCAGACGTTGCGCCACGGTCTGCCCGAGCTGCTCGACGACGTGCACGGCGTGCTCGACGATCTCGGCGTGGCCGTCCCGAGCGAGACCGCTCCGATCCGCTTCGGGACCTGGGTGGGCGGCGACCGCGACGGCAACCCGTTCGTCACCCCGGAGGTGACCCGGGAGGTGGTCGGCCTGCAGCGCTCCCTCGCTCTCGGCCTGCTCCGCGACGAGCTCCGCCCGCTCCTGCGGGAGCTCTCCATGTCCGTCGAGATCCGACCGGCGAGCGCCGAGCTCGACCGCTGGCTGAAGGAACGCGCCGACGACTACGCCGACGTGCTCGCCGACGTCGGCCGGATCAACGACGGCGAGCCGTACCGCCTCGCGCTCGCCATCATCCGCCAGCGCGTCGAGGAGACCGCCGAGTCGCCGCCGACCGACCGGGCCTACCGCCACCCCGACGAGCTCGCCGAGGATCTCGCCGTGCTGCATCGCAGCCTCGTCGAGCACGACGGTGAGCTCGTCGCGCAGGGTCGTCTCGCGAGGGTGCGGCGGCTCGTGACCGCCTCCGGCTTCCACCTGGCGACGCTCGACATCCGCGAGCACGCGCGCCGTCATCACGAGGCGCTCTCCCGGCTCTTCGCGCTGCACGGCGAGCCGTACGACGAGCTCGATCGCGGCGCCAGGGCCGAGCGCCTCGGCGAGGAGCTGGCCGGCCGGCGCCCACTCGCGCCCGCCGCCACACCCGTCGACCAGGCCGATGCGCTGGCGGTCTTCCACGAACTGCGAGGCCTGCTCGACGCCAACGGCGACGGGCTCGTCGAGTCCTACATCGTGTCGATGACGACCGGTGTGGACGACCTCCTCGCCGTCGCGGTGCTGGCGCGCGAGGCGGGCCTCATCGATCTCGCGGCCGGCATCGCCCGATTCAGCATCGTGCCGCTCTTCGAGACCATCGACGACCTCCGCAACATCGGCACGACGATGGACCAGCTCCTGTCGACCCCCGCCTACCGAGAGCTGGTCCGGCTGCGCGGCGATCACCAGGAGGTGATGGTCGGCTACAGCGACTCCAACAAGGACGGAGGGATCACCACATCGCAGTGGGAGATCCATCAGGCGCTCCGCCGCCTGCGCGATGTCGCAGCCGACCACGGCGTCCGGATCCAGGTCTTCCACGGGCGAGGGGGCACCATCGGCCGCGGCGGCGGCCCGACGAACAAGAGCATCCTCGGGCAGCCGGCCGGCCTGCTCGACGGCGAGGTGAAGATCACCGAGCAGGGCGAGGTGATCTCCGACAAGTTCGGCCTGCCCGAGCTCGCCCACCGGAACCTGGACCTCGCCTTCTCGGCGCTGATCGAGGCCTCGCTCTCCCACCGTGAGCCGCTCGTCGACCGGACGACCCTCCACCGCTGGGACGAGGTGATGGAGATCGTGTCGACCTCGGCGTTCGCCGCCTATCGCGAGCTAATCGAGTCGGACGGCTTCGTCGAGTACTTCCGCAGCTCGACGCCGGTCGAGGAGCTGGCGGAGCTCAAGATCGGCAGCCGGCCGGCCCGTCGCGGCGGCTCCGACAGCGGCATCGACGACCTCCGCGCCATCCCCTGGGTGTTCGGGTGGACGCAGTCACGGCAGATCATTCCCGGGTGGTACGGCCTCGGCACGGGCCTGGCGGCCGCCCGTGCCGCCGGCCATGGCGACTCGCTCGTGGCGATGACCGCGCAGTGGCCGTTCTTCGCGACGTTCGTCTCGAACGTCGAGATGACGCTCGCGAAGACCGACCTGACGATCGCCGAGCGCTACGTCGAGCGCCTCGTCGCACCGGAGCACCGCGCCACCTTCGACACCATCTGCGCCGAGCACGCCCTGACGACGGCCGAGGTCGACTCGCTCACCGGTGGCGGCCTCCTCGCCCAGCTGCCGGTGCTGCAGCGGACGCTCGCCGTGCGCGACCGCTACCTCGACCCGCTCAACGTGCTCCAGGTCGAACTCCTGGCCCGCACCCGCGAGCCGGCGGCGGCGGCCGACGAGCGATGCCGACGTGCGCTCCTGCTCACCGTCAACGGCGTCGCCGCCGGGCTGCGCAACACCGGCTGACCGAAGCCGACCCGACCCCTACTACTACTGCTGTTGTTGCTGTTGCTGATGGCGGTAGCGGTCGCCCGGTGAGGAGGTCGGCAGCACACCGCGGTCGGCGGGCCGGATGACCGCCGGCGGCTGGTAGGTCTCGTCCTGGCGACGCATCTCGACGGTCGCGTCGAGCTCGGCGTCGCTCAGCCCGACGAAGCTCCCGTTGAAGGGGCAGACGTCGTCGTAGTGGCGTCCGTGACCGATCTTCACGTGGAACTGCTCGACCGGGAGGCCGTTGGTGGGGTCGATCGCCACCCACCGATTGGGCGCCACCGCGGCCTCGACCCACGCGTGGGTCTGGATCTCGACCGCGTCGGTGTCGGCCGGCACGACGCCCGACTCGTCCGACGACGTGAACAGGAAACCCGACACGTAGCGGGCCGGGATGCCGAGCTGCCGGCACAATCCCACGGTGGCGTGGGCGTAGTCCTGGCACACCCCCGCCCCGATCTCCCACGCCTCCGCGGCGGTGGTGGTGACCGTGGTGAGGCCCCGCTCGTAGCGGAGCCGTTCGCGCACAACGGCCTGGACGTCGAGGAGCACGTCGTGGGCGGTCGCGCCGTCGCCCCGATCGAGCGTCGAGGCGACCTCGAGCATCTTCGCATCGGGTTGGGTGGCCGGCGTCGGGACGACCTCGTCGTGGTGGGCCAGTCGCAGCGCGTTGCGCACCTCGGCGAGGGGCCGCAGGTCGTCGACGGGCACCGTGATCGACCGCGTCTCCACCGACGATTCGGCCACGGTGACCAGCTCGTCGTGCGGGCCACGCACACCGAACGCCTCGACCCGCGTCCCCCAGTAGTCGCGGAAGGACTGGACGTCGCTCTCGGGCGCGACCGTGAAGCGGTACTGCAGGACCGATTGGCGGTCGTTGTCGGCCGGGCACGCCCGCACCTCGTTGTGCGACTCGCGGACCGGCGACGCGTAGCGGAACCGCGTGGTGTAGCGGATGTCGAACCGCTGGGGGCTCATCGGGCATCACCTCCGAGCACCAGGCCACCGGGATGGACCAGCTGGTCACGGCTCCCCGGCCCACCGCGGAGCTCCTGGAGGTGGAGCTCGCCCAGATCGGCACCGCGGAAGTACGAGGTGGCGAGCAGATGGGCGACGTGCAGGATCCGGTCCTGCAGCTCCTCGAGGAAGCCGGCGACGTCGCCGCTGACGAGCTCGCCGATCTCGCGGAACTCGAGGTCGGAGCGCACCCGGCCGAGGTGCCGCCGCGGCGCCGAGAGCGTCTCGGACTGATCCAGCCCGGCGAGGTGCTCCTCGGCGGCGCGCAGCGAGTAGAAGACGCTCCGCGGGAACGAACGGTTCAGGAGCAGGAAGCCCAGCACCGATCGCATCTCGATGCGGGTGGACTGGTCGTGCACGAAGGCCTCGGCCGCCGAGGCCGAGTCGAGCACGCGGTTCCAGGTCGTGCCCATGGGCTTGCCGGCGGCGCCGAGGGTGCGCCGGACGTGCACCTCCAGCAACCGGCACGTCATCTCCGCCCGCTCGATCAGCACGCCCAACATCAGGAAGCGCCACCGGTCGTCGCGGGGCAGCGTCTCGGTGGCGGTGCCGATGATGCGCTGGCAGTTCTGCTTCACGAAGGCGTACAGCTCGGACGGCAGCTGCCCGAGGTCGCTCTCGACGTCGCGCCCGACGAGACCGAGGTGGCACTCGTTGAACGCCTCGTACAGCTCCGCCGACAGCTGATCGCGGACGCTGCGGGCGTTCTCTCGTGCCCGGTACACGGCGTTGACCACGGCACCGGGGTTCTCGCTGTCGAGCACGAGGAAGCGCGTGACCGCCTCGGAGGTCAGCGGCTCGCCGGTCAGGGCGAACGACTGGTCGAGGTGGAGCACGTCGAGGAGGTCGGACCAGGCTCGCTCACCGCCGGCCGGTCCGGCATCGATCTGCTCGTGGAAGGTGACGTCGAGCATGCGGGCGGTGTCCTGGGCCCGCTCGATGTACCGACCGGCCCAGAAGAGGTTCTCGGCGTGACGGGACAGCATCAGGCTCCCCCCTCGCCGACGAGCACCCACGTGTCCTTGGAGCCCCCGCCCTGCGACGAGTTCACGATGAGGCTGCCCTCCTGGAGGGCGACGCGGGTCAGGCCGCCCGGGATCACCTCGATGCCGTCGGGCCGCGAGATGACGAAGGGGCGGAGGTCGACGTGGCGCGGCCCCACGCCCGCGTCGGTCACGGTCGGCAGCCGGGAGAGCTGCACCACCTCCTGGGCGATCCATCCGCGGGGATCGTCGAGGATCGCCTGGCGGCACTCGGCCAGCTCCTCGTCGCTGGCCGACGGGCCGATCACGATCCCGTAGCCGCCCGACCCCGCCACCGGCTTGATGACCAGCTCGTCGAGGCGGTCCAGGACGACGGGCAGCTGGTCGGGCTCCCAGGGCCGGTAGGTCTCGACGTTCTGGAGGATCGGTTCCTCGCCGCAGAAGTGGCGGATCAGGTCGGGCACGAAGCAGTAGACGGCCTTGTCGTCGGCGGCGCCGTTGCCGATCGCGTTGGCCAGGGTGACGTTGCCGGCCCGGGCGGCGGCGAGCAGGCCCGGCACGCCGATCATCGACTCGCTCTTGAAGCCCACCGGGTCGAGGAACCGGTCGTCGAGGCGGCGGTAGATGACGTCGACGCGTTGCAGGCCGTCGGTGGTGCGCATGTAGACGACGTGGTCGTCGACGACGAGATCGCTGCCCTCGACGAGCTCGACCCCCATCTCACGCGCCAGGAAGGCGTGCTCGAAGTACGCCGAGTTCATGGTGCCGGGGGTCAGCACCACGACCGTCGGGGAGGAGCTGCCCCCCGGAGCCACCTGCTCGAGAGCGTCGAGGAGCGCGGCGCCGTAGTGGTCGACCGGGCGGATCTGGTGGGCCCCGGACACCTGCGGGAAGAGGCGCTTCATCACCTCCCGGTTCTCCAGCACGTACGAGACGCCGCTCGGGTTGCGGAGGTTGTCCTCCAACACCCGGAAGCGGCCGTCGACGTCGCGCACGACGTCGATGCCGGCGACGAGGGCCCGGACGCCACCGGGGGCCGGCACCCCGAACGCCTCGCGGCAGAAGCCGTCGGACGAGGTGACGATCCAGTCCGGCACCACGCCGTCGGTGATCGCCGACCGCGAGCCCACGTAGAGGTCGTCGAGGAACATGTTGAGTGCCCGCACCCGCTGCTCGAGGCCGGCCTCGAGCTCGGCCCAGTCCTCGCCCGGGATGATCCGGGGCACCAGGTCCATCAGGAGGAGCTTCTCCGCCCCGGCATCGTCGCCGTAGACGGTGAACGTGATCCCCCGCGTCCGGAACATGGCGTCGCGCATCGACGAGCGCCGATCGAGCTCGCGCACGCTGAAGTTGCCGATCTGGGCCAGGAAGCGCTCGTAGTGATCGCGGGCGTCGCCGACGGTGGCGAACGCCTCGTCCCACACCCCGGTGCCCGGGTCGTACCCCTCGAAGAGACTCCGCACGAGCCCCACCCTCGTCTCCGCACTGGTCGAGGCCATGTCGGGTCTGGGTCCTTCCCGTGAACGGTCCGTCCGCTCGCTCGGTGCACAGGATCGCAGAAGCGGACGTCGCGGGGACGATTCGGCGACGCCGTCGGCCACACTGGCCGACGTGGCACTCCATCTCGCGCAGCTGACCGACCTCCACGTCCAGGCGCCGGGCAGCGTGAGCGATCTCGGCTACGACTCCAACGCCGCGCTCGAGGTCGCGGTCGAGCGCGTGACCGGACTCTCGCCCCGTCCCGACGCGATCGTGCTGACCGGCGACCTGACCGACCACGGGACGGCCGACGAGTTCGCGCACCTGGTGGAGCTGCTGCGGCCGCTCGACGCGCCGTTGCTGCCCGTCGCCGGCAACCACGACGAGCGGCTCGGGATGGCCGACGCGTTCCCGGAGATCGACCGTGCCGGACCGCAGCCGTTCTGGCAGTGGAGCACCGAGCTCGACGGCGTCCGCCTCGTCGGCATCGACACCACGATCGAGGGACGCCACGACGGCGAGCTCTGCGACACCCGACTCGGCTGGCTCGACGACGAGCTCGCCGCGACCGCCGACCAGCCGACCTTCGTCTGCATGCACCATCCACCGTTCCGGACCGGCATCTGGTGGATGGACGCCGGCGGGCTCCGCCGCGGCGGCGAGGAGCTGCGGGCCGTCATCGCCCGGCACCCCCAGGTGCGCCGGGTCATCTGCGGCCACCACCACCGCTCGATCATCACCACGTGGGGCACGACGGTCGTCAGCGTCGCTCCGAGCACCTCGCACCAGATCCACCTCGACCTCGTCGAGGAGACGCCGGCTCGGTTCACCGACGAGTCGGCGGGCTTCCACCTCCACGTGTGCGACGACCGCGGCGACGTCGTCACCCACGTCGTGGACTGCCGGACGCCGGAGGTGCTCGATCTGGCGCAGCTCTTCGGTGGGTGGGAGGGCTTCCGGCAGGGCCTCCGCGAGGGCCGACCGATGCACAAGTGACCTCACCGGCGCCGTGAGTGCCCTTCCGCCGAGCACCGTGGGAGGATCTGGCGGGGAGGGTTGAGACACATGCGACCGTTGGAAGGGCTGCGCGTCCTCGATCTGTCACGGGTGCTGTCGGGGCCCTACGTCGGCCGGATGCTCAGCGACCTGGGCGCCGACGTGGTGAAGGTGGAGCCTCCCGAGGGCGACGTCACCAGGAACTGGGGTGAGGAGCGCGCCGGCCTGTCGGGCTTCTACACCCAGCAGAACGCCGGCAAGCGGAACATCTCCGTCGATCTCAAGCGTGACGGTGGCCCCGAGCTGGTGGCCGAGCTCGCCGAGCGGGCCGACGTCCTCATCGAGAACTTCCGCCCCGGCGTGCTCGCTCGCTTCGGTCTCTCCTGGGCCGATCTGTCGCCACGGAACCCGCGGCTCGTCATGCTGTCGATCACCGGGTTCGGCCAGGACGGTCCGGAGGCCGGTCGCCAGGCGTACGCCCCGGTGCTCCACGCCGAGTCCGGCGTCCTCGCTCGCCAGGCGAGGTTCAACGAGCTGAGCACGACCGATGTCGTGCTGTCGGTCGCCGACACCAACGCCGCGCTCCACGGCCTCGTCGGCGTCCTCGCCGCGCTGCAGCTCCGGGAGCGGACCGGTGTCGGGCAACACGTCGACCTCGCGATGCTCGACGCCATGCTCGCGACCGACGACTACGTCCACCACGCCATGGACGACTCGCCGATCGAGAAGCTGGGCGGCCAGGTCTTCGACACGGCGTCGGGCGCCGTGCTGATCAGCTCCGAACCGAAGTACCTCTGGGCCCAGCTGCGCTCGGTGCACGGCCTCGTCGACCCGACACCGGACGGCGCCGACCTGGCCACGAAGATCGCCTGCCGGCGGACGGCGATCGCCGAGTGGGTGTCCGGCTTCGCCGACGTCACCTCGCTCGGCCCCGCCCTCGAGGCGGCGAACCTCGCCTTCGCCCCGGTGCGCGAGCCCGAGCGCGTCCTCGACTCCCCGACCGTTCGGCACCGCGGCATCGCCGCGACGGTCGACGACCGTCAGGGCGGGACGAGGCAGGTCGTGCAGTCCCCGTACCGATTCAGCGATGCCGCCAGCGGGGTGCGCGGCGGCGCTCCTCATCGTGGCGAGCACAACGCCGAGGTCCTCGAGGACTGGCTCGACCTCGACGGTGCCGCCGTCGACGATCTCTCCGGGCGCGGCGTGCTCGGCGCCGACGACCGAGCCGGCGGGCCATGGCCGCGGTGACGCTGGTCAGGGTGACGGCCGGGCGCGATGGCGCCGAGCCGCACCTCGTGGACTTCGACCTCCACATCGACGACGGCCTCACCGTCTGCGTCCTCGGCCGCTCGGGATCGGGCAAGAGCACCCTGTTGCGGGTCGTGGCCGGCCTCACGACGCCGACGGCGGGCCGGGTCCTCCTCGACGGCGTCGACGTGACCAGGCGGCCGCCGCGCGAGCGCCGCATGGGCATGGTCATGCGGCGCAACACGCTGCCGGCCGGCCACAGCGTCCGCCGCTCGATCCGCCTCCCGCTCGTCATGCGCAACCGGAAGATCGATCAGGAGCAGGCGGTGGATGATGAGGCGCATCGCCTCGGGATCGAACGTCTCCTCGACCGATCGAACCGGTCGCTGTCGGGTGGGCAGCGCATGCTGGTCCAGAGCGCCCGAGCGCTGGTCGACACCCCCACCGCGCTGCTCCTCGACGAACCGTTCGCCGATCTCGACCCCCATCGGCGTGTCCTGCTGCGCCAGCGCCTCGCGTCGCGGTGGTCGACGGTCACGGTGATCCTGGCGACGAGCGACCCGATCGAGGCGATGGCCGTCTCGGACCGGGTGGTCGTGCTGGGCGACGACGGGACCCGCCAGGTCGGCAGCGGGGAGGAGCTCCGGGACGCACCCGAGACCGTCGTGGTGGCGGAGCTGCTCGGCGAGCCCCCGATGCTCCTGGTGCCGGCACAGGTGCGCCACCGCGCCGGCGAGACGTCGTTCTCGGTCGGCGAGGCATCGATCCCCACGTGGAACCCGGAGCTGCGGTCGCTCGACGGACTGCGGCTCACGGTCGGTGTCTGGCCGGAGGACGCCTCGTCCCCGGCGCGACCGGGGCACACGGCGCTGCGCGGCTACGTCACCAACGTCGAGCCGCTCGGGCATGCCACGCTGACCCACGTCCGACTCGAGGCGGGCTGCGAGGTCCGCCTGCCCGTCAGCGGCCCCACCCACCGCATCGGCGACCCGATCGAGATCGGCATCGACGGCGCTCGGCTCCACGTGTTCGAGCCCATCGAGGGTCGGGCCATCTCTCATCCGCCGTCTCGGCGACGGTCGGTCTGAGGCCGTGCGGCGTCGGCGGCACCACGGGGCCGGCCGAGCCCACGGGTAGCGTCACGGCGGTGCGCACCCTCCTGATCGCAGCCACCGAGCCCGACCCCACCCGACCGGGCGCCGGGTTCTCCCCACCGTGCCCGCCCGTCGAGGCCTCGGAGCTCGCGCAGGCCGCGCTCGACCAGACGGCCGCGACCGCCCGGTCGGTCGGTGCCGACCGGCTGGCCGTCGTCCTCGACCCGGGCTCGCCGCTGACCGTCGACGGCCTCGAGACGCTGCGACCCGAGGCCGACGAGGAAGACGAGCGCGTCGCAGCGTCCCTGGCCACCTGCGACGGCCCGACGCTCGTGGTGCGGTCGAGGACGCCGCAGGTCACCGCAGCCCAGCTCCACGACGCGTTCGAGGCGCTCGACGGGCCCTACGGCGATGCGCTGGTCGGCCTGACGGTCGACGAGTCGTGGTGGGCGCTCGGGCTGGCCACGCCCGACCCCATGGCGCTCCTCGGGCTGCCCCTGCGGGGAGCCGGCTCCGGGACCCACCTCCTCGACCGGGTGCACGGACTCGGCCTCGCGCTGGGCCTGGCCGACCGGCTCTTGGCTGCGGAGCGCTTCGACGATGCCGTCGCCATCGCCCAGCAGATCCCCGACACCGACTTCGCCGCGCGGGTCGAAGGGCTGCGCTGACCGCCCGGATACGCCGGGATGCTCAGCGCAGGAAGGGCTGGAGCTGCTCGACCGCGTCGGCGAAGGTCGGGGCGACGCCCTCGAGGGTCACGCTGCCGCCCCCGGGATCGATGCGACTGCGGATGGCGTACCGGGCCCGCTGACCGCCGATGGCGACCCAGAGGACCATCAGGCCGATCGACACGAGGAAGCCCGGCCCGGGGAACAGGCCGATCAGGTCCGCGACCCCGATGACCGCCGCAGCGGCGAGGAGGGCCATGCGCAACCAGGTGAACGCGGTCTGGCGGCGATAGACGCTGTTGACCACGGGGATCCGCCCGACGACACGCTCGGTGGCGAAGACGTAGGCCGGGATGAACAGGATCGGCAGGAAGATGAGGAACCACACCCAGAAGGGGGTGCGGGTCACGCTGATCCTCAGCTGCCGCTCGGCGCGCTGGCCCGTGACGGCACACACCTTGGGGATCAGGTCCCCCTCTTCGAGCGTCCGGATCGGAACGCTGACCGTCGCCACGACCTCGAATCTACCGAACCGGGAGCCGCTCGGCGCGTCGATCCGCGACACGGTCCGTCGTCGGTGCCCGGCGCGGCCGGTGATCAGCGCGAACGGCTGGCCAGCCGGCCGATGATGCGCTCGAAGAACGCCTGATCCTGGAGGCCGGGAACGACCAGCTGACCGAACACGAACGCCGGCGTCCCGGTCACCCCACGGTCCATCGCGGCGGCGTGCGCGGCGTCGAGCCACCCGTCGGCGACGGCCGCCTCGGCCCCGGCGAGCGCGGCGTCGGGGTCACCGCCGCTGCGCTCGACGATCGCGCCGAGCGCCTCGGCGGTGCGGATGTCGCCGCCCGCCGCCCAGAGCTGGTCGAAGACGCCGGTGTGGAACCTCGGGTGCACGTCCGGGTCGTTGCGTCGCAGCCACTCGTCGGTCGCGAGGGCGAGCCGGGTGTTGGGCACGATCTCCGGGACCCGCCAGCCGAGGCCCTCGGCGGCCGAGAGCGTGGCGAACCCGGCCAGGGCTCGGGCTGCTCGCTCCGGATCGCCATGGCCGTAGACGCGGGCGGTCGCCCGTCCCTCGAGAGGCACGTTCGGATGCAGTTCGTAGGGCAGCCGTCGGAGCGTGATCCGCTCGTCCGCGGCCAGCCACTCGACCCGAGCGGACGCGACGTAGCACCACGGGCACAGGAAGTCGGACCAGACGTCGACCTCGAGCGTGCCTGCGGGCTCGCCCATCAGCGCTCGGTCAACTCACCGACGAGCTCGACCCCGGCCGCGGCGAGCTCGTCGATCGCCGCGTCGGTCGTCTCGGCGGCGACGCCGGCGGTGAGCGGCAGGAGGACCCGAGTCCGGAACCCCGCCTTGGCGGCGTCGAGCGCCGTGGCGCGCACGCAGTGGTCGGTCGCCAGTCCGACGACGTCGACGCGGACGATGCCGGCGCCGCTCAACCAGTCGCCCAGCCGGGCGCCGTCGTCGGTCGCCCCGTCGAAGCCGGTGTAGCTCGCCGAGAAGCGCCCCTTGGAGAACACGGCGTCGACGGCGTCGAGGGAGAGGTCGGGGTGGAAGGCCGCGCCGTCGGTCCCGGCCACGCAGTGGTGGGGCCAGGTGTCGACGAAGTCCGGGTCGTCGGAGAAGTGGTCGCCCGGATCCTCGTGCCAGTCCCGGGTGGCGGCGATGCGGTCGTAGCCGGCTCCGGCGAGGGCGACGAACTCGTCGACGTCCCGGGCGACCTGGCTCCCGCCGGTGACGGGAAGCGAGGCCGACGGCACATCGCAGAAGTCGTTCTGCACGTCGACGATCACGAGGGCTGCGGACTCGGCCATGTGCGCTCCTGATCTGGGGGCTCTGCCCTCACGCTACCGGCGCGCCGGTCAGCCCAGCAGATCGACCACGACGTCGCGCCAGAGGTCGGTGGTCAGCCGGAGCGACTCGACATCGATGCGCTCGTCGTTGCCGTGGAAGCGTGAGCCGAAGTCCGACGCGGCGAGCGACGGCGACATCAGCGCGGCGCCGTAGGCCACCGCTCCGAGCTCGCGGTGGACGCGAGCGTCGGTGAAGCCGACCGACATCGCCGGCTCGAGCCTCGACGACGGGAACGGCCGGTTGACCGCACGCTGCAACGAGTCCCACAGCGGGGTGTCCACCGGGCTGATGCTGGCCCGGTCGTTGATGAGGTCGTCGACCTCGACGTGGGCGGCGAGGTCGCCGAGCGCCTCGTCGAGGTGGGCGCGGACCTCCTCGGGGCCCTCGCCGGGCATCGTCCGGACGTCGACGTCGAGGAGCACGGTGTCGGGGATCACGTTGGTCTTGGTCTGCGTCGCCGACACGTTCGTCGAGAACGTGGTGTGGCAGCAGGAGTAGAGGTACCTCGCCACACCCGCCGGCAGCTCGTCGAGGCAGTCCTCGATCAGCCGCTCGTCGAGGAGCTGGCGCCGGACGTCATCGCGGACCGGCAACGACTCGACCTCGGCCCGCCAGAGCTCGTGGAACCGGGGCGGTGGTCGGTAGTCGGCGAGGCGCTGCACCACGCCCGCCGCCTTGACCAGCGCGTTGTCGGCCCGGAAGGGCATCGAACCGTGTCCGGGCGTCCCGGAGATGCGCAGCCGTCGCCACGCGACACCCTTCTCGGCCACCCGGATGCCGACCGTCGGGTTCGCCTCCCCGCCCCCGTGGAGGCCACCGCTCTCGGTCAGGACGTAGTCGGTGGTGATCGCCTCGGGGTGGTGCTCGGCCATCCAGCGCGCGCCGTACGAGCTGCCGGCCTCCTCGTCCGCCACGGCGAAGAACACGAGGTCGCCGCGGGGGCGGAAGCCGGACACCTTGAGGTGACGGAACGCGACCGCCATCGAGGCCGTCAGGTTCAACATGTCGACGGCGCCTCGCCCCCAGACCTCGCCGTCCACGAGCTCGCCCCCGAAGGGGTCGCGGCTCCACCCCGCTGGCGTCACGGGCACCACATCGGTGTGGCCGTTGAGGCACAGACTCGGAGCGTTCGGGTCGCTCCCGTCGATCCGGGCGACGAGCGAGGTCCGGCCGGGGGCCGCCTCGTAGGTCTCGACGTCGATCCCCACGCCACCGAGGAACTGCTCGATGAGATCCGCGTTGCGGACCTCCCCGCCCGACTCCTCGGTCCCCTCGTTCACGCACGCGTTGCGGATCAGGTGCTGGAGGAGATCGACGGTCTGGTCGGTCAGATCGGTGGCCACCGCGCCAGTCTGGCCGATCGACGTCACCGGCCCGTCGCCGAGGCTTCGTCTCGACGACGTCTGAGGGACCCCGTCTCGTCGATGTCGATTCCTACCGTCCGGCTCGTGAGGATCGTGGTGGTGGCCGAGACGTTCCTGCCGGAGATGAACGGCGTGACGAACTCGGTCCTTCGTGTGGTCGAGCACCTCGACCGCCGTGGCCACGACGTCATGGTCATCGCTCCGGGCAGTGGGCCCGGTCGCGTCGGCCGCGTGCCCGTCGAGCGGGTGCCCGGCGTCGCCCTCCCGCGCTACTCCTCGATCTCGGTCGGTGTGCCGGGGCGGCGCCTCCGCCAGCTCATCAAGGGCTTCGCCCCCGACGTCGTACACGTCGCGGCCCCGGCGGTCCTCGGCGCGGCGGCGGTGTTCATCGCCCGAGACGCCGGGATCCCGGCGGTGACGATCTACCAGACCGATCTCGCCGGCTTCGCTCGGCGCTACCACCTGCCCATCGCCTCGGCACCCCTGTGGCGCTGGCTCCGACACGTGCACAACGCCGCGGCGGTGACGCTCGTGCCGTCGTCGACCTGCGCCTGGGACCTCCGCCGCAACGGCATCGAACGGGTCCACCTGTGGGCTCGCGGCGTCGACACCGAGCGCTTCTCGCCGGAGCGACGTTGCGAGGCGTGGCGCCGGCAGGTCTCGCCGCGGGGTCGCCCGATCGTCGGCTACAGCGGACGGCTCGCCGTCGAGAAGGGCCTGCACCGACTCGCTCCGCTCGCCGCTCGGCGCGACCTGCAGCTCGTGCTGGTCGGCGACGGCCCCACCCGTCGCCGCCTGACCCGCACGCTCCGCGGGGCGCGCTTCGTCGGCTTCCTCGACGGCACCGACCTCGCCCGCGCCGTCGCCTCCTTCGACGTCTTCGTCCATCCCGGCATCGACGAGACCTTCTGCCAGGCCATCCAGGAGGCGCTCGCCTCCGGTGTCCCGGTCGTCGGCCCGGCCGCCGGCGGACCGCTCGATCTCATCCGTCACGGCGAGAACGGCTTCTTCTGGCTGCCGGAGGAGGACGACACGATCGTCACCGCCGTCGACAGCGTCCTCGGCGACGATGACCTCCGTCACCGACTCGGCCGGGCGGCACAGGAGTCCGTCCGACACCGGACCTGGGAGCGCATCGGCGACGATCTGCTCGGCCACTACGTCCGGAGCCTGCCGGTACCGACGCGGCGTCTGGCGACCGCATGACCCGCCCCGACGTCGTCGTCTCGCTGCACGACGTCGACACCACGACCCTCGCTGCGTCGCGTCGGTGGCTCGAGCTCCTCGCCGAGCGGGACGTCCCCACGACGGCCCTCGTCGTCTGTGGGCCGATCCACCTCGCCACGCCCGCCGAGCGGCGCGAGGTCGCGCAGCTCCTCGACGAGGTCGTCGTCCTCGGTGGCGAGGTCTCCCTGCACGGATGGTCGCACGTCGCCGATCCCGGACACGCCGGTGTCCGCGCCGCGCTCGGGAAGGCCATCGCCCGTGGCTGCGAGGAGTTCTGGCTCCTCGACGAGGCCTCCGCAGCCGAGCGGCTGACCGCGATGCTGACCGTGCTCGGGGACCTCGGGCACACGCCGGTCGGCATGACACCACCGGGGTGGCTCGCCTCGTCCGGCGCCCGGCGCGCCATGCGCGCCGCCGGCCTGCGCTACCGGACCGACCACCTCGCGGTGCACGACCTCACGAGCGGCCGAAGCGTTCGCGCTCCGGCGCTGTCCCACCGCTCCGCCTCGACCTGGCAACGGCCGGCAGCGGCCGGGATGGCGCTGCTGGCCGCCGGCGTCGAGCGGACGGGGACGCCGCTGCGCATGTCGCTGCACCCAGCCGACCTCGAGCACCCCGACCTCCTCGCCACGACACTGGACCTCCTCGATCGAGCGCTCGATCGAGGAGATCGTGCCGGGACCTACGCGGACCTGTTGGCCCCGACGGCGGCCGTCGGGTGAGGATCGTCCAGCTCGCCAACTTCCACGCCCCGACCTCGGGCGGGATCCGGACAGCGCTGGAGGCGATCGGTGCGGGCTACCGGCAGGCCGGCCACGAGCGGGTGCTCATCGTCCCCGGCCGCCGACCGGGCCGGGCCGAAGACGCCGGGGGCACCGTGCTGCACGTGCGTGGCGCTCGGCTCCGACGCACCCCCTACCGCTGCATCGTCGACCGCCGCCCGGTGCACCAGCTGCTCGACGAGCTGCGGCCCGACGTGGTCGAGGTGTCGGACAAGCTCACGCTGAGATGGGTCGGGCGGTGGGCGCGGCGCCACGGGGTCGCTGCGGTGCTCTTCTCCCACGAGCGCATCGATGCGGCGCTGGCCCCTCACCTCCCGACCAGCACCCCGCTGAGCTCGATCGCGGACCGGTGGAACCGCAAGTGGGCCGACGACTTCGACGCCATCGTGTGCTGCTCGGCGTTCGCGGCCGAGGAGTTCACCCGCATCGGGGCGCAGCCGGTCCGCGTCCCCCTGGGCGTCGACCTCGAGCGGTTTCGGCCGCTCGACGCCCAGCCGCCCGTCGCGGGGCCGTCGGCTCCGCTGCGACTGGTCGTGGTGGCGAGGCTGTCGGCGGAGAAGGAGATCGACCACGTCGTCGAGGCGGTCCGGGTCCTCGGGGCCCGAGGGCGCGCCGTCGACCTGCAGATCGCCGGTGCCGGTCCGCGCCTGGCGGCGTTGCGCCGCCAGGCGACCGACCTGCCCATCCGGTTCGTCGGCCATCAACCCCGCCCACGCATCGCCGAGTTGCTCGGCACGGCGGACGTGGCCATCGCCCCGGGACCGGCGGAGACGTTCGGTCTCGCCGCGCTGGAGGCACTCGCCTGCGGCACGCCGGTCGTCGTTCGAGCCGAGGGAGGCTGCCGGGAGCTGATCGACCACTCCGTCGGGGTCGCGGCCGTCGGGCGTCCCGACGCCATGGCGACGGCGATCGAGACGGTGGCCGCCCTCCCCCGCGAGGCGACCCGGCTCGCCGCCCGCCGACGCGCCGAGCAGTTCTCGTGGGCGACCACGGTGTCCCGTCTGCTGTCGCTGCACCACGATCTGCACGTTCGTCGAGCGGTGTCGGTCTGATCGTGCGCTGCCGGCCCGCCGAACCGTCCGACATCACGGCGATCGAGGAGATCTTCACCGCCACCGTCGGGCTCGGTGCACCGGCGCCCTTCGAGCTCCCGGCCGGCTACACCGAGCTGTGCCTCGGCTGGTACCTCGGTGCCGGGCGTCCCGATGCCGCGGTGCTCGTCGACGAGGGCCGGGTCGTCGGCTATGCGTTGGTCTGCTGCGACGAGGCCGCCCACCGGAGCTGGGTCCGCCGCCGTGCGGTGCGGTTCGGGCTCCGCTCGATCCCGGCCGCGCTGGCACCGCGGGGCGATCCGGCCCGGAAGAGCTTCGTCCGGTTGCGACTCCGCGACGGGCTGGCCATGGGGGCCGGCCCGCCTGCGCCGGCCCGGGCCCACGCCCACGTCAACCTGCTCCGCTCCGTCCGCACCGGGACGGGGGGTCGTCACCTGGTGCGCCACATCGACTCGACGGTCGCATCCGCCGGACTCGACGCCTGGTACGCGGAGATCAACGCACCGGTCGGTCGCCGGGCGCCGGCGCTCGCTCGGCTCGGCGGTGAGGTCGTCCACCGCGCACCGAATCGGACCTTGACCGCGCTCGCCGGTCGGGACGTCGAACGCCTGACCCTCCTGCGCCGGCTCGAGGACGCCGTCCCGCTGTTCGGCGCCGCCCGCCCCCATCAGGACGTGATCGGCCAACCCTGACGTTCGGCGACCGCGCGCAGCTCGTCGTCGGGATCCACCACGACTCGCTCACCGACCAGTGCGAGGAGCGGCAGATCCGAGGACGAGTCGGTGTAGAGCAGCGCGTGGCCGAGGTCGACGTCGCCCAGCTCGGCTCGGAGCCGGACGATCTTGCCCACGCCGTGGCAGAAGGGGCCGTCGAGGCGGCCCGTGCAGCGACCGTCGACGATCTCGCCCCGCGTGCCGATGCCCCGTTCGGCGCCGAGCTCGCGGGCGAGGCGGTCGACGAGCTCGTGCGGGCTCGCCGAGAGCACGATGCACCGCTCGCCACGGGCGAGGTGCTGTTGCAGCGCTGCGGCGATCGTCGGCCGCAGCCGAGGAAGGAGCCGCTCGATGCTCTCGTCGACGACCTCCAACAGCTCGTCGACGCTGCGACCCTCGATGGCACCCAGCACGGCGTCGCGGGCGTAGGCCACCAGCGCGCCGGACTCGCCATGGCGGGCGTAGCGGGCGTTGCGGACCAGGCCCGTCAGCACCTTGAGGGGGCTGAGGAGCCGCCGGCGCAGGGCGACCCGCGCGACCGTCGCCAGGCTGGAGTCGGCGAGCAGGGTGCGGTCGAGGTCGAAGATGACCAGATCGCGGCGAGCGGTGCCCGTGGCGCCACCCGAGGGGGAACCCAGTGCGTGCTGCATCGGTCCCCAGCGTGCATCACGATCGTGAACGAGCGGCATCGCCCCGATGACCTGCTCCGATCGGCCCGACGAACGACCGACGGGCCGCTCGGGCCCTAGATGAACCCGAGCTGCTGGGCTTCCGACCGGAGCTGGTCGCGGTGGTCGGGATGGGCGATCGCGATCAGCCGCCGGGCGCGCTCCCGCACCGATCGGCCTCGGAGCTCGGCGACGCCCCACTCGGTCACGACCTTGTCGACGATGTTCTTGTTCGTCGTCACGATCGAACCCTGGCTGAGCTGCGAGCGGATGCGGGACACCGAACCGTCACGCGTCGCCGAGTGCAGGACGATGAAGCCCTGCCCGCCGTCGGAGAACATGGCGCCGCGGGCGAAGTCGGCCTGACCGCCACTGCCGGAGTAGAGCTGGCCCGACAGCGTCTCGCTGGCGCACTGCCCGAGCAGATCGACCTCCATCGTGGCGTTGATCGACACGAAACCCGGCTCGCGACCGATCCGCCGCGGGTCGTTCACGTAGTCGACCGGCCAGAACTCCGCCGCCGGGTTCTCGTCCACGAAGTCGTAGACCGCCTGCGAGCCGAGCGCGAACGTGCAGACGATCGTGTTGCGGTTCATGCGCTTGTGTGTCCCGGTGAGGACCCCGCGATGCACCAGATCGACCGCACCGTCGGAGAGCAGCTCGGTGTGCAGGCCCAGGTCGCGGTGGCCGCGCAGCTCCTCGAGGGTCGCGTCGGGGATGGCGCCGATGCCGGCCTGGATCGTGGCCCTGTCGGGGATCCGCTCGGCGATGAGCGCGGCGATGCGGCGGTCGATGTCGGTCATCGGTGCGGGATCGATCTGGACGAGCGGCCAGTCCGACTCGATCCAGCCGGCGATCTGCGTCACGTGCACCTGGTTCCGGCCGAAGGTCCGGGGCACCTTCGGGTTGGCCTCGAGGAAGAACGGCACGTTGCCGATGAAGGACGCCACGTAGTCCGCGCACGGACCCAGCGAGAAGTACCCGTGCTCGTCGGGCATCGACGACGCCGCCAGGACGATGTCGGGATCGGAGCGGGCCATCAGCTCGGGGACGTCGGAGAAGTTGCCGGGGACGACGTCGCAGTGACCGGCGGCGAACGACCGGCGGGTGAGGTGGCTGAGGAAGTAGGCGACGTGGCGCAGGTGGCCCTCGGCCTCGCCGTGCAGGTACGGGCGGTCCCGCAGGGCGTGCATCTGGTGGATGCGGACGTCGCTCAGCTGCTCGGCGTTCGCCTCGAGGGTGTCCATGAGCCGGACCGGTTCGCCGTTGGCGATCGGGATGACGATGTCGGCTCGCTCGGGTATGTGCGCGAGCACCGAGAGAGGATCATCCCGATGGGCATTGCGACGCAGAGACATCGACTCGGTTCGCTCCTGGGCGCGGGGGGAGTGCCACGCTCACTGTACGACGCTCCCGGCCCCACTTGAGTGAGCCCTGCTGCTGCGTCGACCACACCGCTCCGAGCACGATCACGACGCCCGCGAGCTGCCCGATCGTCAGTGTCTGACCCAGCACGAGCCAGCCCGAGATCGCCGCGACGACCGGGCTCAAGAGGCCCAGGAACACGACCTGTGAGACCGGCAGCGCGGCGATGCCTCGGAACCACAGCGCGTACGCCACCGCGGTCCCCACGGTCGCCAGCCAGACGAACCCGGCGACGTTCGCCGCGGTCGGCGACGGGGGCGCGCCCTCGACGAGCAGCGCGATCGGGACGAGCACGAGCCCGCCGGCGAGGAGCTGCCACCCGGTGAAGGCCAGGAGGGGGACCGGTGCGCCCCACCGCTTGGTCAACACGACACCGCTCGCCATCGCCACCGCGCCGCCGAGGCCGGCGAGGACCCCGACGCCGTCGAGCTGCGCGTCGGCGCGGAGCACGAGCAGGGCGACACCCGCCACGCCGGCGATGCCGGCGAGGACCGTCGTCGTCCGCACCCGCTCGCCCAGCACGGCCGCCGCCAGGCCGGCGGCGACGAGCGGCTGGACGGCGCCGAGGGTGGCGGCGACGCCGCCGGGGAGCCGGAAGGCCGCCAGGAACAGCAGCGGGAAGAAGGCGCCGATGTTCAGCGTGCCCAGCACCAGCGCTCGACCCCACCAGGCCCCCGTGGGCCGGAGTCGGGTGAGCGCGACCAGCGCGAGACCGGCGGGCAGGGCGCGGAGGGTGGCGGCCAGCAGTGGCCGGTCGGCCGGGAGCAGCTCGCTCGCGACCAGGTAGGTGGTGCCCCACGTGATCGGGGCCAGCGCGGTCAGGGCCAGGGTTCGGTGGGGTGAGGTCACGTCGGTGCTCTTTTCTCTCGATATCAAGATATCTCTATCTCTCTCGATGTCAAGAGATCCCGTATGCTGCGCGGGATGAGCGACGAACGGCACGTCGACCGGGTCGATGTCATCGTCGGGCAGTGGCGCCGCGAGCGCCCCGACCTCGACCTGGGCGGCATGGAGGTCATCGGGCGCATCGCCCGACTCGACCGGGCGTTGCGGCCGCGGCTCCGGGCGGTCTTCGCCGAGCACGGGCTGGAGGACTGGGAGTTCGATGTCCTGGCCACGCTGCGCCGATCGGGTCCACCACACCGCCTGAGCGCCGGTGGCCTCCTGGCGTCGATGATGATCACCTCCGGGACGCTCACCAACCGACTCGACCGACTCGAGGACCGCGGGCTGATCCGGCGGGAGAACGATCCCGACGACGGACGGGTCGTCCTCGTCGCGCTGACCGACGCGGGCTACGAGGTCGTCGACGCCGCGGTGACCGACCACGCCGCCAACGAGCTCGCGCTGGTGTCGGCGCTGTCGTCCGACCGACGACGAGAGCTGGTCGAGCTGCTGCGGGATCTCAGCTCGTCGTTGGAGCCCTGAGCAGCTCGCCGACCCGCCGCAGCGACTCCTTGACGTTCGCCGCGACCGTCAGCTCGATCGCCGCGTCGACCGAGAGCCAGCGCACCTCGGCCCCCTCGTGCTCGGCCCGGGCACGATTCGGCTCGTCGGTGGCGAGGACGTAGCGCAGGTCGGCGTGCTCGTGCGCCGGCTCTCGCTCGTTGGCCGGCACGGGCACGATCGCCACGTGGACGAGCCGCGCGTCCGGCCACGGTCGGAGGTCGTCGAGCCCGGTCTCCTCGGTCGCTTCGCGCCGCGCGACGTCGAGCGGGTGCTCCTCCCCCGGGTCACCGTGCCCACCGACCTGGATCCACGCCTGCTGTCGGTCGTGCCATCGCAGGAGCACCCGCCGGGTCGGCGGGTGGACGACGAAGGCCGAGCCGGTCACGTGCAGCGGCGTCGACCGATCCCAGATCTCGTCCCAACCGGCCGCCGCGGCGGCGAGCGATCGGAGTCGCTCGACGTCGGCCCGCTCGCGGTCGTTGCGCGCGGGCGCGTCGGTGAGCACCTCGATGAGGGGCACGGGCGGGGCGGTGCGGTCAGGCCAGCTGGGGGAGCCGGCTGAGCGCGTCCTGGACCTTGTCCTCGGGGTAGTCGTAGTCCGTGATGTCCTCGTCGAGGTACCGCTGGTAGGCGGCCAGGTCGAGGTGGCCGTGGCCGCACAGGGCGGTGAGGATGACCTTCTCCTCGCCACTTTCCTTGCACGCCATCGCCTCGTCGATCGCCGCGGCGATCGCGTGGGTGGGCTCGGGGGCGGGGACGATGCCCTCGGTCCGAGCGAAGCGGACGCCGGCGGCGAAGCAGTCGCTCTGGTGCTTGCTGACCGCATCCATGAGGCCGAGCTCGTACACGTGGCTGATCAGCGGCGACATCCCGTGGTAGCGGAGGCCACCGGCATGGATCGGGTCGGGGATGAAGTCGTGCCCCAAGGTGTGCATCTTCATGAGCGGCGTCATGCCCGCGGTGTCGCCGAAGTCGTAGGCGTAGGTGCCCTTGGTCAGCGACGGGCAGGCCGCCGGCTCCACGGCCCGGATCGTCGGCGAGATCTTGCCGGCCAGCTTCTCGCGCAGGAACGGGAAGGCGAGGCCGGCGAAGTTGGAACCGCCGCCGGTGCAGCCGACGATGACGTCGGGCGTCTCGCCGACCTTCGCCAGCTGGAGCAGCGCCTCCTCGCCGATCACGGTCTGGTGCATGAGGACGTGGTTGAGCACCGAGCCGAGGGCGTAGCGGATCTCGGGATCCTGCGCGGCGACCTCGACCGCCTCGCTGATGGCGATGCCGAGGCTGCCCGGGGAGTCCGGATCGGCGGCGAGGATGGCCTGGCCGGCCTGGGTCAGCGGCGACGGGCTCGGGTGCACCGTGGCGCCGTAGATCTCCATCATCGCCTTGCGGTACGGCTTCTGGTCGTAGCTGGCCCGGACCTGCCACACCTCGCACTCGATGCCGAACATCTGGGAGGCGAAGGCGAGGGCGGTGCCCCACTGGCCGGCGCCGGTCTCGGTGGTGAGCTTCTTCACGCCCTCCTTGGCGTTGTAGAAGGCCTGCGGCACCGAGGTGTTGGGCTTGTGCGAGCCGGCCGGGCTGACGCCCTCGTACTTGTAGTAGATCCGGGCCGGCGTCCCGAGGGCCCGCTCGAGGCGGTGTGCCCGGAACAGCGGCGAGGGCCGCCACAGCCGGTAGATGTCGAGCACCTCGCCCGGGATGTCGATGAACCGCTCCGGCGACATCTCCTGCTCGAGGAGCCCCATCGGGAACAGCGGGGCGAAGTCGTCCGGGCCGGCCGGCTCGTGGGTCCCCGGGTGCAGTGGCGGGGGCGGCGGCGCGGGCAGGTCGGGGATGAGGTTGTACCAGGTGGTCGGCTGATCGGACTCGTCGAGGAGGATCTTCGTCGGGACGTCGGCTGGCATGGCTCCCCTACTTGCTCAGGATCGTGACGGCGCTGAGGCCGGGAGCACCATAGACGTGCGTGTAGCCGACCTGGGGGTCGTTGGGGACCTGACGTTCGCCGGCCCGCCCCTGGAGCTGGAGCACGTTCTCGTAGACCTGACGCAGACCGGACGCGCCGATGGGCTCGCCGTTGGCGATGCAGCCCCCGTCGGTGTTGATCGGGAGCTGGCCGTCGATCTCGGTCGCCCCGGTCTGGATGAGCTCCTCCTGCTCGCCGTCGGCGCACAGGAGGTTCTCGGACATGTGCATCACCTCGGCACCGGCCTCGGTGTCCTGGATCTGGGCGATGTCCACGTCGCCCGGCTCGATGCCCGCCTGCTCGTAGGCGGCGCGCGCCGCGTCGACGGTGGGCGCGTCGGTGCGGTCGATCGCCAGGGACGGATTGAAGACCTCGAAGGTGCCGTAGCGGCGGGTGCGGACGGTGGCCGCCTTCACGAAGATCGGCGTGTCGGTGTACTCGTGGGCTCGGTCGGCCCGGCACAGCACGAGCGCCACGCCGCCCTCGCCCGGCGAACAGAACATGTACTGGGTCAGCGGGTGACTGAGCATCGGCGCCTCGAGGATCTCCTCCTCGCTGAAGGGCTTGCGCCGCCAGGCGTTGGGGTTCTTCTCGCCGTTGCGGAACGCCTTGGCCGACACCTTGGCCAGCGTCGAGTGCGAGATGTCGTGGTCGTGCATGTACCGCTGGATCTTCATGCCGAAGAACTGGGTCGTCAGCATCATCCCGGTGTCGCCGTACCAGTCGCCGATGCCCCAGTCCCCCGGCTTCGGGTCGAAGGCGCCGCGGGGATGCTTGTCGAACCCGACGGCCATGCCGACGTCGAAGGCGCCGCTCTTGATGGCGTTGACCGCCGAGATCAGCGCGCTGCCGCCGGTGGCGCAGCCGTTCACGACGTTGATGAACGGCAGCCCGGACAGCCCGAGGTTGTTGACCATGATGTCGGCCTGGCCGGCGGCGGTGGACCCGCCGAAGGCGAACTCCATGTCCTCCCACTGCGCGCCGGCGTCGGCGAGCGCCTCGCGGGCGGCATGGGTGCCCTGGTCGAGCCCGGACGCGTCGTGGCGCCCGAACGGATGGATGCCGATGCCCACGATGGCAACGTCGTCACTGGACATGCTCAGCCCTCCCCGGCCGGTGCGAACGCGAAGGTCACCACGGTGTCCCCCGCCTCGTTCTCCATGAACGGCACGATCGCCAGCTCCATCGGCATGCCGATCTGCAGCTGGTCCGGATCGGCCACCGTCAACCTCGACTCGACCTTCACCTGGCCCGGGAGCTCGACGTATCCGACGCCGTACGGCTCGAACGTCGCCGGGGTCTCGACCTTCGCGTACGGGGGAGACTTGGGTGGGAAGCCCTGGATCGTCCACGACCAGAGCGTCCCGCGGGGCTCCAGCTCGATCGTCTCCATGTCGGTGCTCGCGCAGCTCGAGCACGAGGTCGCCTGCGGGAAGGTCGCCTCGCCGCAGGACAGGCAGCGGGACCCGAGCAGACGGGGCGACTCGGAAGGCCAGGTGAACAGCCCGTCGTCGATCGGTACCTCTGCCACGTCGCTTCCCCTCGCCGTCCTTCGATCGGTGTGTGGGGCGGGACACCCCCTCCTGTGTCCCGCCCCGCTGCCTCGACCTCACGTCCCCGATCCGTTCGGCGGGGCGGCGGACGTGACCGATGGCGCACCCATGCTCGCCCACGGGCAGGTCGGAGGGCCAAACGGCTACGGTCGCCACGCCTGCCGAGGAGGACCTCCGTGCCGATCGACGACCTCACCGAACGCCCGCTTGCCGACCTCGTGTCGTTGTCGGGCAGACGAGCGGTCGTCACCGGCGGGGCGCGCGGCATCGGCGCCGCGATCTGCCGCCGCCTCGCCGAGGCCGGCGCCGCGGTCGCCGTGGCCGACCTCGACGTGATCGCCGCCACCGCGACCGCCGGGGATCTGGCGAACCGGTACGGCGTGACGGCGGTCGGGCTCACCGTCGACGTCGGGTCGGCCGAGTCGATCCGGGCGCTCGCCATCAGCGCCGAGGCTGCGCTCGGCGGGATCGACGTGTGGGTCAACAACGCCGGGATCTTCCCCACGACCGGCCCGGCGCTCGACGCAGAGGACGACTTCGTCGATCACATGCTGCGGGTCAACGTGCGGGGCACGTTCAACGGCGCCAAGGAGGCAGCCCGCCTCATGACCGAGGGTGGGGTCATCGTCAACCTCGCCTCGACGGCGGCGTTCCGGGCGGCCCCCGGCATCTCGGCCTACGCAGCCTCGAAGGGAGCGGTCCGGCAGCTGACCCAGAACCTCGCCGTCGAGCTCGGGCCGGCGGGAATCCGCGTGCTGGCCGTCGCGCCGGGACCGATCGACACACCGGGCGTTCGCGACCAGCTGGCACCGCTGCGCGAGGCCGGCGTCGACGTCGAACGCTCGATGGCCATGAACCCGCTCGGCCGGGGCGGCGTCCCTGACGACATCGCCCGGGTGGTGCTGTTCTGCTGCTCGGACCTGTCGATGTTCATGACGGGGAGCACGCTGCCGGTCGAGGCGGGCTCGCTCGCCTGATCTCCTCGCCCGCCGGGCTCACCTCCCGGCCGAGTTCTCGGCGAGGATGGAGGTGATGCCGTCCGAGACCGACTCCGTCGCCCAGCAACTGCTCGCGGCGGCCGGTGTCTCGATCGGCGAGGTGCCTCCCCGTCGCTTCGGGGCCGACTGGTTCCGGGAGCAGCCTGCGTGGCTGGCGGTGTCGAAGGTCGCCCACACCCTGGTCGAGGAACCGGGCCGCGAGGTGATCGACGCGCTCCAGATCGCCGAGGACGCCCTCGCCGCTGCCGACCCGGACGACCCGGTCGTGGCGCTGGTGGAGATCGGGTTCGTCGAGGCGATGATCTGCGCCTCGTCGCACGGGGACGGCACCGCAGCGGCCCGCCTGCTCGAGGTGTGCCCGCCGAGGGTGTGGGGCGTGTGGCACCGGCGTCGGGAACGGCTCGAGGCGTTGAGCGAGGAGCGATCGGCCCATCTGGTCGCGCCGTCGGCGCTCGATGACGACGACGAGGCCGTGGCCATGCTCGCCCGGTGCACGACCTACCGGGCCGAGTCGGGTCGCTACGTGGTGCTCGCCGAGCTCATCTCCGCCGACCGCCCCAGCCCGTGGGCGCTGCGCCATCCGATCGGCGTCGGACTGATCTTCGGCGGGGTGATGCTCGTGCTGTTGATCCTGTCGCTGTTGCTGGCCTGAGCGCGTCCCGGTCCGGCTGTCGCGACCCGTCGGTCCCACCGTTGGAGCGACAACCGTCGACGTTGTCGCTCGGAGCGTGGGACCGAGCCAGCCGCCGGGCGCTCCGCATCCGCTCGCCCTGCGGGCCGCTCGGGCCCCGGGCTCAGCCCTCCGTGCCCTCCGGCATCGGGTAGTGGATGCCGGGTACGCCCAGCTTCCAGGCGTCGAAGCGCTCCGGCAGGTCGACCAGGCCACGGAAGGGCTCGCCGACCTTGCCCTGATCGAGCTTCTCGCCCCAGTCCTGGTGACCCGGTGCGAGCTGGTAGTAGCCGTTGCCGGCGTTGGTGCCGCCGTCGACGAGGAGGTCGATGCCGGTTACGTAGCTGGAGGCGTCGGAGGCGAGGAAGAGCAAGGCGCCCATCATCTCCTCGACGTCGCCGATCCGGCGCATCGGGGTCCGGCTGGCGACGTACTCGGCGACGCCGAGCCCCTCGAGGGCGGCCTTGGTCATCTCGGTCGCCATGAAGCCGGGTGAGATGGCGTTGACCCGCACACCGCGGTCCGCCCACTCGCAGCCGAGCTGCTGGGTCAGGTTGCGGAGGGCGCCCTTCGCCGTCGTGTAGGCGATCACGTTCAGCTCGTTGGCGCCCGAACCCATGATCGAGCAGATGTTGATGATCGAGCCGGAGCCGGCGGCCAACATCCGGCGGCCGCACTCGCGGGCCATGATGAACGCGCCGACGAGGTCGACGTTCATGATGTTGTTCAGCGTCTCGACGTCGAAGCTCTCGGCAGGAACCCCGCGCATGTCGGCGATGCCGGCGTTGTTCACCAGGACGTCGATCCGGCCGTGCTCGTCGATGGCACGCTCGACCGCTGCCTTGACGTCGTCCTCGTTCGAGACGTCACCCACCGCCGTGGTGACCTTGGCACCGAGCTCACGACAGGAGGCTGCCGTCTGCTCCAGCAGGTCGGCGGTGCGCGCGGTCAGGACGAGCTGGGCGCCCTCCTTGGCGAGCTCGGTGGCGAAGTACTCGCCCAACCCGTAGCTGGCCCCGGTGATGAGGATCACCTTGTCCTGCACGCTGAACCGGTCGCTCATGGCCCCTCCCCTTCTCGCGGTCCGCCCCAGGACCGGCATCGGCGGACGAACCTAGTGGGCGGCCGCGTCGGCGACGGCACCGAGGTCGGGCAGGATGGTGCCCCCATGTCGATGCGCCGCACCCGATTCGCTGCGATGTTCGTCGCTGCGCTCGTCGTCGCGGCCTGCGGTTCCGACGGCGACGCCGCCCCGCCGCCCGACACCGTCGACCAGGTGGTGACCAGCACGACCGAGCTGCCGATCCTGCGCGGCTCGGGCGCGAGCGAGACGACGGCGACGCCGAGCGACCCCGGCGACGACGACGGCACGATCACGGGCGCCACCCCACCGACCACGGCGCTCGCCCCGCCGCCGGCCGCGGGGTCCTCCGAGGACTGCGCCGCGCTGTCCACCCTCGTCGCCGGACCCGACGGCGACGTGCTCGCGTCGTTGGAGGCCCGCATCGACGGCGCCGAGCCCGAGCTGCCCGACGCGCTGCGGGTCCTCGCCGACGCCGAGGCGGTCGAGGTCGCCCGGGCCGCCGGCGCCTCGCGGCTCGCCGGCCTGCTCGGGGTCACCTGCCCCGGCATCGAACGCGCCGCGAACGTGACGCTCCTCGGGGGCGGCCTCGACGTGGCCTTCTTCGGTCAGGACCGTGCGCTCGTGTCATCGGCCGTGACCAACGTCCTCGGCTTCCCGACCCTCGACACCGGGCCGATCGATCCGCTCTCGGCCTACGGCACCTGCCCGGGAACGCAGATCTGGGCGATCGAGTGGCCCGACCTCGTGCTGCTGTTCTCCAACGACGGGCAGGGCCCGGAGTCCTTCGAGTTCTTCGGGTGGCGCAGCTTCGAGCTCGAGGTCGCCGCACCCTCGGGGCCGCCGGCCACACCGGAGGGGATCGCCATCGGCGGTGCGCTGAGCGACGCGCTCTCCACCTACGCCGACGACGGCGCCTCCGAGACGACCGACGTGATCCTCGACGTCCCGCTGGTCACCGTGCCCGGCCGCTACGTCTTCGTCGGCGACGCCGCGGGCATCATCGAGTCGATCGAGGGCGGCCTGCCGTGCTCGGAGTGAGGTCGGCGTCGTGACCCGAGTCGGCCTCGTGCTCGGCGCGGGCGGATCGTTCGGCTGGGACTGGATCGTCGGCTCGCTCGCTGCCCTGCACGACCGCACCGGCTTCGACGGTCGAACGGCGGACCGGATCGTCGGCACGTCGGTCGGCTCGATGGTCGGGTCGTACCTCGGCCACGGCACCGGCCTCGATCGACTCGCCGGCCACGTGGGCGGCCTCCCCGAACCGCTGCACCTGGAGCACGACGTCGGGACGCCGCGCGCCGGGACCCCGACGGTCATCGGACCGGCGGTGGTCCGGGCCCGCCGAGGGGTCGGGACCGTGGTCGGGCACCTGCTCCGTCGACCGCAGCTCGAACCGCCCGGTCTCGGCGCCGAGGTCGCCCGGCGGGTCGGCGGGAACCAGTGGCCGGACGCTCCCCTGACCATCGTGGCCTGGAATCGGTCGACGAGGACCCGGCTCGCGCTCGACCACGGCGGACCGTTCGATCTCGCCACGTCGATCGACGGCTCGTGCGCCGTGCCGGGCGCCATGCCTCCGGTGCGCGTCGGCGACGACGAGCTCATCGACGGGGGCGTGCCCTCGATGACCAACGCTGACCTCGTCGACGACGACGTCGATGCGGTCGTCGTGATCGCCCCGCTCGTCCTCGGAGGCGGTCGGGTCGGCGCCTCGGTTCCTCGCCTCGTGCGGATGATCCACCGGTGGACGCTCGACGTCGAGCTGCGCGCGCACCGGCGGCGCAGCGTGCCGGTGGTCGTGATCGCACCCTCGGCTCTGGGCCTCGAGCGGCTCCAGACCGCGGAACGGGTCGACCGGATGGCCCAGGCGCGCGCCGAGGCCGCGTCGGTCCTCGGGTCGCCTGCCGCCGCTCCGATGCTCGAGGTGGTGCGGCGCCACGTGGAGCAGGCGGCGTGAAGCGCTTCCGGCTCCCGCCGTCGCTCGGACTCGAGCCGGGTGCCCGGCCACCGGTGCGAGCCGTGCAACGGGGGCTGGACCAGGCCGGCCTGGAGTACGACGTCGTCGCGACGGCTCCCACCCACATGACCCTCATCGACCGTCGCGACGGGCGCCGCCTCCGCGCCACGGTCACCTGGGGCTCCCCCTGGTGCCGGATCAGTCGCCTGCGCCCGACCTGAGCACGACCTGCGGGATCAACAGCAGACGCGGCCGCAGCGACGGATCGAGGCCGTCCGGCAGCGCGAGCACGGGCTTGAACCGCTCGGCGTCGGCGCCGCGGTCGACGGCGATGTGGAACCGGACCGCCCAGGTCACCGCGACCGAGGTCCGACCCACCTCGGTGGCCCTCGACGGCGGCAGGCCGGTCAGGTCCGACCAGGGGATCGTGCCGGACCACCACGCCCGGCCGTCGGACTCCAGGTCGACCGGTCGCTCCGCGACGATCGCCTCCTCGCGCGAGTCCGCCCGATCCGGGCTCGTGGACGCAGACGCCGACTCGGCGACGTAGAGCGTCACGGACGGTACCAGGGTCGACGCGTCGCGCCCCTCGGGCGGGTGGGCGCGGAGCACCGCCCGGAGGCCAGCGGCGGTCGGGTCGACACGGCAGCGCACGTAGCCGATCGAACGTCGTTCGGCAGCACCCCAGGTCGAACCCAGCAGCGGGATGAGGGCGACGAACCCGATGAAGCCCGAGAGCGCACGGACCCCGGCCTCACCGGTGCCGAACGCGGTGATCAGACCGACCAGCGCCGCCACGACGACCAGCCCGGAGATGATCGGCGTGCGTCGGTCCTGCGGGCGGACCGGCTCGTCGAGGTCGTCGTTGGCCGGGCCCTCGACGACGAGCGGCCCGGGATCGAGCCGCAGCGGGCGCGACACCCTCGGGAGCCCCTCGGCGTCGGCGACCACCCACCAGGCCGTGCGCAGGAGCGGCCCCTGACCGCTCACCGGCCAGTTCGGCCCCGGCAGGACGACCTCGCCATCACCGCTGACGACGGCGGAGAGCTCGCGCACGACATCGTCGGTGAACGGCGCGCTCAACTGGCCGACGACGCTCACCTCGGCCCCCTCGGCCGGTGCGCCCCGCAGCTCGGCGCGGACCGGCTCACCGGGACGGATCACATCACTGGTGAGCTCGAGGTCCATGGTCGGGTCATGGTGCCATGTGTGGTGGACGGCGATCGGGCTCAGGCGCGCGCACCGTGGGGGTCTGCGCCGGCACCACCGGGCGCAGGCTCGTCCGCCGTCGGCACGTCGGCGACGCGAACCTCGCTGAGGGCGTCGACCGACGTCGAGCCCTCGGCGACCAGTCGCTGCGCCTGGCGACGCAGCATCGCCTCGAAGAGGTTCCGCACCTCGCGGGCGTTGCCGAAGTCGCGGTCTCGCACGAGCGAGGCGAGATGGGCGCGCACCGCCTCCCGCACCCCGGGCTCGGCTCGGAGCTCGTTGGCGACGCAGAGACCGTCGAAGACCTCGACCAGCTCGTCGTCGGCGAGATCGGGGAACTCGATCGTGCGAGGGAAGCGGGACCGCAGGCCCGGGTTCGTGTCGAGGAAGTCCCCCATCTCCTTCGGGTACCCGGCGACGACCACCACCAGGTCGGTGCGATGGTCCTCCATGCGCTTGACGAGCGCATCGACCGCTTCGTGGCCGTAGTCGTCGCCGCGGGCCAGCGAGTAGGCCTCGTCGACGAGCAGGACCCCGCCCAGCGCCTCGTCGACGACCTCGGCGACCCGCGCTGCGGTCTGACCCACGTAACCGGCCACGAGCCCGGCCCGGTCGGTCTCGACCAGGTGCCCCGAGCTCAGCGCACCGATCGACGCCAGCAGCCCGCCGTAGAGACGGGCGACCGTGGTCTTGCCGGTCCCCGGGTTGCCGGTGAGGACCAGGTGGTGCGACACGGCATGCACCGGGAGGCCCTGTTCCTCCCGGAGGCGCTGCACCGTGGCGAGGTCGATCATGACCCGGACCTCGTGCTTCACCTCCGCCAACCCGACCAGACCGTCCAGTTCGGCGAGCAGCTCGTCGCGGCGGTCGGTGCAGGGCTGGGCGGCGGCCGCGACCTCGGGCAGCGGGTCCTCGACCCGAGAGCGGCGCAGCCGCGCCGTGAGGAGCTCGCGCCACCGCTCGAGCGCGTCCAACTCGACGTGCGAGAGGTGCTCGTCGAGTGCGATCACGGCTCGTCCGAGGTCCATCCCGGCCTCGACGTACGCCAAGGCTCGGCGGGTGCCCTGCCGGACGTCGGCGAGCAGCAGCTCCTCGAAGTGGCTCGACGGCCGCTGGAGCCAGGTGCGACCACGGCGGAACACCCCGAGCTTGCGGGCGTCCGACGGCGACGCCACCGGCCGCTCGAGCAGGTCGCCGAACTCCCGCAGCCACGGCCCGAGCTCGTCGTCGGTCAGGAGGCCGTCCACGTCGATCAGGGCCCGGGTGAGGGCCCCGGCGTCCAGCCGCCCGCCGGGGACCACTTCGACGAACCGCTCGACCGCATCGGAGAACACCCCCTCCGATCGGACGCGACGGCTCGGACTCAAGGGCCCGGGTCGACCTACGCTCGCACGATGGCCGTCGGCGACCAGTGGACCATCGGTGACGTGCGGATCACCTCGATCATCGAGACGGACTCGGTCTGGAAGTGGCGGTGGCTCCTGCCCGACGTCGACGACGCGCTCGTCGACGAGGTCGGCTGGCTCCGTCCGACCTACGCCCACGAGGACGGCCGGTTCCCGATGCGCATCCAGGGCTTCGTCGTCGAGTCGGGCGACCGCCGCATCGTCGTCGACACCTGCGTCGGCAACGACAAGCCGCGGGGGACGCCGCTGTTCGACCGGCTGGAGACGGGCTTCCTCGCCGACCTCGACGCCGTGTGCCCGGTCGAGGACGTCGACACGGTCGTCTGCACGCACCTCCACGTCGACCACGTCGGCTGGAACACGCAGCTGCGAGACGGCGAGTGGGTGCCGACCTTCGAGCGAGCCCGGCACCTCTTCGCCAGGGCCGAGTACGAGCACTGGGCCGAGGACACCGACGAGCTGTCGGTGGCCGTGCAGGCCGACTCGGTCGAGCCGGTGATGCGGGCCGGGCTCGTCGACCTGGTCGAGCCGGATCACGCCATCACCGACGACGTCCTCCTCGAACCCACGCACGGCCACACCCCGGGTCACGTGAGCGTGCGGATCAGCTCCCGGGGCGAGTCGGCGGTGATCACCGGCGACATGACCCACCATCCCATCCAGCTCACGCGGCCGGCGATCAGCTCGTCCGCCGACGTCGACTCGACGGCCAGCACCGACACCCGCCGCGACTCGTTCGCCCGATGGGCCGACGCCGGCACGCTGGTCATCGGCAGCCACTACGCGCAGCCCAGCGCCGGCCGGCTCGTCGAGCACGACGACGGCTGGCGCCTGGCCTGACGCCCGGGGTCAGGTGGGGACGTGTGCGCGAGTCAGCTCCCGCCGTCGACCCGAAGGATGGCTCCGGTGGTGAAGCTCGACGCGTCCGAGGCGAGGTACAGCGCGGCCCCGACGATCTCGTCGGGGCGCCCGCCGCGCTGCAGCGCCAGGTTGGCCTTCGCCGTCTGCTCGAACAGCTCCATGTCCCAGGCCTTGGAGATGTCGGTGAGGAACGGACCGGCCTGGATGCAGTTCACCCGGACGGTCGGGCCGAAGGCGTGCGCCAGGCCGAGGGTCAGGTTGTTGAGGCCGGCCTTCGCCGCCCCGTAGGGGACCTCGCGCGGTGTCGGGCGCTCCCCTGCGATGGACGACACGTTGATGATCGACCCGCCGTCGCCGGCCGCCATCCGCTCCCCGATGAGCGCGCTGAGTCGGAACGCCCCCTTGAGGTTCACGCCCAGCACCTTGTCCCAGAGCTCCTCGGTGACCTCGCCCAGCGACGGGTACAGCGGTGACATGCCGGCGTTGTTGACGAGCACGTCCACCCGGGCGAAGCGCTCGTGAGCGGCTTCGGCCAGCGAGGTCATGTCGTCCCATCTCCCGACGTGGGCGCTCACGGCCAGGGCCGACCGACCGAAGCGCTCCTCGACCTCGGCGGCGAGCTGCTCACAGGCCTCGAGCTTGCGGCTCGCGATGACGACGTCGGCACCGGCCTCGGCGAACGCGAGGATCATCTCGCGGCCGAGACCGCGCGAGCCCCCGGTGACGAGGGCGACCTTCCCGGTCAGGTCGAAGCGGTCGGTCATGGTCGTGCGTCCTCCCCCAGGAGCAGGTCGAGCTCGGCGATCGCCGGACCCGGATCAGTGACGTGGATCGTACGGAGCCCGAAGGCCGCCGCGGCGTCGAGGTTGGGCCCGAAGTCGTCGAGGAAGACGGCCTCGTCCGGCCGGTCGACGTCGAGCGCGTCCATGGTCGCGCGGTACGCCTCGACATCGGGCTTGCGGGCGCCGATGGCCGACGACTCGACGACGACGTCGAACAGCGACAGATCGAGCACCTGCTCCAGCGTCGGCCGGAACTCGACGAAGGTGTTGGTGAGGAGCGCCGTCTGCCGGCCACGGTCTCGGGAGCGACGGACGGCGTCGACCATCTCGTCGACGACCTCGAAGTGCTGGGTCCCGAGCAGCCGGGTCATCTCGTCGCCCGCCAGCTCGACACCGTGTGCGGCGGCGTACGGCGGGAGTCGGTCCTGGATGTCGGCGACGGCGAGGCGGCCCTGCTCGGCCTGTTGCCACGGATGGTCGGTGGTGCGGTCGAGTGGGCCCATGAAGATCTCGCGCATCGTCGGACCGTCGATCCCGAGGGAGTCGGCGAGGCGGGAGAAGGTGCGGGTGATCGGCGTGATGAGCACTCCGCCGAAGTCGAACACGACGGCGCGCAGCGACGGGTCGCCGCTCATGTGTCGTCCGAGCGGGCCGCCACGACGGCGATCTCCATCCTCCACTCGGGGCGGGCCAGCCGAGGCACGGTGACGAGCGTCGAGGCCGCCTTCCGCCCGTCGAGCGCACGGTCCCGGGCCGCCATGACGCCGCTCAGGTCGCCCTCGTCAGCGACGACGTAGGTCGTCACGGAGACGACGTCGGCGGCGTCCATCCCCGCGTCGGCGAGCATGGCGGCGATGTTGGCCCAGACCACCTCGGCCTGCGCCTCGACGGTGTCGGGGATTGTGCCGTCGGGCCGGATCGGGACCACGCCGGAGGTGTGCAGCAGGCGCGACCCGGCGTCGCTCACCATCGCGTGGGCGTAGTGCGCGGCGGGCGGCGCGATGCCAGCCGGGTCGATCTCGTGGTTCGGCACGGCCGCATCCTGGCACAACGCGTCGGGTGCCCTACGGTCTCGGACATGAGCGCGCGCATCCGGTCGGTCGACCTCGAGAACCCCTTCCACCCGTCGCTCGAGGGCATGTGCGAGGTGCTCCTCGTCCGCCACGGCGAGCAGGAGTACACCGAGTCGATCTCGATGGGCGATGCCCTCGATGCCCCGCTCTCCGACCTCGGTCGGCGTCAGGCCGCCGCGGTCGGCGAGCGCCTCGCCGGTACGGAGATCCACGCCGTCTACTCCTCGACGCTGCAGCGGGCCCGGGACACGGGCGCGGCGATCGGGGCCCACCACGGGCTCACGCCGACCGAGCACCACGACCTGCGCGAGATCGACCTGTGGCGCGACTTCCCCCAGGACAAGGGGCTGCTCGACGTGTACTCCGAACAGGAGCTGGTGGCCATCTTCCGAGCCGGCCATCAGACCCGCCGGTGGGACGCGTACCCCCACACCGAACCGGCGGAGGAGTTCCAGGGCCGGGTGCTCGCGTCGATCGACGAGATCATCGCCGCCCATCACGGCGAGCGGGTGGTCGTCGCCTGCCATGGCGGCGTGATCAACACCGTGCTCGCCCACGTGCTGCGCTCGACCATCGACAACCTCGTGAAGGTGCACCACACGTCGATCACGACCGTGCGAGGCGCGGACGAGCGCCGGGTCGCCATCTCGGTCAACGACTACTCCCACGTCCTCCCGATCCAGGACGCCGTGAACCCGCTGAACCTGCACTGACGTTCACCCGGGACGGGGCCGGCCCGTACGCTGCCGGCCATGGTCTCGGAGCTGTTCGACGCAGACGCCTGGGAGCCGGTCGCCGGCTTCGACGATCTCACCGACATCACCTACCACCGCGCGGTCGCGGGCGGCACCGTCCGCGTCGCGTTCGATCGACCCGACGTCCGCAACGCGTTCCGACCGCACACCGTCGACGAGCTCTACCGGGCGATGGAGCACGCCCGCACTTCCAGCGACATCGGCTGCGTGCTCCTCACCGGCAACGGCCCATCGCCTCGCGACGGCGGGTGGGCGTTCTGCTCCGGCGGTGACCAGCGCATCCGCGGCAAGGACGGGTACCGCTACGCCGACGGCACGACCGCGGACACGATCGACCCCGCTCGCTCCGGCCGCCTCCACATCCTGGAGGTGCAGCGCCTGATCCGCTTCATGCCGAAGGTCGTGATCTGCGTCGTGCCCGGCTGGGCGGCCGGCGGAGGACACAGCCTGCACGTCGTGTCGGACCTCACCCTCGCCAGCCGTGAGCACGCCCGCTTCAAGCAGACCGACGCCGACGTGGCCAGCTTCGACGGTGGCTTCGGATCGGCCTACCTCGCCCGCCAGGTCGGGCAGAAGTTCGCCCGGGAGATCTTCTTCCTCGGTGACGAGTACTCCGCCGAGGATGCCCACCGGATGGGCATGGTGAACGCGGTCGTCGATCACGCCGAGCTCGAGCGCGTTGCGCTCGAGTGGGCCACCAAGATCAACGGCAAGAGCCCGACCGCCAACCGCATGCTGAAGTACGCGTTCAACCTGATCGACGACGGTCTGGTCGGCCAGCAGCTGTTCGCCGGCGAGGCGACCCGTCTCGCCTACGGCACCGACGAGGCCGCCGAGGGCCGTGACTCGTTCCTCGAGAAGCGGCCGCCGGACTGGACCGGCTTCCCGTACCACTACTAGCGGTCGATCCTCCCGCACCGCGTTCTCGGTCCGCCCTACGATGACGGCGGGGACGGGAGGAGCGTCGTGGGGCCGCTCGCCGCAGAGATCGTCGAACGGTTCCAGCACGACGAGGCCCTGCGCGCCCGATACGGCGAGCTGACGCTCGCCGACGACGACGCTCTGCACGTCGTCGAGCTCGGCACCCGCCAGCTCGTCGTCGTCACCGCCCGGACCACCGTCGGCCCGTTGGTGCTCGCCGCCGCCTCGGGGCCGATGGCGGGCCAGGGAGAGTGGCTGGCGGAGGTCGACCACGTCGCCACGCTGCGCTCCGGCGCGGAGCTGTGGGCGGTGCCCGGCGCGGTCGACCTGCGGAGCTGGGTCCGGGACCCCTCGACGTCCGCTGCCGATCGCCGGCGGGTCGGCCTGGCCTTGCTGCAGCTGGGCGAGACCGTCCAGCGGGCCGGTCTCCGCCACGGGGCGGTCGACAGCGCGACGGTCGTCATCGCCGCCGACGGCGAGCCCCAGCTCCTGCCGTGGTCGCACCACCGCGACGACGACCGGGCCCGACTGCAGGCGCTCGGCGTCGCCGTGCTGGCCTCCGCCATCGATCGCTCCGTGGGCCGGACCTTCGGCGCGCTCGGGCTGTTGCGCCCCGCCGATCTGTCCACGGCCGGCGCCGGTGAGCGCTGGTCGGCGCTCCGGGCGCTGGCGGACTCCCGCCGGGCCCCGCCCGACCTGCGGTTCGCGCTCCAGCGCGGGATCGACTCGCTGATCAGGGTCTGCGGCGATGCGGGCGCGAGCAGCGTGCTCGACGCCGACGTCCGCTTCAGCGCGTTCCATCCGGCCACGGCGTCGGAACACGACTGGACCCGTCTCCTCGTGCTCGCCCATCACGGCGGGCAGGTCACCGACGAGGACGGCGCGGTGGTCGACGTCGACGACCTGGTCGCCGAGCTCGCCCGCGACCACCTCGGGCCCGACGCCGATCCGCAGCACGTCAGCGCCGCCCACGCCGTCCCGGTCGTACACGGCGAACAGCTCACGTTCACGATCCACTGCACCGGCGCCGACGTCGAACTGCCCTCGCAGTCGCTCCCGTGGGCGGGCCCGATCGAGGAGGTGGTGTTCTGGCTCCACCCGCAGCCCGGCGCCACGATCATCGACGGCGCGGTCGACATCTACGTCGGTGCGTTCGTCCGGGGCCGCATCCCGTTCTCGATCTCGCTCGCCGATGCGGCCACCGCGGCGACGTCGTGCTGCACGGTCGACGCCTATCGCGACGTCTTCGTCTCGTACGCGCACGAGGACCGGGCGGTCGTCGATGCGCTCACGCAGCTCAACACGCTGGGCGACCGGTTCCTCATCGATGCGCAGGAGCTCCGGTCCGGCGAGAACTGGCGCCAGCGACTGAGCGAGCTGATCGGCGAGGCCGAGGTCTTCCAGCTCTTCTGGTCGACCTCGTCGGCGGCATCGACCGAGGTCGAGGTCGAGTGGCGCCAGGCGCTCGACCTCCGTGACCCGGAGGAGTTCATCCGACCCGTCTACTGGCAGACGCCGATCCCGCCGGTCCCCGAGCCGCTCGACGACCTCCACTTCGACTTCGTTCCGCTCGGCGGCGGCGGTGCACCGGTGCTCGCTGCACCCGTGCCGCCGAGGGTCGAGGACGGTCGTCCGCCCGCGCCCGATGGTGCGCCCGCTGCTCGGCCGTTCGGTCGCGACCCGAGGAGGTACCAGACCTTCACGCGGGTCGCGATGGTCCTCGTCGCGCTGTTCGGCTTCGGCGCGGTGTTCGCCGGCCTCGTCGTGACCGACGACCGTGGCACCGAGCTCGGCGAGCAGATCGACCGAGACACGACGACCTCGATCGGCTCCAGCACGCCGCCGCCGACGGCGACGCCCCCGCCGGACACCGAGGGAACGCCCCCGACCACCCCGCCCGACACCTCACCACCGCCGAGCACCCCGCCCGACACCACACCACCGCCGACCACCCCACCCGACACCACGCCACCGCCGACCACCCCACCACCGCCGACCACCCCGCCCGACACCTCACCACCGCCGACCACCCCACCATCGGCGTCGGTCGACGGGGGCTTCGTCGGGCCGCTCGAGGGCACGGTCGACAGCGCCCGGTACCCGGTCGAGCTCACGGTGTCCGACGGCCCCGTGACGGTGTCGTCGGTCGCGGCGACCGATCGCGACGGGAGCGACGTCGCCGTGCTCGCGCCGCCGGTGCCGTTCGACCTCGTCGACGGCTCGACCGTCGTCGACGTCGACGTCGCGAGCGGGGCCGGATCCCTCGCGGCCATCGCGTTCTTCATCGACACCCCGGCGGGTGACGACCTCACCGTCACGATCACGGGCCTCCCGTAGTCGCAGCGACCCACGTCAAGATCCCGCGAGCGGCCGGCCAAGTCCTGACCCCGGGCGCGGCCGGTGCCACCGTGCGCGCCGACCGGATCACCGACCCGGTCGCCGGTCTCTAGGGTCCGGTGGACGCGGGCATCGCGGGCGCCCATCCGACTCCCAGGAGTGGCACGCCCCATGACGACGATCCGCACCCACCGACCGCTGATCTGGCTGGCCGGGACCGCCCTGGTGTTCGTCTGGTTGGCGACTCGGGCGTTGACGTCGTCCGGCGCTGCCGGTGAGGGACCGATCACCGTCGACGACTCCGGCCACTGGTTCGAGTACTCCGGCAACGGCGAGCCCTACTTCATGGCCGGCTCCGGCGGCCCCGAGGGCTTCCTCTACTACCCCGCCGACCGCAAGCAGGACATCGTCGACCAACTCATCGAGCACGACGTGCGCGCCATCTACCTCCACGCCGTGCGCAGCGACGGCGGCGACGGCGGACCCGACGAACAACCCTTCGTCGATCCCGCCAACCCCAGCGCGGGTGTCGACCCGGACGTCCTCGACGACTGGGACAGCTACCTCTCCCAGCTCGACGCCGCCGGCATCACCATCTGGTTCCACCTCTACGACGACGGCGCCCGCCCCTTCGGCGCCTGCAACACCGACCTCCCCCAGGCCGAACGCGATTTCGTCGAGACCGTCGTCACCCGCTTCCGCGACTACCAACACCTCGTCTGGCTCCCCACCGAGGAGCACAAGATGAAGGCTTGCGCGGACGCCGACACCGACATCGCCAAGGCCGAAGCCCTCGCCGCCGAGATCCGTGAGCACGACGACGTCCACCCCCTCGGCGTCCACCACAACAACGGCGAGAGCAACCAGTACCTCGGCAACACCGACATCGACGTCTTCGCCCAGCAGATCTGCGGCTCGCCGTCGGTGCGCAGCGTCGACGGCATCCACGCCGCCGCCGAGCGAGGCGAGGACGTCTACGTCATGGCCGAGTGCCATCCCTGGCACAAGGACCTCCTCGGCGACGGCGACCGCACCACCCTCCGCCAGACGTTCTGGGCGTCGGTCATGGCCGGCGGGTACGTGCTGTTCTACGACGCCTGGGAGTCCAACGACCCGACACCGGAGATGCTCGCCGACCTCGGCCGGATCAACGCCTTCATGGACACCACCCGCTTCTCCGAGATGGAACCGCGCGACGACCTCGCAGCCGCCGACACCCGGTTCGTGCTGGCCAACCCCGGCGAGCACATCTTCGTCCTCTGGGCCAACGAGGACCCCGACGCCCTGGGCGTGACGGGCATCGACCCCGGCACCTACCGGCTCGGCTGGTTCGACCCGGTCGACGGGACGACCGTCACCGAGACGGTCGAGGTGATGGACGACTCGGCCTCGTTCCCCGTGCCGGCGGGCTTCGGCGCCGAAGCGGTCGTCTCGGTCGAGCCACCCGACGGAACGCCCGACCCCACCTCGCCCACGACGATGCCGCCCGACACGATGCCGCCGGTCACCGTGCCCCAGACGGGCGACCAGACCGGCTACTGGATGGGCGACGCCGGGGGCGAGCTCTACGGCTTCGGCGACGCGCCCGACCCGGGCTCGGTCCCGGGCCGCGTCATCGCCTCGGCGTCGGCGCCGGACGGGTCCGGCCTCTGGGTGCTGACCGACGACGGGGTCGTCCACGCCCTGGCCGGCGCCGCCGACCACGGCGACGTCGACGTGTCGCTCCTCGCCGTCGGTGAGACGCCCGCGACCCTCTCGGTGCTCCCCGACGGCTCCGGGTACTGGGTGTTCACGAACCGTGGCCGGGCGCTGCCGTTCGGCTCCGCCACCGACCTGGAGGATCTCGTCGACCTCGGCATCGGCGACATCCTCAACGGGCCGATCATCGCCTCGGTCGCCACGCCGACCGGCGACGGCGCCTACATGATCGGCTTCGACGGTGGCGTGTTCGCCGTCGGCGACGCCGAGTTCCACGGGTCGATGGGCGGTCGGCCCCTCAACGGGCCTGTCGTCGGTGTCGCACCCGATCCGGACGGGACCGGGTACTGGCTCGTCGCCGACGACGGCGGCATCTTCTCCTTCGAGGCGGACTTCCAGGGCTCGATGGGCGGTCAGCCCCTCAACGCGCCCGTCGTCGGTGCCGTGCCCTTCGGTGACGGCTACCTGATGGTCGCCAGCGACGGCGGCATCTTCAACTTCTCCGACCTGCCGTTCCTCGGCAGCCTCGGCGCCGACCCGCCCCCCGACCCGGTCACGACGGTCACGGGCTTCCCCTCCTGACCGCCCCGCTCACCGGGTCGGCGGGGCGAGGGCGGCGCGATCCGCAGCGCAGATCTCGCGCCACTCGCATCCCTCGACGTGGTCGTTCACGAGCCCCATCGCCTGCATGAAGGCGTAGGCGGTCGTCGGGCCGACGAACGACCACCCGCGCCGCTTCAGGTCCTTCGACAACGCGACCGACGTCGGCGTCGTCGCCGGCATCGGTGGACCGCCCGGCTCGGGCTCGCGCTCCGGCCCGGCCGGCTCCCACCCCCAGGCGTACGCCGCGAACGACCCGAACTCGTCGACGAGCTCGAGGAAGCGGCCGGCGTTGTTGATCGTCGACTCGATCTTCTTCCGGTGCCGCACGATCGAGGCATCCTGCAGCAGCCGGTCGACGTCGGCCGGTCCGAACCCGGCGACGACGGCGGCGTCGAAGTCGGCGAAGGCGGCCCGGAAGCCGTCGCGCTTGCGGAGGATGGTCAGCCACGACAGCCCGCTCTGGAACCCCTCGAGGCACACCTTCTCGAACAGGCGTCGGTCGTCGACCACCGGACGCCCCCACTCGTCGTCGTGATAGGCGACGTAGTCCTCCGCCTCCCCGGGCCACCAGCAGCGGGGTCGGCCGTCGGCGCCGATGCGGATCCAGTCCTCGCTCATGGAGCGATCATCGCACCGGCGCGCCGGTAGTGTCCGCGTCCGTGAGCGCTGTGCGGACCGACGAGGCCGAGATCCACTACGACGACGAGGGCGCCGGCTTCCCGGTGCTGCTCATCGCGCCGGGCGGCATGCGGTCGGCCAACGAGTTCTGGCCGAACATGCCGTGGAACCCGAGGG
>JBCBSZ010000018.1:0-77358 GCA_039818945.1 Actinomycetota bacterium
CACCACCAACGCCCCCGAGACCACCACCCCGGACACCACCACCGCCTCCGAGACCACCGGCCCGGACACCACCACCGCACCGGCGGTCGAGCTCGACGCGGACCAACAGGCGGTCGCCGACGCCTGGTCCGCCGTGTTCGACTCGACTGTCCCCTTCGACGACAAGGCCCCCCACCTCGCCGAAGCGGAGGCGCTGCGCGAGACGGTCGACGCCTACGCGTCGACGGGCGACACGTTCGGCGGCATCAGCCTCGTCCCGACCGCCGTGCTGGTCGAGGGCGAATCGGCGACGGTCACCTACGACGTGTTCTTCGGCGAGAACGCCGCCTACGACGCGCTCTCGGGTGCGGTGCAGCGGGTCGACGGCGTCTGGGTCGTGAGTCGCGAGGAGTTCTGCGGCTTCATGGCCTCGGCGCGCACCCCGTGCACCTGATGCCGCTCCGGTCGTGACGATCCTCCAGACGATCCGACAGAGCACGGTCAAGAACCTCGGGGAGGTGGTCGAGACCGCGGACGACGGCGACGGCCTGCGCCGGATCAGGTTCCGGGCTCGACACACCGCCATGGCATGGCGGCCCGGCCAGGCGTTGGCGATCATCGTCGACGCAGGGGGCCGGCGGATGAAGGACCGGTGGCGGCACTACACGATCCGTCGACGCGACCAGGCGACCGGCGAGCTCGAGCTGCTGGTGACCGTGCACCGCGACGCCGGGCCGGGAGCGCGCTGGGCGAGCACCATCGACCCTGGCGACGAGTTCGTGTTCATGGGACCAGGCGGCGGTCCGACGCTGACGCTGCCCGACGCCCCCTGCCTGATCCTCGGCGACCGTACGAGCGCAGCCGCAGCCGGGGCGATGCTGGACGCGCTCGCTCCGACCACGCCGGCGACGGCGTTCCTCGCGACGCCGCACCCCGAACGAGCGCGGCTCGACACCTCCCGCCCCGACGACGTGCGGTGGTTGGCCGCGAGCAGCGCGACCGAGATCCGCGAGGCGCTGGTCGAGGCCGCCGCCGTGGCCCCGATCGAGACCGACGCCGTGCACGCCTACGTCACCGGCGAACAGGCGGCCGTGCGCGCCGTGCGCCGGACGTTGCGTGACCGGGGGGTCGCCCCACGACGGATCCGGGTGCACGCGCATTGGTCACCCGATCGCATCGGGATGTGACCCTTGACGATGACAGTCACTGACGACACGATGTGAAGGTCACTTACCAGACGACGCCGACCCGCCCGATGGAGCTCCCGCCATGACCGTGACGCCGACCCCGACCGAGCGCGAGGCCGCGATCGACGAGGAGGACGACGACGTCCCGGCCGACGACGCCCCCGATCCGGGCGGCCTCGGCGAGCTCCTGCGCCCGATCCGGGGCAAGCTCGTCCTCGCCTGCGCGCTCCAGGCGGCCTCGGCCGTCGTCGGCCTCGTGCCCTTCGTCGCGATCGCCGAGCTCGCCCGTGAGCTCCTCGGCGACGACCCGGACGACGGACGACTCTGGTCGATCGCCGCGGTGGCAGCCGCTGCGCTCGTCGCTCGCCTCGCGCTGATGCTGGGCGCGGCGAGCGTGACCCACTTCGCCGACAACGACCTCCAGCTCGACGTCCGGCGCCGCCTCGCCGACCGGCTCGGTCGAGTACCCCTCGGCTGGTACGACGACCGTGACGCCGGCGAGGTGAAGAAGGCCGTCGTCGACGACGTGGGCTCGATGCACCACCTCGTCGGCCACAGCTTCACGGACCTCACCACGGCCATCGTGACGCCGATCGCCGCCATGGTGCTCCTGTTCGTGACCGATTGGCAGCTCAGCCTCGTCGTCATGGTGCCCTTCCTCCTCGGGGTCGCGCTCTACGCCCGCCAGATGTCCGGGTACGGCGACAAGATGACGAGGTACGACGAGGCGCTCGAGGAGGTCAACACCGGCGCCGTCGAGTTCGTGCAGGGCATCTCGGTCGTGAAGACCTTCGGGCAGGCCGGGCGGGCGCACCGACGGTTCCTCGACGCCGCCTACCGGCTCGTCGACTACTTCTGGGACTGGGTGTCCAGCCTGCTGCGAGCCGCTGCAGCGTCGGAGGTGGTCCTCTCGCCGCTGGCGACGCTGGCGTTGATCAGCGGCGCCGGCACCTGGTTCGTCTCCACCGGCCGGATCGATGCGGTCGATCTCGTCCTCTTCTTCGTGCTCGGGCTGGCGCTGACGGCGCCGATCCTGACGCTGGGCTACGCGGCGACCGATCTGCAGATCGCCTCCCAGGCCGCGGCGCGGGTGAGCCAGCTCCTCCACGCCCCGGTGCTGCCCACCACCGACACGCCGCAGCTGCCCGACGGCAACCACATCGCGTTCGACCGCGTCTCGTTCTCCTACGACGGCGAGCGGGACGTCCTCCGGGACGTCGACCTCCGCCTCGACACCGGCACGGTCACCGCGCTGGTCGGCCCGTCGGGCTCCGGCAAGACGACCCTCGCCAAGCTGCTGTGCCGCTTCTGGGACCCGACCGAGGGTGCGGTGCGCCTCGGCGGCGTCGATCTCCGCGAGATCGCACCGGACGAGCTGTACCGGCACGTCGGGTTCGTGTTCCAGGACGTCCAGCTGCTGCGGGCCACCGTCGCCGACAACGTCCGCCTCGGTCGACCCGACGCCGACGACGCCGCCGTCGAGGGTGCGGCACGCTCGGCGCAGATCCACGACCGGATCACCGCACTCCCCCGCGGCTACGACTCCGTCGTCGGCGAGGACGCCGTGCTGTCCGGCGGCGAGGCGCAGCGGATCTCGATCGCACGTGCGCTCCTGGCCGACGCGCCGGTGCTCGTCCTCGACGAGGCCACCGCGTTCGCCGATCCAGAGTCCGAGGCCGCGATCCAGGACGCCCTGTCGGTGTTGGCCGGTGGGCGGACCCTCCTGGTGATCGCCCACCGCCTGTCCACGATCGTCGGCGCCGACCAGATCGCCGTGGTCGACGACGGTCGCATCGTCGAACGGGGCCGGCACGACGAGCTGCTGGTCGAAGCGGGGCTCTACCGCCGGCTGTGGGATGCAGACCGGCGCATCACGATCGAACCCACGGGGAGGACGTCATGATCCGTCGCCTGCTGCACGTCGCGGACGACGAGGGCCCGCTGCGTCGCTGCGTCGCGTGGTTCGTCGCGCTCGCCGTGCTGCAAGGCATCGGGTTCGCGCTGCTCGTCCCGGTGCTGCGGGCCCTCCTGGAGGGCGACACGAACGAAGCGGCCGCCTGGTCGGCGGCGCTCGGCGGGCTGCTCGTCCTCTACGCCGTGCTGCTCTACGTCGCGCAGCTCACCGCGTTCCGGTCGGCCATCGGCATCTCGAAGGGCCTGTTCGGGCGGCTGGGCGACAAGATCGCCCAGCTCCCCCTCGGGTGGTTCGACTCGGACCAGGTCGGGCCGGTCGGTCGCCTCACCAGCAAGGGCGTCATCGACATCATGGGCGTGCCAGCGCACCTCCTCCGGCCGATCATCAACGCCTTCGTCACGCCGGTGACGGTGGTCGTGATCATGGCGGCGTTCGATTGGCGGTTGGCGCTCGCAGCCGCGCTGTCGGCGCCGATCGCCTGGCTCGTCTTCAGGTGGGCGGGCAGCCTCGTCGAGCGAGCCGAGCACGCCACGGACGCTGCGGCGGCGGACGCCGGTTCCCGCCTCGTCGAGTTCGCCCAGACCCAGGCGGTGCTGAGAGCCCACGGCCGCACGGTCGACGGGCACGAGCTGCTCGACGACGCCCTCGTCGCGCACCGGGACGCATCGCGTCGCCTGCTGACCACCGCCGTGCCCGGCCTCATCGGCTTCATCGCCGTGGTGCAGGTGGCGTTCACGATGATCCTGGTCGTCGGGGTCGCCATCGCCGTCGACGCCTCCATCGACGCCGCCGAGCTGATCGCCCTGCTGGCGCTCGCGGTGCGCTTCGTCGAGCCGATGGTCGCCGCAGCGGACATCGGCGGTGGGCTCAAGATCGCCAAGAACTCCCTCGACCGGGCCGACCACCTGCTCGCCACGCCGGTGCTCGACGAGCCGGAGCGGTCGGCCGAGGTGCGCGACGCGTCGATCGAGCTCACCGCGGTGTCGTTCGGCTACGGCGACCGGCGCGTCATCGACGACCTCACGCTCCAGGTGCCGCACGGGACGATGACCGCGCTCGTCGGGCCGTCCGGCTCGGGCAAGACGACCGTCGCCCGTCTGGTCGCCCGCTTCTGGAACGTCGACGCCGGCAGCGTGCGCATCGGCGGCGCCGACGTCCGCGAGCTCACCACCGAGGAACTGATGGCGAGGGTCTCGATCGTCTTCCAGGAGACCTACCTGTTTGCCGGGACGATCGCCGAGAACCTCCGACTCGCTCGACCGGACGCGACCGACGCCGAGCTCGACCGGGTCGCCGAGCTCGCCCGGCTGGACGAGGTGCTCCGCCGCTTGCCCGGTGGCTGGGCGGCGGACGTCGGTGAGCGGGGCACCCGGCTCTCGGGCGGTGAGCGACAGCGGGTGTCGATCGCTCGTGCGCTGCTCAAGGACGCACCCGTGCTGCTCCTCGACGAGGCGACGGCGGCGATCGATCCCGCCAACGAGGTCGCCATCCAGAACGCGCTCGACACGGACCGCGGCCGCCGCACCATCCTCGTGATCGCTCATCGCCTGCAGACGGTCGTGGGTGCCGACCAGATCGCGGTCCTCGAACGGGGGCGCCTGGCCGAGGTCGGCACCCACGACGAGCTCCTCGCCGTCGGCGGTCGTTACCGGAGCTTCTGGGACGAGCGCAGCCGCGCCGTCGGCTGGCGCCTCGTACCGAGCCCCGGACGGTGAGGTCGGCGTCCGACCGACCGGTCATTGAAGGTGGACCTAGCGTTCTAGGGTAGGGCACCCAAACATCCTACGAGGAGGTTGCCCGTGTCCCTTCGAGCCCTGGTACCGATCGCCGCCCTGTCGCTCCTGCTCGCCGCGTGCGGCGACGGCGACGACAGCGACTCGGCAGCCGCCGAGACGTCGACCGGGTCGGCATCGGCGTCCGCTCCCGCCCCGGAGACGACCGAGACCGCCGAGACCGACAGCACGGACAACTCGACGTCGGAGGGTGGCGAGACGGTGTCGGTGACCGACGTCGTCGGCGACAAGGAGGTCCCGGTCACGGAGTCGGGCATCTACGCGCTCGACGAGCTCATGGGGATCCTGTTGCTGACCCTCGGCGTCGAACCGGACACGACCGCCGCCTTCTTCGAGGATCCGCTCCTCGCACCGGTGCTCGAGGCACGGAGCGAGCTCGTCACCGCCGGCTCGGTCGAATCGGTCGCCGCGACGCAGCCCGAGCTGATCCTCGGGATCGGCCATCCCAACTCCATCGAGATCCACGACGACTACGCCGGCATCGCGCCGGTCGTCCTCCCCGACTTCACCGCGTCGTGGCAGGACCAGACCCGCCAGATCGCACAGGTCGTCGGGCGGGTCGATGAAGGCGAGGCCGCGATCGCTGTCGTCGAGGCCCGGGTGGCCCAGCTCGCCGCCGAGGTCGAGGCAGCCGGCCTGGCCGGCCAGCAGATCTCGATCATGCAGAACTTCGAGGGCTCGTACTTCGCGTACGGGCCGACGACGATCTCGGGATCGATCGCGGCCGATCTCGGCTTCGTCCGCTCCGAGGCGCAGTCGAGTGCCGACAACTTCGGCTTCATCCCGATCTCCGCCGAGCTCGTGCCCGCCGAGACCGACGTCCCGATCGTCGTCGGCGTGCTCGCTCTCTCGGCGGACGGCCTGGTCTCCCTGTTCGAGGACGATCTCGTGTCGACCGACGACAAGCTCGCGGCCGACGTCGGCGACGCCTGGTTCAACAACACCGCGCTCGGCGCCTGGATCGTGCTCGACGACCTCGAGGCCATGCTCTTCGACCGCGGCGAGATCGCCGACGTCGACGCCGCGTCCGGCCGCTTCGACGAGCTGCTCGCTGCGATCGACGCCGCCGGCTGATCGCCTCGGCGTCAGCCAGGAAGCCCGGGTCGTGCCGGCGGGCGGATGCGGGGCCGATCCGGTGGTTCAGCCGCCGGCGTCGGCGAACTGGGCGGCGGAGGGGACGACGGTCGTCGGGTCGCCGTCGACCGCGAGCTCGATCTCGGCGACGAGCTCCTCGATCACGAAGCCCAGGCTGAGCGGGCTGGAGTGGGAGAAGGCGCCGGTGATCTCGGTGCTCGCGAAGATCTCGCGCCCCTCCTGGGTGGCCCGGAGGGTCTGCCTCGTCGGGAGCGCCGACACGAGGTCGGCGTACTGCGACTCGTCTCCGGCCACCCAGACGATCAGGTCGGTGTCGATCTGACCGAGGTTCTCCGCACTGACCTCGAAGAACCCGGAGCCATCGTCGTCGACGTCGTACTCCTCGGGGACGGTGAACCCGAGGTCGGAGAGGAACCGGCTCCGAGGATCCGAGGTGTTGTAGGCGCCAGGAGCGTCGCCGAAGAAGAACGCCACGGTCGCGGTGAGCCCCTCCCACTCGGGATGCTCAGCGCGCACCTCGGCCAGGCGTGCGTCGATCCGGGCGACCGCCGCCGCTGCCTCGGCGGTCCGGTCCGTGACGAGACCCAGGATCTCGGTCTGCTCCTGCCACGGCGTCCCGTAGTCGGCGTAGGCGTCGCTCTGGGCGACCGTCGGCGCGATCGCGCTCAGCAGGTCGTACTCCTCCTTCGTCATTCCCGACCAGATGCCGACGATCACGTCCGGGTCGAGCGCGGCCACGGCCTCGTAGTTGATGCCATCGGTCGTTCCGATGACGTCGGGCGTCTCATCACCGAGCTGGTCGGTGGCCCAGGGCCAGACGGAGTTCGGCTGCTCGCCGTACCAGTCGCGGAGTCCGACCGGAACCACGCCGAGGGCGAGGAGGAAGTCGTGCTCGTTGTAGCCGACCGAGACGACCCGCTCGGGTACCGCCGTGATCGTGGTCGCACCGAACTTGTGCTCGATGGTGAGCGGGAACGCCGCGGCCGGCGTCCCCGCGGACGTCGACTCGGGAGCGGACGTCGCCTCCGGGGCGGCGGACGTCTCGGCGCCGGCGTCGGTCGCGGCGTCGTCGCCGTCGCCACAGGCGGCGAGCGCGAGCGCGACGACGAGGACGACGCGGAGGATGGGGGTCATGTGGTCTCCTGATGGTCGGGCGCCCACTCGGCGGCGCCATGGACGTCGATCTCGAGGTCGGCGACGGGACCGGGCGCGCGCATCGCCGGACGAGATCGACGAAGAGATCAGCACACATACCAGTTGCTATCAAGCAACCCTTTCAATAGACAGGCTGGTCAGCTGTGGGAAGCGAGCCATGGCTTGCCGTCGCAGTTAGCTGTTCCTAACATCCGGTCGGAACCTCGCCGCTCGCACGGCGACCACCCTGACGAAGGACACCATCCATGCTTCGATCGACGACACGCCGGGCGCTCACCGCCGCGTTCGCCGCTGCGCTGCTGCTCGCGGCCTGTGGTGACGACGACGGCGCCGAGGTCCGCCAGCTCGACGAGGGCTCGGAGTCGGGCTCCGGCTCGGGTTCGGGCTCTGGCTCCGGCAGCGGCTCGGGGTCCGGCAGTGCGAGCGCGTCGGGGTCGGGGAGCGCCTCGGGGTCGGCGAGCGCTTCCGGCTCAGCCAGCGCTTCCGGCAGCGCCTCGGCGTCGGCCAGCGGCTCGGCCTCGGCATCTGGCACCGGGATCAACGAGGACGAGCTGGCGCAGAGCTCGGACAACCCGCTGATCCTCGCCGCCGTCGACGGCTACCGGGTGTACGTCGCCGAGCAGGTCGAGACCATGCTGGCCGAGACCACGACCTTCACCGACGCCGTCCGCGCCGGCGACATCGAGGCGGCCAAGGCGCAGTACCAGATCTCCCGTCGGCCCTGGGAGCGCATCGAGCCGATCGCCGGGCTGATCGAGGACATCGACGGCGCGGTCGACGCCCGCGAGGACGACTTCGACGGCCCCGAGGACCCGAGCTTCACCGGATGGCACCGGCTCGAGTACCACCTCTGGATCCTCGAGGACGTCAGCGAGGCGGGCGGCTTCGCCGACCAGCTCGACGCCGATCTCCAGACCCTCGCCGAGGCCGTCCCGGGCCTGGAACTGCCACCCGGCGTCCTCACGGTCGGCGCCCAGGAGCTGATCGAGGAGGTCGCCGCCCCCGACGGCAAGCTCTCGGGTGAGGAGGAGCGCTACTCCGAGACCGACCTCTTCGCCTTCCAGGCCAACGTCGAGGGGTCCGAGGCGCTGATCGATCTGCTCGAGCCGGCGCTCGCCGAGGCGGATCCCGAGCTGCTCGCCGCGATCCGCGGCCAATTCGAGGAGCTCTACGGCCAGCTGGCGCAGTTCGGCAGCTATGAGGAGGGCTACGTGCCCTACAGCGAGCTCGCCGAGGGTCGCAGCGAACTCGCTGCGCTCCTCGGCGAGCTCGCCGAGAACCTCTCGCTGCTCAACGGCACCCTGGGCCTGGAGTAACGCAGGTGGACGACACCCCCTCGACCACCTCGCGGCGCCGATTCCTCGGCATGGCCGGCGCAGCCGGCGCCACGCTCGCCGCCGGCTCGGTCGTCGCGTGCTCGTCCGACGATGACTCGTCCGACGAGGCCACGGCGACCGACAGCGTCCGGTACCCGTTCCGCAGCGCGCACCAGGCCGGCGTCACGGCGCCGGCCGGTGCCGCCGGCATCGTCGCCGGCCTCGATGTGCGGGTCGACGGCCGCGAGGAGTTGCGGGAGGTGTTCGCCCGCCTCAGCGACAGCATCGAACAGGTCATGGGTGGGGAGCCCTTCGAGGAGCGCCCCGGCGGCTTCCCGCCCATCGATACCGGGATCCTCGGTCCGAACCCCGGCGCCACCGGCACCACGGTCACCGTCGGCGTCGGCGACTCGCTCTTCGACGACCGGTTCGGGCTGGCCTCCCGCAAGCCGACCGAGCTGCAGCGGATGTTCAAGTTCGGCAACGACTTCCTCGTCCGCGACGAGCGCTCGCACGGCGACCTCTCGGTCACGGTCTCCGCCGATACGAACGACGCCGCCGTCCACGCCTTTCGGCAGGTGCTGCGGGCGACCCGCGGGAAGGTCGTACCGAAGTGGATGCGCCCGGGATTCAACGACATCCTCCCCGACGCCGGGCCGGGCGAGGCCCCCGTTCGGAACCTGATGGGGTTCAAGGACGGCACCTCGAACCCCGACGGCGCCGACCCGGAGACGATGGACGACCTGGTCTGGGTCCAGCCCGACGACGACCAGCCCGACTGGGCCGTCGGAGGGTCGTACCAGGTGATCCGGGTGATCCGGATGCAGGTCGAGTTCTGGGACCGGACGCGGTTGTCGGAGCAGGAGGCGATCTTCGGGCGCCACCGCGACACCGGCGCACCGCTGGGGGCCGAGCTCGAGACCGACACGCCGGAGTTCACCGACCTCGAGTCGCACATCGCGCGCGCCAACCCTCGGACACCGGGCAGCGAGCGCAACCTCATCCTCCGGCGTGGCTTCAACTACGCCGACGGACTCGATGGCAACGACCAGCTCGACCAGGGCCTCATCTTCGTGTCCTACCAGCGCAGCCTCGAAGCGGGATTCATCACGGTGCAGCGACGCCTCGACGGCGAGGCGCTCGAGGAGTACATCCGTCCCGTCGGCGGCGGGTTCTTCTTCGCGCTCCCGGGCCCGGGCTCCGAGAGCGGGCCGCTCGGCGCTGCGCTCCTCGCCTGAGTCGCGCCGACCGATGACGCTCGCGACCCCGGCGGCTTCGACCGCCGTCCCGATCGACGAGACCGAGCCGCTGGCCCGGGTCGGTGGTCACAGCCTCCGTCGCCAGATCGCCGGCGTCGCGGCGTTGGGGATCGCGGTCGTCGCGGTGACGCTCGCGTCCCTCGCCGTCGGCGCGAAGCCCATCCCCGTCGGCACCGTGGTCGACGCCTTCGCGTCGTACGACTCGTCGGACACCGACCACCTGATCGTGCGCGAGCTCCGCCTGCCCCGGACGATCATCGGCCTCATCGTCGGTGCTGCGCTGGCCGTCTCGGGAGCGGTCATGCAGGCCGTGACCAGGAACCCGCTGGCCGGTCCTGGCCTCCTCGGCGTGAACGCGGGCGCCTCGTTCGCCGTCGTCACGGCGCTCTGGGTGTTCGACATCGGCACGACGCTGGGGCTGGTGTGGTTCGCCTTCCTGGGAGCCGGCATCACGTCGATCGTCGTGTACGCGCTCGGCTCGATCGGGCGGGGTGGGGCCACGCCGGTACGGCTGGCGCTGGCCGGCGCCGCGCTGAGCGCGCTGCTGCTCTCACTCACCCGCGCGGTCACGTTGCTCGACCGGGCGACGCTCGACCAGTTCCGCTTCTGGGCGGTCGGCTCTCTCGCCGGCCGCGACGCCGACGTCGCCGGCCAGCTGACACCCTTCATCATCGCCGGGCTGGCCATCGCCGTCGCCCTCTCACGACCGCTCAACTCCCTGGCCCTCGGTGACGACGCCGCCCGGGGCCTCGGGGTGAAGGTCGGGCTGACCAGGGCGGTGAGCGGTCTGGCGATCGTCCTGCTGTGCGGTGCAGCGGTCGCCGCCGCTGGCCCGATCGCCTTCGTCGGCCTCGTGATCCCGCACGCCGTGCGGGCGTGGTTCGGCCCCGATCAGCGATGGCTCGTCCCGGCCTGCGCGCTCGCCGGTCCGGCGCTGCTGCTGTTCTGTGATGTCGTGGGGCGGGTCATCGCACGCCCCGGCGAGGTCCAGGTGGGCATCATGACCGCGGCCATCGGCGGACCGGCCTTCGTGGTCCTGGTGCGGCGGCTGAAGGCGATCCGGCTGTGACCGCCACCGCGCCGCCGCCCGTCGCGACGTCCGTCACCGCTCACCTGCCCCTGCGGGGCCGTGTGGTCCGCACCCGCCGCTTCTCGACTCGCATCGACGTCCGGTCCACGGTCGTGTGCCTGGTGCTCGGGGCTGCGGTCATCGCCGCCGGCTCCTGGTCGATCATGGTCGGCGACTTCCCCATCGCGATCGGCGACGTGTGGCGCACCGTGGTCGGGCGGGGCGATGAGGACGCCGAGTTCATCGTCGGCACGCTGCGGTTGCCGCGGGTGCTCACCGCCGTTCTCGTCGGTGCCGCCCTCGGCATGTCGGGCGCGGTCTTCCAGTCGTTGGCGCGCAATCCCCTGGGCTCGCCCGACATCGTCGGCTTCGACTCGGGAGCTGCCCTGGGTGCGGTCCTGATGATCGTCATCGTCGGTGGCTCCACCTGGGAGGTGGCGATCGGGGCGGTCGTCGGTGGGCTGGTCACGGCGATCCTGGTCTACGTCTTCGCCTACCAGCGCGGCTTGTCCGCCGCCCGCCTCGTGCTCGTCGGCATCGGGATCGGCTTCGCAGCAGCCGCCGCCGTCGACTACCTCATCACCCGAGCCGACATCACCGACGTCCAGCGCGCTGCCGTCTGGCTGACCGGCTCGCTCAACGGTCGAGGGTGGGAGCACGTCCGGACCGTCGGGTTCGCACTCCTGGTCCTCGCCCCGGTCGTCATCGTGGCCCAGCGCCGCCTCGACCGGCTCGAGCTCGGCGACGATGCTGCGGCGGCCCTCGGCATCCGGGTCGGGCGCACCAAGCTCATGCTCGTGCTGGTCGCCGTCGGGCTCGCCGCACTGGCCGTCGCCGCAGCAGGGCCCATCGGGTTCGTCGCCTTCGTGTCGGGACCGATCGCCCGCCGCCTCGCTCGCTCACCTGGCGCCGCCGTCGTGCCCGCGGCCTTCGTCGGCGCGCTCGTCGTCGTGGCCGCAGACCTCGCGGCCAGGCGGGTCCTCGCCCCTACGGAGCTGCCGGTCGGGGTCGCGACGGCGGTGATGGGTGCGCCGTACCTGCTCTGGCTGCTCACCCGTTCTGCCCGGGCGGGATCCCTGTGAGGCCCCGTTCGACGCCGGTCCGCCGCCTGCTCGCGGCTGCCGCGGTCGCCCTCCTCCTCGCAGCCGGATGCGGCGACAGCGACAGCGGGGCGGCAGCTGACGCCGCCACGCCCACCACCGTCGACAGCGCCTCGACACCGACGACGGTGCCGGCCGGACCGCTGCCCGCCACCGTCGTCGACGCCCGCGGCGAAGAGGTCGTGGTCGAGTCCATCGAGCGCATCCTCCCCCTCGACGGCGACGTCGCCGAGGTCGTGTTCGCGCTCGGCCTGGGCGACCGGGTCGTCGCCACCGACATCTCGGCCACGTTCCCCCCAGCGGCCGACGCACTCCCCGAGATCGGCTACCAGCGCGCGCTCGCGGCCGAACCGATCATCGACTTCGCCCCCACGGTCGTGCTCGGCACCGACCTCGCCGGACCCCCCGAGACGATCCAGGCGCTCGAGGCCGTCGGCATCCCCGTCGTCATCGTCCCGCGGGAGGCGACGCCCCAGGGCCCGGCGGTCAAGATCCGGGCCGTCGCCGACGCGCTGGGCGTCCCCGAGGTCGGCGTCGTGCTCGCCGAGGAAGTGCAGACCGCCGTCGACGAGGCGACCGCGAAGACCGACGGCCTGCCGCCCGGGCCTCGCGTCGTCGCCCTCTACGTGCGCGGCACCAACGTGCAGCTCGTCCTCGGCGAGGGGTCGGGGATCGACTGGCTCCTCGAGGCCGCCGGCGCCGTCGACATCGCCGACGAGCTCGGCGTGGTCGACGTCGAGCCGATCAGCGCCGAGGCGATCGTGCGGGCAGCGCCCGAGGTCATCGTCGTCCCCCAGCTCGGCCTCGACTCGGTCGGCGGCGTCGAGGGTCTGCTGGAGATCCCCGGACTCGCCGAGACGCCCGCCGGGGAGCGTGGCGCCGTCCTCGCCTACGACGACCAGCTGATGCTGGGCAACGGCCCCCGCACCGGGGACTTCCTCGCCACCCTCGTCGACGACCTGAACGATCCACCCACCATCGGAGCATCCGAGTGAGCCCAACCTCCGCCCACGACGCCGCCGCCCCTCCGGTGGCCGGTGACACGAGCTCGTTCCCGAGCCACGCCGAGCTCGCCCGCACGCTGCTGAGCGAGGGCGGCCACGCGACGCTCACGACGCTGACCGACGACGGGGCGCCCTACCCGAGCCTCGTCGCGTTCTCGATGCTCGACGACGCGAGCCCGCTGGTGTGCATCTCGGATCTGGCCGAGCACACCCGCAACGCACGGCGCGCTCCCGCTGCTGGCCTGCTCGTCACGGCGCCGCCCGGCGACGGCGACCCGCTCGACGAGCCGCGGTGTTCGATCGTCGGTCACCTCGAAGCGATCGAGCTCGACGACGACGGCCGGCGTCGCCATCTCGAGGTGCACCCGCAGACCGCGCTCTACGTCGACTCGAGCGACTTCGGGTGGTGGCGGCTGGTCCCCGATCGCATCTACTTCGTCGGCGGCTTCGGTCTGATGGGGTGGATCACGGCGGACGACCTCGCCTCGGCGGAGGCGGACCCCGTGCTCCCCCACGCCGAGGGTGCCGTCGCCCACATGAACGAAGACCATCGCGACGCCAACCTCGACCTCGTCCGCCACCTCGGCGGCGTGACCGACGCCGGGTCGGCGCAGATGACCGCCATCGACCGTCACGGCGTGAGCCTGGTCGCCACGACGCCGCAGGGGCCACGAATGGTGCGACTCCGCTTCGACGAGGGTCCCCTCGCCTCACCGGACGAGGTGCGCAGTGCCGTGGTCGCGCTGGCCCGGCGAGCCTCGGAGGGCGACGGCCGGTGAGTCGCCTGCGCGCCGAGGACGTTCATCTCGCCTACGACGGCCGCGTCGTCGTGTCGGGCCTCGACTTCGCCGTGCCGGATGGGCAGGTGACCGCGATCGTCGGTCCGAACGCCTGCGGGAAGTCCACGTTGCTGCGCGCGCTGTCGCGACTCCTGCGCCCGACGCACGGTCGTGTCGTGCTGGACGGCGAGGCGATCCACCGCCTCCCGACCAAGCAGGTGGCCAAGCGCCTCGGCCTGCTGCCCCAGAGCCCGATCTCACCCGACGGGATCCTCGTGGTCGACCTCGTCGCTCGGGGCCGCACCCCGCACCAGACGCTGTTCCAGCAGTGGTCGGACGACGACGAGCGAGCGGTGCGGAGGGCGTTGACCGCCACGCGAACCCTCGACCTCGCCGATCGTGCCGTCGACGAGCTGTCCGGCGGCCAACGCCAACGGGTCTGGATCGCGATGGCGCTGGCGCAGGAGACCGACCTGCTCCTGCTCGACGAGCCGACCACCTTCCTCGACATCACGCATCAGATCGAGGTGCTCGACCTCGTGGGCCGGCTCAACGAGGAGTCCGGGCGGACGATCGTGGTCGTCCTCCACGATCTCAACCTCGCCTGCCGCTACGCCCAGCACGTCGTGGCCATGCGCGACGGTGCGGTGGTGGCCGCTGGTGCTCCGGCCGACGTGATCACCGCCGAGACGGTGAGCTCGGTGTTCGAGCTCGAGAGCGTCATCATCGACGACCCGGTGAGCGGGACGCCCCTCGTGGTCCCGATCGGCAGCCGGGCCGGTGGCGCCGATTCGCCAGTCATGCTTGTTCAGTGACATTAGGCATGCCTACCATCAACACCCATGGACCTCGCTGCCCCACCCCCGACCAACGTCGCGCTCATCGGCGCAGGGGCGCTGATGCACCGCGTCCCCGACGGCCTGTTGACCCTCGGTCACGACAACGGCAACCAGACCGTCGTGAGCTTCGGCCCCAACGGGCAGATGACCCCGTGCGAGCTCCGCGGCCTGCTCGGCGCCGGGGCGGCCACCCGCTTCGCCCGCGGCGTCGCGACGTTCGAGCTCGGCGGCTGCTTTGAGTCGCTCGGAGGTGGCGTCTACGCCCGCCACGCCGGCGTCCGCCGGGAAGGTTGGTTCGTGACCGCCCTGCGACCGATCGCCACCCAGACCTTGCTGTCGGGTTGTGAGCTCCCGGTCGACGAGGACGAGGCCGTCGACGTCCACCTGGTCGGCGACTCGGTCCTCGGCGTCACGGTCGGTTCGATCCGGCTCGGCGACGTCCGCTGCGACCCGGTCGTCGACGAGATCGCCATGCGGATGAACGCCGCCTGCGCCGCCGAGGAGGTCGTGGCGGCCCTGTGCGGTGCACCGACCTCGGGCGACGCGGCGTGAACCGTCACCTCGGCGAGCCCGGGCCCGGCCACGAGCGTCTCCGCAGCCTGGTCGCGCTGGCCCACTGCGTCCCGGGCGTCCGGCTCGTCCTCCGTTGCCGCCGGGGCGACCGGGTCGTCGTCGGCAACGCCGTGGACGCCGACGTCGACTCCGAGACGATGCGCCGGGTCGTTGTGGCGAGCGCCGACCCGCTCCGACCCGACTGCGGTTGCCTCGTCGACGACGTGGAGGTGCTCGGCTCGGTGACGGCGATCGGCGGGGGCGTCTTCCGGGGAACGCACCCGGGGATCGCGACCCGCTGGTTCGTCAGCTCCCTGCACGCGAGCGAAGTGGACCGCGTCCTCGACGAGGTCGGCCCGCGCCGATCCGGCGTGGTCTCGCACGTGACCGGCGATCCACTGCTGGGCCGATGCGTCGTCGGGCTCGCCATCGACCGAGGAGACCGGGCCGGCGAGCTCGATGCGCTGATCATCGCCGTCGCCGCCGAGTGCCTCGTGCGCGAGCTGGCGGGCGGCGATGCTCACCTCCGGAACGAGGCCGGCTGACGCGCAGGAGGAACGGGACCAGCTCCCCATCCGTTAGGGCAACCACACTCGCGTTGCCAACCAGGCTTCGGCCATCGCTAGCATCTGCCCGACGACCGGACCTGCGGGCCGGTCCCGACTCGAAGGACCCTTCCCCCGATGAGCCCACGGACGTTCGTGCTCGGCCTGGCCGCCGCGGCGGCCATCGCCGCACTCGGAGCGTGCAGCAGCGACGACGGCGACACCATCCGGATCTACACGGGCCGGCACTACGACCTCGAGGAGGCGTTCACGCAGTTCGCCGACGAGACCGGCATCAACATCGAGTTCCTCGAGGGTTCCGATGCCGAGCTCCGGGAGCGGATCGCCGCCGAGGGCGAGGACACCGAGGCCGACATCTACATGACGGTCGACGCCGGCAACCTCGCCCGCGCCGCCGAGCAGGGCCTCTTCGCCGAGATCGACTCGCCGATCCTGCAGGACGCGGTGCCCGAGGCGCTCCGCGACCCCGCCGGTCAGTGGTTCGCCCTGAGCGCCCGGGCCCGGACCATCGTGTACAGCCCGGAGCGCCTGACCCCCGACGAGGTCCCGACCACCTACGAGGAGCTCGCCTCGCCCGAGTGGGAGGGGCGGGTCTGCCTCCGCAACTCCTCCAACGCCTACACGCAGTCCCTCGTGGCCAGCCTGATCGGCAACCGGGGCTACGACGAGGCACTCGACATCGTCACGGGCTGGGCGGACAACGCCGAGATCCTCCCCAACGACGTGATCGCGCTGAACTCGATCCGTGACGGGCTCTGCGACGTGGCGCTCACCAACCACTACTACCTCGCCCGCGAGCTCGAGGAGGACCCGGACTACCCGGTCGCCCTCCAGTGGGCCGACCAGGACGGCGGCGGGACGCACGTCAACATCTCCGGTGCCGGCGTGACGCGGTTCGCCGACGATCCCGAGCTGGCCCAGCAGCTCCTCGAGTGGCTCGCCACCGACGGCCAGAGCGCCTTCGTCGACGGCAACCACGAGTACCCCGTGAACCCCGATGTCACCCCCGAGGCGTTGATCGCCACGACCTTCGGTGAGACGTTCGTGGCCGACGAGCTCAGCGCCGCCGAGTGGGGCGTGCTCAACGCCGATGCGGTCCGGCTGCTCGACGAGGCCGACTACGAGTGAGTTGACGGCACCGGCTCCCCCGAGGAGCGAGACGCCGATCGACGTCCACGTCGAGCGATCGGCGGGCGACCGGGCCAGCCAGCTCGGTTGGCCCGCCGTCTCGGCGGTCGTCGCCGCGCTCGTCGTCATCCCGATCGGCTTCCTGGCCGTCGGCATCCTCGATCCCAACGTCGAGGTCTGGCGCCAGCAGTGGCGGACCCGGCTCCCCGGTCAGCTGGTCGACACGGCGGTGCTGCTCATCGGCGTGAGCATCGGCTCGCTGTTGCTCGGCGCCGGGCTCGCGTGGCTCGTGAGCGCCTACCGCTTCCCCGGCTCGCGATTCTTCGGGTGGATGCTCATCGCCCCCCTCGCGATGCCGTCCTACGTGCTCGGTTTCGTCACGCTGTCGGTGATCGGCTTCACCGGCCCGGTGCAGAACTGGTGGCGCGACACCTTCGGCCAGAACGCCTGGTTCCCCGAGGTGCGCTCGATGGGCGGCGCCATCGTGGTGTTCACGCTCGTGCTGTACCCCTACGTCTTCCTCCTCGCCCGCGCAGCGCTGGCCGACCAGGCCGGTGGCGCCTACGAGGTCGCCCGCAGCCTCGGCGCCGGACCCTTCGAGGCAGCTCGCCGGGTGCTGTTCCCGTTGTTGCGTCCTGCACTCGCCGCTGGCGTGGCCGTCGTGATGATGGAGACGCTCACCGACTTCGCCACGGTGCAGTACTTCGGGGTGGACACGATCTCGGTCGGTGTGTTCCGCATCTGGCGGGGCACCTTCGACCGCGATGCCGCCTCCGAGTTCGCCACGCTCGTCCTGGTCGTCGCGCTGATGATCATCGGGCTCGAGCGCGCGCTCCGCGGCCGGGCCCGGTTCGGCGAGGCCGGCGGCGCAGCCGCCGGTGTCGGCCCCCGCCAACTCCGGGGCGGGCGCGCCGTCGCAGCCACGGCGGCCTGCGCCACCGTGCTCGCCGCCTCGTTCGCCGCTCCCACCCTCCAGCTCATCTCGTGGGCGGTCGACGAGGCGACCGGCCCACGCGGGACGCCCCTGGTCGATCGGTTCACCGAGTTCCTCCAGAACTCGCTGATCCTCGCCACCCTCACCGCGATCGTCTGCGTCGTCGTCGCCCTCGTGATCACGAACGCCCCCCGGTTCTCGGGCGGGCGCGGCACCCGGGTCTCTGCCCGGTTGACCGCGGTCGGGTACGCCGTGCCCGGGCCCGTCGTTGCCATCGGTGTGGTCCTGGCGCTCGTCGCGCTCGACGACGTCCTCGAGGGCATCGGCCTGGGCCTGCCGGGCGTGGTCGCCACCGGCTCGCTCGTCGGGCTCGTGTACGCCTACAGCATCCGCTTCCTCGCACCAGGACTCAACGCGATCGAGGCCGGCCTCGGGCAGGTGCCGGAGGAGGTGACGGCGTCGGCCAGGAGCCTGGGCAGCCGGCCGAGCTCGGTCATGGGCCGGATCCACATCCCGCTCGCCCGGACGAGCGTGCTGACCGGCGCCGTGCTGGTGGCGGTCGATGCGGTGAAGGAGCTTCCGATCGCGCTGCTCCTCCGACCGATCGGCTTCAACACCCTCCCGGTCTGGACGTACAACCTCGCCTCCGAGTCGCGCTTCGAGCAGGCAGCGCTCCCGGCGCTGGCGATCATCGTCGTCGCGCTCGTGCCGGTCGGGTTGCTGTCCCGGCAGCTCTCCCGCAACGCTGGGCGCACGTGAGCGCGCCACCACCCCTCGAGATCCGCGGTCTGACGAAGGCCTTCGACGACGTGCTCGCCGTCGACCGGATCGATCTGACGCTGACCGACAACGAGCTGCTCGCCCTGGTGGGACCCAGCGGCTGTGGGAAGTCCACGTTGCTCCGCATGATCGCCGGCCTGGTCGCCGCGGACAGCGGGACGATCGAGCTCTCGGGCCGGCTGGTCGAGGACGGGTCGGTGCGCCTTCCCCCTGAGCGCCGTCCGGCCGGGCTGGTGTTCCAGGAGCACGCGCTCTTCCCGCACCTGTGTGTGCGGGACAACGTCGGCTTCGGCGTGCGGGGCAGGTCGAAGCGCGAGACCGCGGCTCGGGTCGGCGAGATGCTCGAGCTCGTGAGCTTGGCTGACCACGGCGACCGATATCCGCACGAGCTCTCCGGCGGCGAGCGGCAACGGGTGGCCCTCGCACGGGCGCTGGCTCCCTCGCCTGCGCTGATGCTGTTCGACGAGCCGTTCGCCAGCCTCGACCACAACCTCCGCGTGCAGCTCCGCCAGGAAGTCGTGGCCGCGCTGAAGGCCACGGCGACGCCAGCGGTGTTCGTGACCCACGACCAGCGCGAGTCGTTGGCGATCGCCGACCGCGTCGCCGTCATGCGCGCCGGCCGCATCGTCCAGCTCGACACGCCGGTCGACGTCTTCCACGGACCGATCGACGCCTTCGTCGGCGCCTTCATGGGCGAAGCGACCTTCCTCCCCATCGAGCTCTCGACCACGCCCCCCTCGACGGAGCTCGGCCCGGTCGACCTCGGAGGGGTGGACACCTCCACGGCCTGCGCGATGGTCAGGCCCGACGACGTCATCTTCGTGCCCGACGCCGCCGGCACGGCCGAGATCGTGGCGACCGAGTACCACGGCAGCGCCTGGCTGGCGACCGCCCGCCTCCGGGATGGACTGACCGTGCTCGCTGCCAGCTCGCACCTCGACCCCCCGTCGTTGGGCCAACGCGGGCGACTCGCGCTGGTCGACGGCCACCGACAGGTCGTGGTCCCCCGCGATGAGCGCTGAGCTCAGCCGGTGGCGCGACGCGCCCGTCGAATCGCTCGACGTCCGCGCTTGCCGTCGACGCTCAACTCGGTCGCGTCGGGTCCGAGCCGACCCGACCGACCCAGCTCGACGATCGCCCGTCGAGCCCGACCGCGCCTGACCCGCCGCACCACGACCGGACTCGAGCCGACGGGTTCGACGACCGCCACGGGCCCGTGACACACGCCCAGGCACGGCGCATCGACCACCGGCACCTCCTGGCGGCACAGCGCTTCCCGCAACTTGCGGTGGGCGGAGCGCTCGTCGGCTGCGCAGTCCGACCCGACGCACAGCACCACGCGAGGACTCCTCCGATCCTTCGATCTCGACGTCACGGCTCGACCCGTCGCCAGTATCCGGTCATGTGGACCTGCTCGGCCGCGAGACCGAGCTCGCGACGCAGCAGACGCCGTGCTGCGCTGATCTGACGGGACTCACCGGCCCCGAAGGCGAAGAGGCCATCGACCTCGCCGACGACGGTCCGCATGATGTCCAGGTACACGTCGGGCCCGGCGCCCACCTCGGCCCGGTGGAGCCAGTGCACGGTGGCGCGCTCCGGCATCGGTAGGTGGTGGTCGACGTCGTCGACGAGGCAGACCACCTCCGCCGGATGGCCCGATTGCAGCTCCTCGACGATCGCGCTGACCGCTGGAACGCCGGTCTCGTCGCAGACGAGGAGATGGCCGGTCGTGGCGGCGGGCGGCTCGTAGGCCGATCGTGGACCCCAGAGCGCGACGTCATCGCCGACCCGTGCCTGCGCCGCCCAGCCCGATACGCCGCCGCCGTGACCGTGCAGGAGGATCCACAGATGAGCTCGCCGTCCTCGGGACGTCGGCGCCGGGTGGTGTACGTGGCACCGACCGGTTGCTGATCCTGCGGGAGCAGGTCGATGTCGGTCAGCGTCGCTCCGGCGGGAACGGCGAGTGGAGCGTCAGTGGCGCCGACCATGACGAAGAAGAACTCATCGCCACCGAGCACGGGCATGCCGTCGAGGCCGCCGATCGTCAGCTCCACCATGGTCGCCGCCACCATCCGCCGCCCCACGACCGTCCCCCGCCACGTCCGCAACGCGCCGGCGAGCTCGAGCTCGGTCTCGATGCTCGTCACCGGGTGCTCCGGCCGCTCGTCGCGTGCCATGGCGAGCAGGCCGAACAGCGCGGTCTGCAGGTCCTCGATCGATGCGACCGACCCGGCGAAGTCGAGGCGGCGGGACCGGGCGGAGCCATCGAGCCGCAGCGCGACGCCGTCGGCATCGATGGCGTCGACCGTCGCCTCCCGGACGGGACCGTCGGCGACGAGCGAGGCCACGAACGCCAAGCTGTCACCGTGGTTGGCCTCGAGGTGCTCGACGACGTGTCGGATCTCCGACGTGAGCTCCGGCCGGAAGCCGCTGACGGTGGTGTCGATCATCCGTTCCACCCCGTTCCCACGCTCACCGGAGCCGTTCGAGGGCGGCGACGGCGCTCGCGACCTCGTCGGCCGCACACGAAGCCGCACGGGCCGCGACGACCTCGCGGACCTCCAGTTCGCGCTCGGGATCGCACAGCGGGAAGAGGGCGTGCACGAGCGTGATGCCGAGCTCCCGGTCGCACTCGACCTGCACGCGGACCGCCGACGGGGCCGAGCTGGCGTCGCACGCCGCATCCGCTCGAGCGGTCTCATCGAGCGCGGCCGCGAAGACGCACATGCCCCACCGCCCGTCGACCTCGACCCGAAGCAGCCCCTGGGCCTCGATCTCGACCTCTCGACGCCCGAAGAGCACGACATCGATCGGCGCTGCCGTCTCGAGTCCGAGCGCCTCGGCCATCGGTTGCCGAGCTCCGTCGAGGAGCAGACGGACCAGGCGATGGAACTCGACCGGACCGACCGTCTCGCGCCGGCAGTGCCGCGGGGCTCGCCACGATGCGACGCGGACGCCCGGACGCGACGGGTGGTTCACCGCGACACCGACCCCGGGGACCCATCGTGCGAGCGTCGCGGCCTTCCTGATCGCGACCACCCTGCCGTCGGCGCAGCCGGGGACGGGCTCGGACTACGTCGACTCCATCACCGGATGATAGGGATACCTTGCATGGACTGACAAGCTGTCACGTAAGAGGACTCAGTCCACTCGAACGAGCACCGGCACGCCGTCGACGGCGAGCTCCAGCCCGATCGACAGCGGCACCGGGACGCTGGCGAGACGACGCCCGCTTCGCCCGACGATCGAGCACGCCACCCTCGATGCCGCGGCGTCCACCGACACCTCGACGTGGGCCAACCGACGCATCGAGCCCTTCCACGCCGCGGCGCGGCCGGTCGCTGGCACCGCCGGGAGGTCCACGGCCCTCGTCGTCCCGTCGGCGCGGCCGACCAGCCGCGTCACACCCTCGCGGACCGCGACCTCGTCGACGAGATAGGCGCCCTTCCACTGTTGGCGCACTGGCGCTTCGAGCTGTTCCATCGCTCTACCTTCGCTGCACTGTCAGGTGACCCGAAGGTACTGCACGAGGCGACCTCATGGCACCGTGCCGGCCGGCGATGCGCCGCGTGGAGTGGCCCGTGTAAGGTGCCCTTCAACATGGACGTGCAGAACCCCGAAATGGCCACGGTGCTCACCGAGCGGCCCACCGTCGTCACGGGCGCCGCCGGCTTCATCGGATCGCACCTCGTCGATGCGCTGCTCGCCCTCGGCGCCGAGGTCGTCGGCATCGACGATCTCGACCCGTGGTACGCACCGGAGCGCAAGCTCGCGAACCTCGCCGCTGCTGCCGATCACGACCGCTTCTCGTTCCACCGCAGCCCGGTCGACGACCCCGGCCTCGAGTCCGTGTGGCGCGACGCCGGCGTCGTCTTCCACCTCGCTGGTCGACCTGGCGTGCAGGACTCCTGGGGAGCGGGCTTCGACGAGTGCGCTCGACGGAACGTGACCGCGACGCAGGCCGTCCTCGAGGCGGGACTGAGCGCCGACGTCGAGCGGGTCGTGCTGGCGTCGAGCTCGTCGGTGTACGGCTCCAGCGCGCGCCGTGGGACCGAGCGGCTGCTCCGCCCGGTCAGCCCGTACGGGGTGACAAAGCTGGCCGCCGAGCAACTCGCTGCGACCTACGGCGACCGCGGGCTGGATGTCGCGAGCCTCCGCTACTTCACGGTGTTCGGCCCACGCCAGCGCCCCGACATGGCCATCCACCGCCTGATCGAGGCGACGGGCGAGTCGGCGCCACCCTTCGTCCGACGCGGCAGCGGCGACCAGCGGCGTCAGTTCACCTTCGTCGCCGACGTCGTGGCCGCGACCCTCGCCGCTGCCGTCTCACCGTTCGGGACCGGCGAGGCGTTCGATGTCGGCGGCGGCGCCTCCACGTCGCTCAACGAGCTGGTGGCCCTGGTCGAGGAGCTCACCGAACGACCGGTGCGACTCGTCGCGGGACCAGCGGCGGCCGGCGACCCGGCCGCGGTCACCGCCGATACCGAGCGCACGCGCCGCGTGCTCGGCTGGCGACCGGCGTGGTCGCTCGCCGACGGACTCGCCGAGCAGACCGCGTGGCACGCTCAGCGGCGACCGACCGGCGGGGAGATCGCGCTCGCCGGCTGAGCGTCGGCGAGAGCCGGTCGCCGACCCAGCTCCCGCCAGACCGCGACGCAACTCAGTCCCAGGACCACGATCCACACCAGGTACCTTGCCCAGTCGGCGACCCCCGGATCGCGTAGCTCCGGCAAGAGCGTCGACCAGACCTGGAACCAGGGGTTCGCCGTCGACTCGAAGTCGACGATGATCGTCCTGCGATCGGTCGACGCCTCGACGACGAGCCAGAGCCAGGTCGCCGCTCCGATGAGCGACCCGACGACGACCGGAACGAGGAGCGTTCGGATCCGATCGACCAGCACGGCCAGCGCAACGATCCCGAGCGGCAGGACCACCACCACCTGGCGACCGGGCCACCACCAGCCGTGCATCGTGAGCGCGATCCACGTCGCGACCGCCCAGCCGACGAGGAAGGTCGCCACGAGCAGGGTCGCCTCTCGGCCTCGGTGCCGCACGAGCCCGACGAGGGCGGCCGGGAGCAGCAGCAGCGAGGGCGTCCATGCCCCCAGGCCGAAGCCGCGATCGATCAGGAGCCCCACGAGCCGACGGGACCGTCCGACGTAGTCGGGGTCGCGTCCGACGACGAGCAACTCACCGTCGACGAAGTGGTCGCCGGCCGCGTAGACCGTCCAACCCCCGTAGATCCGCTGGTGCAGGAGCAGGTAGACGAGACCCATGACGGCGAAGGCACCGCCGACGACGGCGAGGGCACGTTGCCGATCCCGCAGCCTCCACAGCAGCGCCAGCGCGAGGACGACCGCCACCGGTGCGTACTTGACCGCCAACCACGGCAGCGCCACGACGGCGATGACGACCACGGCCACGGCTCTGCGGTCGAGCCGACCCATGAGGGCGCCGACCCCGGCGACCACGCACAACCCGGCGGGGAGCTCCGGGTAGACCTGGGTGGCGTAGGACGTGAGCGGCGGAGCGACGAAGGCGGACGTCACCACCGTCGCCGCGATCCTACTGTCGACGCCGAAGCGGCGGACGGCGACCCACGCAGTGACGGCTGCGGTGAGTGCTCCGATCGCGGCGAGCGCGGCCTTCGCCCCCGCCCAACCGCCCACCCGCATGGGTACGGCGAGGACGGCGGGAAGGAGCGGATCGTGCGGGCTGAGGCGCTGGCCTGCGTCGTTCAGCTCGATCGTCTGCGGGTTGAGGTTCACCTCGTGGAAGGGGCGGAACTCCTCCGCGGCGATCTCGTCGCTGATGTCGAGGTCGAGGTCGGTACCGAGGCTGAGCGCCGTCAGGAGGTACTGCGGCTCGTCGGCGCTCGTGCGGGCGCCGTAGGTGGCTCGGGCGTCGAGGGCGGCGAGCGCGACCACGAACGTGATCCCTGCCACGACCAGCAACACGCGCCGTAGGGAATCGGTCGTCTCGGCGTCGCCGGCATCCTCCGCCGATCGTTCGCCGGCCGGTGCGGCGGTCTCAGGCAGGGGCGGTCGCGGCCTGATCGACCACGGTGACGAGGATGCGCTCGGCGGAGAACGCGCTGATGCCGATGATGCTGTCGCCCATCGCGAGCGTGGTCGTGCCGTCGGGCGCCGACGAGACGACCTTCCCCTCGCGACCCGGCATCACGCCACCCTCCTCGAGGTACGCCAGCTCGCCGGGCTGGAACTCCAGCTCCTCGGGGATGCGCTCGACGACGAAGCTGCCCTGCACCGGCACCTGACCGAGCGCACAGGCGCCGGTCGGCGGCGCGTAGTCGGCACCCGGGATGGGGTTGCCGTGCGGGCACGTCTTGGGATCGCCGAGCACCCGCGAGAGCGCGTCCTCGACCGCTGGAGAGATCACGTGCTCCCACCGCCCCGCCTCGTGATGGGCCTCGGCCCAGCTGAGCTCGAGCACGTCGGTCAGGAACCGCTCGGCGAGGCGATGGCGCCGCACGACGGTGGTCGCGAGCTGCCGACCCTCGTCGGTCAGCGAGATCCGCGAGTCGGCGCCGATCTCGACCAGGCCCTCGCGCTCCATCCGACGGACCATCTCCGACACCGCCGGCCGGGAGACCTCCAAGCGCTCGGCGATGCGCGCCTGGATCACCTCGACACCGTCCTCGTCCAGCTCGAAGATCGTCTCGCTGTACTCCTCGAACGCCGGATGATGCTCTGCGGACTCGTACGGCATGGTCCGAACCCTAGCATCGGGCGTGCTCTGACAGGCATGCTTGTCACATGATGTCAAATGAACCGACGACCTCGGGTCGCTCCGATTCGGCCTCGTTCGCGGCCACCGGCCAACATCTCAGGCCGTGATCCGACTCCGACTGCCGCGCTCGACCGCGCGGACACCGGCCGCCGCACCCGACGACGGGCCCGTGGTGCTCTTCTTCCCGGCGTTCGACGAGGAGGCGACGGTCGGCGACGTGGTCGAGCGGGTCCCGGCCAAGGTGCTCGGCCGTCCGGTCGTGGCGGTGGTCGTCGACGACGGCAGCGGTGACGAGACGGCCGCCCGAGCCGCATCCGCCGGGGCGAAGGTCGTGGCCCACGGGGCGAACCGGGGCCTCGGCGCCGCCGTCCGGACCGGCCTGGCCGACGCGGTCGCCCGCGGCGCCGCCGTCGTCGTGTTCGCCGACGCCGACGGCGAGTACCCGCCCGAGCAGCTCGACCGCCTCGTCGGACCGATCCTCGATGGCACGGCCGACCTCGTGCACGGCTCCCGGTTCCTCGGGGGCGATCGCGACATGCGGCCGCACCGGTGGCTCGGCAACCGGGTGCTCACGGTGATCACGGCCTGGCTCGCGCGGACCCCGATGACCGACGCCCAGACCGGCTACCGGGCGTTCTCGCGTGCGGCTGCCGCAGATGCCGAGGTCATCCACGACTACAACTACGCGCAGGTGCTCACGCTCGACCTGCTGGCGAAGGGGTACCGTCTCACCGAGGTCCCGATCGACTACGCCTTCCGCACCGAGGGCCGCTCGTTCGTCCGCCTGCCGACTTACCTCCGTCGAGTCGCCCCGGCCGTCCGGCGAGAGATCCGGACGTCACGGCCGCCCGCCGACGAGGGCTGAGCCCAGCCCTGAGCTGATCCTCGGCCGGCTGCTCGCAGCCGCGGTTTGTCGGAGCGTCGTTGAACTCCGCGTCCGCTCCCGTCGATGCCTGAGCAGGTTCGTGGGGCGAACCACCGATCCGGTCAGGCCACCCGGTCGCCGGATCACCGCCGCCTCACGTCCAGACGAGCAACAGCGGAGGCGGACGATGACGATGCAGGATCGGGCGTGGCGGCGAACGGGTTCACGAGGTCGGACCGGCCCCCGGTTGCTCCGAGCCGTCGGTGCCGTGTTGGCGGCCGTGTTGCTCCTCGGTGCCACCGCCGCTCCGGCGGGCGCCGATGACGATGATGACGACGACCGCCATTCCTCGTGGTCGCAGGGCTCGTCGATCGACTGGTCCGGCCTGCTGAGCGGGTTCTCGTCCTCTTCGAGCGCGACCATCGAGGGCTCGCTGTACGACGTGGTCGATCAGATCAACGCTCGTGAGCTCTGGGAGCAGGGCATCACCGGGCAGGGCGTCGACGTGGCGGTCATCGACACCGGGGTGATGCCGGTCGCACAGCTGGCGGACCCGGACAAGGTCAGGGCCGTCGTCGATCTCTCGCTGGAGGCCGAGGTCCCGGAGGCGGTCTTCCTCGACACCTACGGACACGGCACTCACATGGCCGGCATCATCGCCGGATCGGACCCGACCGGTGATCCGGCGACCGCCGCCGAACGTCCCGAGGAGTTCCACGGGGTCGCACCCGGCGCCGGGATCGTCAGCGTGAAGGTCGCCGACAACACCGGCGCCGTCGACGTCTCGCAGGTCATCGCGGCGATCGACTGGGTGATCCAGCACCGCGACGCCGAAGGACTCAACATCCGGGTGATCAACCTGTCCTACGGCACGGACTCCGAGCAGCCCTACGCGGAGAGCCCGCTCGCCTACGCGGTCGAACGGGCCTGGGACGCCGGGCTCGTCGTCGTGGTCGCGGCTGGCAACGACGGGTGGATGGACCCGGGACTCGCCGCCCCGGCCAACGACCCCTACGTCATCGCCGTCGGTGCCGCTCAGGTGACCGACCGGGGCACGTCCGTTCCGCACTGGGCGAGCGGCGGTCGCGTGTTCACCCAGACCCGCTCGGGCTACTGGGCGGGGTTCTGGTCGGAGGACTACAGCGGCCGGATCCCCGATGTCGTCGCACCCGGCGCCAGCATCGAGAGCCTCGTCGCTCCGGGTTCCCGGTCAGCCCTCGACCACCCCGAGGCGTTCGTGACGGAGCAGACCATGAAGGGCAGCGGCACCTCGCAGGCGGCCGCGGTCGTGTCGGGAGCCGCCGCCCTGCTGCTCCAGGATCGACCCGAGCTCACGCCCGACCAGGTCAAGGCCCTGCTCACCTCCAGCGCTGACCGGCTCGACTGGACGCTGTCGACGGTCCAGGGCCACGGCATGATCGACGTCGCTGCAGCGGTGGCGACCCCCACCCCGAACGTCGTGCAGAGCTGGCCTCGCTCGTCGGGCTTGGGTTCGCTCGAGGCGGCGCGCGGCTCCGCCCACGTGGTCGTCGACGGGGCCGAGGTGCGCGGCGAGGTGACGGTCGACGGCAGTGCGTGGAACCCCGAGGCCTGGATCGCCGACAGCCGCGCCGGCACGACCTGGACCAACGGTGAGTGGAACGGGTTCTCCTGGACCGGCAACTCCTGGACCGGCTTCTCCTGGACCGGCAACAGCTGGACCGGGTTCTCCTGGACCGGCAACTCCTGGACCGGGTTCTCCTGGACCGGCAACAGCTGGACCGGGTTCTCCTGGACCGGCAACAGCTGGACCGGGTTCTCCTGGACCGGCCATGGCTGGCGCTGATCGGCCGACTCGTCGGCGGCGGCCCTGCGAGCCCTGAGTACGCTCACGACACATCGGCGAGCGTGGCGGAACTGGCAGACGCGCCAGGTTTAGGTCCTGGTGGGCATCGCCCGTGGGGGTTCGAATCCCCCCGCTCGCACCGCGGAACCCACTGCCGCAGACCCGCCAGGTTGAGGTCCTGGTGGGCATCGCCCGTGGGGGTTCGAATCCCCCCGCTCGCACAACGCCACCTGTCCCCTGTCTGCGGATCCCCGCTCAACTCGCGGCCAACTCCGGCCGAAGGGAACCAGACGCACACGGATGATGGGATGCAGCGGTGAGTGGGCAAGGTGGTGAGCTCAAGACGGCGGACGGCCAGTCCCTCAACTGGGAGTCCGCTCGGGAGGCGTACTCGAGCGTCGAGTGCGACGCCTACCTCGCGAAGGTGCTCGCACAGAAGGAGCTCTGCCGCAGCACCTCGGTGACCGCCGCGCGCTTCCAGCGGGCACTGACCGGCAACTCGACCATCGCCGAGAAGCTGGTCCGCCTCGCCACCGGGCGCGTGTCGGACAAGGAGATGAGCCACGTCGCCCAGGGGAACGACTGGGTCCGTCAGGCCGCGCTGGCGTCGAGCCCGTTCCTGTCGGATCCGATCGCCTTCGAGCTGATGAACAACCTCAACGCCTTCGTCCGGCTCCAGCTCGCGTCGAACCCGATGGCGCCCGAGCTCGTCCTCCGTCGCCTCAACCGGGATCCGGACACGGACGTGCAACAGACGGCCGAACGTGCCCTGTTGCGCCAGCAGCCCCGCACCGAAGAGGCGGAGACGAGCAGCGGGAGCGAGAAGTCGAAGAAGCGGAAGCGCCGCCGCGGCAAGCGCTAGTCCATCAGGCTCCGCCGGCGCGGCGGTCCAGCTCGTCGGCCAACCGGGCCAGCGCCCGTCCTCGATGGGAGATGGCGTGCTTGTCCGCCGGCTCCATCTCGCCGAACGTGCGCCCGTCGCCCTCGTCGGGCACGAAGACCGGGTCGTAGCCGAAGCCGCCCGAGCCTCGCGGTGCGACGGCGATGCTGCCCTCGACCGACCCCTCCGTGACGATCTCGGCACCGTCGGGGAAGCGGACCACCACGATCGAGCGGAAGCGGGCCCGGCGGTCGTCCACGCCCGCCAACCGCTCGAGCAGCAGCCGCAGGTTGGCCTCGTCGTCGGCCGGCTCGCCGGCGAAGCGGGCCGAGCGGACCCCGGGCGCGCCGTCGAGGTGATCGACCTCCAGCCCGCTGTCGTCGGCGAGCGCGGCGGTCCCGGTGGCCTCGCAGACGGCGACCGCCTTGAGACGGGCGTTGCCGAGGAAGTCGGGCTCGGTCTCGTCGACATCGGGCAGGTCGGCGGGTCGGGGCACGAGGTCCCAGCCCTCGAGCACCTCCGCGATCTCGGCCGCCTTCTTCGGGTTGGCCGACGCGACGACCAGCCGGGGCCGGGCGGTCACGACGCCAACGCCGCCCGCTGCAGCTCGACGATCCGGGCGATGCCGGCCTCGGCCAGGCCGAGCAGCCGATCGAGCTCGTCCCGACTGAACGCCTGCCCCTCGGCCGTCCCCTGCACCTCGACGAAGCGGCCTCCCTCGGTCATCACGACGTTCATGTCGACCTCGGCGCCGGCGTCCTCGACGTACGGGAGGTCGAGGAGCGGGGTGCCGTCGACGATCCCGACCGAGATGGCGGCGCACGCCTCGGTGACCGGGTTGGCCGGAATCGACCCGGCGTCGACGAGCGACTGACAGGCATCGTGCAAGGCCAGCCAACCGCCGCAGATCGACGCGGTCCGCGTCCCGCCGTCGGCGCGGAGCACGTCGCAGTCGACCGTGATCTCGCGCTCGCCCAACGCCTCGAGATCGACGACGGCCCGCAGCGCACGGCCGATCAGCCGCTGGATCTCCATCGTGCGGCCGGACTGCTTGCCGGCCTTCGCCTCGCGCCGGACCCGCTCCGGCGAACTGCCCGGCAGCATCGAGTACTCGGCCGTCGCCCAGCCCCGACCGGAACCCCGCATCCAACGGGGGACGTTCTCGTCGACCGAGGCCGTGCACAGCACCCGGGTCGAGCCGAAGGTGACGAGCACGGAGCCGGGCGTCGCGTCGGTGTAGCCACGCTCGAACGTGATGGGGCGCAGCTCGTCGGGAGCGCGACCGTCGGGGCGGGTCATCGATGGATCCTTCCAGCGGGGGGCGGGGAGCGAGGCTACCCGGCCCCGGTGTCCCAGACGTGGGGCTCGACCCGGTCGAGCTCCGGGCCCAACAGGCGCCGGCCCAGCTGGGCGAAGAGCAGCGGATCACCCGACGACAGGAACCGCACCCGTCCGGAACCGGCAGCGCCCCGCTCGCCGAGGAGCCGGCGCACCTCGAAGGCGGTCTCGTCGGCAGAGGACACGAGCACGACCTCGCGCCCCATGACGTCGCCGATGACCCGGGCCAGGTAGGGGTAGTGGGTGCAGCCGAGGAGCAGCGCGTCGACATCGGCGTCCACCATCGGTGCGAGCAGCCGCTCGGCGAGCACCCGCACCTGGTCCGACGACGTCTCGCCCCGCTCGACGAACTCGACGAAGCCCGGGCAGGCGGCGCAGACCAGCTCTCCCGGCGTGCCGAGCGCCGCGTGCGCCTCCTGGTACGCGCCCGAGGCGACGGTCCCGACCGTGCCGATGACGCCCACCCGGCCCCGCTGCGAGACCTGCGTCGCCGCCCGCAGACCGGGCTCGATCACCCCGACGACGGGAACGTCGAGCTCGGCCTCGAGATCACCGAGCGCCGCGGCCGACGCCGTGTTGCAGGCGACGACGAGCAGGCCGACACCGAATCGGTCGCGCAGCAGCTGACCGATCTGCAGCGAGAAGGACCGCACCTCGTCGAGGTCCCGCGGTCCGTACGGGTAGCGGGCGGTGTCGCCGAAGTAGACAAGGTCGCCGTCCGGCAGCAGATCGATCAGGGCGCGGGCGACCGTCAGGCCGCCGAAGCCGGAGTCGAACATCCCGATCGGGCCGTCCACGGCGACGAGCGTAGGGGTGGGCACGACCGCTCCCCCGGCATGCCCGGACCGACGCGGGTCCGCCGACGTGGTTTCCTGTCGACGTGTCGGCACGAGCACGCCTCCGGTCGATCGCCCGCTCCACGTGGGAGGTCACGGTCGAGGTCGTCCGCGAGTTCTCCCGCGACCGGGTCATGGACCTGGCCGCCGGGGTGACCTTCTTCATGGTGTTCGCCATCCCCGCCGCCGCGCTGGCGTTCACCGCCTTCCTCGGTCTCCTCGGCGACGTGTTCGGCCAGGACCTCGCCGACGACGCGAAGCAGGCGGTGTCCGACTTCATCCGCGACGAGATCTCGGCCAACGAGGACCTGATCGCCACCGTCGAGGCGCTCTTCGACCGCCAGGGCGCAGGGCTCTTCACCGCCGCGGTCGTCGTCGCCCTCTACGCGATGAGTCGCGGCTTCGCCGGCCTGGTGCGGGCGCTGGACGCGGCCTACGACCTCGACGACCGCCGCTCCTGGCTGAGCGTTCGCCTCACGGCCGTCGGCCTGTCGATCGGCACGATCGTCATGGCATCGCTCGCCCTGGCCGCCTTCGTGATCGGACCGCTGTTCGGTGCCGGCGATGACGTCGCCAACGAGCTCGGCCTCGGCTCGGACTTCGCGACGTTCTGGGACGTCGCCCGAGGCCCGTTCATGTTCCTGGTGCTCATCCTGTGGGCGACGCTGATCTTCCACATCGGCCCCGACCACGACACGCCCTGGCGATGGGACCTGCCCGGCGCGCTGCTCACCGGCGTCCTGTGGATCGCCCTCTCCGTCGGCTTCGGCATCTATGTCGATCTGACCTCGGACGCGAACCAGGTCGTGGGCATCATCGCCACCGCGCTCGTGGCCCTCACCTGGATGCACTTCACCTTCGTCGCCCTGCTCGTCGGCGCCGAGCTCAACGGCGTCCTGGCCCAGCGAGCGGGCATCTCGGAGCAGCGCGAGCGCTCGGACCGGGCCGAGCAGCTCGCCCGTGAGGCCTACGACCGGGTGCGGCTCACCCTCCGGCGAGATCAGGACGAAGCTGCATCAGATCCACGAAGTCCTGAGGACGAGGAAGACGCTGCGTCGACGCCGCACCGTCCACCATCAACGTCTGACCGCTGATGTAGCCGGCGTCGTCGCTGCACAGGAACAGCGTGGCCCGGGCGATGTCGTCGACCGTGCCCGGGAACCCGAGCGGCGTCTCCCGGTTCATCACCTCGTGCAGCATCGGGTTCTGGAAGTGCGTCGCCGTCATCGGCGTCTCGATGAGGTGGGCGCCGACGGCGTTCACCCGCACCTTGTCGGGCCCGTACTCGACGGCGGCGACCTGGGTGGCGTACTCCAGCCCGGCCTTCGAGGAGGCGTAGGCGGCGAGCCCGCCGGCCGGGTTGTGCGCCGTCAGCGACGACATCGAGACGAACGCCCCGCCGCCGGAGTCGGCCATCGCGTTGCAGCAGTGGCGCATGGCGAACATCGCCCCGATCAGCTGCACCTCCACCATGGCCCGCAGCTTCTCGGCGGTGAGCTCGCGGAAGGGCGTGGACTGCTCGAAGCCGGCGCTGTTGACGCCGATGTCGAGACCGCCGTGGCGCTCGACGTGACCGCCGACCAGCGCGGCGACCTGGTCGTCGTCGGTGATGTCGCACTCGACCCCCGCACCGCCGAGTCGGCCGGCGACCTCGTCCACCACGTCGGCTCGGCGGCCGGCGATCGTGATCGTCGCACCCTCGGAGACGAACAGCTCGGCCACGCCGAGGCCGAAGCCGCTGTGACCTCCGATGATGATGGCGGACCGTCCGTCGAGCTTCCCCATTCGGGTCAGCTTCGCACGACGTTCAGGCCGCAGACGAAGCCGCGCCCAGGTCAGCGGCCACGGCCTCAGCGCACCGACGCCCGGAGTACAGCGCGCCCTGGATGGAGGGCGTGTCGCGGTGGTCGCCGCAGACGTAGCGTCCGCCGTCGAGCCGGACCGACCGCTTGAGCCGGGTCGGCGGGCGCTGATCGGGGTGGCCGTGGGCGATGCGATCGACCCGCAGCACCTCCCACTCGTCGACATCGGCGCCGAACCAGCTGCGCAGGTGCTCCAGGACCGGATCGGTGAGGTCGGCGAACCCGTCGGGACCACCCATCGAACCGGGGACGGCGGCGGCGAGGAGGGAGCGTCCGGCCGGTGCGTAGTCGGGCGAGACGTTCGACATCGGCGCCAGGTTGCGGACCGGCCCGGTGCCGTCGCCGTCGAGGACGATCGCCCGGCCCTCGACCGGCGCGCCCGGCGCCGAGATCCACACGCATCCCACCGCCCGCGAGCCCGGATCGTCGACCCCGTCCAGCAGCTTCGCCGCGGCGGGGCCCTCGGTCGCCACCACCAGCGCTCGCCCCTCGACCCGCTCGCCCGAGGCCAGGACCGCGCTCGTGCCCTCGATCCGCTCGACGGGCGAGTGGAGCCGGATCGTGCCCTCGGGCAGGGTCGCCGCCATCTGGGCGGGGATCTCGCCCATGCCCTTGGCCGGCACGCCCGAGTCGCCGATGAGCAGCATGCGGAGGATGGTCAGGAACCGACGGCTCGTCACCTCGAGGTCGGGGTCGAGCTGGATGCCGGCGAACAGCGGCCGCCAGAACCGGTCGATCATCGGCCCGAACCCTCGCCGTCGCAGCTCCTCGATCGTCGAGCGCTCGTCGGCCCGCATCAGGTCCGGCACGTCCGCGCGCAGCAGCTCGACGCCGAGGCGAGCGAGACGAAGGCGATCGGGCCACGAGCCGATGGGGGCGCGCACGTTCGAGAGCACCAGCCTCGGTTCGCGCCTCGGGTCACCCACCCGGTGGAACTCCCCGTCGATCCGCACCAGCGCGCCGGGCGAGAACGTCCGCAGGTCGAGCGCCTCCACGTCGAGCTGCCGATCCAGCTCGGGGTAGGCGGTCAGCAGGATCTGGAAGCCCCGGTCGAGGAGGTGGCCGTCGACCGTGTCGGTGCGCACCCGGCCGCCGACGCCGTCGGACGCCTCCAGCACCGTGCACGCGACCCCGGCGCGGCGCAGCTCGTTCGCGCAGGCCAGGCCGGCGAGGCCCGCTCCGATGATGATGACGTCGCTCGACACAGGCCCGAAGCTACCGGCCCGCTCTCGGCGCCCCGTCAGCCGGCGACGGGCGCCCGCGGGGTCGGCAGGACGGTGGTGTCCATCGACTCGGGTTCGAGCCCGAAGACGATCAGCAGCTTCGAGAAGCCGACGAACAGCCCGGCGGCCAGCGTCATCTCGACGATCTCCTCGTCGGTGAAGTGCTCGCGCATCGCCGCCTCCTCCGCCTCGTCGGGCGGTTCCGGAGCGCTGATGCAGCGATCGGCCCACCGGAGCGCGGCCTTCTGCCGGTCGGTGAAGGCGGCGTCCTGGTGGTCGTCGTCGACGAGGGCGACGGTGGCTTCGTCGAGTCCCGCCTCACGGGCGGAATCGAAGCGGACGTTGCGTCAGAACCCGCAGTCGGTGACCCGCGCGTTGCGGATCCGGACCAGCTCCTTGGTCGGCGGATCGAGGACACCCCGTCGCCACATCGTCCCGTACAGCTCGGAGAACCGCTGCCCGAGAACCGGGCGGTGCGCGTATATGGTCCCGGCGTGGGCGTTGCCCGCCCCGTCGGGCGGGATCCGTGGTGTGGTCGACATCGAGCCCCCTCGTCGTCGCCCGATTCTACGAGTCGACGAGGACGCGTTCGAACCGGCAGATGCCGTCCCACACGGCGAGCGCGGTGCCGAAGGTCGTGAGCGCCGACGGGCCGAGCGCCGCGCCGACGGCGGCCATCTGGTCGTCGCTCACCGCGTGCACGTCCACGACGAAGAGCTCGGCGACGGTGAGCGCAGCGCGGGTGGCCTCGTCGAAGCGCTCGTCGACCGCCCACATCGGCAACGCCTCCACCAGCGCCTCGTCGAGACCGGCCGCGACGGCGACGGGCGTGCGGTGCGCCGCGAACCCGGCCGCCCGGTGGAGCTGCCCGACGCGGATGCGGCACAGCTCCAGCAGCACCGGGTCGGCGGTCGGGTCGCTCCACAGCTCGTCGTCGAGCCGGTGCCACAGCTCGGCCAGCTCGGGTCGCCGGGCCAGCACCCGCTCGAAGGCCGCGCGGTTCGCTTCGCTCATCGTCGTCTCCTGGCCGGCGGACCCGCGACGGTAGTGTCCTCACCTGGTCGGGGGATCACCGTCGCCGACCGACACAGGAGGGAGGGACCCGGTGACCATCACTGCCGCGCTCGTCACCGGCAAGGGACAGCTCGATCTCGTCGAGTTCCCCGACCCCGCACCGGACCCCGGCCTCGTCGTCGTCGACATCGCGTACTGCGGCATCTGCGGCACCGACCTGCACGCCTACCAGAGCGGGAGCCCGTACAACCCGGCCGTCTGCGGCCACGAGTGGACCGGCGTCGCGAGCGCGGTCGCCTCCAACGTCACCTCGATCTCCGAGGGCGACCGGGTCGCCGTGGCCGTGCCGCCGTCGTGCGGTGGGTGCGAGGCGTGCCGCACCGGCAACACGTCCTGGTGCGAGACGGTGTTCGCCGCCGCGACCGGCCGCGACCCCGCCGCTCCCCCGCACGGCGGCTTCGCGCCCCGGATCGCGGTGGCACCGGGACGGCTCGTCCACGTGCCCGACGCCCTCGACGACATCGACGGTGCGCTGCTCGAACCGGCGACGGTCTGCGTCCACGGGGTGCGGCGGGCGGGGATCCGGCTCGGCGACCTCGTCGTGATCGTCGGCGCCGGGCCGATCGGCCTGTTGACGCTCGGGGCCGCCCGGATCGCCGGCGCCGGCAAGACGGTCGTCGTCGAACCGAACCCGGCGCGACGCGAGCTCGCCCTCTCGATCGGTGCGACGCACGCGGTCGATCCCGACGGCGCCCGAGGTCTGATCGACGAACTGACCCGCGGTCAGCTCGCCGACGTGGTGTTCGAGTGCGCCGGGCTCGGCCCCACCGTGCAGGCGTCCGCCGAGCTGACCCGCCGGGGCGGCACCCTCGTGCTCGTCGGCGTCGCCAGCGGCACGGCCACGATCGTGCCCGCCATGTGGGTCGTGAAGGAGCTGAAGGTCGAGGCGGCCATCGCCTACACCCACGACGACTTCGACCTGACGATCGATCTCATCGCCGACGGACGCCTGCCGGTCAAGCCGCTGCACGACCAGACCACCGACCTCGCCGGGCTGGGCGCGGTGTTCGAGGAGCTCGCCGCCGGCGGCAGCCAGAGGACGAAGGTGCTGGTCGACCCGCGCCGCGGGTGAGCCTCAGCCCTCCAGCGGGTTGGTGGTGCTCAGCGTCGTGTCGGCCACCGACACCGTCTGGTAGGTGCGGCGTGAGTAGTACCAGCGACCGTCGTGCTTGACGAGCTCGTCGCGGTAGTGCCCGACGGTGGTGCGGGCGTTGCCGTCGCCGTCGGTGAGCTGCTCGCCGAGCCAGCAGCGGGCCTTGGCGGTGTCGCCCTCGACCTCGTCGACCAGCACCGAGTAGATGACCTGCACGACGAACGGGAAGCCGGTCATCACCTTGGTCCAGAACGGCACGAGCGCGGAGCGCCCTTCGACGACCTTCCCGCCCATGTCCCACACGCCCTCGGGTGCCCAGGTGCCGCCCCAGGCGTCGGCGTCGCGCCGACACACGGCGTCGGCGTAGGTCTCGGCGAGCTCCCGGATGGCCAGGCGGTCCTCGGTGCTGGTCACGACTGCCCCGCCTTGTAGGCCTCGAAGGCCTCTCGCGTGGCCTTGCCCATCTTTCGCCCGTCGTAGCCGATCCGGTCGGTGGGCGTGATCTCGAGCACCACCCGCCGGGGCGAGTCGAGGAACTGCTCGAAGTAGTCCGCCCGCTCTGGGTCGCTCCCGTAGAGCTTCTGGGCGAGGGCCCGGTAGTACCAGTCCTTGGTCTCGCGGTCGTCGTGGATCGTGCAGTGTCCCTTGTACGTGACGGTGCGCCCCGATCGCATCGAGGTCCCGGCCGAGGTCACGCAGACCGACACCCGTGGATCTCGCCGCACGGCGGAGATCCGGGCCCGCTGGCTCGACGCCGTCAGCCAGAAGCGACCGTCGTCGAAGACGTACGACATGATCACGCCGACCGGCCAGCCCTCCTTGTTGGCCCACATGAACGTCAGCTCGTTCTGCAGGTCGAGCATCTCGAGCTCGTCGTCGTCTTCGAGGGTGTAGACGGTGACGTCCTCGTAGTCGGAGATGTGCTGCTCGGTCATCGCTCCTCTTTCGCCTTCGGGATGCGCACCCTTCGGCTCATCCTGGCTGCTCCTCGGATCCGGGTGGTGCGAACTGACCGGTCGAGGCGGTGACCCCGCCGTCGACCGGGATGACGGCGCCGGTCACGAAGCTGGCGTCGTCGGAGAGCGCGAACGCGATGACCGCAGCCAGCTCCGCGGCCGTGCCCCAGCGCCGCATCGGCACGCGGGCGACGATGGCGTCGCCCCGCTCCTTCGCCGGCCCGTCGATCAGCGGAGCGGTGATGCCCGTGGACGTCGGGCCGGGGCAGACGGCGTTGATGCGGATGCCCTCGTGGGCCACGTCGAGCGACATCGCCCGCACGAGGTTGATCACCGCACCCTTGGCGGCGTTGTAGGCCCAGTTCCCCGGGTCGCCGCGCATGCCGGAGGTGGAGCCGATCGCGACGATCGAGCCACCACCGGTCGTTCGGATCGCGGGGAGGGCGGCTCGGATGCCGAGCACCACGCCCCGCACGTTGATCTCCATCGTGCGGTCGAACGGGGCCAGGTCGCCGTCGGGCGCCGGGGTGCCGGTCACGCCGGCGTTGAGCACGGCGCCGTCGAGGCGGCCCCACCGATCGACGGCGCGACCGACCGCGGCGGCGTTGACGTCGGCATCGGTGACCGATCCCTCGACGACCTCCACGCCGTCGAGGCCCTCGGCCCAATCGAACCGACCGGCGTCGAGGTCGACGCCCACGACGCCGGCGCCCTCGCTCGCCAGCCGCTCGACGGTCGCGCGGCCGATGCCGGACGCTGCACCCGTCACGATGAACGCCCGGTCGTCGAATCGACGTGTCGTCACCACCCCTCCTTCCCCGTCGGGGAACGTAGTCGGCGCCACGTCCGGGGACCGCACCCGCTCATGTCCGGCGAGAACCTGCCGTCAGGTGGGGCATGGGGTTGTTCTCACGGCGAACGAAGGAGCCGATCGTGCATCCGGCGGTGGATCGCAGCATCCACGTCAGGGCGCAGGATCGAGCGATCGATGACCAGCTCGGCGGCTACGCCGAGATCATGGGTCGGCGGGCTCGGGCGCTGGAGGTGCGGCGCTGGACGGCGGGCGACTGGTGCCGCCTCGACCTCCCGGGCGACGGTGTGCACCCGTGGGAGCTGCACAACCTCGCCTACTGGCTCCTGGAGGTCGGCGACGTCGTGGTGACCTCGGGGCCGGGCCCTGGCTTCGCCGCCTACCACCTGGTTCGCGCCGACCACCCGAACGATCTCCTCGAGGGGTGGACCGACACCGCCGAGGCCCTGACCGTGCACGTGCCCGGCAACGACGTCATCCGACCGGACCCCGACGTGCCCGCGCCGGCGCTGACCACCGCCCAGGCGCTGCGCGGTGCCGGTGTCCCGACCGAGGGGTGGATCGACCGCGGTGTCGTCGCGGTCATGAGCGAGGACCCGGGTCACGATCTCAACCCGTCGATGTCCGCCACCAAGCCGAACCGGGCCGCGCTGCGATCGGTCCACCTCGACCTGTACTGAGCCGGCGTCTGCCGGGCGTCAGCCGGGCAGCTCGGGCTGTGGTGCCGCGCTCCCGACGACGAGGAACTTCCGAAACGGCGAGTGGAACTCCCAGCGCGTCCGAGTGCCCGTGCGCCAGGCGACCATGTCACCACGGTCGAAGGTGGCCGACTCGCCCGAGTCGATGTCGGTGATCGTCACGGACCCCTCGAGGATCAAGAAGGTCTCGTCGCCGAGCGGCGAGGAGTAGAGCGGGCTCGTCGTCGGCTCGTCCAACTTCCAGACGCCGGCGACGAGGGTCTGGCCGGCGGTGCCGCCGACGCGCAGCGGCTTGAACTCACCGAACGAGATCAGCTCGGTGCCGTCGCCCTCCTCGTCCGGCGACAGGAACGGGGCGAACCCCACGTCGTCGTCGCTCCTCGTCGAAACGCTCCACGGATCGGTCGCTGCTGCAGTCACGGGCCCTCCCCTTCGTCGGCCCGATCGACGGTACGAAACGCTCCAGATCTCGATCCGGCGTTCGGTGCGGGATCGCTCGGCGCTCAGCGCATCCGCTCGCGGTACCGGGCCGGGCTCTCCCCGAGCTCGGAGCGGAACGCTCGCCCGAACACGTCGGCCCTCCGGAAGCCGACGAGCGCCGCCGTCGCCGCCACCGACGGCGGATGCCGGCCGCCGAGCAGCTCCGCGGCGGTCTCGATCCGACGCCGTCTCATCCGGGCCGCCACGGTCGTGCCGGTCCCCGAGAAGGCGGCGTGCAACGTGCGGACCGAGACGGCCAGCTCCCGGGCCACCACCGCGGGCGTGAGATCCGGGTCGCCGAGGCGCTGCTCAACGAGGTCGAGCGCCGCCCGTCGGAGCCGCGTCGAGCCATCGTTCGCCGCGGCGGCGTCGGGGGAGATCGACACCGCCGCGGCGGCGAGCGCATCGACCGCTCCCGACGCCAGGTGGCGGCGCTCGTCCGAGGGCGCCGAGCGATCGCCGGGGTCGACGAGCTCCGCCAGGACCGCCCGCACCACCCGGAGCGACGCGGTCGCCCCGTCGAGCCGCCGGACCCAGACGTCGGACAGCGGACCGGCGCGACGCTCCAACCGGTCGCGCGACACGAGCACGACGTCGAGCGCGAACGCCGCGGTCATCTCGAACGCGTACGGCTGCATCGTGTCGTAGAACGCCCCGACGCCCGGCTCCAGCTCGAGGGCGCGGCCGGCCTGGTGCAGCCGGCCCCGGCCCGAGACGACGTGGGCGAAGGCGATCTCGTCCGACGGGTCCCGCCGGATCGTGGTAGGCGTGCGTCGGACCCGATGGGGCTGGGCGCGAACGCCGGCGAATCGCAGCCCGCCGACGCGATCGACCCAGAGGTCCGCATCGAGCTCGTCGCTCGGCCCGCGCTCGACCGCGAGCTGGAGCAGGGAGGCGCAGATCTGATCGCTCCAGTACGCCCAGCGCTCGGCGGGCGCGACGTCGGCGGTCCGATGGTGCGCGTGATCGCCCACGGCCGGGGACGCCCGCTCAGTCCGCAGCGGTGAACGAGACGTGGAGCTCCTTCAGCCCGTGGAGGACGTAGCTCGGCTCGGCGACCATCTCCGGCGCGTCCTCGACGAGCCGGATGTCGTGGAGGCGGCGCAGCAGGATCTCGGTCGCGATCCGCGCCTCGGACCGTGCCAGGTTCGCGCCGATGCAGTAGTGCGGACCCTGGCCGAACGCCAGGTGCTGGCGGCTGTTGGACCGCTCGGGATCGAGCCGGTCGGCCTCGGGGAAGCGCTCCTCGTCGCGGTTGCCGGAGGCGTACACGCACATGACGTGGGAGCCCTCGGGGATCGCCACGCCGGCGATCTCGGTGTCGACGTTGGCCGTGCGGTAGAGCCCCTGCACGGGCGTCTCGAGCCGCAGCACCTCCTCGACGAGCCCGGGGATCAGCTCGCTGTCGCCGCGCACCCGCTGCTGCAGCCCCGGGTCCTCCGACAGCCAGAGCACGAGGTACGTGAGGAGCTTCGTCGTCGTCTCGTTGCCGGCCACGAGGAACTGCTGCAGCATCGCCAGCATCTCGTTCTGGGTCAGCTCGTCGCCGTCGAGGCGGGCCTGCACGACGTCGGTGATGAGGTCGTCCTGGGGGTTCGCTCGCCGCTCGTCGAGCTTCACCGAGAAGTAGTCGTTGAACTCCGCGTTGGAACGGATGAACGCCTCGACCCGCTCGGTGGGAGGGTCGTGGTCGCCGACCGGCACCACGAGATCATCCGACCAGCGCTTGAACTCCGCGAGGTCGTGGTCGGGGACGCCGAGCGCCCCGGCGATGACGGTCAACGGGAGCGGCACCGCGAAGCGGGTCACGAGCTCGACCCGGCCCTCGCCGACGAAGTCGTCGACCAACCGCTCGGTGAGCGCCCGGATCTCGTCCTCGATCTGGCGCACCCGTCGCGGCGTGAAGGCCTGGTTCACGAGCAGGCGCTGCCGCTGGTGGTCCGGCGGGTCGGCGCTGAGCAGGGTGGCGGAGCGGTTCTCGCGCCCCGATCGAGCGAGCAGCTCCGCGATCTCCGGCTTCGCCTGCGCCAGCTCGCCCATCCGCTGCAGGAGGCGCTGGCCGGCGTGCGGTCCGGTGGGTAGCCGGCTGGAGAAGGTCTCCGGGTCGCGCACGACGGCGAGGATGTCGTCGTAGCGGGTGACGACGAAGTGGCCGGTCTCCTCGACCCAGTGGACGGGGCCGGCGTCGCGCACGGGTCGCCAGACCTCGTGCGGACAACGAAGCGCGTCCTGGTCGAGCTCGAAGAGGTCGAGCAGGGACGGGGCGGTGTCGGTCACGGCGTCACTCCACGAGGTCGACGGTGGGCAGCGGCAGGTGGCACAGGCCGGGCAGGTAGGTGTCGAGGTCGCCGACGAAGCCGACGGCGCGCATCTGGTCGAGCGACCGACGGCTCCCGACCAGCCGGAACAGCTCGTAGGTGTCGGTCTCGATCGTGAGCCCCACGTCGCCCTCGCCGACCTCCCAGGTGCGGGTGCCGTCGGAACAGCGCACCGCGCCGAGACCGTTGGCGGCGAGGTCGTGCTCGACCATGTCGAACATGATGTCGAGGCTGAGCACGACGCCCTCGCTCTCACGCTCGGCCGGGCGTCCGAGTGCGCAGGCGCCGTCGTGCTCGTGGGAGACGACGTCGTAGAGCAGGCCGGCGAACGACTGCGGCCGCTTCCGGATGATCGCCTCGAAGCCCGGGCCGGCGGCGTCGAACTCGTCGATCAGCTCGGCGACCGGCGTGTCGCGACGGACCTCGACCTGCGCGTCGACCCAGTCCTGCACGTCGCCGGTCGGGTTGCGACGGGCGACCAGGTCGGCGGCCACACCGGCGAGGTGCGCGGCGAGGTTGCGGACGGTCCAGTCCGGGCACGCGGGCACCACGACGTGTTCCTGCTCGGGCGTCAGACCGGCGAAGACCTCGCGCACGCGGGCGCGCGTCGCGGCGTACTCGACCGCGACCCGTTCGGGATCGATCTCGATGGCCACGTCCCCTCCCCGGTGGGGGAGGCTAGTGGCCGACGGGTCGTCGACCCCCAGTCGGGATCAGGCGTAGACGTCGACCGTGTCGCCGAGGCCGGGTGTCGACGGCGGAGGTGGGGCGGCTGCGGTCTCGACCACCTGCGAGGTGATCGTGGCGGCCTGCTCCATCGCCTTGTCGAGCACCGCGACGCCGACCGCATCGGCGCCGCCGGCGGCCTGCGTCGAGGCCTGCATCAGGGCTTGGTTCTGCGCGACTCCACCGATGTTCATGGTCTCCTGATCGGACGATCACGCACCGAACTTGAGTCTGCTCCTACGATGCGGGAATGGCGCGCGACAAGTACATCCAGCACCTCCGTGAGGTCCCGCTCTTCTCGAAGCTCTCCAAGAAGGAGCTCAACGAGATCGCGCGGCTTTCCACCGAGTTGACCTTCAAGGACGGCAAGGAGCTCATGAAGGAGGGGGCGAGGGCGAACTCGTTCCTCGTCATCGTCGAGGGTGAGGCCGTCGTGAGGAAGAAGGGCCGCAAGGTCGCCACGCTCGGCCCGGGCGACTTCGCCGGCGAGCTCGCGCTCCTCCAGAACCGGGACCGCAACGCCACGGTCGTGGCGAGCGGTGAGCTGACCGCACTCGTCGTGGACCGGCGCGGCTTCCAGACGCTGCTCGACGACATCCCGGCCGTCACCAAGAAGATGCTGACGGCGGTGGCCGAGCGGCTCGGCGACATGGACTCCAAGGCGGTCCACTAGCGCCGACGCCCGAACGGGTCGCGCCCGATCGGCGCGGCTACGGTCCCGACCGATCAGGGAGGGGTCCGCATGGGACGTCTGGACGGCAGGGTCGCGCTCATCACCGGGGGCGCGTCGGGCATCGGTGAGGCGACCGCACGGCGCTTCGTCGACGAGGGGGCGAGCGTCGTGCTCGCCGACCTGCAGGACGATCGTGGCCAAGCGCTCGCAGCCGAGCTCGGCGCCGCCGCCCGCTTCGCCCACTGCGACGTGCGAGACGAAGACGACCAGGCCGGCGCGGCGGCCCTGGCGGTCGAGGCGTTCGGACGGCTCGACATCGCGATCGCCAACGCCGGCATCGTCGGGGTGACGGGCCCGTTCGCCGAGACCCCGCTCGACGCCTGGCGGTTCTCGGTGGACGTGCTGCTCACCGGTGCGTTCCTCACCATGCGCGAAGCGGCGAAGGTGATGATCCCGCAGGGGTCGGGCGTGATCCTCGCCACGTCGAGCACCGCCGGCGTGCAGGGCGGCCTCGGCCCCCACGCCTACACGGCGGCCAAGCACGGCGTCGTCGGCCTCGTGAAGACGGCGAGCTCCGAGCTGTTGGCCAGCGGCATCCGGGTGAACGGGGTCGCTCCGACCGGCATGGTGACCCCCCTGACCGCCGACGTGTCCGTCGGCGACGCGAACGACCTCGACCGGGCCCGCGCTGCGATGTCGCGTGGCCGACCGTTGGGTCGGGCCGGCGAGGCCGACGACGTCGCCAACGCCTTCCTCTTCCTCGCATCGGACGAGGGCGGCTACGTCAGCGGCCACACGCTGGTGATCGACGCCGGCGACACCACCGGTGGTTCGGCGGCGCGCTTCGCCAGCCAGGACACGGCGGTCCTCCGGGAGGCCGGCGGACGGGGGGTGCGGCCGTGAGCGAGCTCACCCCGTTCGAGGTGCACGTCGACGACGAGGTCCTCGCCGACCTGCGCGCCCGGCTGTTGAACACGCGCTGGCCCGGCGGCATCGACGGTGCCGGCTGGCACTACGGCGCACCGCAGGACGAGGTCCGGCGGCTCTGCGATGCGTGGGTCGACTTCGACTGGCGTCGAGCCGAGGCGAAGATCAACTCCCACCCCCAGTTCCTCACCGAGATCGACGGCGAGACCGTCCACTTCCTCCACGTCCGATCGCCACACACCGATGCCGTGCCGCTGCTGCTCACCCACGGGTGGCCCGGTTCGATCGCCGAGTTCCTCGACGTCATCGGACCGCTCGTCGACCCGCCCGCGCACGGCGGCGATGCGGGCGACGCCTTCCACCTCGTCGTGCCGTCGATCCCGGGCTACGGCTTCTCCGGTCCGACCCGGACCCAGGGCGTCCACATCCGGCGCGTCGCCGAGATGTGGGCCGAGCTGATGCGTCGTCTCGGCTACGACCGGTACGTCGCGCAGGGCGGCGACTGGGGGGCGATGATCACCACCCACCTCGCGCTGGTCGACCCGGAGCACGTCGAGCGGATCCACCTGAACATGGTGGTGGCCCCGCCGGAGGAGGATCAGCTCGCCGACCTCACCGACGACGAACAGGTCCGGCTGGGCGAGATGTTGCACTGGCAGGAGCACGAGACCGGGTACTCGGCGATCCACCGGACCCGACCCCAGACGCTCTCCTACGGGCTGACGGACTCGCCCGCTGGCCTGGCCGGGTGGATCTACGAGAAGTTCCGCGTGTGGTCCGACGTCAGGGAGCCGACCGGCACGCCCTTCACCGACGAGCAGCTGCTGACCAACCTCACGATCTACTGGGTGACCGGCACGATCCTGTCGTCGACCCGGCTCTACTTCGAGGTCAACCACGCCGGTCTGTGGGGCACGGCGGGCGAGCGGGTCCAGGTACCGACCGGCGGCGCGATCTTCCGCAAGGAGATCATGCGCCCGTCGCGACGATGGGCGGAGCGGGCCTACGAGATGGTCCACTGGTCGGAGTTCGACCGCGGTGGGCACTTCGCCGCGCTCGAGGTGCCGGACCTGTGGATCCCGGAGGTCCGCGAGTGCTTCCGGGCGGTGCGGTAGGTCAGGCGAGCGCCACCGCGGCCACGACGATGGCCAGCGGCACGAGGAAGAACGACAGACCGAACCCGAGGAGCACGACGAAGACGACGAGCTTCGCCCCGTAGCGGCCGCGATCGACGACCCGCCACATGTTCTGGTGCCCGTCGAAGTCCTGGATCTCGACGTCGAGCCACCGCTCGAGCCGATGCCGGACGTCGGGCATCGTGAACATCAGCACCGCGGCCAACCAGGCGAAGTAGCAGACCGTGCCGGCGATGAGCGCGGCGACGTGCGGCTCGCCGGTGTCCGACGACGCTTCGGTCCTGACGCCGACGACGGTCGCGATCACGCCCGCGACGACGAGGACCAGCGGGAGCGTCACCGCACGAGAGATCCGGGTCTCCCGGTCGAGCCGCGGTCGGCCCCACCTCGGGCCGTGCTCCCTCCTCGTCGGCGTGCTCGGCGACGAGGGGGTCGCGCCATCGCCGGACGCGTGCGCCAGGAGCGCGGACACCGCCTCGTCCAACGTCACGAGCCGCTCGGCCGCCGTTCCGGCTCGCCGGTCGGTGGCGGCGGTGGCGAGGAGCGCGAACCCGCCGTCGACGGGCGCTGCGTCCATCGAGCTCGCCCCGATGCGGACCCGCACGAACTCCTCGGAGCGCTGCAGCGCCGCGACGAGTGCTGCTTCGGAGACCGCACCCTCCGCGTCGACGCCGTCGATCGACAACACGGCGTTGCGCGTCATCTCCGCCTCCTCGGTCCTCGTGCGCGTCGGGCCGCGCACGAGTCCGCCCGCCGCCGGTCGGCGGGGCAGCGTAGGCGGGCGCCCCGGCTCCGGCACCCGCCCGCACCCACGGCTGGTGGTCGCACGGGCACCGCCCGCCGAGCTCAGGCCGCCAGGCGAGCGCCGAGCAGCCCGGCGCCGCGGCGCCGGTTGGCTCGGGAGGTGATCGTCGACGCCGTCCAGGCGGCCGCGGCGACGAGCGCGGGGACGCCGACGGCGAGCACGACGGTGCCGACCCAGGGCACGGTCGGCAGCCCGGCGTCCCAGGTGCGCCGGACGACGGCCACGGCGAGGTAGCCCAGTGGGAGCGCGAGCGCGATGCCCGTCGCCGCCTGGATCCACGCCGTGGTGGCGGCGAGGCGAGCCACGGTCCGGGGCGGCGCGCCGACGGCGTGCAGGACGCTGCGCTCGGGCCGGTTCTCGGCCGCGGTGAGGGCGAGACCGGCGCCGACGACGCCCGACACGAGGAGGGTGGCCAGACCGACCGCGACCGTGGTGACCAGACCGGACTCCCGCGTCGGCTCGGTACGACCGTCGAACCACCAGAAGCCGTCGCGTTCGCCCCCGCCAGGAGCGCCGGCATCGGCGTCCCCATCGAGGAACGGCGAGCTGCCGCCGTCGGTCTGGAGGATCTGCCGGAGCAGCCGCTCGCCGTCGCGGTCGATCTCGGAAGCGAACACGAGTCGACGACCGGCCGGGCCGAGGTCTCCTCGGATCTCCTCGACCTCCGCCCCGGGGAACCAGTCGGTGATGTCCGCGAGCAGCGGCCCGGGGAACGGCGGTGCCTCCGGCGCGACGTCGTCGATCAACCGGTCGGTGGGTACCCAGAACAGCTCCACGGTGTTCGGCGGGAGGCGCTGCTCGCGGCGCTCGGCGTCGGCGAGCTGCTCGGCGTCGCTCGTCGCGGCGATGGTCATCGCCACCATCGCGAGGCCGGCGACCGCCGCCGTGCCGGCGATGATCCCCGCGCTGCGACGGCGGTCGCGGTCGAGCTCGCGGGTGGCCAGCCGGGCCACGCCCGAGGCGCGCCGACCGAGGCGACCGATCATCGCCACGACCATGCCCGCGCCGAGCACCACGGCGGCCAGGAGCGCGAGCCCGCCGACGACCCCTGCGAGGAGCCCCTCATCGCCGTCCTGCTGCTGCCGGCTGGCGTTGGCGAGCAGGACCAGACCGGAGACGGCCGCCACGGCGGCGACGGGAGCGTGCCATCGCGGCGCAAGCGGCTGGGGACGTCGACCGGCCAGGGCGCTCAGCAGCGGCACCCGGCTCGCCGTCCGCGCCGGCACGGCCGCGGCCATCGTCGCCGACACCGTGGCCGTGACCACGATCGCCGTCAGATCCAGCGGTGCGAACCGGCGACCGTCGAGTCGCTCACCGCCCACGGACTCGACGAAGGACCACGCGACCGAGACCGCGACGGTGCCGCCGACGATGCCGACGAGCGCGCCGAGCGCACCACTCCACGCCCCCTGCAGCGCGAGCGACCGCCGCACGACCGGTTCCGGTGCGCCGTTGACCCCGAGCTGTCCCACCGTCACGAGCTGGCGACGCGCGCTGGTGGCGAACGCCGCCGCCACCACCACGCCCACCACGGCCAGGCCGACGACACCGAACACCCAGATCCACACCAGCGTCGCCTGGTCGGCGCTCGGGAACCGCAACTCGGCGGTCGCACGGTCCTGGACCCAGACGTCGCCGCGACTGATCCGGGACACCGCGGTCGCCACCTGCGCATCGGTCGTCTCATCCGGGAGATCGACCAGCAGCCGAGCGGTCAACGCGCCGTCACGGATCGTTGCACGGTCGAGGGCGCCGAGCACCACGAACGGATCGTCGAGCGACCGGCCCCGACGGCCGACACCGACGACCGTCCACTCGGCCTCGGGCCGGATCGCTTCGATCTCGGCACCGATGTCGACACCCCACTCATCGGCCAGATCGGGGTGGAGGAGGATCTCGTCCTCGTCGATCGGAGCACGCCCGCGCTCGATGTCGACGATGCCGTCGGTGATCGGGTCGTCGAGAGGGAGGTCGTCGAGACCGACCGACGACAGGACCCGCTCGCCGTCGGCGCGCGCCACCACGACGTCCGCCCACAGCCCAGCGACCGGCACGATGCGCGACCCGATCGGGAGCTCCTGGTCCACCAACGAACGCACCCGATCCGGGAACTCGCTGCCGCCGATCGAGACGGCCAGGTCCGCCTGGCCGTACTCGTACTCGTAGAGCTCGAGCCCGCTGTCGTCACCGGCCCGGAAGATCATGCTGGCGCCGGTCATCCCCGCGACGGGCAGGGCGATCAGCATCATCACGAGCGCCGTCCGGCCCGGACGCCGGCGGACCTCGCGCCAGGCCAGTCGGGCCGCGAGCCGTCGGCTGCTCACGAGAGCACCGTGGCGGGGAGGTCGGTGTCGGCGGGCCGCGACTGGTCGACCACCCGGCCGTCGCGGAGGAAGGCGATCCGATCCGCCCACGACGCCAGGCGCGGCTCGTGGGTCACCATCACGACCGCGGTGCCCTCGGCGGCCAGCTCGGCGAGCAGCGCCACGATGAGATCGCTGGTGGCGGTGTCGAGCGCGCCGGTCGGCTCGTCGGCGAGGATCAGGCCCCGCCCGCCGACGATCGCCCTCGCGATCGCGACCCGCTGGCGCTCCCCGCCCGAGAGGTCGTCGGGGAACGCGTCGCCGCGACCCGGGAGTCCGACGCGATCGAGGGCGTGAGCCGCCTCGGTCCGGGCGGTGCGGACCGCGACGCCATCGAGCTCCAGCGGCAGCATCACGTTCTCCAGCGCGGTGAGCGCGGGGACGAGGTTGAGCTCCTGGAACACGTACCCGACCTCCTGGCGGCGGAGCCGGGCGAGCTCGGCCACCGTCACATCGGCGAGATCCCGCCCGTGGACGAGCACCTGGCCGGCGCTCGGATGCTCCAATCCGCCGGCGAGGTGCAGCAGCGTCGACTTCCCGCAGCCGGACGGACCCATCACGGAGACGAACTCGCCCGGCTCGACGACGAGCGACACGCCGCGGAGGGCCCAGACCTCGGCCGAGCCCCGACCGAAGGCCTTCACGACCTCGCGGTACTCGAGCGATGGGTGGGTGGTGGCGGTCATCCGGTCTCCGTTCCGAGCGCGGTCAGTCGGGTCTCGCACAGGTCGAGCCATCGGAGATCGGCCTCCGCCCGCACGATCAGCGCGTCCGCCACCAGCTCCGCGGCCAGCGATCCCCCGGACGGCGCGGCGGTGGCCCGCGTCGTTCGCCGCCGCCGCTGCAGCAGGCCGAACAGCGCCGAGCGCTGGTGGTCGATCACCGTGCGGGCCTGGTCGGTGCCCTGCTCGACCGCCATGAGGATCTTGAGGAGCAGCTCGTCGCGGGGTGGGGGCTCGTCGGCCAGTACCACGTCCCACCACTCCCCCAGCTCGCCCAGGCCGGCCGCGGTGATCGTGTAGCGCTTCTGCTCCTCGGCCTCGTCGACGGTGACCAGACCGTCTCGCTCGAGGCGGTCCAGGGTCGTGTAGACCTGCCCGACGTTGAGGGGCCAGACCCCACCGGTCGCCGCCTCGAACGTCGTCTTCAGCTGGTAGCCGTAGCGGGGCTGTTCGCGGAGCAGCGCGAGGAGGCCGTGCTTCACTGCCATAGATACCGAGTATGCATACTCGGTATCTATAGGTCAACCTCCGTCGTCAGGTGAGATCGGCGAAGGCCGCGACGCCGACCACCGGATCGGTGGGGGGATCGCCGCCGAGGCTGCCGAGGAACGGCAGGTCGCCGAAGACGAACACCCCGCCGTCCGCCCCGACGAGCAGGTACCCGTCGCCGTAGGTGATGCCGCTCACGATGGGGGCGTTGAGCGTCGTCCCCGGTGCGAGCTCACCGGGCAGCGAACCGACGAACGACGCATCGAAGGCGAACACGCCACCGTCGGCCGCCACGAGGAGGTAGCCGACCCCGTCGGCGTCGGGGAGCACGTCGACGACGGGCTGGTTCAGCACCAGGCTGCCGGTCGATCCCCGGAACTCGGCGTCGCCGAAGGCGAAGACGCCGCCGTCGCCACCGATGAGGTAGTAGCCGTCCCCGGTCGCCGTGGCCGCGGCCGCCACGATGGTCGCGTTGAGCGCCAGCTCCTCGACCCCGCCGTGGTCGACGGCGGTGCCGAAGGCGGCGACGCGGCCTCGGTCGGTCACGACCCAGTAGCCCTCGCCGTCGGGTCGGGCCATGAGCGCCGACGGGCGCTCGCCGGGCGCCAGCGCCCCGAGGTCGAGGTCGCCGAGGGCTGTCGCCGCCCCGAGGGCGTGGACCACACCGTCCTCCGTGAGGACGAGCACGCCGGCGCCGCCAGCGACGGCCTCGATGTCGACCGCCCGACTGCCGCCGACCGACCGCAGCGCTCCCGCATCTCCGAAGGGCGTGACGGCTCCGCCGCGACCGAGGGTCCAGTACCCGACCCGCGCGCCACCGTCACCGTCGACGCCACTCCCACCCGAGTCCGAGACATCATCACCGCCGCCACCACCACCGGCCGCGTCATCGCGCTCATCGTCACCCGTGTCGGCATCGTCGGAGTCATCACCGCCGGTGTCGGCGTCGCCGCCAGGATCGCCGGCATCGTCGGAGTCATCACCGCCGGTGTCGGCGTCGTCTCCGGAATCGGCATCGTCGCTGGCGTCGTCGCCGGTGTCGCCACCCCCGTCGCCATCGCCGGAGTCGTCACCGACACCACCATCGCCGGGATCGTCACCGCTGCCGGGATCGCCGACGTCGCCGGCATCGCCCAGGGTGCCGGGCGGGCCGACGCGCACCCGCCCGAAGGTCACGTCGGCCTCGTGGGCGAGCAGCCCCAGCGAGCCGCCGGCCGGCTCCTCGGGCTCGTCGTCGGAGGTCCACTCGAGCGTCCAGGCGCCCGGCTCGGTCGTGCCGTCCTCCCACACCCGCAGCCGGTGGGTCGAGGACCCGTCGGGGTTGGTCTCGACCGAGGCCCGCAGCCAGACCCAGTCGCTCAGATCGATGGCCGTGGTCTGGCGGGGGCCGACCACCGCGTCGTGGCGCATGAGCTCGAACCGGTTCGGCGTCCGCAGCCGAACCCAGGCGATCGACCCGAACGGGGTCGGTTCGCCCGCCTTCGGGCGGAACCCGAAGATGGGCTGTCCGCCCGCGCCACCCGAGGTGTTGTGGCCCTGCCAGCGCAGGATCACGCCGAGGCCGCCGGCACCCGAACGCGGACCCGGGGTCACCACGCCCTCGAGCCGCATCGGGACGAGCACCTCGTAGTCGTCCCAGGCGAGATCGCCCAGCACGACCAGCCGGTCGTAGCCGTGCTCGACGGTTCGCAGGCCGTCGGGGGTGAGCTCCCAGTGCCCGTCGACGACGTCGACGACCTCGTCGACCGAGGACGCCGCCGACCAGTCGAGATCGACGTCGATCGCCGGGGCGGCCCGATCGCGGTCGCGCACCGTGAAGCTGCGCGTGGTCTCGTCGCCGTCGAGGTCCTCGACGGTGATCACGAGCTGCTGCGAGCTGCGCAGCTCCGCCTCGGTGAGGTCGAGGTTGAACGAGTTGGTGGTGACGAGTCGACGATCGTCCGGCCCGAGACCGGCGACGCGTTCGTCGCCGTCGCCGATCCGGAAGCGGACCTCGGCCACACGGTCGGGATCGCTGACCCGACCGGTGACGTTGGCCCACCGCTGGGGGGTGCCGGTCGTGCCGAACGGCTCGCCGACGCCGTGCCAGATCTCGATCGTGGCGTCGCCGTCGTCGGCGGCAGCCGGGGTGATCGGCAGCGCAACGACCAGGATCGCCACGACCCAGCTCACGAACCCCTTCGCCACGAACCGCCTCCTCGGAACTGCGGACCGTGACCATAGCTCACGTTGAGCGTTGTCGACCACGGTCGACGCGCGCTCCGTGACGTTCGTGACGATCATCCATCAGGGGTTCACAGGATGGACGGACTGGCGTAGTGTCTGCGGTCACAGGGACGCCATCGCGGGGGCGATGGCGACACCGAGCAAGGGGGTACGGGGTGCGCCAGGAAGCACTCGTCGACGAGCGTTCGCCTCCGGGTGACTGAGTCGACAGGTCGCGGTGACGGTCGATCGTCCGCAGCAGCCACCTCTCTCCGCCCTCAGCCCGGCCCACGAGGCGGGCTTCGAAGAGAGGCTCATGACCGTCGACGAGGGTCGACCACCACCGTGATGACGGCCCCGGGATGAGCGCTCATCCCGGGGCCGTCTCGCGTCCCGACCGCCTCAGCCGTTGACGAGCGGGGCGAGCGTCTCGCCGGCGAGCGCGACGATCTCGGGGTCGTGGCCGTTGCCCTGCAGGTTGATCGTCAAGCCGTCGATGCCCTGGTCGAGGGCGCGGGCGCGGAGTTGCTCGGCCACGGTGTCCGGATCACCGATCACCATGCGCTGGCCCATCATCGGTTCGACGGTGGCCCAGTCGAGACCCTGCGCGGCGAGGAGCCCGTCACGGACCGCCTCGGCCTCGGCCGTCGTGCGCCCGAGGACCACCGCCCCGTGCCACGTGGTGTGGATCGTGGACCGATCCCGACCGACGTCCTCGCAGCGCGCCGCGAGCGCGTCGAGCTTGCGCGGCAGCTCGTCGGCGCCGCAGATGACGTTCACCTCGTCGGCGTACAGCGCGGCCAGCCGGAACGTCTTCTTCTCACCGCTGCCGCCGATCATGATCGGCAGGTCGTCACGGACCCTCGGCTCGTTGATGGCGTCCTTGGCCCGGTACCAGCTGCCATCGAAGGTCGGGCGCAGGCCCTGGAGCATCGGCTTGATGATCTGGAGCGCCTCCTCGAGCCGGACGAAGCGATCGCTGAAGGTGCCGAACTCGAAGCCGTAGCCCTCGTGCTCGAGCTCGAACCAGCCTGCACCGATGCCCAGGATCGCCCGACCCGACGACACCACGTCGAGGGTGGTGACGGTCTTGGCCAGCATGGCCGGGTTCCGGTACGTGTTGCCCGTGACCAGGGCCGAGAGCTGGATCGACTCGGTCGAGGCGGCCAGGCCGGCGAGCGTCGAGTAGCACTCGAGCATCTCGTTCTCGGGCGGGCCCAACATGGGCAGCTGGTAGAAGTGGTCCATCACCAGGACGGTGTCGAAGCCACTGGCCTCGGCCGCCCTCGCCTGGGCGGCGACCACGCCGAAGAGCTCGGATGGTGCGGTGTCCGGGTAGGTGAAGTTGGGGATCTGATAGCCGAGGCGGATCATCGTTGCTCCCTCGTCAGGTGCGAAGCTCCCCCAGCGCGCTCGCCAGTGCGGACTGGAGGCCGTCGCCGGACAGTAGCTCGCCGTTCGGGGACAGCTGATCGACGAGGGTCGGGAGCAGCGTCGCGAGGCCGCCGGCCGCCTGGCGGCGCGAGACCCCGGCCCGGGCGGCGATCCGCTCGACGGCGACATCACCTGCCGCCCGGCGGATGTCGCGGCCGCTGACCCGGACGTTCGGGTCGTTGTCGATCCAGGACTGCACCTGCGCGCCGAGCCCACCGGACGACAGCCGACCGAGCAGATCGCTCAACCCACTCCCCTGTCCCGAGACGACCTCGGTCGCAGCTTCGAGCAGCTCCGCACGCTGCTCGTCGGTCACGCGCCCCAGCAACTGCGCCACGAGCCGCCCGCTCGTCACACCCATGTCCGTCCCTCGTCGTCTTCTCAGCCGATCGTGACGGGCCTGCGCACCGCGGACGACGCCGCCATGCCGCGCGACCACTCGATCCCTCCCGCCACGGCGAGACCGGGTTGCGCGACATGATGGCCCATCGCGACGACGGGTCGTGACGAGGACCCGCCGCCTCCGCGCTGCCACGCTCACCGGGCGTGCCCGACGGTCACCAGCTACGTTGCCCAGGTGGTCGCGTACGACCCCTTCTCACCCGACGTGCTCCGGTCGCCGTTCGCGGCGTACCGGGACCTGCTCCGCGACTGCCCCGTGCACCGACTCGAGGTCGACGACGGTGCGCTCTGGACCGCAGCCCGGCACGCCGACGTCGACCTGGTGGCCAGGGATCACGAGCGCTGGACGGCCACGGCCGGCCAGGGCCCCCGCCCGTCCGCGCGCGTGGCGCTGTTCGACGACCCGCCGGGACACACCCGGTTGCGACGGGTCGTGCAGGCGGCGTTCTCGACCCCGCGGGTCGCGGCGCTGGAGCCGATGGTCGTCGCCTTGACCGACGAGCTGCTCGACGCCGTGGACGGTGTCGAGCGGTGGGACCTCCACGACGCGCTGGCCGAGCCACTGCCCGTCATCGTCATCGCCCGTCTGCTCGGCGTGCCCGAGGAGCTGCGCTCGACCTTCAAGCACTGGTCCGACGAGATCCTCGCCGCGTTCAACGACCCTCGCCGGGGCCGCGAGGAACGACGGCTGATGCAGGACTTCCTCGACGAGCAGGTGCGTATCCGCCGTGCGAGCGACGACCCGCCCGACGACCTCATCACCGTCCTGTCCCTCACGGCGGACGACGAGGGACGACGCCTCACGACCGAGGAGCTCTGGTCGGTGCTCGTCCAGCTCCTCATCGGCGGCAACGAGACCACCACGTCGGGGATCACCAACCTGGTCTGGCGGCTGCTCGAGGACCGCTCCCGCTGGGACGCCGTGCGGGCGGACCGCACCCTGGTCGAGGTCGCCGTCGAGGAGTCGCTCCGCCACGACCCGCCCGTGCTGGGGCTCTACCGACAGGCGGTCGCCGACACCGAGCTGTCCGGCACCTCCGTGCCGGCCGGCGCTCGGATGATGATGTGCTACGGCGCCGCCAACCGCGACCCCGCCGTCTTCGACCGGCCCGACGAGTTCCGCCTCGATCGACCGCCGTCCGAGCTCCGCAAGCACCTCGCCTTCGGCACCGGGCCACACCTGTGCGTCGGCGCCGCGCTCGCCCGCCTGGAGATGCGCGTCGCGCTGTCGCGACTGGTCGACCGCTTCCCCGACCTGCACCCCGCGGGCCCGAACACCCGCATCGAGACCTACCTGCTCTGGGGTCGACGTTCGCAGCCGGTGGCGCCGACCGCTCCGAGCGACATCAGCTGAGCAGCTCGGCGACCTCTGCGCTGAGATAGGTGAGGATCGTGTCGGCCCCGGCGCGCTTGATCGACAACAGGTGCTCGAGCGCCACCGCCTCGGCGTCGATCCAGCCCCGCTCGCCTGCCGCCTTGATCATCGAGTACTCCCCCGACACGTGGTAGGCCGCGATCGGCACGTCGAACCGGTCGCGGGCCCGGGCGATGACGTCGAGGTACGCCAGCGCCGGCTTGACCATGATCATGTCGGCACCCTCGTCGAGGTCGAGTCGGATCTCCTCCATCGACTCGCGGGCGTTGGCCGGATCCTGCTGGTAGCCCTTCCGATCGCCGCCGCCGACGATCGTGACGTCGACGGCGTCGCGGAACGGCCCGTAGAGCGCCGAGGCGTACTTCGCCGCATAGGCCAGGATGGGGATCTCCTGATGGCCGGCGGCGTCGAGCCCGGCGCGGATGGCGGCGACCTGGCCGTCCATCATTCCGGAGGGGGCGACGACGTCGGCGCCGGCGTCAGCCTGGGCCACGGCGGCCCGGGCGTAGACCTCGACGGTCGCGTCGTTGTCCACCTCGCCGGCGGCGGTGAGCACGCCGCAGTGCCCGTGGTCGGTGTACTCGTCGACGCACAGGTCCGCGAGCAGGACGATCTCGTCGCCCAGGTCGTCGCGGAGCTCCCTCAACGCCACCTGCACGATGCCGTCGGGATCGAACGCGCCCGAGCCGATGGCGTCCTTGTGCTCGGGAACGCCGAAGAGGATGACGCCCGGGATGCCGAGGCCGGCCAGGCGGCGCACCTCCTTGCGCAACGACTCGGTCGAGTGCTGGACCACCCCGGGCAGCGACCCGATGGGCACCGGCGAGTCGATGTCCTCGCGCACGAACAGGGGGGCGATGAGGTCGTCGACCGACAGCCGCGTCTCGGCGACCATGCGGCGAAGGGCGGGTCGGCGGCGGAGACGGCGGAGACGGCGCTGCGGGAAGGCCACGGGGCGATCGTATCGATGCCACCGCACCCCAGGCCGCTCAGCGCCGCAGCACCTTCTCGAACCAGTGGTGGGCGTGGGGCTCGTCGTTGAACGCCTCGACCTCGACGTAGCCGGCCGAGCGGTAGAGGGCGATGGCCTCGACCAACGTCTCGTTCGTGTCGAGACGGACCACCCGCCGCCCCGCCGCTCCCGCGCGCTCCTCGAGCGACCGGAGGAGGCGGCGCCCGAGACCGAGGCCGCGGGTCGCGCCGTCCACCCACACCCGCTTGATCTCGGCGATCTCCGGGTCGGCGAGCTTGAGCGCGCCGCAGCCCACCGGTGCGCTGCGCAACCACGCCACGAGGAGCAGGCCCGCCGGCGGGCGCATGTCGTCGTCGCCGACCGGCAGCGCGGTGGCGAGGTCGAACCCGGTGTCGAAGCGATCGTCGAGCTCGGCGTAGTACGACTCGAGGCAGTGCCGCGCCGCGGCGCTGTCCGGGGCCTCCGCCTCGACGCGCACCAGACCGGCGGTCAGGAGCCGCTCGACGGTGCGCATCGAGGCGACCAGCCGCTCGCGGTCGGCGTCGTCGAGCGGGTCGAGCAGCGCGGCCGCGAGCGCGTCGCTCTGCCGGTCGAGCTCGGCGTGCTCGAGCGCGCCGGTTTCGGTCAGCCGGGCGACCCGGCGCCGGCGGTCGGTCGGGAGGTCGTCGACCTCGATGAGGCCCTCGGTCTCCAGCGAGCGCAGCAGCCGGCTCAGGTAGCCCGAGTCGAGATCGAGCCGGGACCGCAGCCCGCGGGTGTCACCGCGACCGGCGCCGATCTCCCACAGCACTCGCGACGCACCGAGCGGTCGACCTCGCTCCAGGTACTCGTCGCTCAGCGCACCGATGCGTTCGGTCACGGTCCGGTTGAACGACCGGACCGCGGCGATCTCCTCGCTCTCCATATCTCTGACTCTAGTCAGAGAAAGCGCTTGCACGTGAGGCCGGGTCGCTTCGGTAGCCTCGCCGGGTGCCCGAGATCCCTCGCGTGCTCGTCGTGACCAAGGGCCACCCCTTCGAGCGCGAGCCGTTCTTCACGATGTGGGACGAGCTCCCGGTCGAGTGGACCCACGTCGAGCAGCCGGCCGCCCAGGCGCTCTACGACCCAGAGCGGGCGGCGGACTTCGACGCCTTCGTGCTCTACGACATGCCGGGCATCGAGTTCCGTCGCGGCGAGGCGCCACGGTTCGTCCCACCCCCGGTGCACTTCGTCCTCGGCCTCAACGAGCTGCTCGACGCGGGCAAGGGCCTCGTGGTGCTCCATCACGCCGCCGCGGCGTGGCCGGCCTGGGAGGGCTGGGCGCAGCTCGTCGGCGCCCGCTTCCACTACCAGCCGGGTCGCCTCGACGGCGTCGACTGGCCCGACAGCGGCTACGTCATGGACGCCACCCACCGGGTCCGGACCGTGGCCGACCACCCGGTGACCGCCGGCGTCGCCGACCTCGCCCCCGACGGCTTCGAGCTCGACGACGAGCTGTACCTCTGGCCGGTGCTCGAGGACGACGTCGTCCCGCTGCTGCGCAGCGACGCGACCTTCACCTCCGACCGGTTCCTCGCCGCCGGCGAGGCCATCGGCGCGCCCTCCACCCCGCCCGGCGAGTGGAGCCACCCCGACGGCAGCGACCTCGTCGGCTGGGCCAAGCGCGCCGGGCGCTCGCCGCTGGTCTACCTCCAGTTCGGCCACGGCCCCGCCACCTGGGCGCACGAGGCCTTCCGCCGGGTGCTGGTCGACGCCATCTCGTGGGTGAGCAGCGACGACGCCGCGGCCTGGGCGGCGTCGTGATCGTCGAGGATCCGCTCGCACGGGCACGACGCCTCGATCGCACCGACCCGCTGGCCCACCTCGTCGACGCGTTCCACCCGCTCGCCGACGGCCACAGCTACCGCACGATCTACCTCGCCGGACACTCGCTCGGCCCCCAGCCGCGCACCGCGGCCCGTCTCGCCGAGCGCGAGCTGCGCCGCTGGCGCGACGACGGCGTGACCGGCTGGTCACACCGGTGGCTCGACCTCGCCACCCACGCCGGCGCCACGCTCGAGGCGATCCTCGAGGTCAGCCCCCGTACGGTCCACGTCGGCGACTCCACCACCGTGCTCGTCCACCAGGCCGCCGGCGCGGCGCTGACCGCACGGCCCGATCGGCCGGACATCATCGCCGCGTCGAGCGACTTCCCGACCGACCTCTACGCGCTCGGCCAACGGGCCGCGAGCGCCGGCGGGCAGCTGCGGCTCCTGGACGGCCCGGTCGACGCCGACCTGGTGGCGGCCGAGCTCGACGACCGGGTCGGCCTCGTCGCGCTCGGGCACGTCGACTTCCGGACCGGACGACTGCTCGACCTGCGCGCGATCACCGAGCTCGCCCATCGCCACGGTGCGTGGACGCTGTGGGACTGCAGCCACTCGGCGGGCGTCGTCCCGCTCGGCCTCGGCGATGCCGGCGTCGACCTCGCCGTCGGCTGCACCTACAAGCACCTCTGCGGCGGCCCCGGCGCACCGGCCTGGCTCATGGCGCGGGCCGACCTCGTCGAGCGGCTCGACCCGCCGCTGCACGGGTGGTTCGGGCACCGGGCGCCCTTCGAGCTGCGACCGTCGTGGGACGAGGCACCCGGTGTCGAGCGGTTCGCGATCGGCACACCGCCGGTGCTCTCGCTCGCCACCGCCACCGCCGGGATCGACCTCATCGCCTCGGTCGATGCCGCCGCGCTCCAGGCCAAGGTCGCGTCGCTGAGCCAGCTCGCCATCGATCAGGCGGTCGAGTGGCTGGGACCGCTCGGCGTCGACGTCCTCACCCCGTCGGCCCCCGAACGGCGAGGGGCGATCGTCGCGCTGCGCCACGATCAGGCCTGGCAGATCGCCCAGCTCGCCAACCAGCGTCTCGACGTCGTGTGCGACTTCCGCGAGCCCGACGTGATCCGCCTGGGCCTGTCGCCGCTGCCGCTGCGCCACGTCGACGTCGTCGCTGCGCTGACCCGGCTGCGCGACGCGATCTCGACCGACGGTCACCTGGCCTACCCGGCCGAGCGCCCCCGCATCACCTGAGCTCGGCGCTCAGCGCCGGCGGGAGAGTCGGCGAAGAATGCTCGCCACGCCCACCCACAACGCCGCTGCCGCCGGCACGCCCAACCGGAGGCCGTGGAGCGCGGTGCGAGGACGCTGATCGGTCCCTGCACACTCGCTCGCCACCTTCCGGTCCGTGCCACTCCCTCGCCCACCATGCACCGCACCAGTCTGCCATGGATCACACGATGTGCGTCGAATCCGGCACTCGCAGTGAGACGACCACTTGACGGCCACGCTCAGCCCTCGAGGTTGCCGTCGACCACCAGCTCCGGGTTGTCGGTGATGCGCCACGGGGCCGCCGAGTAGGCGCCGGCCGCGATCACGTTGTCGCGCACCACGCCGGTGGGCACCCCCTCCCCGGCGTCGTTGACGAAGAGCGTGATGGTGCCGCCCGAGAGCAGGTTGTCGGACACCTCGACGTCGATGACGGGCCGCCGCTCGGCGCTGACCTTGATCGCCGAGGTCTGCCGCTGCGGGATGGCCTCGATCCGGTTGCCGCGGATGGTGATGTCCTGACCGCCGGTCGACTGGATGCCGTCGTTGTGGGTCGAGTCGCCGTCGCCCTCGACCCGGCGCAGGCCGTGGATCCAGGAGTCCTCGATCGTGGTGAAGCCGTGCGCCTTGGCGCCATCGACGCAACCGGAGATGTCGACCCGGCGTGCGGTGTACCGGTTGAACCCGATGCCGTTCTGGCAGCGGGTGCCGGTGCCGATCACGGTCGTGTCCTCGATGAGCAGGTCCTCGCAGCCGTTGTCGGAGTCGCAGTCGATCACGTTGAGCACGTCGCCGCGGACGAGCGAGTTCCTGATCGTCACGCCGGGCGCCTGGACGGTGATGCCGCCGTCCACCTCGACGCCCTCGACCACGGCGTCGGCCTCGGTCACGACGATCGGCCCCGAGGCGACCAGCTCGACGTCGTCGGGCACGCCGGTGGTGGACGCGTCGGGCCAGACCCGGGGCGGTTCGGTCGTCGTGGTCGTCGTCGACGTCGTGGTCGTGGTGGTCGTGGGCGCGGTGGTCGTCGTCGACGTCGCCGGTGCGACCGGCGTGGTCGTGGAGGTCGCCACGGCGGCGGCATCGACGGCGCCGTCGGTGGCACCGTCGTCGTCGGAGCAGGACGCGAGGAGGAGCACGGCGAGGCCGACGAGGAGGGGGAGGGCTCGGGACACGCGGTCTCCATCCTCGCGGCTCGGCGCCCGCCGTTGGGGTCGGGTCCACCACCGGCAGAGTCGGCGCCCCGATGCCCCACCAGCACCGGGGCGCCCGATCGGCGTCGGCCGGGGCTCGCCTCGACGTCACCCTGGCTCGACGGGACGGGGAGGCCGCCGGAGCGCTGCTCGAACGACCCGCGTGCCGGGCGACCCCCGTCCCGGGAACGGAGGGTGCCGCTCCGCCGGCGGCGACGGCAGGGACCAAGGGCCCGGAGGGCGGGGTCGAAGGGCGCCCGGGGTGGAACGGATCGGGGCGACCGTCGCCACCCCGGGCGCCGACGGCGGAGTGGACCGAGGCTCGCGGCACGTCACCCCGGCGCTCCACCGCGACCGCGGCGACCGGGGGTGCGGGACCCCGGTGCGGCGGCCACCCCTCCCTTGTCGCTTCGCTCCCCTCGCGTTTCGCGCGCTGTGACCGCCGCCATCTTGACGGTGACCAGTCGCATCTTTACGATGTCATCTTGTCAGTGACAACCACCCGTCGCCCCGAGGACTCCGCCATGCACGCTCCCGCCCCCACCGGCCGCACCGCCCGATGGTTCGACGCTCTGCAGCGCCGGACCGGCACCACCATCGCCGTGGCGATCGCCATCACCGCCCTGCTCGCGATCCCCTTCCTCACCATGGCTCCCGACCGCTCGGCGTCGACCGAGCCGACCGGAGACGTGTTCACCGCCCGGGACCGGGTCGACGACACCTTCGTCTCGTCCGTGCGCGGCCTCATCTTCATCGCCGAGCACGAGAGCGGTGACGTCCTCCGCGCCGAGCCGCTCGCCGAGCTGCTCGAGGCGCAGGAGCGACTCCGCCAGGATCCCGAGGTCGGCCCGACGCTCTTCGAGTACTTCGAGGTGGAGGCGGAGCGGGACGTCGTGGGCGTGCTCAGCCTCGCCGACCTCATCGACGACGAGCTGCGAGCGCGTGGGATCGACGGCGTCGCCAACGCGTCGGATGCCGACGTCAAGGACGTCGGGGCCGAGGTCATCGAGCGCTTCGGCGAGCGGTCGTCGATCGTGGGTCTGTCGGCGCAGTCGACGCGGGCGGAGGACGGCACCTGGACCGTGCCCGCCCTGTCCGTGAACGTCCTGGCCGACGACACCGTCCTCGGGTTCGGCAACGTCTCGGTCAACCTCGGCGGCGACACCGAGCCGGAGGAGTACGACCGCAGCGTCCAGGAGGTGCTGCGCACCGCCGACGGGTTCCAGATCAACGGCGTCGCCATCGACGTCAACCTCACGTCGCAGGAACAGGGGGCGGTGGCCGGCCCCTTCATCGGTCTGACGATCCTCGCCGTGCTGCTGCTCGTCGGGCTGACGCTGCGGAGCTACTGGGCGCTGGCGGTCGTGTCGGCGTCCTTCCTGGCGCTCATCGTGTGGCTCAAGGGCATCACGAACCTGATCGGCCTCGAGGACGACCTCGTCCTGTCGCTGATCGTCCCCGTCGCCATGATCTCCTTCGGCGTCGACTACGCGTTCCACGCGGTCGGGCGGTACCGGGAGGAGCGGGAGTCCGGCCGCACGGCCGCCCCCGCGTTCGTGTCCGGCATGACCGGCGTCTCGGGGGCCCTGATCCTCGCGCTGACCACCGGCGCGGCGGCCTTCCTCGCCAACGTCACCAGCGGGATCGAGTCGATCGTGCAGTTCGGCATCGGAGCGGCGATCGCGCTCAGCGCCGCCTACGTGCTGCTCGGCATCGTGACGCCGCTGGCCATCAGCACCATCGAGGCCAACGTCGCGCCGCCGACCCCCGGCCGCCGGGCCACCGTGCTGCGGGTCGCCGGCGGCGTGGGCGCGGCCTCGATGGCGATGGGCTCGGTGCTGCTCATGGTCTTCCTCGTGCCGTGGCTGGGCACGATCCTCGCGATCGTCACGGTGCTCGCCACGCTCGTGCTCCCCTACCGGATCCGACGCGGCCGAACCACCGGGCAGACGGTCGGCTCGGCGCCGAGGACCTCGCAGGCCGATGGCCGCCTCGCACAGATCATCGGCGGAGGCGTCGAGCGCGTCGCTCGGCGACCGGTGCTCGTCCTCGGTGCGGCGATCGTGGTCTCGGCCGCGGCCTCGACGCTCGCCGTCCAGGTCCCGGCCGAGTTCGACGTCGAGGACTTCTTCTCGTCGGACACGGACTTCGTCATGAGCCTCGACCAGCTCGACACCCACGTCGGTGATCGTGGTGGCGAACCGGCGCTGCTGTACATCGAGGCGGACGTCACCGATCCCGCGGCGCTGTCGTCCATCCAGGCGACGGCAGCCCGGATCGCTGCGCTCGACACGCCGTCGCTCGCCCGGGACGACGACGGTCTGATCGACGTCGACGGCGGTGTGTTCAGCGTCTTCGACGCCACGTGGGACTCGCCGCTCATGGCCGACCTGGTCGCCCAGCGCGCGGGCGTCGCGATCACCGACGCCGACGGCGACGGCATCCCCGACGGGCAGGACCAGGTGGCGGCGCTGCTCGCGGTCGCCGCGGAGAGCGGCGTCCCCTTCGATGCCGACCGGCTCATCCTCACCCCCGACGACGTCAACACCGCCGTCGACGTCGGCGATCCGGTGGGCGCCACGGTCCTCGAGCTGCAGCTCGTCGACAGCCGGGCCCAGGAGTCGGTCGCAGCGGCGATCGACGATCTGGACCCGCTCGCCGACGAGCTCTCCGCCGAGCTCGGAGGCACCTTCGTCCAGGTGACCGGCAGCCCCTTCGTCCGCGAGGCGTCGCTCGACGCCACGAACCGCGCCCTGCAGGTCTCCCTGCCGGTCGCCGTGGTGCTGTGCCTGCTCATCGCCGCGGCGTTCCTCCGTTCGGTGCGCTACGGCCTGGCCAGCGTGGTGCCGATCCTCATGGTGGTGACCTGGCTCTACGCCCTGATGGAGGTCCTGGGCTACTCGATCAACCTCGTGACGGCGACGATCGCCGCCGTGTCGATCGGCATCGGCATCGACTTCGCCATCCACTACATCGCTCGGTACCGCGAGGAGCTCGACCGCCACGGCGTCCGCTCGGTGGCGGTGCGGGTCGCCGGCGAGGGCACGGGGCTGGCCCTCGTGGCGTCGGCGGTCAGCTCGTCGATCGGGTTCGGGCTCCTGGCCTTCGCCCCGATGCCGCTGTTCGCCGCCTACGGCCTCCTGACCGCCATCATGATCCTGCTGGCGCTGGTCGCCACCCTCGTGGTGCTGCCGAGCCTGCTGGTCGTGATCACCCGCGACGCCGAGCTCTCGATCGAGGAGCTGGAGCTCGACGACGACCGGCCGGTGGGCGTCACGGCGTGACGGCGGTGACGGTCCCGTCGGTCGCGTGGAAGCGCCACTCGCTCGCCCGGTGGGCGACGTCGGCGTACTCGACCGGCGGGCCGTCGTAGCCGTGGACGTCGATCGAGTCGGGGTGGCCGGTCGCCGCCCCCCACAGGGCCACCTCGACGTCCTCGATGATCAGCCCGTCGATGACCGTCGGCCCGATCACGGGCTGGTTGTGGCGGGTGGTGCGGATGCCGAACTCACCGCCACGGATCCACAGGTCGACGAAGCGGAGGTCGGGCTCCCGGCTCACGGCGTGGAGCAGGAGTCCGCCGTCCGCGTTGCCGATGAGGTCGAGCCCGTCCCACAGGTAGCCGTTGCGGTAGGCGCCGTGGGACACACCGAAGGCGCCGTTGTGCCAGCTGACGAGATCGGTGATCTCGTGGGCACCTGAGGTGTTCTGCCAGGTGAAGACGCCGTGGCGTGCGTTGTTGTGGCTCACGTTGGCGTCGAAGGCCCACTCACCGCTCCCCCGGCCTCCGGCTCCCTCCGGCCAGGCGATGCCGGCGGAGTCCTTCGCCCCCTGGACCCCCACGGCGACGGACTCGGTCATCGTGTTGCCCGTCCCCGATCCGAGCTGGAAGCCGGCGAGGCGGAAGCGCGACTCCTCGGAATCGGTGACCTGGGAGGCGACGAGCCGATGCCAGGTGGTGTCGTCGCTGGCGTTCGCGTCCTGGCCTCGATCCCACCAGAACGCATCGTTTGCGATCCGATGGGCCACCACGTCGGTCCACGTCGTCCCGTGGCTGCCGTGGGGCACGACGGCACGGTTCTGTGAGTCGAGGACGAGGAGCCGGTCGAAGGTCGAGCCCCTCGATCCGTCGCCGAGGAGGTGCAGGTGGATCGGATAGCGGCCGATCACCTCGGCCGGGCCGAGGCCGATGAGCCCGACGTCGGCGAGGTGCTGGCGGCCACTGCCCGGATGCAGGGTCACGTAGCTCGGATCGCCGGTGGTGGTGCGGATGACGACGTCGCGGGTGAGGTTGAGCACCTCGGCGCGGTGCATCGCGCCGTCCCGGCCCTCCACCTCGGGAGCGTCATGGGCGAGGGGTCGGTCGAGCGTGACGACCCCGTCGGCCACCTCGACGATCGTCGCCTCGCTGTAGGCCGTCGCGAAGTCGGGGTCGTCGGGCGGCAACGACGGCACGACGGTGAGCACGTCGCCGGGCTGCCAGCCGTCGGCCGCTTCCACCACGATCGAGCGATCGCCCTCACGGGCCGGTGCGGCCAGGCGGGTCCATGCGGTCCGGTCGGGTCCGTCGAGGTCGAGGACGCCCTCGCCCATCGCGTGCAGACCCCCGGGGTCGCTCATCATCCCGTCGTCGCCGCCGATCATCTCGCCCGCGTCGAGTCCTCGGAACGTGATGGTGTGCTGCTCACCGTCCGTCGGGCGCATCCTGAGCGCGCCCATGACCTCCAACCGTCCGCTCGCCTGGCGGCCGCCCCCGGCGTCGAGGACGAGCTCGGCGTCGCCGACGAAGGTCAGCGAGGCGCCGGCTGCGATGCGCAGGGCACCCACCGTGACGTCGCAATCGAGGACGAGGTCGGTCTCCACGACGGTGAGCCGATCGGGGGCCGGCGCGGCGTCGGCGGCCCAGGTGGTCTCGGCGCAGAACGACGGCGGGGGTGCCTGCGTCGTCGTGGGAGCGAGCGTGGAGCTGGTCGTCGCCGGCGGCGTCGGCGGCTCCGGGGCGGTCGTGGCCGGCCCGGGGGCGCGGTCGGGCGGTGCGGCCTCGTCGTCACCGCCGGTCAGGAGCGCACCGAGGGCGAACCCGGCGACGAGCGCTGCGACGACGATGGCGATCGTTCGTCGTCCCATGTCCGGCTGCTCCGGGCGGTCGGCGGCTGGATGTGGTCCACCTCAGCGGGTCGGGCTCGTCCGCACCACCGGCCCGGTCGCGCCGAGCGTGAACACCGCCCACATCGACGGCGCTGCGTGGCGCTCGACCGTCGCATCGCCTCGGCCCGGCGCCGACCTCTAGGGTCGCCGACGACGAGGAGGAGGGCCCCGATGTCCGACGATGTGAACCGCCAGCTGGTGCTGGTCGAGCGGCCGGTCGCCGAGGTCGAGGCCCGCCACTTCGAGCTCCGCACCGAACCGGTGCCCGAGCCCGGCGACGGCGAGTTCCTCGTGCGGGTCTGCTGGCTCGGGTTCGACCCGACGCAGCGGGGCTGGCTCAACGACGTGCCGTCCTACATGCCGCCGGTGCAGATCGGCGAGGTCATGCGCTCCTCCGGCGCCGGGCAGGTCGTGGCGTCGAACCATCCCGACTACGTGGTCGGCGAGCTGGTCAGCGGGAACTTCGGGTGGCAGGACTACGCGGTCAGCGACGGGCAGGGGTTGACCGGTCGCGTCGCCAAGATCCCGCCGGGGGTGCCGCCGACGTGGATGCTCGGCCCGCTCGGCGTCACCGGGCTCACCGCGTACTTCGGCATGCTCGACGTGGCCGGCGTCGGCGAGGGCGACCACGTCCTGGTGTCGGGTGCCGCCGGCGCGACGGGCTCGGTCGCCGGTCAGCTCGCCCGGATCAAGGGCGCGGCCAAGGTGGTCGGCCTCGCCGGCGGGCCGGAGAAGTGCGCCTGGGTCACCGACGTCGCCGGCTACGACGTCTGCATCGACTACCGCAACGAGGACGTCGCCCGCCGCCTCCGCGAGGAGTTCCCGAAGGGCCTGGACGTCTACTTCGACAACGTCGGCGGGCCGATCCTCGACGACGCCCTCATGAACCTGGCGCTCAACGCCCGCATCGCGCTCTGCGGCGCCATCTCGACCGGCTACGACGTCCAAGAGCTGCCGCCCGGACCGAAGAACTACGCGCAGCTGATCATCAAGCGCTCGCGCATCGAGGGCTTCCTCGTCCTCGACTTCGTGCCCCGCTTCGGCGAGGCGATCGGTGAGCTGGCCGGCTGGCTGACCAGCGGCGCCATCAAGGTCGAGGAGGACGTGCAGGAGGGGCTCGAGCACGCGCCTGCGACGCTCGCCCGCCTCTTCACCGGCGCCAATCTGGGCAAGCAGCTGCTGACGGTCGCCGAGCCGCCTCTCCCCGTCGCGGCCTGAGCGGCTGGCGCTCCCCTACTCCGGGAGCTCGACCTTGGCCGCACCCTGGCCGTGGGCGGCCTCGTCGTAGCCGACCTGGCAGAAGCCGTGGTTGCAGTAGCCCCGCGGGTTCTTGTGCAGGTACCCCTGGTGGTAGTCCTCGCCGTAGTAGAAGACCCCGTCTCCAGCGTCCTCGACGGCAGCGATCTCGGTGGTGATCTCGCCGTAGCCGGCCGCGGTCAGCGCGGCCTGGTAGCGGTCGGCCGAGGCGCGGACGGCCACGAGCTGCTCGTCGGTCGTGGTGTAGAGCGCCGAGCGGTACTGGGTGCCGACGTCGTTGCCCTGGCGGTTGAGCGTGGTCGGGTCGTGGTTCTCCCAGAACGCCTTGAGGAGGGTCTCGATGTTCACCTGCTCGGGGTCGTAGACGACCATCACGGCCTCGGCGTGGCCGGTCATGCCGGTGCAGTTCTCCTCGTAGGTGCAGTTCTTGGTCCACCCGCCCATGTAGCCGACGGCGGTGACGTGCACCCCGGGGATCTGCCAGTAGATGCGCTCGGCACCCCAGAAGCAGCCCATCCCGACGTACAGCACCTCGTGGCCGTCCGGCCACGGGCCGGTGAGCGAGGTGCCGAGCACGACGTGGGTGTCGTCGAAGCGAAGCGGCGTCTCACGACCCGGGAGCGCCTCGTCGGCGGTGATCATCTGCGGGGTCCTGCGGCCGAACAACATGGTTCCTCTTTCGAATCGGAACGTACGCCGGTGTCAACCGCACGACGCCCCCGGACGTTCCCGGACCGTCGACACCGGCCCAGCGGGACCGGTGCTTCCAGACCGGTTCTCCGAGACCGGCCAACGAACACCTTCATCACATGACCGGTTTGGACGACGGGAGCGACACAGGTCGCCGTCGGTGGGTGGCCCTGGACCGGGGGGTCCGCAGATGCGGTTGGGTACGAAGGTCATCGGTGTGTTGGTCCTGGCGATCGTGGGCACGATCGTCGTCGGCGTCACCGCCGTCTCGGCGTTGCGCGAGGTCCAGGATCGGGCTCACCACATGTTCGAGGTCAGTGTGGAGGACCTCGTCGCGAGCGAGAAGCTCCTCGACGGCTATGGCGCGCAGGTGCTGATCGACGTCCTCGCGGTCGAGGACGGGACGTCGACGAGACAGCAGGCGGCAGACCGGCTCGGCCCCGAGCTGGCCGAGGCTCGGGCGGCGTTCGACGAGATCGCCGTCCGCTCGGATGGCGAGCTCAGCGAGATCGTCGGGCGCATCGAGCACGACCTCGCCGAGATCGATCTCGTCGCCGTGCAGCTGCGCGACGAGTCCGTCCCCATCCACGACGTGGCCGAGCGGGCCATCGCGACGGTCACGGAGCTCCGCGGCGATCTCGGCGAGCTCGCGGAAGCGCTCGAGGCGCAGGCGGCGGCCGACGACGCGGCGGTCGCCGAGACCGCCGAGGACGCGGTGTCGATGCTCACGACGACCATCGCGGTGACCGCGGTCATCGCGCTCGCCATCGGTCTCGTCGTCATGATCAGGATGGTGCGACTGATCTCGGGCGTGGCGAGGCGAGCCACCCAGCTGGCCGGAGCCCGGTCCCAGACCCTGCGTCGCAGGGACGAGCTAGGCGTGATGGTGGCCGGCTTCGATCAGCTCGACGGCGCGCTCGGCACGATCAGCAGCCAGGTCGGGGCCGTGGCGGCCGGCGAGCTCGGTGATCCCGTGCTCGACGAACGACTCCCCGGGGAGCTCGGCGACGGCTTCGGCCAGATGCTCGGCAACCTCCGCGTGGCGGGGGCGAAGGCATCGGCGGTCGCAGCCGGTCGGCTGTCCGACCCGGTCTTCGCGACGGAGATGCCGGGCTCGCTCGGTGCCGACTTCGGCGAGATGAGCCGGATCCTCGTCACGGTCGGTCGCCAGGCCGATGCCATCGCCGACGGCCGGCTCAACGATCCGTCGCTGCAGGTCGAGCTCCCCGGCGAGCTCGGCGCCTCACTGGAGACGATGCGGGCCAACCTGGTCCAGCTCGTCTCCAACCTGGTCTCCACCGCCTCCGGCCTCTCGGCGTCGTCCGAGCAGCTCGCCGCCGGCGCCGAGTCCGGCACGACACAAGCCGCGGAGGTCGCCGGCAGCGCTCGTTCCGTTCAGGAGGCCATGAGCTCGGTCACGGAGATGGCCGCCGAGATGCGGGGCTCGATCCGCGAGGTCGCCGACTCCGCGGAGGCTGCGGCCGAGCGGGCGACCCAGGCCGTCGACGAGGCCGGGACGAGCGCCGAGCTGGTCCGCGAGCTGGTGTCGGCCAGCGACGAGATCGGCTCGGTGATCCTGCTGATCGGGGAGATCGCGGACCAGACCAACCTGCTGGCCCTGAACGCCGCCATCGAGGCCGCCCGCGCCGGGGAGGGCGGCCGCGGGTTCGCCGTGGTCGCGAGCGAGGTGAAGACCCTCGCCGAGGAGACCGCACGATCGGTGTCCCGCATCGGCCGGAACGTCGACCGCGTCCAGGAGCAGTGCACCAAGGTCTCGTCGGCGAACGACCGGGTGGTCGGCGCCATCGGCGACGTGAGCGGAGCGACCTCCACCATCGCAGCGGCGGTCGAGGAGCAGACGGCCACCGTCGAGGAGATCGCCGGCCAGATCGAGGCCGCCAACGGCGAGTCGCACCAGATCGCCGACCACGGAGCAGCGCTGACGAGCTCGGCCGAAGCGACGCTCGAGGCCACCCACGACACCAGCTCCGCCGCCACCTCGCTGGCCGACATGGCCGAGGATCTGGTTCAGGTCACCTCGCGCTTCGAGCTCTGATGTCCCCTCCCGAGCGCCCGTCGGTCACTCGGGGAGCAGCGAGCGGTCGATGCGGCCACTCACGTGGCCCTCCTGCTCCAGCTGGTCGAGGACGACCGTCAGCGCGTCGCCGATGCGCGTCCGGGCCCCGGCGGCGGCGTGCTGCTCGCGCCACAGCGTCAGCGCTCGCCGCCGAGCAGCGGCATCGTCCGCGAAGGATGCACCGGTGTCCCGCTCGACCAGCACGCCGATGAGATCGACCACCTCATCGGCGTGGGCCCAATCGGTGCCGTCGGCCCGCCGGATCGGCATCGCCCACAACCACGTCTCCGCCCCACCCATCACGACCGCCCGCCCTCGTCCGGCGACGCAGAGTGCGCCGCTCGGCCTTTCCTTGCCACATCCGGCGGTCGCGTTTCACTCAGAACGCGAGACCGCCCCCCGGCCAGGGGGAGGGCCGGGGGGCGGTACCACTGCGAGGGTGTTGTGGGGTGCCTCGCACGTCTCCTGTCGGCAGAGCGGCTCGGGACCTAAGTCCCTAGCGGCATGAGTCGTTAGGCCCGAGGCTGCGATGCCATGGAGCGGGACCGCAGTGGCCTCCTCGTGCTGGACGAGGGCGAGTGCCTGGACGCATTGGCTCGCGGGCGATACGGCTGCGTCGCGCTCTCACATCGAGCGCTCCCCCTGGTCCTGCCCGTCAGCTACCTCGTCGACCGGGGCAGCGTCGTGCTCCGTGCCGCGGCGCAGAGCACGATCGGGAGGACGGCCTCGGGTTCGGTGTTGTCGTTCTGCGCCCACACCTGGGACGCGGCGACGGCCGACAACTGGAGCGTCGTCGTCACCGGACGAGCCGATCTCGTCGAGAACGAGCGGGAGCGGGAGCGGCTCGAGCGCCTCTCGCTGCCCCAGTGGGGAGACCCCGACGACCCCCAGATCGTGCTCCGACTCACGCCGGTCTTCATGACCGGCCGGGCACTCGCCCCGCCGGAGGCCAGGGTGTCCGCTCCGGTCGGAGCGGCCTTCCCCGGCGGCTTCGACTGAGGGCGGCCGGCGTCGACCCCTGACCGAGGGGCTTTCGCCCCTGCCCGTGCGGTCACCCGCCGCGTCGCCTCCCTCCGCAGTGGGCTTCGCCGGCCGCTTCGGCGACGGCGACACCGCACGGCTCTGCTCCGTCACGGTGAGCGCTCACGAGAGGTCGTTGCACGGAGCGCCGTCTGTGCCACACTCAGCGGTTGCCCGGAGCGAAGGAGCGCCGTTGGAACTGCTGCTGGTCGAAGACGATCCACTGCAAGAGGCCCTGTATCGGCGGGTCTTCGAGCGTGTCGTGGATCGGCTCCACATCGCCGGCAGTGTGGCCGACGCGACCAGCTTCATCGAAGCTGCCGCGACCGGCCGCGCCCCTGACGTCGTCGTCGTCGACGTCATGCTCAACCTCGAGTCCGGCTTCGACGTGCTCGACGTGTTGCGACGACTACCGCACTTCGCCACCGTGCCGGTCGTGGTCTGGTCGACCTCGGTGCGCCCCGAGTACGTCGAGCGCTGCCGCTTCGATGAGCACTGCGTGGTCGTGTCGAAGCCCTTCGGCATCGACGAGCTCGCCGCCTTCGCCAGCGAGATCGCCACCGTCGGCGAGCTCGCCGCGGGGTCCACCGCAGCACGACCGTTCCGATTCGGCGACCACGACTTCGGGGGCTTCGCGACCTGAACGTGGAGCTGGCGCTCTCGGAGTACGGCAGCGCACCGGCTGCCCACGACCGGTGCTCGACATGAGTCCGCAGACGGTGTGATCAGCGCAGCAGCCTGGCGCGTCGGACTCCCCTGGAGATCGGCGCCGTGATGCCGGTTTCTCGATGCCTTGATTCGCGAGGGCGCATCGCCGACAGAGGTGACATAGGTCCCGATTCTGGGGGCCCTTGGACCCTGGGGGGTCGGACATGCGTCTCGGATCGAAGGTCATCGGAGTGTTGGTGTTGGCGATCGTGGGCACGATCGCCGTCGGCGTCGTCTCGGTGTCGGCGCTCCGAGATGTCCAAGACCGCGCCCACCACATGTTCGAGGTCAGCGTGGAGGACCTGGTCGCCAGCGAGAAGGTCATGAACGGGTACAGCACGCAGGTGCTCATCGACGTGCTCGCGGTCGAGGACGGACAGTTGACGAGGCAGGAGGCCGCTGACGAGCTCGATGCCAAGCTGCCGGATGCCCGAGCCGCGTTCGAGGAGATCAAGGCGCGTTCGGACGGCGAGCTCCTCGAGATCGTCGATCACATCGAGCACGACCTCGACGAGATCGACCTCGTCGCCGAGCACCTGCGCGACGAGACCATCGACATCCACGTCGTCGCCGAGGAAGCGATCGAGACGGTGTCAGGGCTTCGCGACGATCTCAACGAGCTGGCCGAGGCACTCGAGGCCCAGGCCGCCGCCGACGATGCCGCGGTCGCGAGCACCGCCGACGATGCGGTGTCGACGCTCACCACGACCATCGTCGTGACCGCGGTCCTCGCGCTCGCGATCGGCTCCTTCGTGATGGTCCGCATGGTCGGTCTGATCTCCGGTGTCGCACGGCGGGCGACTCGCCTCGCTGGCACCGGCACCCAGAAGCTGCGACGCCGCGACGAGCTCGGCGTGATGGTCGCGGGTTTCGATCAGCTCGAGGCCACGCTCGACACCATCACCAACCAGGTCAGCTCGGTGGCTGGTGGTGAGCTCGACGACGACGTGCTCGACGAACGTGTCCCGGGCGAGCTGGGCGACACCTTCGCCGCGATGCTCGAGAACCTGCGCGCCGCTGGGGCGAAGGCGTCCGCGGTCGCCGCCGGCCGGCTCTCCGACGAGGCGTTCTCGGCTGAGATGCCGGGTTCCCTGGGCGCTGACTTCGGGGAGATGAGCCGCATCCTGGTCACCGTCGGTCAACAGGCCGACGCCATCGCGGAGGGCCGCCTCAACGATCCCTCGCTCGAGGTCGCGCTGCCAGGTGAGCTCGGGGCCTCCTTGGCCACGATGCGCACCAACCTCGTGCAGTTGATCACGAACCTCGTCTCGACCGCCTCCGGGCTCTCGGCGTCGTCCGAGCAGCTCGCGGCCACTGCGGCCGAGCTCTCCGCTGGTGCAGAGTCCGGAACCACCCAGGCCCAGCAGGTCGCCGGCAGCGCGCAATCGGTCCAGGCCGCCATGGCCATGGTCTCCGAGATGGCCAACGAGATGCGGACCTCGATCCGCGAGGTTGCCGACTCCGCCGACGACGCCGCCACCCGCGCCACCGAAGCCGTCGACGAAGCCGGCACCAGCGCCGAGCTCGTTCGCGAACTCGTCGCCGTCAGCGACGAGATCGGCTCGGTGGTCAGCCTCATCGGGGAGGTCGCCGACCAGACCAACCTGCTCGCCCTCAACGCCGCTATCGAAGCAGCCCGGGCCGGCGAGGGTGGCCGCGGGTTCGCGGTGGTGGCCAGCGAGGTCAAGACCCTGGCCGAGGAGACCGCACGATCGGTCTCGCGCATCGGTGAGAACGTGCAACGAGTGCAGGAGCAGTGCACCAAGGTGTCATCCGCCAACGACCGCGTGGTGGGTGCCATCGGCGACGTCAGCGGCGCCACCTCCACCATCGCCGCTGCGGTCGAGGAACAGACCGCCACCGTCGAGGAGATCGCCAACCAGATCGAAGCGGCCAACGGTGAGTCCCACGAGATCGCCGAACACGGCGCCTCGCTCACCCACTCCGCCGAGTCGACCCTCGAAGCCACCCACGACACCAGCTCCGCAGCCACGTCACTCGCCGACATGGCAGAAGACCTGGTCCACGTCACCTCACAGTTCGAGGTCTAGCCCGGGCACCAAGGAGACCCCATCTGGCCCTTCGGACGGGTTGTTGTGAAGCGCCCCGACCGTGATCGGTCGCTTTCCACGCTCGGGAACGTCGTCTGGCTGATCGTCGCCGGATGGTGGTTGGTCCTCGTGCACCTCGTCACCGCGGCGCTCCTGGCGATCACGGTGATCGGACTGCCCTTCGCGTTGGCCAACTTGAAGCTGGCGAAGCTCGCCCTCCTGCCGTTCGGCCGGATGGTCGTCGACCGGCGAGACGTCCCGGCCGACGAACTCGGTCAGGTGGAGGCCACCGTTCCGGCACTGGAGGAAGCGACCGATCCTGAGGATCCTTCGGCCAACGTGACCTGAGCCCGGACGTGACGACGCCCCCCGGCCGAAGCCGAGGGGCGCTGCCGGTGTGACTGGATTGGGCCGGAAGGAGGAACGACCGGCATCAGGTAGGTCGGCTCGACCCGCGGTCGCTGAAGCGACGACGATCACCAGCCGCTCGTCCTGGCCGTCAGAACTGCTGCCGGTCGAAGGCGATTCGCTCCAGGAGGCCTTCTCTCGCCGCGTCTTCGAGCACATCGTGGATCGCCTCCACATCGCCCGCAGCGTCGCCGAGGCGACGACGACCATCCAGACGGCCCCGCCGGGTGCGTTCGCCGACATCGTGGTGATCGACGTGATCCACGACCTCGAGTCCGGCTTCGACCTGCTCGAGCTGCTGCGTTCCCTGCACCACTCGCCACGGTGCCGGTGGTGATCTGGTCGAGCTCCGTGCTCCCCGAGCACGCGGAACGGTACGGACTCGACGAACACTGCGTCGTGGTGCCCGAGCCCTCCGGGATCGCGGAGCTCGTGGCCTTCGCGAGCGAGATCGCAACAATCGGAGAGCCCGCGGCCGGCGCCACCGCGCTGAGCCCGTCCCGGTTCAGCCACTACGAGCTCGGACCATCGCTCGCCGATCCGGCCGACGGCGTTGGTCGGGGCACGTCACCGTCTCCCGGCCGAGGCGAGGAGGCAACCCAGAGCCCGGGACCTACTGGCTAGAAGTAAATGATCCGCTTCGCTCGTTCGGCGACGACGTCGAGGTCGTCGGTCCAGGCGCCGGTGGAGAGGTACTTCCACCCGCCGTCGCAAACGATGGCGACGATGGTGCCCTCGTCGATCCGGTTGGCGACCTTCACCGCACCGGCGATCGACGCCCCGGACGAGATGCCGGCGAACACGCCGACATCGGCGAGGCGGCGGGTCCACTCCAGCGACTCGCGGGGGCGGACGATCATCTTGCGGTCGAGCAGCTCGGCGCCGCCCCAGTCGTCGAAGACCGGCGGCACGTAGCCCTCGTCGAGGTTGCGCAGGCCCTCGACCTGCTCACCGATCGGGGGCTCGACGGCCACGAGCTGGACCGACGGCTTGTGCTCCTTGAGGTAGCGACCGACGCCCATCAGCGTCCCGCTCGTGCCGAGCCCTGCGACGAAGTGGGTGATCTCGGGGACGTCCCGGAAGATCTCCGGGCCGGTGCCCGTGTAGTGCGCCGACGGGTTGGCGTGGTTGCCGTACTGGTAGAGGAAGCACCACTCGGGATGCTCCTCGGCGAGCCGCTGCGCCCGTCGAACGGCCCCGTTGGACCCCTCTCCCCCGGGCGTCGGGATGATCTCGGCGCCGAACGCCTCGAGCAGCTGCCGTCGCTCGGGCGAGACGTTCTCGGGGAGCACGATCGTGATCGGGTAGCCCCGGACCTTGGCGATCATCGCCAGCGCGATGCCGGTGTTGCCCGACGACGGCTCGATGATCCGCTGGCCGGGCTGAAGCGAGCCGTCGGCCTCGGCGGCGAGGATCATCGCCTTGGCGATGCGGTCCTTGACCGAGCCGGCCGGGTTCTGCCCCTCGAGCTTGCCGATGATCCGGACGTCCGGGTTCGGGCTCAGCTCGGACAGGTCGACCATCGGCGTCTCGCCGATCAGGTCGAGCACCGAGGACGCCACCGGGCGACGGGGCCCGAGGCGGGTGCTGGGGAGCTCGACGATCTCGGCCGTCGAGGCGGTGGCGGTCATCCGCCCGCGACCGCCGGGAGCAGCGAGACCTCGTCGCCGTCGGCGACCTCGGTGTCGAGCTGGTCGATGTAGCGGATGTCCTCGTCGTTCACGTAGACGTTGACGAACCGGTGGAGCTGCCCGTCGTCGGCGAGCAGGTTCGGGGCGATGCCCGGGAAGTCCCCGACCAGCGTGTCGACGACCTCCTTGACGGTGGTGCCCTCGACCTCGACGGTCGTCGCCCCGTTGGCGTGGGGGCGGAGGACGGTGGGGAGGCGAACGGTGACGGCCACGATGGGGATGCTCCTGGGGGGAAATCGAACGAATCCGACCTGTTGAGTCAGGATTCTAGGGCGAACAACCCCCGAGGGCCGACTCACATTCCCGGGAGAGCTGCGCGAGCGTCGCCGATAGCCTCCCGACGTGGCCAAGAAGGACCCCGACAAGCTGGTCGTCGCCAGCAACCGTCGCGCCCGGCGCGACTACGACATCCTCGACACCTTCGAGGCCGGACTCGTCCTGAAGGGCAGCGAGGTCAAGTCACTGCGCGAGGGCAAGGCCCAGATCGCCGAGGGCTACGCCCAGGTGCGCAACGGCGAGGCCTGGCTGCACGGCGTGCACATCCCGCCGTGGCTGACCTCGAGCATGTGGGCCGTCGACCCCGACCGCTCCCGCAAGCTGCTCCTCCACAAGCGAGAGATCGAGCGCCTCGACGCCCGACTCTCCCAGGAGCGGCTCACCCTCGTCCCGCTCAGCCTGTACTTCCGGGACGGCCGGGCGAAGATCGAGCTCGCGCTCGGACGGGGCCGCAAGCAGCACGACAAGCGCCAGGCGATCGCCCGACGCGACGCCGACCTCGAGGCCCGGCGGGCCATGGCCCAGGGCATGCGCCGCCGCCGGCAGGGCTGAGCTCGCCGAACTCGCCGGCTCGCCTCCGTCGGGCCCGGGTAGGATGGACGATCCACACAACACGGGGGTGATCGGTTTCGACTTCGACTGTTGCGATGAGTGAAGCGAGCCGTGGTCGCCGAGTCCACGTAAACGAAGCGGCACCAAACACAAACGCCGACGAAGACGTCGCGCTCGCTGCCTGACCTAGTCGGGTAGCGATGGTCAACCGGCCCCAGCCCCGCGGGCCGAGACGACCATCATCAAGCGGGGCTCACCTCCCGGCAGGGCCAGCGGGCCGGGAGGGACAACCAAGCTGGCTGGGCCCGACACCGGGATGCCGATGACCTGGCGCCGGGCCGAGATCTCAACATCGGCTGCGCTCGGAGAAGCCTCATCAAGGCGTTGAAGGACGCGGGTTCGATTCCCGCCACCTCCACCGACGCGACGCATGCGGCGCGATCCTCGATCCCAGCGAAGGCGCGGGACCGGACGTGCTCGCTCGCTCGCCAACCTGCAGCCCGAGCCGGAGCGGTCGCGGTCGCGCTCAGCGGGTCCGGTGAGCGTCGACGAGACGATCGAAGTACTCGTTCGCCTCGTCGTCGTCGACCTCGACGAGGCCGTGGAGCTCGAGGCTGACGCGGCCGTGACCTGCGGCCCAGAGCCTCATCGCCACCGTGCGAGGGTCCCCGTCGAGGACGCCTGCGGCGCACGCCGTGCGGACGGCGTCGACGAGCGGTTCCATCGTCGTCGCCGCGAATCGCAGGCTCTCGACCGGTGGGTCGTAGTCGGCGATCGGACGGCCGGTCATCAGCTTGTAGTGCTCGGGGTTGGCGAGGGCGACGCGCCGGTAGGCCAAGGCGAGGGTGCGCATGCGCTCGATCGGATCGGCGACGTCGGGCACGGCATCGAGCTCGTCGGCGAGTCGCCGGTAGCCCGAGCGGTACATGGCGTCAGCCAGGCCGGGCTTGCCGCCGAACTGGGTGTACACGGCCTGGGTCGAGGTGCCGGCGAGGTCGGCGATCTTGCGCAGTGACAGCGCATCGGGGCCCGCGGTGTCGAGCAGGTCATCGGCGACGCGGAGCACGCGGTCGCGCATCGTCTCCTCGGGTGTGGTGACGTCGCTCATGAGTCCACCCTAGGTGAAACATCTCCATAACAGTGTTGTGTTGGACCGTGAAACACCGTTATGGTGCTGTCATGAACACGTGGACACGCGGAACGAAGGCACCGGTCACCGACGAACTCGACGTCGGTGACCTCGTCGTGACCGAGGGGGTGCTCCCGCCGATCTCGGGTCGGCTGGTGCGAATGGGCCCGAACCCGGTCGGGCCGGTCGACGAGAGCTACCAGTGGTTCGCCGGCACGGGCATGGCGCACGCGATCGACCTCGATGCCGGCCGTCCGCTCCGGTTCCTCAACCGGTGGGTGCGGACGCCCGAGGTCAGCCGAGCCCTCGGCGAGACCCCGATGGTCCCGTCCGCCGCCGCCGTCGACGTCGCGAACACGAGCGCCATGGTGGTGGCAGGCGACCTGCTCGCGATGACCGAGACGTGCCAGCCCTAC
>JBCBSZ010000019.1:0-72997 GCA_039818945.1 Actinomycetota bacterium
GGGTCGGAGTCGGCCATCCGCGGGCACTCGCAGGGCCCGCAGGTCGTCACGCTCCCCGAGCGCTGGCTCGACGATCGTCTCGATGCGGAGCAGCTGGGCGAGGACGCCGCCTACCGGGGTCGGGGAGCGCTGGCGAACGGATGACCGGCACGGCGACGATCGATCCGCCCGAGCAGGAGTCCACCGAGCGCGAGCCGCGCTGGCGGTGGGCTCGCTTCGCGCTGCCAATCGCCGTCACCCTCGTCCTCCTGACCGTCCTGGTCGTGGCCGTGTTCCCGACCCGACAGCTGCTCGATCAGCGGGCGCAGGTCAACGATGCCCGGGCCGAGCTCGACGACCTCGACGCCGAGCTGGCCGAGGTCGAGGAGCGGGCCGAGACCTTGCGCGATCCCGACGCGGTCGAGCTCATGGCCCGCGACGAGTTCCTGCTCGCGCGGCCGGGCGACGAGCTCTACGTGCTCCGGCCGCCGGTGCGGTCCCAGGCCGAGTTCCCGAACGGGTGGCCGTTCCCGGGTTTCGAACACCTCGTCAACGGTGGTTGAGTGTCGTCCGTGACAGCGGCGGCACCGATCGAGGTCGAGGGGCTCGAGCGCAGCTTCGGCGACGTGCACGCCGTGCGCGGTGTCGATCTCGTGGTCGAACAGGGTGAGATCTACGGCTTCCTCGGTCCCAACGGGGCCGGGAAGTCCACGACGGTCCGGATGCTCACGACGCTCCTCGCCCCGACGGCCGGTCGGGCCCGGGTCGCCGGGTACGACGTGGTGCGCGAGGCGGGCCGGGTCCGCGCCGCCATCGGTGTGGCGCTCCAGGACGCCGCGATCGACCCGCTGATGACCGGGCGCGAGCTGCTCAAGCTGCAGTCGGTGCTGCACGGCATCCCGAACCGCGAGGCCAAGGAGCGCTGCGAACGACTCCTCGACCGGGTCGGCCTCACCGCGGCGGGCGATCGGCGGGTGGGGACCTACTCGGGCGGCATGCGCCGTCGGCTCGACCTCGCCCTGTCGCTCGTGCACGAGCCGAGCGTGCTCTTCCTCGACGAGCCCACCACCGGGCTCGACCCCACGAGCCGCATGGCGCTCTGGGAGGAGGTCCAGCGCCTCAACCGCGAGCTCGGCACGACGATCTTCCTCACGACCCAGTACCTGGAGGAGGCCGACCAGCTCGCCGGCCGGATCGGCATCATCGACCAGGGGACGATCGTCGAGACGGGGAGCCCGGCGGCGCTCAAGGCCGCGATCGGGTCGCCGACGCTGCGCTTCGACGTGCACGAGGACGACCGCGCCGCCATCGAGTCGGTGCTGGAGTCATTCGGCGAGCAGCGGCCGGCCCGGTCCGGCCGGGTCGCCATCGGACTCGAGGGCGGCAGCGCCCGGCTCGCCGACGTCATCCGAGCCCTCGACGAGCGGGGTCTGCACATCCACCGGATGGAGCTCGACGAGCCCAGCCTCGACGACGTGTTCGCCGAGGCCACCGGACGCCGCCTCGAGGGCGCCTCCGAGGAGGCGCCGGCCGGGGCGGGGGAGGGGTGACCGCCGTCCTCGGAGCGCTGCGACGGGGCGGCTGGTGGACGTCGAGCCGGGCGCTGGCCGGCCGGTCGGTCCGCGGGGTGCTCCGCCAGCCGCAGTCGTTCGTGCCGGGTCTGGCGTTCCCGCTGTTCTTCACCGCCGTCAACGCCGCGGCCCTCGACCGGGCCCGGATGCTCGACGGGTTCCCCGAGGTCGACAGCTATCTCACGTTCCTGCTGCCCGCCACGTTGATGCAGGGGATCATGTTCTCGGCCACGACGGCGGGCAACGACGTCGCGTTGGACATCCAGAACGGCTTCTTCGACCGCCTCGTCTCCTCACCGGTCCCACGCCTCAGCCTGCTGCTCGGCCGCCTCGCCGGCATCGCCCTGTACGGCTTCGGGCTCGCGATCGTCTTCACGGCGCTGCTGGTGGTCTTCGGTGCGACCGTCGAGGCCGGCCTCCTCGGCGTGGTGGTCCTCGCGATCACCTCGTCGCTGGTCGCGATCGCGATCGGTGCGTTCTCGATGGCCATCGGCTTCCGGAAGGGCTCGGTCGAGGAGGTGCAGGGCTACTTCCCGATCTTCTTCACGCTGGTCTTCCTCTCGTCGGCCTTCTTCCCGCCCCAGCTCACCGGGGGCTGGTTCGAGACGATCGCCGGGCTGAACCCGGTCTCCTGGATGGTCAACGGGCTCCGGGCGCTGGTCATCACCGGCTGGGAGTGGCAGGGCGCAGCGCTCGCGCTCGGCACGGCCGCGGGCCTCGCCGCGCTGCTGGTCGCCGTGGCCGGCCTCGGGCTGCGAGCGAGGTTGCGGCAGTGAGCGGGGTCGCGCTCTGGTGGCGCTCGACGATGATCATCTGGTGGCGCGGCAACCTCCGCACGGTCCGCTTCCCCGGGCTCGTGGTGTCGGTCGCCTTCTTCCCGCTGTTCTTCCTCATCGCGTACACCGGGCTGTTCCCGAGCCTCACCGACATCCCGACCTTCCCGACCGACAGCTTCATCAGCTGGTTGCTGCCCTTCACGCTGATCCAGGGCGCGGCGTTCTCGGGGCTCGGGGCTGGCTTCAGCGCCGGCAACGACATCGACTCCGGCTTCCAGGACCGGCTGTTGATGATGCCGGCGCACCGCAGCGCCATCCTCGTGGGCACGATCCTGATGGCGCTCAGCCGGGCCGTCGGGATCGGCGTCCCCGTCTACCTCGTCGGCGTCGCCATCGGGGCCGACGTCACCGGCGGCGTGCTCGGGGTGATCTGCCTCGCGATCGCCGTGATCGGGACGTCGGTGATCTCGTCCTGCTTCGCCCTCGGGGTGATGTACCGGGCCCAGGACCAGCGCGTCGCGCCGCTGTTCCAGGTGGCGATCTTCATGACCCTGTTCACGTCGACGGCCCAGGTACCGCTGTCGATCTCCACCGGCTGGCTCCACACGATCGCCCGCATCAACCCGGTCACCAACATCCTCGAGCTCGCCCGGCAGGCGAGCCTGCCCGAGGGCTGGTCGTGGGGCACCACGTGGCCCGGGCTGGTCGCGCTGGCTGCCTGCGGCGCCGTGCTCGGGACCTTCGCCTTCACCGGGTTGCGGCGTCTCACCCCCTGATCGCGATCCCCCGGCCGTGACGTTCGACACGACCCTCCCGGGATGGGGCATGATGACGCCGGACACGACTCGAAGGGGGATCGCCTTGCAGGTGACCATCACCGTCAACGGGGTGGAGCACACGAACGACGTGGAGCCGCGCACGCTCCTCGTGCAGTACGTGCGCGACACGCTCCGGTTGACCGGAACCAACATCGGCTGCGACACGTCGTCGTGCGGGGCGTGCACGCTCCACGTGGACGGCGAGGCCGTGAAGTCCTGCACCATGCTCGCCGTGCAGGCCGACGGCCGGTCGGTCACCACGATCGAGGGCCTCGCCCCCTCCGAGGACCAGCTCCACCCGATGCAGGAGGCGTTCCGCCAGGAGCACGGCCTGCAGTGCGGCTACTGCACGCCGGGCATGGTCATGGCGGCGGTGTCGCTGCTCGACGAGAACCCGTCGCCCACCGAGCACGAGGTCCGCGAGGGGCTCGAGGGCAACCTGTGCCGCTGCACCGGCTACCACAACATCGTGAAGTCGGTGCTCGCTGCGGCCGAGGCCAACACGGGAGCGTCGGCATGATCCCCGCCGCCTTCGACTTCGTCCGGGCCGAGAGCGCCGAGCACGCGATCCAGCTCCTCGGCGAGCACGGCGACGAGGCCAAGCTCATGGCCGGCGGCCACTCCCTGCTGCCGATGATGAAGCTGCGCCTGGCCGTTCCGTCGGTCATCGTCGACATCGACCGCCTCAGCGATCTGTCCTACGTCCGCGACGGTGGCGATCACATCGCCATCGGTGCCATGACCCGCCACCGCGACATCGAGACCAACTCGTTGCTCGCCGAGCAGTGCCCGATGCTGGCCCACGTGGCCGGCAAGGTCGGCGATCCCCAGGTGCGCCACCGGGGCACGATCGGCGGCTCGATCGCCCACAGCGACCCGGCCTCCGATCTGCCGGCGGCGGCCTTGGCGCTCGGCGCCACGCTCGTGGCCCAGGGCCCCGACGGCACGCGCGAGATCCCGATCGACGAGTTCTTCACCGGCTACTTCGAGTCCGCGCTCACCGAGACCGAGCTGCTCACCGAGGTGCGCGTGCCCAAGGTCCCCGGCGCCGGTTGGAACTACCAGAAGTTCAACCGCCGGGCCCAGGACTGGGCGATCGTCGGCGTCGCCGCCGTGCGCAACGGCACGACCGGCGTGGCCCTGGTGAACATGGGGTCGACCCCGCTGCGGGCCACGGCCGTCGAGGAGGCCCTCGACGGCGGTGCGTCGATCGACGACGCCGCCGCGATGGCCGCCGAGGGCACCGAGGCCCCGACCGACCTGAACGCCTCGCCCGAGTACCGCGAGCATCTCGCTCGCGTGCTCACCAAGCGGGCGCTGGAGGCCGCCTCCGGCTGAGTCACCGGTTCCGGACGCGACCGAGGCCCGCCTCCTCACGGGGGCGGGCCTCGTCGCGTGTGGGGCCTGGAGAGGGAGTCAGGCCCCCATGCGTGTCGGTGAGATCAGGTGCCCACGCGGGGTGTGGTGGTGTCCTTGGTGATCACCAGCATCAGGTGCCCACGCGGGGTGTGGCCGTGTCCTTGGTGATCACCTTGGTCAGGTGCCCACGCGGAACTTGTCGTCCTTGGTGATCACCAGGGTCGCCGGGCGGGGGCGGGTGCCGTCGGGCCACGAGCTCTCGAGCGTCGGGTCCTCGGGGGTGCCGTCCGAGCCGGGGTGCTGGACGTTGACGAACAGCGTCCGCCGGTCCGGCGTCGAGACCACGCCGGTGATCTCGCAGCCGGGGACGCCGGTGAGGAAGCGCTTGATCTCACCGGTGTCGGGATCGGCGGCGAGCATCTGGTCGTTGCTCTCCACCGGCTGGCCGCCGTCGGTCTGGATCCACAGGCGGCCGTCGGCGTCGAACCACAGCCCGTCGGGGGAGCCGAAGGCGGCATCGGCCGGGATCGTCGAACCGTCGACACCGTCGCCGGGGCCGGCGAGCAGGAACAGATCCCACGTGAACGGGGCGTCGGAGGCGTTGTCACCACCGGCCTCCGACCAACGGATGATGTGGCCCCACTCGTTCGGGCCCCGCGGGTTGGCGGCGTCGGTGTTGTCGGCCTCGCGGCGGGTGTTGTTCGTGAGGGTGCAGTAGACGTCCTGGGTCTTCGGGTCGACCGCGGTCCACTCGGGCCGGTCCATCGGCGTGGCGCCGAGGAGGTCGGAGGCGAGGCGGGTCTTCACCAGCACGTCGCCCTGGTCGGCGAAGCCGTTCTCGGCGGTGAGGGGACCCTCGCCGTGCACGAGCGGCAGCCAGACACCGGTGCCGTCATCGTCGAAGCGGGCCACGTAGAGCGTGCCCTCGTCGAGCGGGCTCACACCGTCGGCGCGCATCCGGCGCCACGGCCGGGCGCTGACGAACTTGTAGATGTAGTCGAAGCGCTGGTCGTCGCCCATGTAGACGACGGCGTGCTTGCGCGTGCTCTCGGTGACGACCGCGCCTTCGTGCTTCACCCGGCCGAGCGCCGTGCGCTTCATCGGGGTGGAGTCCGGGTCCATCGGATCGATCTCGACGACCCAGCCGAAGCGGTTCGTCTCGTTCGGGTTGAGGTCGGCCCGGAAGCGCTCGTCGGTCGAGGCCCACTGGTAGCCGAAGCCGAACTCGCTCACGCCGTAGCGGTCGAAGAGCTCCGCCTGCTCCTCGGTGAGCTCGCCCTCGCCCGAGTTCCAGAAGTAGCCGTTGAAGTTCTCCTCGCAGGTGAGGTACGTCTTCCACGGCGTCTGGCCGTTGGCGCAGTTGTTCACGGTGCCGATCGGGCTCATGCCCTCGGGGTCGGCGTCGGTCTGGAGGAGGCGGTTGCCGGCCGCCGGACCGCTGAACGCCATCGGCGTGAGCGGCGAGATCCGGCGGTTCCGCGGCGAGTCGACGATGCTCCACTCGCCGGTGCGGCGGTTCTGGCTGACCTCGAGCACGGAGACGCCGTGCGCCCACTGCTCCTTGACCGTCTTCTCGGCGGTCCAGTTCTCCTCGCCGTCCGTGAAGAGCAGGTTCCCGTCGGTGAACTCGTGGTTCATGACGAGCATGCCGTTCTGGGAACCGACGCGGCCGCGGCCCATCGGGAAGAACGACATGCCGTCGTGGCCCATGCCGATCTGCTGGGACTGCTCCTCGGCGGTGTTCGAGGCGTCGTCGTTCCACTCCGGGCCACCGGGTCGGATCGGGTCGCCCCACTTGGCGAAGACCTGGACCTTGTAGCCCTCCGGGACCACGATCTCGTCGGCGACCGAGGGGCCGATCGCCTCGAAGCCGAGCAGTCGCCCGGGGTTGCCGCGGGGGCCGGCCGCCGCCGTGGTGGCGCCCATCACCGAGCCGCCGCCCCCGACGAGGAAGGTCGCCGCCGCCGTGGCGACACCACCGGCGAGGAAGTTGCGTCGTGTGAGGCTCGCCTCCAGCACCTCACCGAAGGGTCGGTTGCCCGACCGGTTGCAGATCTCGTCGTCGCTCACGTCCGTCATGGCGGGGAACCTAGGAACGCGGGATGTCGGCCCCCGGTGCGGAAGGTGACGCGACGGCCACGCCCAGGTGAATCCTCCGTCCTCGTTCGTTCATCAGCGGCGCCTACGATCGGCGCCCGTGGCGCAGGCGGGATACTCGGTCGGCATCGACCTCGGGACGACCTACTCGGCCGCGGCCATCGCCCGCGACGACCGCGTCGAGATGTTCTCGCTCGAGCACGCCGGCGTGGCGACGCCCTCGGTGGTGTGGGTCGGTGCCGACGGCAACGTGCTCATCGGCGCCGGAGCCGCCCGCAAGACCGCCGTCGAGCCCGAGCGCGGCGCCCGCCTCTTCAAGCGCCGCTTCGGCGACGACGTCCCGATGTACCTCGGCGGTGTGCCCTACGCGCCGGAGGAGCTGACCCGCCTGCTGCTCGCCGACATCGTCGAGCGGGTCGAGCGCCAGGAGGGCGCACGCCCCGACAAGGCGGTGCTCACGCATCCGGCGGCCTGGGGTGGCTTCCGCCTGGAGCTGCTCGAGTCGGCGGCGAGGGCGACGAACCTCTCCGACATCACCCTGCTGCCCGAGCCCGTGGCGGCGGCCATCGACTACGCCGGCCGGGAGCGGATCGAGGCCGACGCGCTGGTCGCCGTGTACGACCTGGGCGGCGGCACGTTCGACACCGCGGTGCTGCGGGCCGACGACGAGGGCTTCACCGTGCTCGGGACCCCGGACGGGGTCGAGGGGTTCGGCGGCGCCGACCTCGACGACGCCGTGTTCCGGCTGGTCGCACAGGGCATGGGCGGCTTCGGCGATCTCGACCCCGACGATCCCGTCGTCGCCCGGTCGGTCGTCGAGCTGCGCACCAACTGCCGCGAGGCCAAGGAGGCGCTCTCGAACGAGACGTCGACCAGCGTGCTCGCGATGCTCCCCGGTCGCGACCCCCAGGAGGTGCGCCTCACCCGGACCGAGCTCGAGGACCTCGTCCGGCCCCGCCTCACCGAGACGGTCGCGGCGCTGGAGCGCACCGTCGCCTCGGCCGGTCTGGAGGTCGACGACCTCGACCGGATCCTGCTCGTCGGGGGCGCGTCCCGGATGCCGCTGGTGGGTGAGATCGTCGCCGACGGCATCCGAGCCCCGCTCGCCATCGACACCCACCCGAAGCACGCCATCGCCCAGGGAGCGGCCCTGGTGGCCGCCCGCCTCGCCGCCCCGCCGGCGCCCACCCCCGCCCCTGAGCCCCGGGCGCCGGCTCCCGCTCCGACGCCGCCCGTGGCGCCGGACCCGCCGGCGCCGTCACCCGAGCTCGACGACCTCCTGCCCGAGGTCCCCACCGCACCGCTGCCCGATCCTCCGCCGCGGCCGGCGCCGGCGCCACCTCCACCGCCCGAACCGGCCCGGTCGGCCGGCCTCGCCCGCGTCGCCGTGCCGTTCGTGCTGCTGGCCGCGCTGGTGGTCGCCGTCGCGGTCGTCGCGAACAACCGCTTCGGCGGCGCCGACGACGACCCGGGCGCGTCGACGACCGACGTCGCCGTGACGGTCGCCTCGGGGGACGAGACCATGGCGACCGTCGCCGAGACGGCGGCGCCCGATGTCGCAGCCGACTACGTGCTCGCCGCGCGACGTGGGTGGACCTCGAACCAGTCGTTGAGCCTGTTCCTCGCCGACGCCCCTCCGCTGGCCGGCAACCTCGGTCGGACGTCGCTGCAGGCGTTCGAGTGCGAGCCGATCCTCGCCGGCCTCGAGAACACGTGGCTCAGCGGTGCCTCGCGCATCGATGGCGCGATCGCATCGCTCCCGACCCACGCCGAGTTCGACGGCGTCGCGTCGCTGCCCGATCTCCGCACGTCCTACGAGACCTTCCGCACGGAGGTCCTCGACTTCTGGGAGACCTGCGCTTCGAGCGACGAGGCTCCCGACGTGACGGGCCATCCGTGGTTCGAGTCGTTCGTGGCGCTGCAGGCGGACCTCTGCGTGCTCGACACGATCGGATCGATCAACGTCGGCGACGAGACCTTCGACTGCTCGACGGACCTCGATCGGAATGCGCTCGTCGCCGATCTTGATGCAGCCTTTCGCCCTGAGTGATGGGCCACTGCGTTGAGCGTCTGATACGTGGGCAGGCGTTGTCTCAAGTTCTCTAGGTTGGCGGGCCATGCGGGCATGGTTCGGAGGGGTGCGCGAGCGGTACGGCAACACGTCGTTCGCCCTCGCCGGTGGCGTCGTGGTCGCTGCGTTCGCGCTCGTGCTCGTCGCGGTGTGGCCGGCGCAGGCCGGCACCGTCGAGCTGTGGCTCGAACGAGCCGACGAGGTCGGCCCCGATCCGTTCACCGACTCGCTGTCGTTCACCGAGGTCACGGTGCCCGGCGAGCTCCAGACCATCAGCTTCGGCGCCGGCATCACCGTCGTCCCCGGCACCGCGCCGGGCCTCTACGGCGGCACCGGCAGCGATGTCGAGTGCGACCCGGCCCGCCTGATCGCGTTCCTCGAGGCCGAGCCCGACAAGGCCGCCGCGTGGGCGGGGGTCCAGGGCATCGAGGTCGACGAGATCGCCGACTACATCGGCGGGCTCACCCCCGCGGTGCTGCTCGAGGACACCTGGGTGACCAACCACGGCTACCGAGACGGTCGGGCCACGCCCCGTCAGTCCGTCCTGCAGGCCGGCACCGCGATCCTCGTCGACGACGAGGGCGTGCCCCGTGCCCGCTGCAAGTGCGGCAACCCGCTGACGCCGCCGCAGGTCCCGTCCGACCTGGGCCGGGTCGAGCTGGTCGGCGAGCCGTGGGACGGCTTCGACCTCGGCGAGGTCGTGCAGGTCGAGCCGGCGACGTTCACCGCCGAGGGGCTCTTCCTCACCCGCCTGCCCGACGGCCAGGCCATCTTCCGGCCGACGGGCACGACCGGCGACCAGGACGTCCTCGTCGACGAGGACGGGCGGTTCATCCAGGAGGTCGACGGCGAGGAGCTGCCCGAGGCCGCACCCGCGGGCAGCGGCCCGTATCCGCTGCCGCTCCAGACCAACGCCGGCTTCCCGATCGAGTACGAGGTGACCGGCCCGTGCCGGTGGGACGGCGAGGAGCTCTCGCTCACCGGCTCCGGGACGTGCGAGGTGGTCGGTTCGGCCGAGGGCGACGAGCAGTGGGCGCCGTTCGAGCTGAGCTCGACGATCGAGATCGAGGCGCTCGAGCAGCTCATCGCCGTGCCCGAGATCGGCGTGCTCGTCGTCGGTGAGGAGCCGGTGCCGCTGGAGGCGAGCGCCGACTCCGGCCTGCCCCTCGTCTACTCGACCGAGGGCCCGTGCGAGGTGGTCGACGGTGCCATCCGGGCCACGGGCGAGGGCGTCTGCATCCTGACGATCGAGCAGGAGGGCGACGACGAGTGGGCGGCCGCCGAGCCGGTCGTGATCGAGATCGAGATCCTCGGCGAGACCGAGGCCGGCGAGCGCGAAGCGCAGACCATCTCCTTCTCGCTCGCCGGCTCGATGCAGCTCGGCTCCTCCGGGCTCCGGCTCAACGCCACGTCGAGCTCCGGGCTGCCGGTCACCTTCACCGTCAGCGGTCCCTGCCGGATCTCGGGCGGACGCCTCGAGCCGCAGGCGCCCGGTACGTGCCGGGTCACGGCCGTCCAGGCCGGCGACGAGGACGTCCAGCGGGCCACCGCCACGGAGACGGTCACCGTGCTGGCTCAACAGCAGACCGTCGATCTCTCGGGCCTGCCCGGCGAGCTCCGCTCCGACGGCTCGGCGCCGCTGCCGGGCAGCAGCTCGGCCGGCCTGCCGGTCAGCTACACCACGTCGGGGCCCTGCACGGTCTCGGGCGGCCAGCTCCGGGCGACCGGTGCGGGGACCTGCACGTTGACCGCGTCGGTCGCCTCCAACGCGACCACCGCCGCGTTCCGCACGAGCGTCACGGTCGAGATCATCGAGGTGCTCGTCGAGGCGCAGGATCAGACCATCTCCTTCCCGGCACCGGGCGGGCTCACGTTCGGCGGCTCCGGCGTCGGCCTCTCCGCCAGCGCCAGCTCGGGCCTGCCGGTCACCTACACCGTCACCGCCGGGCCGTGCTCGCTGTCGGGGAGCACGCTGACCGCCACGGGCGCGGGCTCCTGCACCGTCGTGGCGTCCCAGCCCGGCAACGCGGCCTTCAACCCGGCGCCGTCCGTGTCCCAGACCGTCACGGTCGCCCGCGCCGGGCAGACCGTCTCGATCGATGCGCCGGGCACGATGCTCGTCGAGGACAGCGCCACGGTCGGCGGCTCGTCGAGCGCCGGCCTGCCGGTCGCGCTGTCGGCCAGCGGGGCGTGCCGCCTCGCCGGTTCGACCCTGACCGCCACGACCGAGGGCACCTGCACCATCGCCGCCGAGCAAGCCGGCAACGGCGACTACGACCCCGCCTCCACCAGCCGGACCGTCACGGTGTCCAAGCGGACCCAGACGATCGACGTCTCGGCACCTGGGTCGATGGAGGTATTCTCGTCCGCGGCCGTGAGCGCCTCGGCCACCTCCGGCCTGCCCGTGGAGGTCTCGGTGAGCGGACCGTGCGAGTTCCCCGGCTCGACGTTGGAGCCCTTCGCCCTCGGCACCTGCACCATCACGGCCAGCCAGGCGGGCAACGGCGCTTGGGAAGCCGCACCGACCCGCACGGTGAACGTCACGATCACGCAGGCCCAGCAGACCATCAACTACCGCAACATCGGCACCCAGGAGCTGTCCGCCGAGATCCCGCTCGACGCCACCACCTCATCCGGCCTCCCGGTCGAGTACAGCGAATCGGGCGGCTGCGTCATCGACCAGCCCTCCCTGTTCGCGATCGCCGTCGGGACCTGCACGCTCACGATCACCCAGCCCGGCACCGCGGAGTACGCACCCGCCACCATCACCCGGACCTTCGACATCGTCCGCCGCTCCCAGACGATCAGCTTCAGCCCGCTGTCCGACGCTTTCCACGGCAGCAACGGCCAGCCGATCGTCGCCTCGGCCTCTTCGGGGCTACCGATCCAGTTCTCGGTGAGCGGTCCCTGCATCCTGGCCGGCGCCGCAGCGGTCGTCGTCCCCGACGGTTCGGCGATCGAGGGCCGCTGCACGGTGACCGCCACCCAGAACGGCGACGGTGAGTACGCACCGGCGGCCCCGGTCTCGCAGTCGTTCCAGGTCTTCAACCGGTGACCTGACCGCCTAGCCTGACGGCAGCATGAGCGAGCGCAGAGGGCAGACGGTCGACGATGTCAGAGCAGGTCTGGAGGCGCAGGACTACCTGACCGATGACGGTCTCGCGACCATCGTCTTCCTGGCGCTCGAGCTGGGACGCCCCCTGCTGCTCGAGGGTGAGCCCGGCGTCGGCAAGACCGAGCTCGCCCGGGCCCTGTCGGCCTGGACCGGCGGCGAGCTGATCCGGCTGCAGTGCTACGAGGGCATCGACGCCGCGCAGGCGCTCTACGAGTGGGACTACACCCGCCAGCTGCTCCACCTCCGCACCGCCGAGGCGGTCGGTGCGACCGGTGACGCCGTCGACCTCGAGGACCAGCTCTACTCGGAGCGCTTCCTGATCGAGCGACCGCTGCTGCGGGCCATCGACCTCGCATCGAAGGGCACGCCGCCCGTCCTGCTGGTCGACGAGGTCGACCGGGCCGACGACGAGTTCGAGGCGTTCCTGCTCGAGGTGCTGTCGGACTTCGCGGTCACCGTGCCCGAGCTCGGGACGTTCCGGGCCGAGCAGCCGCCGATCGTGATCGTCACGTCGAACCGGACCCGCGACGTGCACGACGCCCTCAAGCGCCGGTGCCTCTATCACTGGGTCGAACACCCCGACTTCGAGCGCGAGGTGCAGATCGTGCGCCGCCGCGCCCCGGAGGTCGGCGATCGCCTCGCCCGCCAGGTGGCCGCCGCCGTGGCCCAGCTCCGCGACATGGAGCTGTACAAGCCGCCCGGCGTCGCCGAGACCATCGACTGGGCCATGGCGCTCGGCCGGCTCGGCCGCACCGAGCTCGACCAGGCCTCCGTCGAGGCCAGCCTCGGCGCCGTGGTCAAGTACGCCGAGGACCGCGAGAAGGTCAACGGCAACAGCATGGAGGCGCTGATCGCCCGGGCCGTCGCCATCACGTCGTGACCGACACGGCGGCGGACCCCGAGCCGACGACGGCTCCCGAGCGGATGGCGGTGGCGTTCGCTCACGTGCTGCGCACCGCAGAGCTCGACGTGCCCGTCGGGACGGTCACCACCTTCGTCGAGGCGCTCGGACGGGTCGGGATCGACGATCGCGACCGCGTGTACTGGGCCGGCCGCACGACCCTCGTGCGCCGCCCGGAGGACATCCCGCTCTTCGACCGGGCCTTCGCCGTGTTCTGGTTCGCCGCGGAGCAGATCGTCGCCCGACCCGACGAGCCGATCGAGATCACCTTCGCCCTCGACAGCGACGACGGCGACGAGCCGGACGAGGGCGAGGGCGACGGGATCGACGACGGCATCGACGTCGCCGTGCGGTGGAGCGCGAGCGAGGTGCTCTCGCGCAAGGACTTCGCCGACTGCAGCGACGCCGAGATCGAGGAGATCCGCCGGCTGATGACCCAGCTGCGCGTGGCGTCGAGCCGGCGACGGGCCCGCCGGCATCGCCGTACCAACCGGCAGCGGGGCCGACCCGATCTGCGTCGCACCGTCCGGCGGGCGATGCGCACCGGCGGCGACCCGGCCCGTCGGCTCTTCACCGCCCCGGACGATCGGCCCCGACGCATCGTCCTGCTCCTCGACGTCTCGGGGTCGATGGAGCACTACGCCAGGGCCCTGCTGCGCTTCGCCCACGTCGCCGTGGCCGGGCGGTCCGAGGTCGAGGCCTTCACGTTCGGCACCCGCCTCACGCGGGTGACCCGCGAGCTCGACTCCCGCGACCCCGACGCCGCGTTCCGGTCGGCCACCACGGCGGTCGAGGACTGGTCGGGTGGGACGAGGATCGGTGCCGCGCTGCGGGAGTTCAACGACGAGTGGGGCGTCCGCGGCATGGCCCGCGGCTCGATCGTCGTCATCCTCTCCGACGGGTGGGACCGGGGCGAGCCCGAGGTGCTGGGCGAGCAGATGGCGCGCCTGTCCCGGGTCGCGCACCGGGTCGTGTGGGTGAACCCGCTCAAGTACACCGACGGCTACGCGCCGCTCGCCCGAGGGATGGCGGCGGCGCTCCCGTATGTTGATGACTTCGTGGAGGGTCACTCGCTCGACGCCGTGCGGGAGCTCGCTGCGCTGATCGACCGGTAGGCGAAGGTCGAGGAGGGGAGAGATCGTGCTCGAGGTGCTGGACGACATCGATCGGTGGCGCCGGGCCGGACGCCGTGTGGCGGTCGCCCGCGTGGTCGACATCGAGGGCTCGGGCCCTCGTGACCCCGGTGCGGCGATGGCGGTGAACGACGAGGGCGAGGTCGCCGGGTCGGTCTCGGGAGGCTGCGTCGAGGGCGCGGTCGTCGGCGAGGCGCTGGGCATCCTCGACGGCGCCCGCGGTCCCGGCGTCGTCACGTTCGGCTACTCCGACGACGAGGCCTTCGCCGTCGGCCTGACCTGTGGCGGGACCATCCACCTCTTCATCGAGGAGCTCGACTGGTGAGCGACGCCTCGCTCTACGAGGTCTGGAGCGACGCGCTCCGAACGGAGCGGCCGGTCGCCCTCGCCACGGTCATCGACGGTCCCGACGCCGGCGCCAAGCTCCTCGTCGAGCGCGACGGCGCCACCGTCGGCTCGTTGGGCAACGCCGACCTCGATCGGGTGGTCGCCCGGGACGCGCTGGCCGAGCTCGACATGGGCCTCACCGAGGTCCGGCACTACGGCGCCCGCGGCGAAGCTCGCCAGGCCGACGTGTCGATCTTCATCGAGTCGCGGGCACCGCGTCCCCGGATGTTGATCTTCGGTGCCGTCGACTTCACCAGGGCGCTGGCCCAGCAGGCGAAGTTCCTCGGCTACCACGTCACGGTCTGCGATGCCCGCGAGGTCTTCGCCACCCGGAAGCGCTTCCCGATGGCCGACGAGGTGGTCGTCGACTGGCCGAACCGGCTCCTCGAGCAGGTCGGCGGCGAGCTCGGTCCGCGCGATGCGGTCTGCGTGCTCACCCACGACGCCAAGTTCGACGTGCCCGCCATCACCTCCGCGCTGCGGACCCGCGTCGGCTACATCGGCGCGATGGGGAGCCGGCGCACCCACTCGACGCGCAGCGACCGACTCCGCGAGGAGGGTGTGACAGACGAGGAGCTCGACCGCATTCTCGCTCCCATCGGCATCGACATCGGCGCCCGCTCGCCCGAGGAGACGGCCGTGTCGATCTGCGCCGAGATCATCGCCCTCCGCACCGGTCGCGTGGCGGCGAGCCTGCGCGACGGCGAGGGGCCGATCCACGCGTGAGGCGCCGGTGAGCACCGCGGCCGTCGTCCTCGCCGCCGGCGCCGGGTCCCGCTTCGCCGGACCCGATCACAAGCTGCTCGCCGTCGTCGACGGACGCCCGTTGCTCGCCCACGTCCTCGACGCGGTCGTGGAGGCGTCGATCGGGCCGATCCTCGTGGTCACCGGCGCGGCCGACGTCGACCGGGTGCTCCCCGACGGGGTCGAGGCCCTGCAGAACCCCCGGTGGGAGGAGGGGCAGGCGACCTCGCTCGCCGTGGCCGTCGATCGCGCCGAGGAGCTCGGCCTCGACGCGATCGTGGTCGGCCTGGGGGACCAGCCCGGCATCCCGGCCGAGGCGTGGCGCCGTGTCGCCGCCTCCACGTCGCCGATCGCCGTCGCCACCTACGGTGACCGGCGGCGCAACCCGGTCCGTCTCGCCCGCTCGGTGTGGCCGCTGCTGTCCCGCGAGGGCGACGAGGGCGCCCGCAGCCTGGTCAGAGCGCGACCCGATCTGGTCGACGGGGTAGGTTGTCCGGGCAATCCGGACGACATCGACACACAGGAGGACCTCCAGAGATGGAACTGACCAACGAGTTCCGCGTGGGTGTGCCGGTGGACCGTGCGTGGGAGGTCCTCACCGACGTCGAGTTGATCGCTCCGTGCCTCCCGGGCGCGCAGCTGACCGAGGTCGACGGCGAGACGTATCACGGCCAGGTCAAGGTGAAGGTCGGGCCGATCACCGCGCAGTACAAGGGTTCGGCGCACTTCATCGAGAAGGACGACGTCAACCATCGAGCCGTGCTCGACGGCACCGGCCGCGACACCCGCGGCCAGGGCAACGCGTCGGCGATCATCACCGCGCAGCTCACCCCCGACGGCGACGGGACGAAGGTCGACGTCACGACCGAGCTGAAGGTCACGGGCAAGGTCGCGCAGTTCGGGCGCGGCGTGCTCGCCGACGTCAGCGCCAAGCTCCTGGGGCAGTTCGTCGACTGCCTCGAGGGCAAGATCCTCGTGACCGAGGACGGTGCTGCCGACGAGGTCGAGATGGAGGTCCCGCCGACCGGTGAGCCCGCGGCGGAGACCGCACCCAATGGCGCTTCGCAGCCGGCCCCGGCGGCCGCTGCCACCGCCACCGATGCCGGCCCCCGCCGCATCGAGGGCCCCGAGGTCGAGCCGGTCGATCTGCTCGACACCGCCGGCGTCCCGGTCGCCAAGCGCGCTGCGCCGCTGGCCCTCGTGCTGCTGGTGCTGATCTTCCTGCTGCGTCGGCGCCGCGGCTAGTCACCACTCGTCATCGCCGTGATCACCGTCGCCGCCGCGGCTCGTCACCACTCGTCATCGCCGTGATCACCGTCGCCGCCACGGCTCGTCACCACTCGTCATCGCCGTGATCAGCGTCGCCGTCTCGAGATCGGGCCCGTCATCGCGGTGAGCACCTCCGCCGCCGACCGCGAGCGGGTCGCCGAGCTGCTCGGCCGTGCCCCCATGGGCGCCTTCGACGTCGTCGTGCGCGCCTTCGACGGCGATCCGGTCGTGATCCGCAACGGTGTCCTGCTCGACGACGGCACGCCGATGCCCACGCGCTACTGGCTCGTCGGCGACCACGAGCGGCGAGCGGTCGGTCGCCTCGAGTCGACCGGCGGTGTGCGCGACGCCGAGGCGGCCGTCGACCCCGCCGAGCTGGCCGCCACCCACCGCGCCTACGCCGCCGAGCGCGACGCCCTCCTCCCCGCCGACCACCCCGGGCCACGGCCGAGCGGTGGGGTCGGCGGGACCGAGCGGGGCGTGAAGTGCCTGCACGCCCACTACGCCCACTTCCTCGCCGGCGGTGACGACCCGGTCGGGCGCTGGGTGCAGGCGTCGTTGGACGCGGCGGGTGAGACGCGTCCCCACCGCGTCCTGGGAGAGACTGACCGCTCGTGAGCGACACCTTCGCCGCCATCGACTGCGGCACGAACTCGGTCCGGCTCCTCGTGCGGCGGGGCGACACCGACCTCGTCCGACGAGCCGAGATCACCCGGCTCGGGCGTGGCGTGGACGCGACCGGCCGCCTCGGCGATGAGGGGCTCGCCGCGACGCTCGCGGTGCTCCGCGAGTACCGGGCGCAGGCGGCCGACCTCGGTGTCGAGTCGTTCCGGGTGGTCGCCACCTCGGCGGCTCGCGACGCCGCCAACGCCGACGAGCTGCTCGGCCCGGTCCGCGAGCTCTTCGGCACCGAGGCGGAGATCCTCGACGGCGAGACCGAGGGCCGCTGGTCCTACGCCGGTGCCGTCGAGGGGCTCGGCGTGGCCGACGACGGCGTCCGCACCCTCGTGCTCGACATCGGCGGGGGCAGCTGCGAGCTGGCCGTCGGCACCGCCGAGAGCGAGGGTGCGATCTCGCTCGACATCGGTTCGGTCCGCCTGACCGAGCGGCTGGTCGAGCACGACCCACCGCGCGCCGAGGAGCTGTCGGCGATGCTGTCGCTCGTGGACGCGCACGTCGACGAGGCGGTGCAGCTCTTGCCCGCCATCGCCGAGGCCGAGCGCCTCGTGGGCGTCGCCGGCACCATCACGACGGTGGCCGCCGTCGAGATCGGCCTCCTCGAATGGGACCGCGATCGGGTCCACGGCTTCGTCCTCACCCGCGAGGCCGTCGAGGACGTCTTCCGCACGCTCGCCACCGAGGCCCTCGCCGATCGGGTCCACAACCCGGGGCTCCCCGCCGAGCGGGCCGACGTGATCGTGGCCGGCTGCTGCATCCTCGTCGCCGTGATGCGCCGCCTCGGCTTCGACGAGTGCCTGGTGTCCGACGCCGATCTCCTCGATCACATCGTCGCCGACCAGGCGGGGCGATGACCGGTCCACCCCATCGGTTGGTGAGCCGTCGCCTCGAGCTGCGCGGCCTCACCAGCGCCGACTGGGAGCAGTGGAGCCGGGTGCGCGAGCGCAGCCGCGACTGGTTGGAGCGATGGGAGCCGCTCCGCGCTGCCGGCACCCTCGACCCGGCTCGCGACCGCGGTGCGTTCACCTCGCGGTGCGCCGCCCGCGAGCGGGAGCGCCAGCTGGGTACGGGCTACGCCTTCGGGCTGTTCCTCCACGACGGTCGCTTCCTCGGTGAGATCAACATCAACAACGTGCTGCGCTCGGCGTTCATGAGTGCCCACGTCGGCTACTGGGTCGACGAGTCGCACGCCGGCAAGGGCTACATCCCCGAGGGGCTCGTGCGCGTCTTCTCGTTCGCGTTCGAGCACGCCAAGCTCCATCGGCTCCAGATCTCGATCATCCCCCGCAACGTGCCGAGCCGGCGCGTCGTCGAGAAGCTCGAGATCCGCGACGAGGGCACCGCGCTGCGCTACCTCCTCATCAACGGCGTGTGGGAGGACCACATCCGCTACGCGATCACCGCGGAGGAGTGGGCCGAGCGGGGCCCGGGGCTGATGCGTCGCTTCGTCGACTGACGGCCTGCTCGGGCGACGCGCTCAGCCGAGGAGCACGGTGGCGACCGACAGGGTGGCGACGGTGACCAACGTGAGCGGAGCGCCGAGTCGCAGGTAGTCGCCGTAGCGGTAGCCGCCCGGCCCGTAGACCATCGTGTTGGTCTGGTAGCCGATCGGCGTGAGGAACGAGCACGACGCCGCGATGGCGACAGCGATCGCGAGCGTGCGCGGGTCGAGGTCGGTCGTCGCCGCCACGTCGAGCGCGACCGGGACGGCGATCACGGCGGCCGCCGAGTTCGTGACGAGCTCGGTGAGCAGCAGCGTCAGCACGACGAGCCCGATCACGGCCCCGAGGTCGCCCAGCCCGGACGTGAGATCGACCAGCCCGTCGGCGAGCCGGGCGGCCAGGCCGCTCTGGGCCACGGCGGCTCCGAGCCCGAACGATGCGCCGATCATCACGATGACGTCGAGCTGCACCGACTCGCGGGCTTCCGCCGGCGTGAGGATCTTGGCGGCGACGAGGCCGAGGGCGGCGACCAGGGAGGTCTCCAGCAGGCTCATGACGCCGAGCACGGGCAGGACCACCACCGCAGCGAGCACACCGAGGACGAGCGGTGCCCAGCGGCTGGCGGCGAGGGACGCGCCGCCCAGTCGGGCGACGAGGAGGAAGTCGCCCCGCTGGCGCATCCGACCACCGAAGTCGGGGCTGGCGAGCACGACCAGGGTGTCGCCGCCGCGCAGGACGATGTCGCCGAGCTTGCCGCCGAGTCGCTGGCCGGCGCGGTGCACCGCGATGACGGCGGCCTGGTAACGGCCCCGGAAGCCGATGTCGCGCAGCGTCGAGCCGTTCAACGGCGAGTCGACGCCGATCACGCACTCGAAGTAGCGGTGCCGCCCCTCGTCGACGGCGAGCGCGTGCTCGAGCTCGGAGCTCTCGAGCCCGCGCAGCCGCTGGAGGTCGACGACGTCCTCGGCTCGCCCGACGAGCGTGATGACGTCGCCGCCCAGCAGCCGCAGCGTCGGGGCGACCGGGGCGATGATGTCCTCACCCCGCCGGACCTCGACGAGGAAGACGCCCTGGAGGTGGCGCAGGCCGGCGTCCTCGACCGTGGAACCATCGATCGGGCCGCCGACGGTCACCCGCATCGAGACGGTGAAGTCCGGTGCGTCGATGCCCGAGATCGAGGGCGGGCGTCGGTCGGGCATGAGCGACGGGCCGAGGAGGATGATCGTGGTAATCCCGACCAGGGCCACGGGGATGCCGATCGCGCTCATCTCGAACACGCCGAGCGGATCGCCCGTGGCCTCCTCGAGCAGGCTCGAGACGAGCAGGTTCGTGCTGGTGCCGATGACCGTGATCACGCCGCCCAGGATCGAGGCGTACGACAGCGGGATCAGCAGCTTCGAGCGCGCCTCGCCTCGTCGGTCGGCCCACGCCCCGACCGGCGGCACCAGCATGGCGACGATCGGGGTGTTGGCCAGGAACGCCGACGCCGCGCCCGACGGGACCACGAGCCGGGCGAGTCGGCGGCGTGCGCCGCCCGATGGCCGGAGCACGACGTCGATCACCGGCAGGAGCGCGCCGGTCTTGTCGATCGCGCCGGCGAGGACGTAGAGCGCCGCGATCGTGATGGGGGCGCTCGCGCCGAAGCCTGCGAACGCCTGGTCGGCCTCGGTCACCCCGAAGACGAGCAGGGCGACGGCCGAGGCGAACACGGCGTAGGCCGCCGGGATCAGGTCGCGGGCGATCGCCACGACCATGACGCCGAGGACGGCGACGGTGAGCCACTCGTCGGCGGTCAGCGCTTCGAGATCCTCGCCTGGATGGCGGCCAACCGCTCCTGGAACCACGGCTGGTTGAGGGTCCAGAGCTGGTCCTCGAGCTCGATGGCGACCGCCTCGTCGTGCTCGTCGACGTCGGCCATGCGGCCGAGGTTCTTCTTCACCAGCTCGACGACCGGTCGGGGGTACGAGGCGCACCGTGCGGCGAGCGCGATCGCCCCGGGCAGGAGCTCGTCGGGCTCGAAGGTGCGCCACACGAGCCCGACCCGCTCGGCCTCCTCAGCGGAGAGCTGCTCCTCGAAGAACAACATGGCGGCCGCGGCCTGCGGCCCGACCGCCCGGCGCAGCATCCACGTGTGACCGCCGCCGGGGTGGAGGCCGAGATCGAGGAAGCGGGTGATGAAGCGGGCGCCCGTCGAGGCGACCCGGACGTCGCAGCACAGCGCGAGGTTCATGCCCGCGCCGACCGCTGCGCCGTTCACGGCGGCGATGGTCGGCAGCGGAGAGCGGGCCACCCGCAGGAAGGCCTCGTAGACGACGCCGACCGAGCCGTCGCCGCTGCCGCTGAGCTGACCCAGCTCGGCGCCGGCACAGAACCCTCGCCCGGCGCCGGTGACCACCACCGCACCGACGCCGTCGTCGGCCTCGAGCTCGTCGAAGATCGCCACCATCTCCGGGACCATCTCCATGGTGATGGTGTTGCGCCGCTCGGGATCGTCGAGGGTGACGACGGCGACGCCGTCCTCGACCGTGCTCCTGACCAGTGCCATCTGCGATCCCTTCAGTCGTCGCGCTCGGCGAGGTAGGCCGTGCCGGTGTCGCAGTCTGCCTGTACCGGGCACCACGTGCAGGCCGGCCCCGGGCGCTCGATCGGCGTCGCGCCCTGCCGCAGCGCGACGAGTCGGCGACCGGCGCCGACGACCTGGCGGAGGGCGGCCTCGAGCACACCGTCGTCGACGTCGTCGAAGTCGACCCGGCCCGAGTCGAGGTAGAAGCTCGCGACCCGTGCCGGGGGCACACCGTTGACGAGGGCTTCGAGGAGGGCGTAGTACCGGAGCTCCTCACGGTGCTGGGGTCGGAGGCCGCCGGTCTTGAGGTCGATCACGACCCGCCCGGAGATGTCGCCCTCGGGCAGGCCGAGGGTGAGGTCGAAGCGGCCGGTGAGGACGAGCTGGTCGTCGCAGAGCTCGACCCGGCGGCGCGACTCACACGTCGGTCGCCAGCTCCGGCCGATCGGCGGGAAGCCCTCGAGGAACCGCCCGACCAGCGTCGTGGCCTCGGCGATCAGCTCGGTGCGGACCGGGTCGCCCGTGCGGCGCAGCAGCTCGCCGACCCCTCGGTCGTCGCCCTCGAGGAGCGCGATGGCGTCCTCGACCAGGTCGAGCGGTGTCGGTTCGCCCCGCCGATGGATCGACAGCTCGATCGACTTGTGCACGATCCAGCCCCTCGCCATCGGCGGTGTCCACTCGAACGGCGTCGACCGCTCGGCGACGTGGCGCCGCTCGCAACCCGAGACGCCGCCGAGCGCGTCCTTGCTGATCCAGAGCTCGTCGTCGAGCTCGTCCACGAGCGGTCCGAGCTCGTCCTCGATGCGGCCGCGCAGCTCGGCCCGGAGGTGGCGGGGCCAGGTGCGGCGCTCGTCGCGGGGTGGGCGGATCCGTTCGAGCACCTCGGTCTGGGCCGAGGTGAGCGTCGAGGTCACCCGGCGTAGACCTCCGTCAGGGCGGCGACCATCAGCTCGGGGTCGTGGGCGCCGCACAGCTCGCGCGCCGAGTGCATGCTCAGCTGGGCGATGCCCACGTCGACCGTGCCAACGCCGAGGTTGGCGGCGCTGATCGGACCGATCGTCGAGCCGCACGGGATGTCGTTGCGGTGCACGTAGCGCTGGACGGGCACGCCCGCCCGGTCGCACGCCACGGCGAAGCGGGCGGCGGTCTCGGCGTCGGAGGCGTAGCGCTGGTTGGCGTTGAGCTTGATCACCGGCCCGGCGTTGACGGCGATGTGGTGCGAGGGCTCGTGGCGATCGACGTAGTTGGGGTGGGTGGCGTGGGCCATGTCGGCGGACACGACGTAGCCGCCGACCAGCGCCCGGTGGAGCTCGTCGCGACCGCCGCCCGCCGCGACGACGATGCGCTCGATCACGCGGCGGATCTCGGCGCTGGCCGCGCCGGTCGCGGTGGTCGAGCCGACCTCCTCGTGATCGAACAGCACGAGCATGCGGCGCGAGCTCGGCGAGCGGTCGTCGCTGCGGAGGAGGGCGGCCAGCCCGCAGAACGACGAGCAGAGGTTGTCGAGGCGGGGTGCGGCGAGGAGCTCGTCGTCGCGACCGAGCAGCGCCGAGGGCGTGAGGTCGTGCGCCATCAGGTCCCAGGCGACGATGTCGTCGGGGTCGACGTCGAGCTCGGTGGCGACGAAGCCGGTGACATCGCCGTCCGCCACGTCGCCCACGCCCCACACCGGAGTGAGGTGGCGCTGCTTGTCGAGCTGGAGCCCGGCGGTGTTGACCTCGCGGTCGAGGTGGATCGCGAGCTGCGGCACCCGCAGCAGGGGGCGGTCGACGAGCAGGAGGCGGGTCGAGGTGCCGTCGCCATTGCGGAGGACGATGCGGCCCGAGAGCCCCAGGTCGCGGTCGAGCCAGGAGTTCACCAGCGCGCCGCCGTAGACCTCCATGCCGACCTGGCGCCATCCGGCGGCCCCGACGTCGGGCCGGGACCGGACCCGGAGGTTGGGGCTGTCGGTGTGGGCGCCGACGAGGACGAACGGTGTCTCGGGCGCTGCGTCAGGCGGTGAGGACCAGGCGATCAGCGAGCCGCCGTGGCGGGCGAAGCCCCGATCGGGCAGGTCGGTCCACCCGGCCGAGCGGTCCAGCTCGGCGTAGCCGGTGGCGGCGAGACGGGTCGCGGTCTCGGCCACGGCGTGGTACGGGGAGGGTGCCGCGTCGATGTAGGCCGCCAGCTCGCGGGTGGTCGTCAGGTCCTCCATTGCACCATTGTGGCGCTGGTGAGGGTCGAGGCCGCGGAGCTGCACCGAGTACGCCTGCCCCTGCACCGGCCGCTGCGGTCGGCGCACGGGGTCGAGCACGAGCGACGGGTGCTGCTGTTGCGGCTGCGCACCGACGTCGGCGACGGGTGGGGGGAGTGCTCGGCGCTGGCGGCACCGACCTACCTCGCCGACCACCTCGACGGCGAGCAGCACCTCCTCGCCACGCAGCTCCTCCCGCGGTTGCTGACGGTCGACGACGTGGAGGTCGAGTCGCTCGACCACGTCCTCGGGCTGGTCGGGCACCCGACCTCGCGAGCCGCCGTCGTCGCTGCGTTGCTCGACGCCCGCCTGCGCGCCGCCGGCCGGTCGCTCGCCGATCAGCTCGGCGTCGAGGCCACCGCCGTCCCGGTCGGCGTGGTCATCGGCATCGACGACGTCGAGGCCGTGGTGGCCCGGGCGGTGACCGCGGCGGAGTCCGGCGTCGGGCGGATCAAGGTGAAGATCCGGCCCGGCCACGATCTCGAGCCGCTCCAGGCAGTCAGAGAAGCGGTCGGCGAGGACGTCGAGCTGCACGCCGACGCGAACGGTGCCTACCTCCCCGACGACCTCGGGCTCCTCCAGCTGCTCGACGGGCTCGGGCTCGGGCTCATCGAGCAGCCCTACCCGGCCGACCGTCTGGTCGACTCGGCGACGCTGCAGCGCGAGCTGGTCACCCCGATCTCCCTCGACGAGGCGATCGACTCCCCGGCCCGCGCCGTCGACGCCCTGGAGCTCGGCGCCTGCCGGTCGGTCTCGTGCAAGGCGCCTCGGCTCGGGGGCATCGACCGGGCGGTCGCAGTCCACGACGTCTGCCTCGACCGCGGCGCCGGTGCGTGGGCCGGCGGCATGTACGAGTCCGGCGTCGGCCGCCACGTCGTGCTCGCGCTCGCCGGCCTGCCCGGCATGACCGAGATCGGCGACGTCGGCCCGACATCGAGCTACCTGGCGGCCGACGTCGTCGAACAGCAGGACGTCGACGAGGGGACGGTTCGGGTGCACGACGCGCCCGGCATCTCGCCCGTCCCCGACCCGGTCCAGCTCGACGAGCTCGGCGAGGCCGTGACTGAGTTCACTAGATGAACTAACCTCGCCGCCATGTGGGAACAGACGGCGTGCATCCTCTGCTCGATCAACTGCGGCATCGAGGTCAAGCTCGACGGGCGGCGCTTCGCCCGCGTGCGGGGCGACAAGTCGCATCCGGCCTCGAAGGGCTACACGTGTGAGAAGGCGTTGCGCCTCGACCACTACCAGAACGGTCGCGACCGCCTGACCTCACCGTTGCGCAGGCGGGCCGACGGCGGCTTCGACGAGATCGACTGGGACACCGCCATCGCCGAGATCGCCGACCGGCTCGGCGCGATCCGCGACGAGCACGGTGGCGCGTCGATCTTCTACTACGGGGGTGGTGGCCAGGGGAACCACCTCGGCGGCGGCTACGGGCGCGCCACCCGCGCTGCGCTCGGTTCGGTCTACTCGTCCAACGCACTGGCCCAGGAGAAGACCGGGGAGTTCTGGGTCGACGGCCAGCTCTTCGGGCGACCCCGATGCCACACCACCGGCGACTTCGAGCGGGCGCAGGTCGCGGTGTTCTGGGGCAAGAACCCGTGGCAGTCCCACGGCTTCCCCCGGGCTCGCGTCACGCTCAAGGAGATCGCCAAGGACCCCGAGCGCAGCCTCGTCGTCGTCGATCCCCGCCGTACCGAGACGGCCGACCTCGCCGACGTCCACCTGCAGGTCCGCCCCGGCGGCGACGCCCACCTCCTCGGGGCGCTGCTCGCCGCGATGGTCGAGGAGGACCTGCTCGCCGACGAGTGGCTCGCCGAGCACGCCGTCGGCCTCGACGAGCTGCTCGGGCACCTCGCGCTGGTCGACATCGCCGAGTGGTCGGCCCGAGCCGGGCTCACCGAGGAGGAGGTGCGGTCGGCGGCACGCCTGCTCGCCGGCGCGGAGAGCGTCTCGATCTTCGAGGACCTCGGCATCCAGCAGGCGCCGCACTCGACGCTGAACTCCTACCTCGAGAAGCTCCTGTACCTCCTCACGGGCAACTTCGGCCGGCCCGGCGGCATGAACATCCACACCGCGTTCGCCAGCCTTGGCGGTGGTGGCGGCGGCGGTGGCCGGGCCCGGACCACCCCGGTGACGGGCGAGCCGATCATCACGGGACTCGTGCCGTGCAACGTCATCCCCGACGAGATCCTCACCGACCATCCCGACCGGTTCCGGGCGATGTTCGTCGAGAGCGCCAACCCCGTGCACTCGCTCGCCGACTCGCCGCGCATGCGCGAGGCGCTCGACGCCCTCGACTGCGTCGTCGTGATCGACGTCGCCATGACCGAGACCGCCGAGCTCGCCGACTACGTGTTGCCGGCGGCGAGCCAGTTCGAGAAGTACGAAGCCGCGTTCTTCACGCTGGAGTTCCCCGACAACGACATCCAGCTGCGCCGACCGGTCCTCGATCCGCTCCCCGGCACGCTGACCGAGCCGGAGATCCACACCCGGCTGGTCCGTGCGCTCGGTGCGCTCGACGGCATCGACCTCGACGGGCTCCGCCGGGCGGCGGCGGAGGGCCGCGAGGCCTTCGCCACGGCGTTCCTCGAGGCGAGCGCCGATCCGATGGTCGCCCGCCTGGCGCCGATCGTGCTGCGCGAGACGCTCGGGCCGACCCTGCCCGACGGCGCGCAGGACGCGGCCGCGATGTGGGGCCTGGCCCAGATGTGCTTCCTCGGTGCGCCGGACTCGGTGCGGGCGGCCGGCTACGACTCGGGCGACGAGCTGTTCGACGCGCTCCTCGCCCATCCCGAGGGGATCGTCTTCTCCCGCGACGACTACCCGGCGACCTTCGAGCGGCTCGAGCACGGCGATGACCGCATCCACCTCGCCGTCGAGTCGCTGCTGGCCGAGTTCGACGAGCTCGTCGACGAGGACCCGCGCCGGGTCGACCCGGAGTGGCCGCTGGTGCTGTCGGCCGGTGAGCGACGATCGGGGACCGCCAACACGATCTACCGGGACCCGGCCTGGCGGCGGAAGGCGGGCGACGTCGCGCTGCGCATCCATCCCGACGACGCCGCGGCCAACGGGCTCGTCGACGGCGCCGTCGCCCGGGTGGTGACCCACCGGGGGAGCGCGGTCGTGGGCGTGGAGCTGTCCGACACGCTGCAGCAGGGCCACATCTCGCTCCCGAACGGGCTGGGACTGAGCTACCCCGGCGACGACGGTGAGCCGGTGGTCTCCGGCGTGGCGCCCAACGAGCTCACGTCGTCGGCCGATCGCGACCGTCACGCCGGCACGCCCCACCACAAGCACGTGCGGGCCCGCGTCGAGGCGGTGGCGTGAGGAGGACGAGGTTCGACGACTGGCCCTGCCCGATCGCCCGGACCACCGACCTGCTCGGCGACTGGTGGACGCCGCTCGTGCTGCGGCAGGCCTTCTTCGGTCAGCGACGGTTCGACGAGATCCAGGAGGCGATCGGCATCCCGCGGGCGGTGCTCACCGACCGGCTGGGGCGGCTCGTCTCCGAGGGCGTGCTCGACAAGCGGGCCTACCAGGAGCGGCCCGTGCGCTACGAGTACCGGCTCACCGATCAGGGGCGAGATCTCTGGGGTGTCCTCGCCGCGATGTGGCGCTTCGGTGAGGACTGGCGCTTCGCCGACGACCCGGAGGAGAACATCCTGGAGCTGGTCGATCGCGACACCGGCCGGCGGATCGAGCCGATGGTGGTCGATGCCGAGACCGGCGAACCGCTCGACGTGCGCCGGGTCCGGGTGCGCGTGCGGGGCGGGGGAGAAGGCGCCGGCCGGTAGGGCGGTGGGCTCCCCACCGGCCGGCTGGCGTCGCGCCTGAGGTGGGCTCAGCGCGACGCGTCCTGAGACCGGACTGACCATAAGACCATCGAGGGGTCCGACTCAACTCCGGATTCTGTAGTGATACTACAACGCCGCGACCTGGAGAGCACCGAGGAAGACGGCCACGGTCAACGCGGCCGACACGACGACGGCGGGCATCGGTTGCCGTTCGGCGCGGGGGTGCAGGAGCAGGTAGCCCACGATCCCGCCCGCGACCAGTCCGCCGAGGTGGCCACCGATCGAGATGCCCGGGATCGCGAAGGTGATCAGCAGGTTGATGACGAGCAGGCCGCCGATGCCGTTGGCGAACGGGTCGGCGCCGCGGGCCCGCATGCCCATGAACGCCGCGCCCATCAGCCCGTAGATGGCACCCGAGGCCCCGCGGGCGAGCGCATCGGGCTCGAGGAGCATCGCCCCGAACGCGCCGCCGACGAGTCCGGCGGTGTAGAGGAGCGCGAACCGGCTGCTCCCGAGGGCGGGTTCGATCATCCGCCCGAGGAACCACAGGACGACCATGTTGAGGCCGAGGTGGAGCAGCCCGATGTGCAGGAAGCCGCTAGTGAAGATGCGGTACCACTCGCCGTCCTCGGCGATGAAGCGGGCGAACAGGCCGTAGTCGATCGCGAAGCGGCCTCGCCCGGCGAGGTCGCCGTCGACCGCTGCGGCCAGGAGGAACACGGCGACGTTGATGCCGATGAGCCCCTTCGTGACCCACAGCGGGTGACCGGCGAGGACCCGCCGGACGCGCCGCGCCTCGGCCCTCGGTGGTGCGGCGTCGCGCACGCACTGGAAGCAGTGCGCGCCCACGCTCGCCTGGCGCAGGCACTCCGAGCACGCCGGCCGACCGCACCGGGTGCAGTGGCGGCCGGTCTCGCGGTCACGGTGATAGAAGCACGTCTCGACCCGGGTCCCGGCGGGTTCGCTCGCGGTGGGGTCGTCGACGCTCATACGGACGTCAACGCTCGGTGGTCGGGTCGCTGTTCCCACACCGGCGGTTCCGTTTGGCGTGTTGGCCGTCGGTTGGTCATCCTCGGAACTCGTGGAACACCCGTCGACGTTGATCCCCCCGGTGGCCATCCGGAGCGCGCTCATCGTCCTCGCCGTCGCCCTCACCGCCTGTGGCGGCGACGGATCCGACGACGGCCCACTCGGTCTCGCCGGTGTCGAGCTGTCGAACCCGACCGAACGCCCCGAGTTCGTGCTCACCGACACCGGCGGGCAGCCCTACGCCTTCCACGAGCGGACCGCCGGCGAACTGACGCTCATGTACTTCGGCTACACCGAGTGCCCCGACATCTGCCCGGTCCACCTGGCGCAGCTCTCCGAGGCCCTCGACCGGCCCGGCATGCCGGACGCGAAGGTCGTGTTCGTCAGCGTCGACCCGGCTCGCGACACCCCCGAGGTGATCCGGTCCTGGCTCGACGGCTTCGACGAGGACTTCGTCGGTCTGACCGGCTCGGTCGACGATCTCGTGGCGGCGCAGGAGGCCGCCGGCGTCGTGCCCGCCGACATCGAGGGAGATCCCGAAGAAGCGGGCTACCTGGTGGGGCATGCGGGGCAGTTGCTGGCCTACGCTCCGGATGACCGGGGCTACGTCATCTACCCGTTCGGCACCCGACAGTCCGAGCTGGTGAACGACCTGCCCGTCCTCGCCGAGTTCACCGCGGAGTCCGCAGAATGATCCTCGCCGTCGACGTCAGCTTCTGGTGTGCGCAGATCGCCGCCCCGTGGAGCTGGGCGCCTCGCCTGTACCCGGGCATCTGGGCCGCCATGGCGATCATCGTCGTGCCCTACCTCGTCGCCCAGCGACGCCGCAGCGCCAGTGGCAAGCCCAACGACGACCGGCGTCGGCGCACGTCGCTGTTCCTGCTCGGTGCGCTCGTGCTGTGGATGGCGACCGACTGGCCGATCGGCCTCCTCGGCGCCTCCTACCTGGCCTCGGCCCACATGCTGCAGTACCTCATGTACGGCCTCATTGCCGCACCGCTGATGCTGCTCGGGACGCCCGAGTGGATGGCGCGCCGACTGCTCTCCCGGCTGCGGGCCTACCAGCTGGCGCTGCGTCTCTCGCGACCGCTGGTGGCGGGCATCGTCTACAACGTCGTGCTGATCGTGACCCACGCCCCGGTCACCACCGACCTGCTTCGGTCGAACCAGGCCGGATCGTTCCTCATGGACGTCGCCTGGATCCTGTCCGGCTTCGTGCTGTGGCTGCCGATCTGCTCGCCGCTGCCCGAGCACACCCGCCGGGGCTACGGGGTGAAGATGACCTACCTGTTCCTGGCGGCGAACATCGTCCCGGTCCTGCCGGCGAGCTTCCTCACCTTCTCGGACTTCCCGCTGTACGAGATCTACGAGCTCGCCCCGCGGGTGTTCGGCCTCGAGGCGGGCACCGACCAGGCGATGGCCGGGCTGATCATGAAGGTCGGCTCGATCCCGATCATCTGGGGCACGTTGCTGGCAATGATGATGCGGTGGGCCCGCGAGGAGGGCGTCCCCGGGATGGAGGCCACCACACCGGAGCACCGTCCGGCCTGATCGGCTGCCGGAGACTCAGCCGGCGATGGGGTTCTTGTAGGTGTCGAGGTAGGTGATCTCGGCCACGCGCGGGCGGGCGGCCGCCTTGAAGTCCGTCCCCAGCGTGTAGGCGACGGGGAGCAGCGCGGCCTGGGTCATGTGGGGCGGGATGCCGAGCAGCTCGGCGGCCTCGGCCTCCTTGCCGAGGTGCAGCGTCGTGTAGCAGCTGCCGAGCCCCCGACTGCGCAGCGCCAGCTGGAAGCTCCAGATGGCCGGGATGATCGAGCCGAGCAGCCCGGCGGCGTTCACGCCCTCGTCCTCGACCCGGCCGATGATCAGCGGGATCACCATCACCGGCACCTCGTGGAGCCGCTCGGCGAGGTAGGTCGCGGAGTCCATCACCCGGCCGGTCTGGGTCTCGGCGTCGACCAGCTTGGCCTGCTCGGCCAGATACCCGCCGCCGGCCTCGTTGTAGAGGTCGGCCAGCGCCCGCTTCTTCTCGGCGTCGCGCACGACCATCCACCGCCAGCTCTGGCGGTTCGAGCCCGTGGGCGCCTGCACGGCGAGCTGCAGGCACTCGAGCAGCACCTCGTCGGGCACCTCGCGATCGAAGTCGAGGCGCTTGCGCACCGCACGGGTGGTGCTGAGCAGGGCGTCGGTCTGGGCGAGGTCGAACTCCATCGCCGCAGTCTGGCGGATCAGCCCGTGGGTCGCCCGTTCGTCGAGCTCGACGCCCGCCGTCGCCGGTACTCGCCGGGGGGCGAGCCGAGGTGGGCCTTGAACATGGCGCCGAAGGCCGCCTGGGTGGCGTAGCCGAGCTCCTGCGCGATCCGGCCCACGGGTTGTCCGCCGGAGAGCCGCTCGACGGCGTCGAGCAGGCGCTGCCGCGTCCGCCACTGCCCGATGCTGAGCCCGGTCTCCGCTCGGAACGACCGCTCGAGCGTGCGGCGGCTCACGCCGACCGAGCGGGCGACGTCGTCGACCGATCGGGCCGTCACCGGGTCGGCGGCGAGGAGCTCCGCTGCACGACGGGCCGGTTCGTTCGTGGGCTGAGGCAGCCGCAGCGACTCCTCCTCGACGACGTCGAGCTCGGGGAGCAGGAGGTCGAGCAGGCTCGTCGTGCGCCGCTCGTCGACGGGCAGCGGGGCGCGCTCGACCGCGTGCACGATCAGCTCGCGGGCCAGCGGGCTGACGGCGAGGATCGCCGGGTGCGGCGGGCGCCGGACGAGCCCGACCGGCAGGTACAGCGTGCGGATCGCCGCCCGATGGACGATGCGGCACCGGTGCTCGACGCCGGCGGGGACCCAGGCGGCCCGGTCCGCCGGCAGGACCCAGCGCCCGGCCGGGGTGGAGAGCCGGAGCACGCCGGTGCTGGCGTGGACGAGCTGGTCGAAGCGGTCGTTCTGGGGGAGCCGGACGTCGCCGGACGGATGGGTGACGGCGTACCCCCGGAGCAGGCCGTCGTCGCCGTGTCGCATCGTCGACAATCTAGGTCGACCTGTCGATATCGCCCCAGGTGGGGATCGGCTGCACTGCTCCCATGAGCGAGGAACGAGCCGCCAGCCCCATCGCCCACTTCGCGGTCAACGCCGACGACGTCGAGCGGGCGCGACGCTTCTACGAGGCCGTGTTTGGCTGGCGCTTCGAGGCCTGGGGGCCGCCGGACTTCTACCGGATCGACACCGGTGCGACCGATGCCGCGGCGATCGGGGGAGCGCTGCAGGCCCGGCGGACGCTGGTCGAGGGTGAGCGGACCGTCGGGTTCGAGTGCACGGTCGCCGTCGACGACGTCGCGGCGGTGTGCCGGGCCGCCGTCGACGGAGGTGGTCGGGTGCTGATGGAGCCGACCACGATCACCGGCGTCGGCGAGCTGGCGTTCCTCCAGGACCCCGAGGGCAACGCCGTGGGCGCGATGCGCTACGACGCCGACGCGTCGTGACGGTCATGACCAGATCGTGATGTGGACCGGCGGCCGGAACCGGCTGGGCGGGACCCCGCCGACCGGGTGCAGCATCGCCTGGAGCGCCGGCGGCGACGCGACGAAGCGGCGCAGGTCGTCGACGGCCTGGGGTCGTCGGTCGCCGGGGTGCGAGGTGATCCACCACATCAGCTCGACCGGGAAGCCGGGCTGATCGAGGACGCGCAGGGTGCCGCGCGACAGCTGGCCGCGAACGAGGTGCTCGACGGCGGGCGCGACCCCCTCCCCGGCCTCGGCGGCCCGCCACGCCTCCGTGACCGTCGGGAACACCGAGCGGCGGTCGTCGGGGACCTGGAGGTGCTCGACGAGCTGGCGGGCCGGCGCGGCCTCGTCGGCGGCGTCGGGCCCGAGCAACCAACGCTGGCCGCGCAGGTCGGTGACGTCCGTCGCGGCGACGAGCACGAGCCGGTAGCGGAGCAGCGGGGCTGCGTCGAGGCCACGCCCGTGCTCACCGGTGAGCTTCGGTCCGATGGCCACGTCGGCCATCCGCTCGTGGAGCAGCGCCGCCATCTCCTCGCGGGTGGCGACGCCGATGGACGCCTCGACGTCGCCGCGGGAGGTGAAGGCGTCGAGGAGGTTGGGGGCGATGAGGTCGGCGAAGGTCGGCGCGGCCGTGATGCGGATGCGCTCGGCCGCGCCGGTCGCGGCGCGGACCGCCTGCTCCGCCTCCTCGCTCAGCGACACCATCTGGGCCGCCAGCGACAGGAGGCGCCGACCGCCGGCGGTCAGCTCCATCCCGTTGCCCTGGCGCTCGACCAGGGGGTCGTCGAAGTGCTTCCGCAGCGCCGTCAGTGCCTTCGAGACGGCCGGCTCGGTGACCCCGAGCGCCCGGGCCGCAGCAGAGGCCGACCCGAGCCGGGCGACCAACACGAAGACGCGGAGCTGGTTGAGCGTCACGGGGACATCTTCGCGAAAAGGTCATAACCCTTCGGTGAAGACCTCGTTGACCGCGTCGCTCCCGAGGTGAGACGTTCGTCACACTTGCGACAGGAGGGGGACCAGGTGCAGGTACCAGCACCGTTCGGCTACGAGCGCGCCACGAGCGTCGACGACGCCATCGCGCTGCTCGAGCGCCACGGCGACGAGGCCCGCATCGTGGCCGGGGGGCACAGCCTCCTGCCCATGATGAAGATCCGGCTCGCCCGCCCCGAGACGCTCATCGACATCAACGACCTCGAGCCCCAGCTCTCCTACCTCCGCATCGAGGGTGGCGAGCTGCGGATCGGGGCCATGACCCGCCACGCCGACCTGCTCGACTCGGCCGTCGCCGCCGAGCACTTCATGCTCTTCCGCGACGCCGAACGGGTCATCGCGGACCCGATCGTCCGCAACCGCGGCACGATCGGCGGCTCGCTCTGCCAGGCCGACCCGTCCGAGGACCTGTCGGCCGCCTTCGCCGCCGCCAAGGCCTCGGTGGTGATCCGGTCGTCCTCCGGCGAGCGGGTGGTCCCGGTCGCCGACTTCCACGAGGGCCCGTACCAGACCGTCGTCGGCGACGCCGAGATGCTGACCGAGGTCCGCGTGCCCATCCGGCCCGGCGGTGGGAGCGCCTACGAGAAGGTCGAGCGTCGGGTGGGGGACTGGGCGATCGCCGCGTCGGGCGTGTGCGTGTGGCTCGACGGCGAGACCGTCGCCGACGTCGGCATCGGGTTGGCCGCCGTCGGCGCCGAGCACTTCCTCGCCGCCGAGGCCGAGGCCTCCCTGCGGGGTGGACCGGCGACGCCGGAGGCCATCGCCGAGGCGGGTCGCCTGGCGGCCGAGCACAGCGACCCGGTCTCCGACCAGCGCGGGCCGGCGGACTACAAGCGCCATCTCGCGGGCGAGCTGACGAAGCGGGCACTGACACGCGCCGTGGCCCGGGCGCGAGGGGAGGAGGCCTGATGGAGATCACCGTCAACGTCAACGGCGAGGACGTGACCGCCGACGTGGAGCCCCGGATGCTCCTCGTGCACTTCGTGCGCACCGAGGCGAAGCTCACCGGCACGCACTGGGGGTGCGACACCTCGAACTGTGGTGCCTGCGTGCTGTGGATGGACGACCAGCCGGTCAAGAGCTGCACCGTGCTCGCCGCCATGGCCGACGGCCGCCGCGTACGCACCGTCGAGGACCTCGAGGGGGCCGACGGGCTCGACCCGGTGCAGCAGGGCTTCATCGAGGAGCACGGGTTGCAGTGCGGCTTCTGCACCCCGGGGATGATGATGACCGCCCGCTGGCTGCTCGACCGCGACCCCGACCCCGACGAGGAGACGATCCGGGAGTGCATCTCGGGGCAGCTGTGCCGCTGCACCGGCTACGAGAACATCGTGAGGGCCGTGCGCTGGGCCGCCGACCACCCGTCGGAGACGAGCGTGGAGGTGAACGTCTGATGGCCGTGACCGAGGAACCCGCGACCCCGATGGGCTTCGGGCGCATGCCCCGCAAGGAGGACGCCCGCTTCGTCCGCGGCAAGGGCACGTACGTCGACGACGTCCAGCTGCCCGGCATGCTCCACGGCGCGGTGCTGCGCGCCCCGGTGGCCCACGCCCGCATCACCAACATCGACACGTCCGCCGCCGAGGCCCACCCGAAGGTGAAGGCCGTCATCACCGGCGCGCTGCTCGAGACCCTCAACCTGGCGTGGATGCCGTCGCTGTCGCACGACGTCGTGCCGGTGCTGGCGACCGACAAGATCCGCTTCCAGGGCCAGGAGGTCGCGTTCGTCGTCGCCGAGGACCACTACTCGGCCCGCGACGCGCTGGAGCTGATCGACGTCGAGTACGACATCCTCGATCCGGTCATCGACGCCCGGCGGGCGCTCGACCCGGACGCTCCGGTGATCCGCGACGACATCGAGGGCAAGACCGACAACCACATCTTCGACTGGGAGGCCGGCGACAAGGAGTCCACGGACGCGGTGTTCGCGGCGGCCGACGTCGTCGTCACCCAGGACATGCTGTATCCCCGGGTCCATCCGGCCCCGATGGAGACCTGCGGCTCCGTGGCCGACATGGATCCGGTGTCGGGCAAGCTCACGCTCTGGACCACCACCCAGGCGCCGCACGCCCACCGGACGCTCTACGCGCTGGTGGCCGGGCTGCCGGAGCACAAGATCCGGATCATCAGCCCCGACATCGGCGGCGGCTTCGGCAACAAGGTGGGCATCTACCCCGGCTACGTGCTGTCGGTCGTCGGCTCGATCGTCACCAAGACGCCGGTGAAGTGGGTCGAGGACCGGTCCGAGAACCTCATGTCGACGTCGTTCGCGCGGGACTATCACATGCACGGCGAGATCGCCGCGACGAGCGACGGCACCATCACCGGGCTGCGGGTCGACACCCTCGCCGACCACGGGGCGTTCAACAACACCGCCCAGCCGACCAAGTTCCCCGCCGGGTTCTTCCACATCTTCACCGGGAGCTACGACCTCCAGGCCGCCCACTGCACGGTGAAGGGCGTCTACTCCAACAAGGCGCCCGGCGGTGTGGCGTACGCCTGCTCGTTCCGGGTGACGGAGGCCGCGTACCTGGTCGAGCGGATGGTCGACTGCCTCGCCGACGAGCTCGGCATGGACCCGGCCGAGCTGCGGATGAAGAACTTCATCCAGCCCGACCAGTTCCCCTACACCTGCAAGACGGGGTGGGAGTACGACTCGGGCGACTACCCCCGCGCCATGCAGCTGGCCATGGACATGGTCGGCTACGAGGACCTGCGCCGTGAGCAGGCCGAGAAGCGGGAGCGGGGCGAGCTGATGGGCATCGGCATCAGCTTCTTCACCGAGACCGTCGGCGCCGGCCCACGCAAGCACATGGACATCCTCGGGCTCGGCATGGCCGACGGCGCCGAGGTGCGGATCCACCCGACCGGCAAGGCCGTCGTGCGGCTGTCGGTGCAGACCCAGGGCCAGGGCCACGAGACGACGTTCGCCCAGATCGTCGCCGAGGAGCTCGGCATCAGCCCCGACGACATCGACGTCGTGCACGGCGACACCGACAACACCCCGTTCGGCCTCGGCACCTACGGCTCCCGCTCGACGCCGGTGTCCGGCGCGGCCACCGCCGTCGCCGCTCGCCGGGTCCGGGACAAGGCGAAGCTGATCGCCTCGGCGATGTTGGAGGTCTCGCCCGACGACCTCGAGTGGGAGAAGGGCCGGTGGTCGGTCAAGGGCGACCCCGGGAAGGGCCAGACCATCCAGGAGATCGCGCTCGCTGCCCACGGTCCGCTGGAGCTGCCCGACGGGGTCGAGGGCCACCTCGACGCCCAGTGCGTGTACGACCCACCGAACCTGACCTACCCGTTCGGCGCGTACATCTGCGTCGTCGACATCGACCCGGGCACGGGCGAGGTGAAGGTCCGCCGGTTCGTGGCCGTCGACGACTGCGGGCCCCGCATCAACCCGATGATCGTCGAGGGCCAGGTCCACGGCGGCCTCGCCGACGGCGTCGGCATGGCGCTGATGGAGGTGATCGCCTTCGACGAGGACGGCAACAACCTGGGCGGCTCGTTCATGGACTACCTGCTCCCGACCTCGATGGAGTGCCCCAGCTGGGAGTGCGGCGAGACGATTACGCCGTCGCCGCACCACCCGCAGGGTCTCAAGGGCGTCGGTGAGTCGGCCACGGTCGGGTCACCGGCGGCGGTCGTCAACGCCGTGCTCGACGCCGTCGGCGTCCGCCACGCCGACATGCCGTTCACGCCGGCCCAGGTGTGGCGAACCCTGCAGGGCAGCCCCTACCGCACCGACCTCGCGATCGAGTGAGGTCCGGAGCTGTGGGCACCGTGCTCGACCGCTCCGAGGACCTGCGCGCCTCCCGGACCCCTTTCGTCTCGGCGACGGTGGTCCGGGCGGAGCGCCCCACCTCGGCCAAGGCCGGCGACGCCGCGATCGTGCTGTCCGACGGCACGATCGAGGGCTTCGTGGGCGGCGATTGCGCGGAGTCGAGCGTGCGGGCCCACGCGCTGGCGTCGCTCGACGCCCGCGAGCCGGTGCTGCTGCGGATCCTGCCCGAGGCCGCGGTCGATGCGCCCGAGCAGCCGGGCGCGCTGACCGTCCACAACCCGTGCCTGTCCGGCGGGTCGCTGGAGATCTTCCTCGAGCCGTGGATCCCTCCGGCCCTGCTCGTCGTGCAGGGCGCCTCACCGGTCGCCCTAGCGCTGCGCGAGCTGGGCGCGGCGGCCGGGTTCTCCACGGCCGCCGCCTCGGAGGGCGTGCAGGCCGACGCGACGGCGGTCATCGCCGCCTCCCACGGTCGCGATGACGAGGCGGCGGTGCTCGTCGAGGCCGTCCGATCGGGCGTGCCGTACGTCGGGCTGGTCGCCTCGCCCCGGCGTGGCGCCGGCGTCATCGGGGCGCTCGACCTCGACGACGAACAGCGGGCCGCGATCCACAGCCCGGCCGGGCTCGACATCGGCGCCCGCACCCCGGAGGAGATCGCGCTGTCGATCCTCGCCGAGATCGTGTCGATCCGGCCCCGGGTGGTCGCCGCCGCGCCGGTCGTCGCCGCAGAGCCGGCCGGTGAGAACGGCACGGCGCTCGACCCGGTCTGCGGGATGACCGTCGCCACCGTGCCGAGCTCGTCGCACCTCGACCTCGATCGCGCCCGCACCTGGTTCTGCGGTCCGGGCTGCCGTGACGCGTTCGCCGCCGACCCGGCGTCCTACGGAGCAGGGTGACCCCGCTCGTCGCCGACGTCGAGGAGCTCCACTCCCGGCTCGCCGCCCTCGACTACCTCGCCGACGACGGCCTCGCCACGGCGCTGTTCCTCGCCGTCCGGCTCCCGCAGCCGATCCTGCTCGAGGGCGAGGCCGGGGTGGGCAAGACCGAGGCGGCCAAGGCCCTTGCCGCCGCGCTCGACACACCGCTCGTCCGCCTGCAGTGCTACGAGGGCATCGACGCCTCCGAGGCGCTGTACGAGTGGAACTACCCCCGCCAGCTGCTCGCCATCCGCCTGGCGGAGGCGCAGGGCGGCGAGCTGGGCGAGGAGGACCTCTTCGGCGGCGACTACCTGATCCCTCGCCCGCTGCTCCAGGCGATCGACCATCCCGGTCCCCGGCCCGCCGTGCTGCTCGTCGACGAGATCGATCGGGCCGACGACGAGTTCGAGGCGTTCCTGCTGGAGATCCTCGCCGAGTCGACGGTGACCATCCCGGAGCTGGGCACCCGACGGGCCACGCATCCACCGATCGTGGTGCTGACGTCCAACCGAACCCGCGACCTGCACGACGCGCTCAAGCGCCGCTGCCTCTACCACTGGATCGACTACCCCGACGTGGTGCGGTCGACCGGGATCGTCCGCCGCCGGGTGCCCGATGCGACCCTGCCGCTGACCCAGGCGGCGGCCGAGACGGTCGATCGGCTCCGGCGGCTGGACGTGCAGAAGCTGCCCGGCATCGCCGAGCTCATCGACTGGGTGTCCGCGATGCGCCTGCTCGGCGTGGACCGGCTCGACGCGCCGGCCCTCGACGCCACGCTCGGCTCGGTGCTCAAGTACTCCGAGGACCAGGCGGTCGCACGCGAGCACGGGCTGGACCGCCTCACCGGCACGTGAGCGACCTCGCCGCTGTCGCCGCGGGCTTCGGGCAGCTACTCCACGAGGCGGGCGTACCGGTGACGCCGGAGCGGTCGGCCCGCTTCGCCCGGGCGATCGTGCTCGCCGAGCCCGACTCGAACCGGCGCCTCTACTGGCTGGGCCGGTCGACGCTGCTCAGCGGCCCGGACCAGATCGACGTCTTCGACCGGGTGTTCGCGCAGGTCTTCGGCGGTCTCGTCGATCCGGCCGATCACCGCGGCGATCCGAACGCGCCGCCCCCGGCCCACGTCCGCCCGGGCGAGGAGCGGGGCTCGGGCGGTGGACGGGACGCCGGCGCATCGGGCCACGACGCGGGCACTCCCTCGGTCCCGCTCGTCGGGAGCGCGACGTCGGGGGAGCGGGGGGACGACGACGAGCGGCTGGTCCCCGTGGCCACGGCCAGCGGGGCGGAGCGACTGCGCACCACCGACTTCGCGAGCCTCACCGAGGCCGAGCTGCGGGCCCTGGCGGCGCTGATGGCGCGCCTGGAGGTCGTGCTCCCGCACCGGTCCAGCCGCCGGACGCGTCGCAGCGCGCGGGGCGACGAACCGGACGTGCGGGCGACGCTGCGGCGGGGGCACCGGACCGGTGGCGACCCGGTGCGCTGGGAGCGGCGCCGCCGTCGGCACCGGCCGCGACGCCTGGTCGTGCTGCTCGACATCTCGGGTTCGATGGAGCCCTACGCCCGCGCGTGGGTCCAGTTCCTCCACGGCGCGGCAGCGGCCGCCGAGGCCGAGGTCTTCACCTTCGCGACGCGGCTGACCCGGCTGACCCGATCGCTCCGGACCCGGGACCCACAACTCGCGCTGACCCGCGCCGCGGCCGAGGCACCCGACTGGTCCGGGGGCACGCGCATCGGTGCGGCCGTCGGCGCCTTCAACGACCGGTTCGGACGGCGGGGGATGGCCCGCGGTGCCGTGGTGGTCGTCGTCTCCGACGGGTGGGAGCGCGAGGACCCGGCCGAGCTGGGCGAGCAGATGGCCCGGCTCTCCCGGCTCGCCCACCGGATCGACTGGGTCAACCCTCGGCGGGCGGACGATCGCTACGAGCCGCTGGTCGGCGGCATGGCGGCGGCGCTGCCGCACTGCGACGCCTTCGTCAGCGGTCACAGCGTCGCCGCGCTCGACGAGGTCCTCGCCGCCATCGCCGCAGGATGACCTCGGTCGCCCGCCGGCGATCGATGTGCTGAGCTGGCCCGATGGTCGATGTGCACCCGGATCTCGTCAGCGCCGTCAAGCGGGTCCCGAAGATCCCGATCACGCCGCGGACCATCAAGCTCCAGCGGCGGGTGTACGACGGGCTCGCCCGGCTCCTCGCACGGCGGGCGCCGCTGGCCGGCGGGGTCGCCGTGACCGAGATGACCGTGCCGGAGCACGCGGGTGACGGCCGGCTCCGTGTCTATCGTCCGCTGTCCGCCCCGACCCCGACGCCGGTGATCGCCTGGATCCACGGGGGCGGGCTCGTGATGGGGAACCCGGTCGACGATCCCCAGCTCACCCGGATGGCCGATGCGACGGGAGCGACCGTCGTCTCCGTGGGGTATCGCCTCGCGCCCGAGCACCCCTTCCCGGCCGCCCACGACGATCTCCTCGCCGCGATCGAGCACCTCGTGGACTCACCGGACCGATTCGGCATCGATGCCGGTCGCCTCGTGGTCGGCGGCCAGAGCGCCGGCGGTGGGCTCGCCGCCTCGATGGCGCAGCGCCTCCACGACCGCGGCGTCGCGCTGCGAGGCCAGCTGCTCGTCTATCCGATGCTCGACGACCGGACCGCCGCTCGCGACGACCTCGCGGACACCGAGCACCCGGTGTGGAGCAAGGCCAGCAACCGTGCGGCCTGGGCTGCCTACCTGCCGAGCCCACCCGGCGCTGTCGATCAGCCCGAGCATGCGGTCCCATCCCGACGGGAGGACCTGACGGGGCTCGCCCCGGCCTGGATCGGCGTCGGGACCGCCGACGTCTTCCACGACGAGGACCTCGCCTACGCCGAGCGCCTGCGCGACGCGGGGGTCGAGGCGACCCTCGACGTGGTCGACGGTGCGGTCCACGCCTTCGAGGTCCTCGCGCCGGACGTGGAGATCTCGCGGGAGTTCGTCGCCGCGCAGCACGACTTCCTCCGCAAGGTCCTCGTCTGACGCCGGGCCCACCTCCGGGGCCGATCCGGGGCGGGCCCGGATGTCCGATCGACGGTGGCGGGAGAAGCTGGCGTCATGGGAAACGTCGTGGAGGTCCTCGTCATCCTGGCGCTCGTGCTGCTGGCGATCGGCCTCTCCACGGTGGCGGTGGCCCGCGCGGTGCAGATCGTGCAGGACGCCGAGGAGGACGCTCACCGGGTCGAGTGAGGCTGTCATCCGGCGTTCAGACCGTCGTGGGCGAGGGTTCGGTACGGTCGGTCAGGCTGTCGGCATGCGTGCACTCGAACGAATCGACCGCACCGACTGGGCCGCGACCGGCGTCGCCGTCCTTCGGGGCGCGCTCGCTCCCGACGTCGTCGCCGAGCTCGACCGCTGGACGACCGAGGTGGAGACGTGGGCCCGGGAAGGCGGGCCGGGCCTCCATCACTTCGAGCAGACGTCGCACGGCGCGGCGCTGGCCCGATCCGAGGACGTCGTCGACCATCACGCCGGCCTGGAGCGGTTCCTGCGGGACGGTCCGGTCGCCCCCGTGCTGGCCGAGCTGTTCAGTGAGGCCCCGATCCTGTTCAAGGAGAAGGTGAACTACAAGCAACCCGGGGGAGCCGGGTTCGCGCCCCACCAGGACGCCACGGCGTACCGCTTCGTCGACCATCACCTCTCGGTGGCCATCCCGCTCGACCCGGCCACCGAACGGAGCGGCTGCCTGTGGTTCGCCGACTGGTTCGAGCCGCGGGCGACGCTGCCTCACACCGACGGACGCATCGCTCCGGAGTGGTGCGGTGTCGTCGAGTGGCGGCCGGTCGAGCTCGACCCGGGCGACGTGGTCGTCTTCGACTCCTACGCACCCCACCGCAGCGAGACGAACCACGCCGACCGTGCCCGCCGGACCTGGTACGTGACCTACAACGCCGAGTCGGCCGGCGACTGGCGCGACCGGTACTACGCCGACAAGCGGGCCCTGCTCGACGAGGTCGGCGACGGTGACACCGCTCGCATCAGCGTGAACGACGACTTCCTCGGCATCCCCGTCACCGGCGACTGAGTCGCCGACAGCCCCCTATGTCATCCGTCACCGATCGCCGACGGGCGCCGGTGGCGCAGCGGGGATAGACAGAGTCCATGTCCTCGATCGTGCTCGCGCAGGCGGCGACCGAGGGTGATCTGCTGGCGGCCCGCAACCAGATGGCGCTGTCGTTGGGCTGGCACATCGTGTTGGCCTGCTTCGGGGTCGCGTTCCCGGCGATGATCTTCGCGCTCCACCGCCGGGGCCTGCGCGGTGACGACGCCGCCCTCGAGCTGGCGAAGCGGTGGTCGAAGGTCGCCGCCGTGCTCTTCGCCATCGGGGCGGTCTCCGGCACGATCCTGTCGTTCGAGATGGGACTGCTGTGGCCCGGCCTGATGGAGCAGTTCGGCGACGTCGTGGGGCTGGCCTTCGCGCTCGAAGGCATCGCGTTCTTCGTCGAGGCGATCTTCCTCGGCATCTACATCTACGGCTGGAAGCGCCTGCCCGGACACGCCCACTCCATGATGCTGCTGCCCGTCATGGCCGCCGGGCTGTCCGGCACCTTCTTCGTCGTCAGCGTCAACGCCTGGATGAACTCACCGAGCGGCTTCGACATCGTCGACGGCGAGGTGGTCGACATCGACCCGCTCGCCGCCATGTTCAACTCGGCGGTGTGGTGGCAGTACCTCCACATGCTCCTCGCCGCCTACATGGTGGTCGGCTTCAGCGTCGCCGCCGTCTACGCGGTCGGCCAGCTGCGGGGCCGTTCGGACCGGCTGCACCGTCTCGGTCTGCTGGTACCGCTCGCGTTCGCCGCGGTGGCGACCCCGCTGCAGCCGGTCGTCGGCCACTTCGCGGGGCAGCGCATCGCCGACGAGCAGCCGATCAAGCTCGCCGCCATCGAGGGGCTGGCCGAGACCGAGACGAGCGCGCCGCTGATCCTCGGCGGGATCTACACCGATGACGAGCTCCGCTACGGCCTCGAGATCCCGATCCCCGGTCTGCTGTCGTTCCTCGCCCAGAACGACGGGACGGCCGAGGTGATCGGCCTCGACGCGGTGCCGGAGGAGGACCGGCCGCCGGTCAACGTCGTGCGCTTCGCCTACCAGTTGATGGTGGGCATCGGCACGTCGTTGGTCGCGCTGATCGCCTGGTTCGCGTGGTCGTGGCGTCGCCGGCGGGGTCCGCCGCCCACGCCCTGGTTCCTGCGGGCCGTCGTGGCCGCCGGACCCGCTGCCGTGATCGCGATGGAGGCCGGCTGGGTCACGACCGAGGTCGGTCGCCAGCCGTGGATCGTCCACGAGGTGCTCCGCACCCGCGACGCCGTCACCGACGCCGGGTGGGTGTGGCTCAGCCTCGCGGTGCTGGTCGTCGTCTACGCCGCGATGACGATCGGCGCGGTGATGGTGCTGCGGTCGATGTCGCGCCGCTGGGCCGCGGGCGAGCGCGACCTCGAGGCCCCCTACGGACCGAGTCGACCCCTCGCCGAGGTCGGAGCGGACCGGTGAGCCTCGCCGATGTCGTCGCGGTGACCATGTTCGCCGGGATCGTCGCCTACGCCATCCTCGGCGGTGCCGACTTCGGCAGTGGCGTCTGGGACCTGCTCGCCGGTCGCGACGAGCGGAGCGGTGATCGTCGCCGCCTCATCGACCACGCCATCGGCCCGGTGTGGGAGGCCAACCACGTCTGGCTGATCTTCGTGATCGTCTTCCTCTGGACGGGGTTCCCCGATGCGTTCGGTTCGATCATGCGGACGCTCTACGTGCCGTTCTGGTTCGTCGGTCTCGGCATCGTGTTGCGCGGCGCCGGCTTCGCGTTCCGGAAATACTCCGCGACGTTCGGCGAGGCCCGGGTGTACGGGATCGCCTTCGCCTCGTCGTCGCTCATCACGCCGTTCTTCCTGGGCGCCATCGCCGGCGCGGTCGCCTCAGGTCGGGTGCCGGCCGACGGGGTCGGCGACCGGTGGACGAGCTGGCTGGGCCCGACCTCGCTGCTCGGCGGCGTGCTCGCCGTGCTGACCTGTGCGTTCCTCGCCGCAGTGTTCCTGGCCGCCGAGGCCGACTCGCTCGGTCGCGACGACCTCCGGGAGTGGTTCCGGCGCCGGGCGCTGATCACCGGTGTCATCACCGGTGCGGTGGCGGTCGCGGGCATCGTGCCGCTCGCCACCGATGCCGAGACGCTCTTCGACGGGCTCACCGGGCGCGGCCTCGTCGAGGTGGTGGGGTCGGCCGTCGGCGGAGCCCTGAGCCTGTGGTTCCTCCGCACCGGGCAGCTGCGGCGGGCGCGGGTCGCCGCGGTCGTGGCCGTCGGCGCCGTCGTAGCCGGGTGGGGGTTCGGCCAGTACCCCTGGCTGCTCGTCGACGAGGTCGAGATCGCCGACGCCGCCGGCGCCGATGCCACCCTGTGGGGCCTCGTGATCGGTGGCCTCGTGGCGGTCGCGCTCGTCGTGCCCTCGCTCGTGTACCTCTTCGTGCTGGCCGACCGGGACGACATCGGCAGCGACGTGACCTCGGGCTGAGCTTCATGTCGGCCCCGCTCGCGCCGATCTCAAGAGGGTGTGGAGAGACGCGCTCGACGATCGGGCCCTTCGGCGTCTTGGGGTGATCGGCACCGCGGTGACGAGCGCGCTCGCCGCCACGACCTCCCTGCTGACGGTCTGGATCGTCAACGGTGCCAGCGTCTTCGGGTGGGAAGCGCGGGTGGTCGACCTCGCGGCGTCCGATGGCTCGTCGGCCACCGGCGACGTCGAGTTCCTCGCCGAGGGCGGCGGAACCGGGCTCGTCCTGCCCGGCCTCGGCCTCCCGGCTGTCTGGCTGGAGCGCGGCGACCTCGTCCTCTTCGCGCTCTGGTCGGTCTTCGTCGCCGGCGTCGCCGGAGTCCTCGTCTGGCTCATCATGAAGCGAGCGCAGCTCATCGCCGCCCGACCCGTCGCCGGCCACGCGGTCGACGCAGCCATCCGACGCCTCCGGGGCGCGGTCGCCCTGGTCGTCGTCGCCTACGTCGTGCTCGACCGAGAGGCGTTCGCGGCCACCCCGCTCGGGCCGATCGTGCTCGTCTCCGCCGTCGTCGTCGCACTCGTCGCCGTCAACGTGCTCTCGATGGTCGGCGCTGACTCTCGCGCTCGTCAGGTGGTGGAGGTGTGGGTCGACGGAATCGTCGTCGCACTCCTCGCCGCACCGAGCGCCTCGGGGTCGCTGCTGGGCGTGCTGCTGGTCCTGCCCGTCGCCGAGGCGGCCGTGCGATTCGGTCTGACCGGTGCCGCCGGAGCGTGGGTCGGCGTGTCCTCGGGCACGATCATCCTCGGGGCCCTCCTGCCCGGCGAGCCCGACTGGGTGCAGACGTCGGTGCTCGTGTTCAGCGTCGTGCCGGCAGCGTTCATCGCGAAGGGCCTGCTGCTCGTCCTCGCCGATCGCCGAGAGGCGGAGCTCTCGGCCGCGCAGCGCGGCGAGCTCCTCCACGTCGTCGCGGCAGCCGGGCAGCGCGTCAGCACGGTCGACCTGGAGCTGATGTCCACCGTGATCGAGACGACCGAGTCACTCGGCTTCGATCGGATCGACATCGTCGTCAAGACCGACGACGCCTGGACGGTGGTCGGTGGATCGGGAGGAGATCGATCGCTGCCCTCTCCCTCGATCGCAGCAGGGGGCGTGCTCGGGCACCGGCTGCCACCGAGACTCGAGCTCGACGACGCCGACGTCCCGATCGCCGCGGATCTGGCGGCGCTCGATCTGAGCAAGGTGATCGTGAGCCGCCTCTCGGTCGCCCCGTTGGCCGCGCTCCGGGTCGGTGTCGCAGCCGACCGCGTGGCGTCCGCCGAGCAGATCGAGGCGCTCGACCTGCTCGTCGGCCAGGCCAGGGTGGCGCTTCGCAACGAGCTGCTCGTCGCCGAGCTCCGCTCGACCCGGAGCGCGCTCGAGGAGCAGGCGCTCACCGACTCGCTCACGGGGCTCCCGAATCGTGCGGCCTTCCACCGGCACCTCGCGGAGCGACGCGACCGGGAGGTCGATGGTTTCATCGGCGTGCTGTTCTGCGACCTCGATGGGTTCAAGGCCGTGAACGACGAGATGGGCCACGATGCGGGCGATGAGCTCCTCGTCGAGGTGGCGCGCCGACTGACCCAGACCTCCCTGGCGGGTGATCTCGTCGCCCGGATCGGCGGAGACGAGTTCGTGCTCGTCGCGACGCGACCCGAGCCCCGCGATCTGGAGATCCTCGCCGATCGCCTCGTCCGAACCGTCGGTGTGCCCGTGCCGATCCGCGCCCGCACGGCACTGGTGGGCAGCAGCGTCGGGGTCGCCGTCGCGACGCCGGATCTGGACGACGACGAGCTGGTCCGCCGGGCCGACGCGGCCATGTACGCCGTGAAGTCCTCTGGCAAGCACGGGTGGCGCCGGTTCGACGAGTCGCTCGAGGCGGAGCCGCGCCGCTCCCTGCAACTGCGGATCGACGTGCTCGCCGCCATGCGCCGATCGGAGTTCGAGCTGGAGTACCAGCCGGTGGTCGTCTCGGGCACGCGACCCCACCGGATCGTCCTCGCCGAGGCGTTGTTGCGGTGGCGTCACCCGGAGCTCGGCCGGATCGGGCCCCTCGAGACGCTCGCGGTCGCCGACGAGGCGGGCATCCGCAACGTGGTGGAGGAGTGGGTGATCCGGCAGGCCTGCGCCGACGCGGCGCGATGGCAACGCCCCGGCCTGCCGCGGATCCCGGTGACCGTGAACCTCAGCCCGGTCCAGCTGCAGCGCTCGGACCTCGTGCAGCTGATCGTCACCTCGCTCGCCGGCACGGGCCTCCCGCCGGAGTGCCTCGTGTTGGAGCTCTCCGAGGACGCAGCGATCGAACGATTGGACGTGATGGCGAGTCTCGAGGAGCTGCGCGACCGAGGGGTCTCACTCGCGCTCGACGACTTCGGGACGGGCGAGGCGTCCTTGACGACGCTGCGCACGGTCGAGCTCGACATCTTGAAGCTCGACAAGAGCTTCGTGGACCGCTGCGACACCGTGGAGGCCGAGCGGATGATCCTGGGAGCGATCTCCCAGCTCGCGCGGGGTCTCGGTCTGCTCGTGATCTCCGAGGGGGTCGAGCGGGAGACCCAGCTGGACATCGTGCACGACGAGGGAGTCGACATGGTCCAGGGGCACGTCGCGTTTCGACCGCTGCCGGTCACGCAGTTCGTCGCAGCGCTCGAGGCACAGCGGCGGCGGGAGGCCGATCCGTCCACTCACCCGGGCGGCAGCGGCTGGATGGCGACGACGGGGTAGTCCGGCGGGTTCGAGCCCAGGCTGCCGGCGAAGTCGCGGTCGCTGAAGTTGAAGACGCCGCCGTCGCTGCCGAGCAGCAGGTACCCGTTGCCGTACGGCTCCATGGCGACGATCGGTCGGTTGAGCTGCACGCCCGGTGCCAGCACGCCGGGGATCGAGCCGACGAACGGCGAGTCGAAGGCGAAGACGCCACCGTCGGTGGCGACCAGCCAGTACCCGTCCCCGTCGGGGTCCGGCGCCATGCCGATCACCGGCTCGTTGAGCTGCATCGAGCCGGTCGATCCGGAGAACTCGGCGTCACCGAAGCTGAACACCCCACCGTCGGCCGCGATCAGCCAGTACCCGTTGCCCGACGGCGTGCGCCGGGCGTCGATGATCGGCGCGTTGAGCTCGACGTCGCGCAGGTCACCGAGGTTCGGTCGGCCGCGGCCCGCGACAGCGCCGTTGTCGTAGACGGTGAACCAGTCTCGGAACGTCGGCAGGTTGCCGGTGGCAGCTTCGAAAGCGCCGGGGATGATCGCCACCGCCTGGCGAGCGCCCACATCCCATGGCTTCGGGAACACCACCGGCGGATGGTCCTCGAAGTGCAGCGTGGCGTCTGCCTTGAGGATCGCCCACTCCGGGCCGCGGAGGAGTCGTTGGTAGGCGACGTCGACCACACTCCGCGCCCCCAGTTGCTCGCAGGCGTGGCCGAGCGACGGTGCGCTCCCGAGCGAGTGGACCTCACCGTGCAGGGTCACGAGCCAGTACCCGTCCGAGGTCTCGTCCGGCGAGATGCCCCGGTTCACGCACTCGATGACCTCGGCGGGCGTGAAGAACGTGAACGTGCCGTCGTAGCGGCCGTCCGTGGTCACCGACCCGGCGGTCCAGGCGACGATGCCGTCCATCATGGGGATCGTGACGGCGAGTGCCACTCCGCCGGCGACGGACGCCCGTGCGGCCGGTAGGGCACCTCCGCTTCGCCAGGTCGCGGCGTCGCACGTCGTGAGCTCGAACCACTCGGCCGCCACCGGCGAATCGGTGGTCCCGAACACGCCGATGTCCCAGCCGTCGCACCCGGTCGAGACGTCGAGGTCGGTGTCGACGAGGATCTCGAGGCCGAGCAGCGACCGATCCTGTCGCGTCGTCAGCACGACATCCATCCCGGGGATCCCATCGCAAGCGCCGATCGACTGCACGGCGAGGAGATCGGTCGAGCCGCCGTCACCGCTGTCGAGCACGTAGTCGTCCCCGAGGCAGAAGCTCGAGGTGTCGTCGGCGTCGGCTGCTTCGAAGCGCGGCTCCGTCCCGGGTGCGAGCGACGTCAGCGGTCGCCAGGAGAGCTGCTCGGCGATGGCGGTGGTCAGCAGCGGTCGAGTCGGCGGGGGGTCGCCGTCCGCTGCGCCAGAGACCCCGGCGGCGGCCGCCGCCAGGAGTGCCACCACGATGCCCGCCACCAGCTTGCCCACGAGCTGCGAGGGTACGCCGCCGACCCGATCGGGTCGTCGACGGAACCGCACTTCGCGGTCAACTGCGCAGCAAGCGGAGCGCCTCGGGTTCGTCGGGGTCGAAGCCGGTGGTGTCGCGGCAGAGCTCGACCATGATCCCGTTGGGATCGACGTAGTAGTAGCTGTGGCACCAGTCGTGATCGAGGTCCATGAGCACCGGCACGCCGGCCTCCTCCAGGCGCCCGCGGAGATGGGCCTGCTGCTCCTCGTCGACCCGGATGGCGAGGTGGTTCACCCAGACCGGGAGGTCGAGATCGGTGCTGATGGCCGTCTTGGCCGCCTCGAAGCCGGGGAGGTGGAAGAAGGCCACGCAGGACCCGTCGCCCAGGTCGTAGAAGGTGTGCTTGAGCGCACCACCGTCGGGGATCGGCTGCACCTCGGTGCGGATGAGCGGCAGCTCGAGCAGCTCGCCGTAGAAGCGATGCGTCTCCTCGAGATCGCGGCAGGCGAAGGCGACGTGGTGCAGTCCGGCTGGCATGCCGGAGAGCCTAGGTCTGCAGCGGCAGCACGGCCTCGGCGAGGCGCTCCAGCTCGGCCGACCAGTCGTCGGCGTCCACGACCGGCACCACGACGAACTTCGACGCCTCGACGGCGATGAACTTCTCGATCAGGGTGCGGAGGCCATCGTAGCCGGCTGCGATGACGTCCTTCACGTCGGCGTCGGGGCGTCGCTTGGCCACGACGGCGGCGAGCTCGGCGGGGATCTCGTCGCCGGTGACGTAGGGGACGAGCATGCCGAAGTGGTCGTCGTCGATCGACCGGTCGTTGTCGGCGGCGAGCTCGTTGATGCGCGCCCAGTCGGCGGCGGCGATGTCGGGCGTCGTGAACGACGGCAGCCAGCCGTTGGCGAGCCGGGCCACCCGGTCGAGCTCGCGGGGAGCGGCGCCGCCGAGCCAGACCTCCATGCGGCCCACGGGCTTGGGACGGATCGTCAGGTCCTCATAGTGGAAGCGTTCGCCGTGGTGGGTGACGCCGTCCTCGTTCCACAGGCGGCGCAGCAGCGGCATCGCCTCTTCGAGCCACGGCCCGCGCTCTCGGCGCTCCAGACCGAACGCCTGCTGCTCGCGGGGATCGGCGACGCCGAGACCGAACGCCGGCAGCAACCGCCCGCCGCTGATGCGGTCGAGCGAGGCCAGCGCCTTGGCGGTCACGACCGGGTTGCGACCCGGCAGCACCATCACGCTCATGCCGAACTTGAGCTTGCGGGTCGCTCCCGCGGCGACCGCCATGGCCACCATCGGGTCGGGGCAGTCCCCGCCGAGGCGCTCCGACACCCAGAGCGAGTCGAAGCCGAGCTCCTCGACCTGCTGGCAGAACGGGGCGAAGCGCTCGTCGTTGAGGGTGGTCCGGGTGCCGAGTCCCATGCCGATGCGGATCTTCACGCCGACACCGTAGGCCAGGTCGACCAATAGCCTGGGGGCGTGACGACCGCACCGCTCGACCCGCTTGCCGCCTTCCGCCTGGACGGCAAGGTCGCGATCGTCACCGGCGCGTCGTCGGGCTTCGGCGAGCGCTTCGCCCGGGTGCTGGCAGCGGTGGGGGCCTCGGTCGTGGTCGCCGCCCGCAGGGCCGAGCGGATCGACCTGCTCGCCGCCCAGCTTCCCGACGCCCTGGCGGTGCCGACCGACGTCGCGAGCGAGGCCGACTGCGAGCGGCTCGTCGCCGCCACGGTCGAGCGCTACGGCCGGATCGACGTGCTGGTCAACAACGCCGGCATCAGCGACGCACCGGCCAAGGCCGAGGAGCTCGATCCGTCGAGCTTCGCCGACGTGCTCGACGTGAACCTCCACGCCTGCTTCGTCCTCAGCCGCCTCGTGGCCCCACACATGTTCGAGCAGGGCGCCGGCAGCATCGTCAACGTCGCGTCGGTGCACGGCCTCGTCGCTTCGGCCCCGAACCTCCAGGTCGCGTACGACAGCTCCAAGCACGGTCTGATCGGCCTGACGCGGGGCCTCGCCGGGCAGTGGGCCCGCAAGGGTGTCCGGGTCAACGCGCTCGCGCCGGGCTACTTCGAGACCGAGCTCACGGCGGCGATGTTCGAGGACGATGCGTCCGGGCTCGGCTGGATCAAGCGCAACACCCAGATGGGGCGCGCGGGGGCGGTCCCCGAGCTCGATGGCGCGCTCCTGCTCCTCGCCTCGGAGGCCGGGTCCTACCTCAGTGGATCGGTGCTCACGGTCGACGGCGGGTGGACCGCCTCGTGAGACGAGTCGCCGTCGGGCTCCTCGCGGCGGCCCTCGCCGCGACGGCCACGGTGCTCACCGGGGCGCCGGCGGCCTCGCAGGTCGAGGCGTTGCGATCCACGCCCGGCTCGACGCTCAGCATCGCGCTGCCGCCGCGCACCGACGTGCTGGTGGCCCCCGACGGCGCCTTCGTGGGCGACGACGTCGTGAACTGGCCCGCGACGACCGCCCACCTCGGCGTCCACCGGCTCCAGACGGTGACCGTCGACGAGCGGGGGAGCTGGTCGCTCGACGAGACCGAGATCGTCGTCCGCCACGAGCACCGGCCCGACGTCTACGTCGCGCTCGGTGACTCGATCGCCAGCGGGCACGGACTCGATCGCTGGGACTACCTCGGACAGGACCGCTGCTGGCGCGCCGAGGGCGCGGCGTACGCCCGTCACGTCGAGGACGGGCTGGCCGATCGCGGCGTCGAATTGACCCGTCACAACGTCTCGTGCAGCGGCGCGTTCCTCGCCGACCTGTCGACCGACGAGGTCGGCGGTGGGCCCGATGGCCTCTTCGACGACGATCGTGCGACCCAGCTCGACTGGGCCGTGCGCACCAACCCCGGTCTCGTCACGCTCACGATCGGCGCCAACGACCTCGGCTTCATCGATCCGTCGGACTTCTTCGACGACGGTGGGCTCGACCGGGCGAAGCTGGCCGAGCTGGTCGCCGAGGTGGAGGCCGGGCTCGCCGAGATCGTCGACCGGCTCGTCGAGCAGACCGACGCCTTCGTCGTGGTGACGAACTACCACGACCCCTCGGCCGAGAACCCGCAGGGGGTCGACGGCTGCCGGGAGCAGTGCTTCGCCGAGGCGACCGCCGAGGCGATCGGGACCATTGCCGATGCGGTCGACCGCGTCGCCGCCCGGCACCCCGACCGGGTCGTCGTGGCCGACGTGGCCACCGCGTTCGAGGGCCACGGCGCCGGCAACGGCCGCGGCCCCGACGTCAGCCGGCTCGGGCGGGGCCCGCTCAGCCGGTTCCTGCCCGCTCCGGTCAGCGGCGTGTCGTCGTACTGCGCCAAGGGCGACCATCGCAACGACACCTGGATCAACGCCATCGACTGCGTGCACCCCAACGGTGAGGGGCAGGTCGCCTACGCCGAGGCGGTCCTCACGGCACTGGATCGGGCCGGCTGGTCGCCGAGCTGACCGGCACCGCGACCCACAGGATCGGCAGGGTCACCAGGCCGAGCGACGCCGCGACGAGGAACGTGCCGACGTCCGACCAGGCGAGCAGTGGCACGAGCACGATCGGCCCCACCGCGTGGCCCACGAACCGGAACGCGAGCAGGAAGGAGAGCGCCCCGCCCCGGTTCTCGGGCGCGATCGTGGCGCCCGTGGCCTGGTAGGTCACGGCCAGCGACGCCACCAGGCCGCCCCCGACCGCCCACACGAGCGCGAGGGTGGTGCCGGTCGAGGCGAACGCGAGCGCGCCGGTGGCGAGCGAGGCAGCTGCCGCCGATGCGAGCGCGGCGCGCCGCAGCCCGAGCAGGTCGATCAGCCGGCCCCACACCGGTCCGAGCGCGAGCGCGCTCATCGCCCCGGCGAAGAGGATCAGCCCGGCCGCCGAGCCGGAGAGCCCGAGCTCGTCACGTGCGACCACCCCGACGAGGACGGCGACGCCGACCGGCCCGGCTGCGGCGAGGAGGAACCCGACGCCGAGCGCCACCATCCGACGATGGAGCAGCGGCCGGAGCCGGGGCGCGGTGGCCGAGGGCCGCGGCGCTCCGTCCGGTGGCGACGAGGCGAGGAGGAGCGCGACCAGCGCGGCGCCCACGAAGGCCCACCGCCAGTCGCCGTCCGCGGCGATGCCGCCCACGATCGGCCCGAGCCCGCTGCCGAGCGCCTGGAAGCTGGAGTAGAGGCCCGCCTCGCGGCCGAACCGCTCCGGCGGGACCATGTCGGCGAGCCCGGCCAGCAACAGCGGCGTGATGAAGGCGTTGGCCATGCCCTGCACCGCACGAGCCGCCAGCAGCCACTCGAGCGACGGGGCGACCGCGCACGCCAGGCTCGCACCGGCGTAGACGAGGTAGGTCGTGCGGACGGTCCGCCGGCGGCCCCACCGCTCGCCGAGCGTGCCCGACACCAGCAGCGTCAGCGCGAACGGCAGCAGGTACAGGCTGAAGGACAAGCCGACCGCCGCCGTCGACCGGTCGAACTCGTCCCGCAGCTCCGGGAACATCGGGATGACGAGCACCGTGCCGAAGGGCCCCATGAACCCTCCGACGTAGAGCGCCGTGCGGCGCATCGACGGCACCCGAGCGCGTTCGGTGCCGGTCCCGGTCAGCGCCGCCCGATGGTGATCGGCCGGGGCTGCATCACCTCGCTGTAGAAGTCGTTGCCCTTGTCGTCGATCACGATGAACGCGGGGAAGTCCTCGACCTCGATCCGCCAGACCGCCTCCATGCCGAGCTCGGGGTACTCGAGCACCTCGACCTTGCGGATGGAGTCCTTGGCGAGCCGTGCGGCCGGACCGCCGATCGAGCCGAGGTAGAAGCCGCCATGGGTGTTGCACGCCTCGGTGACCGCGGCCGAGCGGTTGCCCTTGGCCAGCATGACGAAGCTGCCGCCCGCGGCCTGGAACGAGTCGACGTAGGCGTCCATCCGTCCGGCGGTCGTCGGACCGAACGAGCCCGAGGCGTAGCCCTCGGGGGTCTTGGCCGGGCCGGCGTAGTACACGGGGTGGTTCCGGAGGTACTCGGGCATCGGCTCGCCGGCGTCGAGGCGCTCCTGGATCTTGGCGTGCGCGATGTCGCGGGCCACGACCAGCGTGCCGGTGAGGGAGAGGCGGGTCTTGACCGGGTAGCGCGAGAGCTCGGCGCGGATCTCGTCCATCGGGCGGTTGAGGTCGATCTGGACGACCTCGTCGGACAGCTCGCCCTCGTCGGTCTCGGGGAGGTACTTCGCCGGGTCGGTCTCGAGCTGCTCGAGGAAGACCCCCTCGGCGGTGATCTTGGCCAGGGCCTGGCGGTCGGCCGAGCACGACACCGCGATGCCGACCGGGCAGGAGGCGCCGTGGCGGGGCAACCGGATGGCCCGCACGTCGTGGCAGAAGTACTTGCCGCCGAACTGGGCGCCGATGCCGAAGTTGCGCGACATCTCCAGGATGCGGGCCTCCCACTCGAGGTCGCGGATGCCGTGGCCGGTGGCGGGGTCGCCCTCGGTGGGCATCGAGTCGAGGTACTTCGCCGAGGCGTACTTGGCGACCTTGACGGCGTACTCGGCCGACGTCCCGCCGATCACGACGGCCAGGTGGTACGGCGGGCACGCCGAGGTGCCGATGTAGCGCAGCTTCTCGTCGAGGAAGTTGGTGAGGCGCTCCTCGTTCAGCAGCGCCTTGGTCTCCTGGTACAGGAAGCTCTTGTTGGCCGAGCCGCCGCCCTTGGCCATGAACAGGAACTTGTACGCGTCGCCCGGCACGGCCTCGATCTCGATCTGGGCCGGCAGGTTGTTGCCGGTGTTCTTCTCGTCGAACATCGACAGCGGCGCCAGCTGGGAGTACCGCAGGTTCGACGTCTGGTACGTGTCGAACACGCCGCGGGAGATGGCCTCGACGTCGTCGCCGCCGGTCAGGACGAGCTCGCCCTTCTTGCCCGACACGATGGCGGTGCCGGTGTCCTGGCAGCCCGGCAGCACCCCGCCGGCCGCGATGCTGGCGTTCTTGAGCAGCTCGACGGCGACGAAGCGGTCGTTCTCGGTCGCCTCGGGGTCGTCGAGGATGCTGGCCAGCTGGGTCAGGTGGGCGGGCCGCAGGAGGTGCGCGATGTCGCGCATCGCCTCGGCGGTGAGCATCGTGAGGACCTCGGGCTCCACCTGGAGGAAGGTCCGGCCCGCAGCCTCGACGGTCGAGATGCCGTCGGTCGTCAGCAGGCGGTAGTCGGTGGTGTCCTCGCCGAGCGGGAGGATCGGGGCGTAGGCGAAGTCGGCCATGCCTGTGACCGTATCGGCCTCAGGAGGAGGCGAAGAGCCCGGGGAGGTCGGCGTCGTCGGTGTCGAGCAACCGGTCGACCCACTGGTGGAAGCGGTGGCCGCCGCCCTCGTTGCGACCGAACACGAACTCGGTCTTCGCGCCGGTCGAGATCGCCCGCTGGATGCCGAGTCCGGTGGCGTAGTCCTCGTCGCGCACGACCTGCTCGAGGAACGCCATCTGCTTCTCGCACAGCGCCCGCTGCTCGTCGTCGGGCTCGCCCCGGAACAGGAAGGTCTGGGTCGTGACCGAACCGGCGGCGTCGGGCCCGGGGGAGAGCTGGGACACCATGAACACCTTGCCGCTGACGTCGAACCCGGCGATCGACACGTGGGGGAAGATCGTCCACACCCCGCCGGTGAGCTGGTCGATGTCCCACTCGTCGTCGGGCAGGTCGGCCATCCGCGCGAACTTGGGGTTGGGCGTGTTGACCCGCTGGTGCGGCCCCCAGGCGTCGTAGATCGCCTTGGAGCTCATGTCGGGCCCGAAGCTGTCCTTGTGGAGGACGGGCAGGTGGTAGAAGTCGAGGTAGCCGTCGTAGGCGACCTTCCAGTTCGGCCCGACGATCCGCTGCTCGCCGACCACCGTGCACTCGTCGAGGCGGAGGTGCTCGAGCATCTCGCCGTACCCGGCGAGGAAGACGTCGATGTCGAGCGTCGTCTCGGCGTTCGGCGTCGGCGTCACGAAGACGATGCCGGCCCGCTCGGCCACCGGCAGCGGGGTGAGGCCGTAGCAGCTCGGATCCTCGAGGCCGACGTCCTCGCGGTCGGGGATGCCGACCAGCGCCCCCTCCTGGTCGTAGGTCCACGCGTGATAGGGGCAGGCGAAGCGACGGGCGGAGCCGGTGCCCTCCTCGACGACGATCGCCCCGCGGTGGCTGCACATGTTGACGAAGGCCCGCAGCTCGCCGTCGTGGCCCCGGGACACGAGGATCGGCACGCCGGCGATCTCGGTGGCACGGTAGGCACCCGGCTCGCGCAGCTCGCACGTGAAGCCGGCGACGAGCGGCAGGCGCCGGAAGATGCGGTCGATCTCGCGCTGCCATCGCTCGGGGTCGGTGTAGTTGCCGACCGGGACGCGGTGGACGCCGGCCTCCTGCGACTGGGTGCCGGCTCGGAGGTGCTCCAGGTTCCGGCGGGCCTGCGCGATCAGCACGTCCCTGCTCATGGGACGAAGCTACTGATCGGGTCGGGCGCTAGTCGAGCGCCGGGGCTCCGGAGTAGGGCCGGGGGTCGCCGGGTTGCGGGAGCTGCGGCAGCGAGCGCCAGGCGAGATCCTCCTCGAGCACGAGGATCACCTTGTTCCACTCCTCGGGGTCCCACCCCTCGGCCGCACCGGTGAGCTCGCCGTCCTGGCGGAAGTGGATCAGGGCCGGAAGCCGTTCCAGCTCGATCTCGCGCACGAACGAGCGATCCGGATCGAGGAACACGAGGAACTCGTCGGCCAGCGGGCCGAGGAACTGGCGGGCACCGGCCTCGTCGCACGTGGCGAGGAAGCCCACCCGCACGTCGGCCTCGTCGTAGTGGCGCATGATGCGCGCCGCCGTCTTGAGGATCCACGAGCTCTCGTGGCGGTACGGGTCGATGACCGTGATGGCCATGTTGAAGAGCAGGACCCACTCGGCGAGCGTGTACTCGTTGCCGTTGAGGTCTCGCAGCTTCGTGTCGGGTGTGGGGGAGGTCGCCACGGCCCACGACGGTAGCAAGCGCGTGGACGGGCGACGCACCTCGCAGGAGTACGCTGGAGGATCCCCAGCTCGCCCGGAGGCCACGTGCACCCCATCGAGCGGCTCCGCTACGTCGCCCGTGCCGGAGGAGCCGACCAGGCGACCCTCGTCGCCGAGACCGCCTCATCGCTCGCCGCGCTCGGGGTCGACCCTGCGGGCATGGTCACCGCGTGTCGTCGGGTCGTGCAACGCCATCCCACCGCCGGCGCGCTCTGGACGATGTGCGCCAACGCCCTCACCGCCGTCGACGGGATCTCCGCGGCGTACTCCTTCGCCGACGACGTCAACAGCGATCGCTGCTCGGTGCAGCTCGTCGACGCCCTGCCCGACGAGGCCGGCATCGTCCTGATCGGCTGGACCGACCTGGCGCCCTCGGCCCTGCCCCGTCGCGGCGATCTGGAGGTGTTCGTCGTCGACACCGATCACAGCGCCGGTTCGTTGGTCGGCCGGTTGCTGTCGGCCGACGTCGAGGCCATCGAGGTGCCGCTGCTCGGTCTGGGCGCCGCTGCGGCCGAGGCCGACGTCGTGGTGATCGAGGCCGAGTTCGCCGGACCCAACGGCGCCGTGTGCGCGGCGGGGAGCCGCGCCGCGGCGGCGGTCGCCCGGTCGGCCGGGTCGGAGGTCTGGCTGGTCGCCGGGGTCGGCCGCGTGCTGCCGGGCCGGGTCTGGGAGACGGTGCTCGCACGGGTCACCCTCGACGCCCCCTGGGAGTCCGACCTCGAGGTCGTCCCGGCCGATCTCGTCGATCGACTCGTCCGCCACGACGGCGTCGTCGAGACCTCCTGCCTCGCCATCTCACCCGACGGTCCGATCGCACCGGAGCTCCTGACGAACCTCTCCTGGTGAGCGGCGCCGGCCCAGGAGGTCGCCTCGATGCGCCGGGGCTACGATCGGCGCCCATGGGACGCACGGTCGACTTCCCCAGCAACGGCACCGACGGCAGCGGCTATCTCGCCGAGGCCGAGGGCGGCGGACCCGGCGTGGTGGTGATCCAGGAGTGGTGGGGTCTGGTGCCCCACATCGTGGACGTCTGCGACCGATACGCCGCCGCCGGCTTCACGGCGCTCGCCCCCGATCTCTACCGGGGTGAGAGCGCGACCGAGCCCGACGAGGCCGGCAAGCTGATGATGTCGCTCAACATCGAGCGGGCCGCCAAGGACCTCGGCGGCGCGGTCGACTTCCTGCTCGGTCTCGACTCGGTCACGTCGTCGGGCGTCGGCGTCACCGGCTTCTGCATGGGCGGCAAGCTGGCCTACTTCGCTGCGGCCGCTCGGCCCGAGACCGTCGCCGCGATCGCTCCGTTCTACGGCGTGGTGCCGTGGCCGCCGGAGGGCCCGGACTACACGGCGATGCGGTGCCGGGTGCAGGGCCACTACGCCGAGGACGACGACTTCGCCCCACCGGACGCCGTGCGTGCGCTCGAGAGCGAGCTGCGGGCGCAGGGTCGTGACGTCGAGATGTTCATCTACGACGGCACCCAGCACGCCTTCTTCAACGACGAGCGGCCCGAGGTCTACGACGAGGCCGCGTCGACGGCGGCGTGGGATCGCACGCTGGGCTTCCTGCGAGAGAGCCTCGCCTGAGGCGCGTCACCAGCGCTTCAACACCAGCGGCAGGTCCTTCGCCGCCTCGATCCACCGGCCGACCTCGTCGACGTTGGGGGTGCGGCGCACCACCGAGCGGCGCTCGTTCAGCTCGCGTATACGTTGCGTCAGCTGCGGTGCGCTGCGGCGTCGGAGGTCGCGCACCGTCTCGACCCCGGTCGCCTCGAGCAGGTTCGAGTACTTGATGCTGATGCCGGGGACCCGCAGCAGATCGGCCCGCTTGACCCACTCGTGGATCCGCTTCTCGCCGAGGCGGGTGGCCTTGGACAGCTCCTTGCGGCCCCGGCGCGACGCGCCGTAGGCGAGGAGCTCGTCGCTCGAGCCGATGCCGAGGTCGCGCAACCGATCGACGTGCCGTTCCCCGATGCCGTCCAGATCTGCGATGCCGACCATGTCACCCGCCCTCACCTGATCTCATCGACGGTGAGGTGCGCGCGTCAAGTCGTTGCCGCCCTCAGCTCGCTCCGGCGGTCAGCTTGCGGGCGATGACCTTGAGGCACAGGGTCTCGTCGGCGCCCTCGAAGATCGACAGCACTCGCGCGTCGACGAAGAGCCGGCTGACCGGGTACTCCTCGGCGTAGCCGAAGCCGCCGTGGATCTGCATCGCCTCGCGGGTGACCCACTCGGCCGCCTTGCAGACGTAGGCCTTGATCATCGAGGCCTCGGCGGAGCCCTCCCCGTTGGCCATCATCCGGGCGACGGCGTAGGAGTACTCGCGCGACGCAGCGATGATCGCGACCATGCGACCGAGCTTGGCCCGGGTGAGCTGGTACTCGCCGATCGGGGAGCCGAACACCACCCGGTCGTTCGCGTAGTCGCGGGCCTGCTCGTAGGCAGCGCGCATGACACCGACGGCCCGCGCCGCGGTCTGGAGCCGGCCGTTCTCGAACCCGGCCATCTGGTAGTAGAAGCCGCGACCGAGGCCGTCCTCGCCGCCGATGAGGTTGTCGGCGGGGACGAACCAGTCCTCGATGGCGACCTCGAAGCTGTGCATGCCCCGGTACCCGAGCGTCGGGATGGCCCGGCCCTCCATCTTGCCGCCCTCGTCCTGGCTGAACTCGAAGCTGTGGCCGGTGGCCCGCGGCTTGGGGACGATGAAGAGGCTGAGGCCCCGGTGCGCCTTCGAGCGGTCGGGGTCGGTGCGGGCGAGGAGCAGCAGGACGTCGGCCCGACCGGCGAACGTGCACCAGGTCTTGACGCCGTTGATCTTCCAGCCGCCCTCGACCGGCGTCGCCGTGGTCTTGATGCCGGCGACGTCCGAGCCGAAGTCGGGTTCGGTCACGGCGACGCAGTTCATGATGTCGCCCGCAGCGATCTGGGGCAGCCAGTGCTTCTTCTGGACCTCGGTGCCGCCCAGCTCGAGGGCCCGGGTGAGGATCTCTGGCCGGGTGATCAGCGAGCCGCCGGCGCCGAGCGAGCCGCGCGAGAGCTCCTCGGTGGCGATGACCATGCCGATGTAGTCCGACTCGGTCCCGGTCGCGAAGCCGTCGTACTCCTCGGGCACCGAGAGGCCGAAGCAGCCGATCTCGGCGAGGCCGGAGATGATCTCCTCGGGGATGTCGGCATCGTTGCGGTGGACGTGCTCGGCGTGCGGCGCCACCTGCTCGTCGGCGAAGCGGCGGAAGGTGTCCGCCACCATCTCGTACTCCTCGGCGAGGTGGTTCGGCGGGGTCACGTCGGCGAGCGAGGCGAGGAACTCCGCGGAGCGGTGCTGGGCGACGAACGCCCGCGTGCCGTCGAGGGCGCCGGCCTCGACCCCCCAGTCGGCCTCGCGGCCGAAGATCGTCGAGGCGAGGCCGTGCACGGCGTCGGCGACGAACGCGCACGCGATCGACGCCTCGGTGTCACCCTTCGCCGCGTACTCGAGCAGGAAGGTGCTGATCTCGACCGCGGACGTGGCGTGGGCGAGGTCGTAGAGCGCGACCTGGTGGTCGTCGGGCGCACCGGCCGCGGCGAGGTGGCGGGCGGCCGTGTCGACCACTCCCCGGGCGAGATCGACGGCGGTGGATGCGGCGGAGAGGTCGGGCGCGCTCATAGGTGGAACGGTAGCGAGCACCCCTCGGCCGAGCGAAGCCCGCCGCTCGATGTCACAGCGGCGGAGGCTGTCTCGTCGATCGTGTGAGGGCAGCGATCGGCGGCCCGTGGAGAGGAGTGGAGAACATGGATCAGCGGATGGACGCACGACGGCTCGCCCCGAAGGGGTACGCCGCGGTGTTCGCACTGGAGGAGCACGTCCGATCGGCGCTCGATCACCGGCTGCTGGAGCTCGTCAAGCTGCGGGCGTCGCTCGTGAACGGCTGCGCCTTCTGCGTCGACATGCACGGCACCGATCTGCTCGGTGTCGGCGAGGACGTCCGTCGCGTCCTCGCGGTCGCAGCGTGGCGCGAGTCGCCGTTCTTCGACCCGGCCGAGCGCGCCGCCCTGGCGCTGACCGACGCCGTCACCCGCCTCGGCGAGCACGGCGTGCCCGACGACGTCTGGGCGGACGCCGTCGAGGCGCACGGCGACGCCACCGTCGCCGAGCTGCTCATCGCGATCTCGACGATCAACGTCTGGAACCGGCTGGCGATGAGCACCCACGCGGCACCCCCGGCGCTGGCGGGCTGAGGTGGACGACACCGCCGACCTGCGCCGGTGCGCCTTCGAGGCGGGCTATCGCATGTTGGGGAGCGCGACCGAGGCCGACGACATCGCCCAGGAGACGATCCTGCGGGTCAGCGAGCCGATCGAGCAGGGCCGCGTGGACAACCCGGAGGCCTTCACGACCACGGTGGCCACGAGGCTCTCGATCGATCACCTCCGCTCTGCCCGGGTGCGGCGCGAGGAGTACCGCGGGCCGTGGCTGCCGGAGCCGATCGTGCAGCGCAGCGAGGACCCGGCCGAGGTCGCCGATTCGGTCTCGTACGCCCTGCTCGTCGTGCTCGAGTCGCTGAGCCCCCTGGAGCGGGCGGCGTTCCTGCTCCGTGAGGTGTTCGCGTACGAGTACGGCGAGGTCGCGGAGGCGCTCGGTCGCACCGAGTCGGCCTGCCGACAGCTCGTCGTCCGTGCCCGCCGGCACGTCGACGACCGGCGGCCCCGCCTCCCGGTCGACCCGGACGAGCACCGGGTCCTCGTCGAGCGCTTCCTCGACGCCGCCGGCGGTGGGGACCTCCCAGGTCTGGTGGACGTGCTCGCGGAGGACGTCCGGCTCTGGAGCGACGGCGGTCCGCACCGGCAGGCGGCCCGGCATCCGATCGCGGGTCGCGACCGCGTGAGCCGGTTCGTCGCGAACGTGCTCGGTCGGCTCCTCGACGCCTGCGCCGTCGAGCTCGTCACGATCAACGGCGAACCCGGCTTCCTCCTCGAGCACGGCGGGGGCGTTCACCTGGTCGGCACCGTCGAGGCGGTCGACGGTCGCATCACGGCCGTCCGTTGGGTCCTCAACCCCGAGAAGCTCGGCTCGGTGACCTGAACACGGCTTCAGGTCGCAACGTGGCGGCGCCGCCACGTCGTGCGATCCTGGGATGGTGCGCATCCTGGTCGTGGAGGACGAGACCACCGTGGCGACCGCCGTCGCCCGCGGCCTGCGGGCCGAGGGATTCGACGTCGACGTCGCGGACAACGGTGACGACGGCCTCTGGATGGCCCAGGAGGGCGTCTACGACGCGATCGTCCTCGACATCATGCTGCCGAAGCGCAACGGCTACCTGGTCTGTCGCGAGCTGCGCGAGGCCGACGACTGGACGCCGGTGTTGATGCTCACCGCGAAGGACGGCGAGCTCGACGAGGCCGAGGGACTCGACACCGGCGCCGACGACTACCTGACGAAGCCGTTCTCGTTCGTCGTGCTCGTCGCCCGACTCCGGGCGCTGCTGCGCCGCAGCCGTGGCCCGGCGGCGGCCTCCGGTGGGGATGAGCTCGTCGCCGGCGACCTGCGCCTCGACCCGGTGGCGCACAAGTGCACCCGCGGCGAGGCGGAGATCCCGCTCACCGCCCGGGAGGTCGCCGTGCTCGGCTTCCTGATGCGCCGGACCGGCGCGATCGTGTCCAAGCAGGAGATCCTCGACAACGTCTGGGACCCCGGCTTCGAGGGCGACCCGAACATCGTCGAGGTCTACGTCCGTCGGCTCCGCAAGAAGATCGACGAGCCCTTCGGCGCCCGGACCATCTCGACCGTGCGCGGGGTGGGCTACCGCGTCGACGGCGACGATGGCTGACACGTCGCGTCCCGGTCGTCGGCCCACCCGCAGCCTGCGGGTGCGGATCACCGCGATCGCGATGGTCCTCGCCGCTGCCCTGCTGGCCGCCGGTGGCCTCGCGATGATGGCCATCCAGCGCAACCAGCTCGTCGCCGCCATCGACGACGGGCTCCGCGAGGACCTGCGCGAGCTGCAGGGCGATGACCGGCGCGGGTTCGGCGGCTTCGGCGACGGCACGAGCATCCGGCGCCTGCTCGGGCCCGGCGGTGCGGACATCCAGATCATCCGCGCCGACGGCGAGCTCGTGGCGAGCGCCTCGTTGCGCGACCTCGACGCTCTGGTCGATGAGCAACCCGACGACCTCACCTTCGCGACCGTCGATCGGGGCGCCCGCCTCCGCATCGCCGCGGTGCCGATCGAGCCGGACGCGACCCTGATCGTGGCCGACGATCTCGGCGACACCGACGAGGCGTTGCGCCGCCTCGGCGCCGCGCTCTTCGTGTCGATCCCCGCGCTGGTGATCATCATGGGTGCGGCGATCTGGGTGGTGACCGGTCGGGCGCTGCGCCCGGTCGACGAGCTCCGGCGGGAGGTCGACGAGATCACCGCCGCCGACCTGCACCGCCGCGTGGCCGTCCCGGACTCCTCCGACGAGCTGGAGCAGCTCGCCACGACCATGAACGGCATGCTCGGCCGCCTCGACGAGTCGGCCCGCCGCCAGCGGCAGTTCGTCGGCGACGCCTCGCACGAGCTGCGCAGCCCCCTGGCCGGCATGCGGTCCGAGCTGGAGGTGAACCTCGCCCATCCCGAGGCCGCATCGTGGTCCGAGAGCGGGCAGCGTCTCCTCGATGAGACTGTCCGGCTGCAGTCGCTCGTCGAGCAGCTCCTCCTGCTCGCCCGCGGCGACGGCGACGGCGGCATGCGCCGCACCCTCGTCGATCTGGACGACCTGGTGCTCACGGAGGTCAACGGACTGCGCGACCGGGGCGAGATCGCGGTGGATCTCTCCGGTGTCTCGGCCGCGCAGGTGAGTGGCGACCCGATCGGTCTCGCCCAGGTGGTCCGCAACCTCCTCGACAACGCCGGCCGGCACGCCGACGGACGGGTCGCGGTGTCGGTCGCCGAGATCGCCGACGGGGTGGAGGTCGTGGTGCACGACGACGGGCCGGGTGTCCGACCCGAGGACGCCGAGCGGATCTTCGAGCGCTTCGCCCGCCTCGACGAGGCCCGCGCCCGCGACTCCGGCGGGGCGGGGCTCGGCCTGGCGATCAGCCGCGAGATCGTCGAGCGCCACGGCGGCACCCTGCGCCTCGACCGAGCGGTGCGCCAGGGCGCGAGGTTCGTCGTCCGACTGCCCTCGGGCGCATGAGCGTGCAGCACATCGGCCGATCCCGGCCCCGGCGGGGTGCCGTGGCGTGCTCGGTTCCGCCTCGTAGCGACAGCGACTCGTGGGCCCGGCGCTGACGACGTCCTTGTCGCTCGGAGCGTGGGACCGACCCCATCGGCCCGAGCAGCCGGTTGGCGCGCATGTCTCGCGACGTGATCGACCTCTCCGACCCCTCGTTCGGCACATCAACGAACGGGTTCTCGGCCATGCGGAGCGGATCAGGGATCGTCTGAGCAGGCGAGGGGCTGCAGCCGAAGAGGTGGGGCGCCACCCGGCGAAGGGTGAGGCACGGATCGAACGTCCGAAGGTTCGTCGTCCGACTGCCGTTCGGCACTTGGAACCCCCCGGCGGGTGGGGCGTAGGTTCGAGGTTCGTGCGCAGCCCCAAGGACTTCTTCCGTCCCCTCGCCGTCGGCGCCCCCGAGCCCGTCCGCGAGGTGCCCTTCCGGCCCAGTCGGATGATCCACTTCTTCCCGCCGTCGAGCGCCAAGATGGTCTCGAAGGTCCCGGAGATGGTCGGCACCGTCGATGTCCTGCTCGCCAACCTCGAGGACGGCGTGCCGGCCGACGAGAAGGAGGCCGCCCGGGCGGGCCTGCTCGAGGTCGGCCGGACCGTCGACTTCGGCGACACCCAGCTCTGGACCCGGGTGAACAGCCTCGACTCGCCGTGGGGCCTCGACGACCTCGTCGCCGCGGTGACCGAGGTCGGCGACCGGCTCGACGTCGTCATGATCCCGAAGGTCGAGGGGCCCGAGGACATCCACTACGTCGATCGCCTCCTCGCCCAGCTGGAGGCGAAGGCCGGCCTCGACCGGCCGATCCTCGTCCACGCCATCCTCGAGACCGCCCGAGGCGTGGCCAACGTCGAGGAGATCTGCCTCGCGTCCCCACGGATGCAGGGCCTCTCGCTCGGCCCCGCCGACCTCGCCGCCAACCGGCGCATGAAGACCACCCGGGTCGGCGGCGGCCACCCCGACTACCTGGTTCGCAACGATCCCGACGCGGACGACCCCGAGGCGCCGCGGGCGACCTACCAGCAGGATCTGTGGCACTACACGATCGCCCGGATGGTCGACGCCTGCGTGATGGCCGGGATCCTGCCGTACTACGGCCCCTTCGGCGACATCGCCGACACGACCGCCTGCGAGGACCAGTTCCGCAACGCCTATCTGCTCGGCTGCGTCGGCGCATGGAGCCTGCACCCGGCGCAGATCCCGATCGCCAAGCGGGTCTTCTCGCCCCGGCCTGCCGACGTCGCCTCGGCCCAGCGGGTGATCGACGCCATGGGCGACGGTACGGGGGCGATCATGCTCGACGGGAAGATGGAGGACGACGCCTCGGTGAAGCAGTGCCGGGTCGTCGTCGAGCTGGCCCGTCAGCTCGCCGCCCGCGACCCCGAGCTCGCCGACGCCTACGGGATGTGAGGACCAGGTGACCGAGATGCGACCCCGCCGATCCGTGCTCTACATGCCGGCGGCCAACGAGCGAGCCCTCGAGAAGGCCAAGGGCCTCCCCGCGGACGCGCTGATCTTCGACCTCGAGGACGCGGTGGCTCCCGACGCCAAGGAGACCGCGCGGGCGCAGGCCTGCGCGGCCGCCGCCTCGGGTGAGTACGGCACCCGCGAGGTCACGATCCGCGCTAACGGTCTCGACACGCCGTGGGGCGCCGACGACCTCGCCGCCATCGCGTCGTCGGGCGCCGCCGCCGTCGTCGTGCCCAAGGTCGGCTCCATCGAGCAGGTGGACGAGGTGAGCAACCGCCTCGACGTCGCCGACGCGCCGGCCGAGATGATGATCTGGCCGATGATCGAAACGCCCACGGCGATCTTCGATGCCAGGGAGATCGCCGCCCACCAGCGCGTCGCCGTGCTGGTCATGGGCACCAACGACCTCGCCAAGGAGCTGCGCGCTGCCCAGGTGCCGGGGCGTCACGCGCTCGTGCCCCACCTCGCCATCGCCCTGCTCGCCGCACGCGAGGCCGGCGTCGCCATCCTCGACGGCGTCTACAACGACGTGAAGAACGCCGACGGCTTCCGGGCCGAGTGCGTCCAGGGCGCCGAGCTGGGCTTCGACGGCAAGACCCTCATCCACCCCAGCCAGGTCGAGCCGGCCAACGACGTGTGGGCGCCCACCGCGGAGGAGATCGACCACGCCCGCCGGGTGATCGCCGCCTTCGACGAGGCCGTCGCCGACGGCCGGGGCGTGGTGACCGTCGACGGGCGCATGATCGAGAACCTCCACGTCGACGAGGCCCGCCGCACGCTGGCCGTCGTCGAGGCGATCGAGGCGCTCGGCGCCTGACCCTGCGGCCGATCAGGCCCGGTACCGGTCGGTGGTGGACACGTTCCACCGGTGGCCGAAGGGGTCGATCAGCCAGCCGGCGCGACCGCCGTAGGGCTGCGCGCTGACCGGGCGCTCCGCCGTCGCCCCACCGGCGACGGCCGCGGCGAACGTGGCGTCGGCGTCCGCCACCGAGACGACCAGCGACACCGGCGTGCCGCCGATCGACGTCGGCGACCGTACGCCGATCTCGGGGAACTCGTCGGCCATGAGCAGCACCGAGTCGCCGATCGCGAGCTCGACGTGGCCGACCCGGCCGTCGTCCATCACCACGGGCTCCATGACGACCCGGGCGTCGAAGTGCGTCCCGTACCACTCGATCGCCGCAGCGGCGCCGTCGACGCAGAGGTAGGGCGTCACCGCGTGCAGCCCCACCGGCGCTGCGGGGCCGAAGAGCCGCGCCCGGAGGTCGGCGGCGAACTCCTGGCGGGGAGCGACGGGGACGTCGCGGCGCAGCAACACCTCGAACGGGTCAGTCACGATCGCCTCCCCGCGACTCGTACGTGCGGCGGAACGCCGCTCGCGCCCTCACGAGCAGCGCCTCGGTGGCGTGGACGGTGCGGTCGAGGTGGGTCGCCACCTCGGGCACGGGCAGGCCGTCGAGGTAGCGGAGCGTGAGCGCGCTCCGGTGGTGCGGCCCGAGCAGCGCCAGGACGTCGTTGGCCAACGTGGCGTCGAGCTGGACGTCCCACGGGTCGTCGACGAGCTCCGCTCCGGCCTCGAGCTGGTCCTGGCGCCGGCGGTCGCGCTCGAGCCGACGCCAGTGGTCGACGAGCTTGTTCCGGGCGACGGTCACCAGCCAGGCGACCGTGAGGTCGTCGACCCGATCCCGGCGCAGGGCGTCGACGGCGGCCAGGAACGTCTCCGCGGTCAGGTCCTCGGCCAGGGCGGCATCGCCACAGCGGGGGAGGAGGTAGCCGTACACCTGAGGCAGGGCGCGGTCGTAGAGGGCCTGCAGCTCACCGAGCGGGTCGGGCGGTGCCTCCACGTGCCCATCATCGTCCGGGGGGAGGGAACTCCGACGGGTTCGGTCAGAATCTCCGGTGATGGAAGGCACGGCGCCGTGGTTGGACGAGCTCGACCTGCGGGTCGAGGCGCGTCCGGTGGAGATGGGCACGCGAGCGCTCGGCGACCGACCGTGGCTCGTCGTCGACGACCACCGGGACGCCGAGCTGGCCCTCAAGCGCGCGCTGCGCGCCGAGCACGGCGCTGAGGTCTTCGCCGCGCTCGACGGCAGCGAGGAGGCGTCGGCCGAGGTGCTCGCCCTCGTCCTCGACGCGGTCGGCGGCGACCCGGAACCCGACCTGCACCCGCTCGACGACGCCGGGCTGCGGGTGCAGGAGGACCTGTGCGTCGTGCAGCCCGTCGACGGCAGCTGGCAGCTCCGGGCTGCGAGCCTCCACTTCCCGTCGCGGTGGCGCCTCGCCGACAAGCTCGGCCGGTCGATCACCGAGGTCCACGGGCCGGTCGACAGGTACCGTGCCGCGCTCGCCGCTCGCGTCGACCGGCTGTTCGAACGCATCGGCGAGCGGCCGGTGCTGCGGCGCAACTGGTTCGTCCACCCCGACCCGCGGCTGTTCCAGCCGGATCGGCCGGTCGGCGGTGATCCGGTCGTCGCGGCCGATCGCGCGCTCGACGAGTTGCACGTCCGATCGGAGCGCCAGACGCTGCGGCGGCTGCCGGGATCCGGTGCGGTGCTCTTCACCATCCGGGTGCAGCAGGTGACGCTCGCCGAGCTCGTCGCCGATGCCGCTCGACGCGCTGCGCTGGTCCGGCTGCTCGACGAGGGCGACGCCGACGTGCTCTCGCACCGCGGCCTGGCCGCGCCGCAGGTCGCCGAGCTGCGGCGGGCGCTGGGGGCTGCGGCGTGAGCGCACCGTTGATCGAGTACGCCGAGTCCGACGGGCTGCGCATCGCCTACCAGGTGGTCGGCGACGGCCCCCTCGACCTCGTGCTCGTGACCGAGTGGGCGACGCCGCTGGAGGAGCGGTGGAACGTGCCGGCGATCGCCGGTCGCCTGGAGCGCCTGGCCTCCTTCTCCCGCGTGATCAGCTTCGACAAGCGGGGCATCGGGCTGTCGGACCGGGGCGGTGCGGACGACATGTTCACGCCCGAGGTGTGGGTCCGCGACCTGGTCGCCGTGATGGACGCCGCCGGGGCGGCTCGTCCGGTCCTGTTCGGCGCCCACGAGGGCGGACCGATCACCGTGCTGTGCGCAGCCAGCCTGCCCGAGCGGGTCGAGGCGCTCGTGCTCGCCAACACCGGACCCCGACTCCTGACCGACCACGACTACCCACACGGCTTCGAGCCCTCCCGGTGGCGGCCCGACCTCGACGGCATCCTGGCGCTGTGGCAGAGCGGCGCCGCCGGCGAGGAGCACATCGCCGTCGCCGCCACCGATCCGTGGTGGCGCGACTGGTACGGGCGCAGCCGCCGACAGCAGGCGAGCCCGGCCGCCGGCCTCCGCCTCATGGAGATGCTGGGCGGCATCGACGTCCGCCGGTTCGTGCCCGCGATCACGGCGCCGACGCTCATCGTGCACCGTCGGGACAATTCCTGGTGGCCCGTCGGCCATGCCGAGTGGATGGCCGAGGCCATCGAGGGAGCCGAGCTGGCGGTCCTCGACGGTCGGGACAACTACTGGTGGGCCGGCGACGCCGACGTGCTCGTCGACGCCGTCGAGCGGTTCCTGCTCGGCGAGCGCCGGTCGAGCCCGTCCCAGCGCGAGCTCGCCACGATCGTGTTCACCGACATCGTCGACTCGACGCAGCGGGCCTCGGACGCCGGCGATCGCGCCTGGCGGTCGGTGCTCGACGCGCACGACTCGACGACCCGGCGGGTGGTCGAACGCCACGGCGGCCGGGTGCTCAAGCAGCTCGGCGACGGCATGTTGCTCACCTTCGACGGCCCCGCCCGCGCCATCCGCGGCGTCCGCGCGGTGCAGGACGAGCTGGGGCAACTCGGGCTGCAGATCCGATCCGCCGTGCACACCGGCGAGGTCGAGCGCCGGTCCGACGACGACATCGGTGGGGTGGCCGTGCACCTCGCCGCACGGGTCATGGCGCTGGCCGACGCCGGCGAGATCCTCGTCACCGGCGTGGTGAAGGGCCTCGTCGCCGGGTCCGAGCTGCGCTTCGCCGACCGGGGCCGGCACCGCCTGAAGGGCATCGACGACGAGTGGGAGATCCACGCCGTCGTCGGCTGACGTCCCCGGCGCCGGCTCAACCCTCCGGTCGGCCTGCCGATGGGGCCTCATGTCACGCATCGCGCCTGCGGGCCTCGTCGCCGCCGCCGTCCTGCTCGGGAGCTGCTCGGTCCAGGTCGGCTCGGCCACGACCGAGAGCGGCGCCCACGTCGAGGCCGAGGAGCTGCTCCAGGCCCAGTACGACACGTACCTGCCCGGCGAGGGCGCCGAGGTCGACTGCTCGTTCGACACGGCGACCGACCAGGGCATCCCGATCACCTGCGAGGCCGAGGTGTGGGGTGACACGACGGTCTACCGGGGGTTCGCCACGCCGCTGGGCATGGAGGTCTACCCGGTGGGCGAGACCGTCGTCTACGGCCGGGTCGTGGAGCCCTTCCTCGCTCCCGAGCTGCCGCCGGGTGTGACCGCGTCCTGCCCGGACTACGTGGTGGTGCCGGTGGGCGACGAGTACCGGTGCGCGATCGACGGCAGCGACGAGGTGGCTGAGGTCGTGATGGTCTTCGCCGATGCCGCGGGCACGCCGGCGTCCATCACGCCGATCGGACCGGACGGCGGGGAGGCCGACGTCGGCGGACCCGCTCCGGGCGACGACATCCCGGTCCTCACCGGTTGATCACCTGGACGTCGCCGCCCGATCGCGGGCGAGGAGCGCCGCACCGATCGCACCGGCCCGCTCGCCGAGCTCGGCCGCCTCGATGCGGGGATGGGGGCGGTGGTCGGGTGAGAAGAGCAGCTCCACCGACCAGCGACGGATCGGCGTGAGGACCACGTCGGCGGCCTCGGCCAACCCGCCGCCGACGACGACGATCTCGGGGTCGAGCACGTTGACGAGGTTCACGATCCCGAGCGCCACCCAGCGGGCGTAGTCGTCGAGCACGGCGATGGCCCCGGTGTCGCCCCGCCGGGCTCCCTCGGTGACGTGCTCGCCCCGGACCGCCTCGGGGTCGCCGCCGGCCCGGCGCACGATGTCGGGGATCAGCTTGGCGGCCGCCGCCTCGCGGGCCAGGCGGGCCAGGCCGGAGCCCGACGCGTACCGCTCCCAGCAGCCCTTGCGCCCGCAGACGCAGCGCACGCCGTCGGCGTCGACGGTCATGTGGCCGATCTCGCCCGCGAACCCGTTGCCGCCCCGCTGCAGCTGGCCGCCGGCGACGAAGCCCCCGCCGATGCCGGTGCCCAGCCCGACGAACAGCAGGTCCTGCACGCCGCGGCCGGCCCCCATGAGCCACTCGCCGTAGCCGCCGCACGTGTTGTCGTTGTCGACCACCACGGGCACGCCGACCCGATCGCTGACCAGCGGGCCGAGCGGCAGCTCGCTGACGTCGACGAGGTTCGGGCCGGTGCGCAGCACGCCGTCCGGGGTCACCAGACCGGCGGCCCCGACGCCGACGGCCGAGGCGGGCGGGAGCGACTCGACGAGGCCGGCGACGGCGCGGACGAGCTCGGCTGCGCCGTGCGGGGTCGGCCGGCGCTCCATGGCGAGGATGTTGCCGTCGGCGTCGGTCTGGACGCCGAGGCACTTCGTGCCGCCGATGTCGACGCCGACGAAGCTGCCCTCGCTCATGCGGCGGCGATCTCGGCGATGGCGGCCTCGATGCCCGACCGGTGCGGGATGCCCAGGGTGCGCATCGAGGCCTCGGTCGTGGCGAGGGTCCCCAGCAGCATCGGGGGGTTGAGGTGGCCCATGTGCCCGATGCGGAACCCGTCGCCGTCCATGCCGATGCTGAGTCCCAGGACGAGCCCGTGCTGGTCGAGCGCGTGGGCGCGGAGCTCGGTGGCGTCGACGTCGTTGGTCAGCACCGTGGTGACGGCATCGGAGCGATGCGCCGGGTCGAGGATGTTCAGCTCGAAGGGACCGCCGTCCGCCCAGCACCCCACGCAGGCCCGCACGGCTCGCGCCAGGACGTGGTGGCGACGCCACGCCGCCTCGAGGCCCTCCTCGTCCAGGAGCAGGTCGAGGGCCTCGCGCAGGGCGAAGAGGTGGTGGGTCGGCGGCGTCCCGCCGAACTGGAGGTAGTAGATGTCGCTGCGGCAGCGCAGGTCCCAGTCCCAGTGGCTCGGGACGCGGTCGAGGCGCTCACGCGCCTCCCAGGCGCGAGGTCCGACGAAGTTGAACGAGATGCCGGGCGGCGTCATCAGGCCCTTCTGGCAGGCGGCGACCGTGACGTCGACGCCCCACGCGTCCATCTCGTACGGCACCGAGCCGAGCGAGGCGATGCAGTCGACCATGTACAGCGCCGGGTGGCCGCTGGCCCGGATCGCCTGCCCGATCGCCTCGATGTCGTTCCAGACCGAGGAGGCGGTGTCGATCTGGACGACCAACACGGCGGCGATGGTGTGCGAGGTGTCCTCGCGCAGTCGGGCCTCGACCGCGGCCGGGTCGACCGGATCGCGGAATCCGGCGTCGAGCGTCTGGACCTTGATGCCCATGGCCTCACCCATCCGCCCCCATCCCGCGGCGAAGGTGCCGGAGGCGAGCACGAGCACGGTGTCGCCGGGCGAGAGGGTGTTGGCCAGGGCGACCTCCCAGGCGCCGTGCCCGTTGGCGACGTAGATCGCCGAGTCGCCCTCGGTCCGGGCGACCCGCTTGAGGTCACGGTGCAGCGTCCCGGTCAGCTCGACGATCTCACCCTCGTAGATGTTGGGCGCCGGCCGCTGCATCGCCTGGAGCACACGGTCGGGGAAGACCGACGGTCCGGGGATCGAGAGGGCCTCCCGGCCGAAACGCAACGTCACCTGGGCCTCCTGTGCGTGGGACGACGTACGGTACTCGCCATGTCGGGACCAGCCGCCGCCACCATCGCCCGCTTCGGCGCCGTCGAGGACGACCAGCGCTACACCCGCCTGGTCGAGCTCTTCGCCGACGACGCCGTGTACTACGACCCGTTCTTCGGACCGCAGCGGGGCAGGGACACCATCCACGAGTTCATGACCCACATGGAGGAGGTCGTGCCGGGATCGGGCGCCCGCTTCGACTCGTGGGAGTCGTTCGGCGACGTCGACTGCGGCTTCGCCCGGTGGGACATGGTCGCCCCGAACGCCGAGGGCGTCGAGGTCGCCGTCCCCGGCCAGAGCCTCTACCGCCTCCGCGATGGTCTGGTGACGCGGGTCGTCGACTACGTTGACCCGAGGGCCTACCGGGAGCTCCGGGGGCCGGGGGCTCCTGCGCCGAACTTCGTCGATGCCGCTGGAGCGCTGCGCGACGAGTCGGCGGGCGGTGGTCCGGCGCTCGATCTGGTCCACCGCTTCTGGGAGCTGCAGGACGGCGGCCGGTACACCGAGCTCGTCGACCTGTTCGCGGACGACGCCGTGTTCTTCGACGTGAACATCGGTGAGATGGTCGGACGCGATGCGATCGCGGCGTTCATGGCCCGGATGGAAGCGGAGCTGCCCGGCCGGGGCATCAGCTTCGAGCTGGTCGACGCCGCGGGCGACGAGACCGTGGCGTGGAGCCAGTGGACTTGCCGGTACGGGAATGGCGCGGAGCTGCCCGGTTGGACGTTGCACACCGTGCGGGACGGACGCTTCACCCTGGACGCGGACTACTTCGACACCGTCCTCGCCGACGAGCTCCGGGGCGGCTGATGTCCTAGCCGGCGAGGCGGCGCAGCGCCTCGAGGAGGACCGAGGCGCCCTGCTCGGCCTGCTCGGGGGTGATGTCCTCGGCCTCGTTGTGGGAGAGCCCGTCGCGGCAGGGCACGAAGATCATGGCGGTCGGCGCGACCGACGCGACCTGGCAGGCGTCGTGTCCGGCGCCGCTGACGATGTCGAGGCTGCTGAGCGCCAGCTCGTCGGCGGCGGCGCGGATCGTGTCGACGGTCGCGGGGTCGAACGAAACCGGATCGGAGGCGCTGAGCACCCGGACCACGGGGTCGACCCGGAGCCCGGCGCACACCTCGTCGACCGCCACTCGCATCCGCCGCTCCAGTTCGTCGAGCGTCGCCAGCTCCGGGTGCCTCAGGTCGAGGGTGCAGCGCACGACCTCGGGGATGGTGTTGGGCGTCGCCGGCTCCGACGACAGCTGGGCGAAGGTCGCCCGCGCCCACGGGGCGAGGTCGTCGGCGGCCTCGTGCACCCGCGCGATGATCCCGGCGATCGCCTGCGCCGGGTCGCGCCGACCCGGCATCGGGGTCGGGCCGGCGTGGGCGGGGAAGCCCCGCAGCTCCAGCTCGTACCAGCGGTAGCCCTGGCCGGCGGTCACGACGCCGATCTCGACGTCAGCGTCCTCGAGGATCGGCCCCTGCTCGATGTGCAGCTCGACGTAGGCGGTGAGCGGTCGGGCCTCGGCGGGGAGCTCGCCGACCCACCCGAGCCGATGGAGCTCGTCGCCGACCGAGATGCCCTGCCGGTCGGTCAGCTCGTAGGCGCCCTCGAGGTCGAGCGCACCGGCTCGACGAGCTCGGCGTGGAGACGGCGGCGCCGATCGAGGTGGCCGTCTGGACCAACGAGGAGGGCTCGCGG
>JBCBSZ010000020.1:0-69822 GCA_039818945.1 Actinomycetota bacterium
CCAGCAGGGCGTGCTCGAGGAAGGCGGCTTCGATCACCGCCCATGTCGGGTCGTCGAGCGTGGCCAGCGAGACCTCCTCGACGACGGCGCCGAGGGTCGCGTCGAGCGGCGTGATGCGTGGTCGATCGGTCATGGCGATGCGCTCCCCCGTGCGGCCCAGGGACCGCATGGTAGTGATGCGGCACGACCGGCAAGCCGAGGAGGCCCCATGGTTCCGCTCGACGAGACCTTCGACGGGACGTTCCCGTTCGCGCCGCACGTCTTCGACGGACACGGGTTCGCCCAGCACTACGTCGACGAGGGACCCCGCGACGGCGAGACGATCGTCTGCCTCCACGGCGAACCGACGTGGGGGTACCTGTACCGCCACATGATCGGCCCCCTCAGCCGACGCCACCGGGTGATCGTCCCCGACCACATGGGCTTCGGGAAGTCCGAGACCCCCCAGGACCGGCCCTACACGCTGCAGACGCACGTCGAGAACCTCGCGGCCCTGGTCGATCACCTCGGCGTCGGCGACCTGACCCTGGTCATGCAGGACTGGGGCGGGCCGATCGGCACCGGCTACGCGGTGCGCCAGCCCGAGCGGGTCAAGCGACTCGTGCTGGCCAACACGATCGCCGGCTACGGCCGCGTCGAGGATCCCGACGTGCCGCAGACGTCCGACTCGGCGTGGTTCCGCTGGATCGGCGAGGGGCTGGAGTCCGGCCGGACCGAGGCCGTGCTCCGCAACATCGGCTCGACGGTCCTGTCGGTCATGAAGATCATCGGCTTCCAGCAGCGCGACGGCATCGACGACACGTGGATCCGGGCCTACTCCGCGCCGTTCCCCGACTGGGAGTCGTCGATCGGGGCGTACGAGTTCCCCATCGACGCCTACGAGGGCCGCATCGTCGACTACGTCCTGGCCGGGCTCGACGGCGTGCCGGCGATCCAGGCCAAGCCGGCCCTCCTCCTCGAGGGGCTCGAGGACCGGGCGATCCCGCCCGCGCGGGCGATCGCCGACTTCCGGGCCCTCTGGCCCGAGGCTCCGGTGGTCGAGCTGCCGGGCGTCGGGCACTTCTGTCAGGAGGACGCCCCCGACGTGCTCGTCACCAACATCGAGCAGTTCATCCAGACCCATCCCTGAGGCGCTCGGGGGGCCGCGACCGGTACCGCGTTCCGAGCATCGGCCAGCGCTCTGCGGGGCGGGCTCGGCCGTTTCGTGCGCGTCCCGTGCACCACCGAACACCCTCCGCACCACGGTTGCGCGAGTCGCCCCGTTCCGTCCGAGGCGCCCGGTTATGTTCAGGGTCAGATCGCCGTTCGGGCGATCACGGAGCGGCGCGACGCCGCGGCTGGAGCCACGTTGCACCCCACCCCTCGGACGCTCTCGGGAGGACGCGCCCGCTCGTCGGCAGGGAGCTGCCGGTCGTCGATCGGCGTCGTCCTCGTGGCCGCGGTGGTCTCGCTCGGTGCCTGCGCTGCCGGTCCCTACGACAGCTCCGACCCGGCGCTCGACGCCGAGACGCCCACGACGGCCGGACCGCTCTTCGCGCTCCCGGTCGCGCCCATCGCCGCGTCGTCGACGAGCGCCGCCGCGTCCCCACCCTCCACCGCCGCGACGACCACCAGCTCCACGACCGTGCCGACCACGAGCCCACCGCCGAGCACGATGGCCGTGGCACCGGAGACGACCACCGAGGCCGACGCCGCGGCGCCCGAGCCGGCGCCGTCGATGGACACGTCGTCGGCCGCCATGCTCATCGAGCTCGAGAGGTCGAGCGCCCAGCTGCTCGAGGAACTGGGGTTGGGAGGTCACCCCCTTCGGTCCGATCCGGAGGATCAGACGGTGGTCGACCCCGTGACCGGCGAGGCGGAACGGCTCTGGTACGCGCGCTGCCCCGAGCCCCGGCACTGGTGTGTCGAGCTCGATCTGCTCACCCCGGCGGACGCGGCGATCCTCGGCTGGATCGACGAGGTTCGCGTCTCCGACGCGAACGACGACGGCCAGGTGCTGGTCGGTCTCGGACCCGAGCGCCGCTTCGACGTGTTCCCCTCGACGGTCGAGATGGAGGCGGGTCTGCGCACCAAGCTCGCGTTGGCCTACGGACTCGACCCTGGTGTCTTCGAGCCGAGGGCCGACTTCTCACCCCTCGACGACTTCACCCGGCGGGCCGCAGTGGAGGCGGCGGCGCTCGAGACGGTCGAGGACGTGTCGGACTGGTTCGCCGCGACCGAGCAGCCCACCTTCGACGGGCTGCGGACCGAGTTCCGGGTCCGCTCGATCGTCCGACGCGACCCGATGCTGACCGACGTCACGGGATGGATCGAGGGCGACCCGGCGACCGTCGCCGGGGTGCACGTCCACGCCGAGCCCGGCGCGAGCGGCCTCGACGTGCTCGTCGCCTACACCGTCCTGCGGACCACCGGCACGCTGGGCACCACGAGGTGAGGCTCCGGCCCGCGCGGTCGACGCTCAGGTCGGCGAGGGACCGAAGCTCATCGCGCCCCGACCGCCCCGGACGGCCTCGAGCGGATCGCGCACGTCGTCGATGTAGCCGAGCGCGTAGGCGCCGATGCGGTAGCCCATCAGCCGCAGCAGATCGTCGGGGAGCGTCTCGGCGACGGCGTGCGGGACCGAGAGGTACTGGTTCTCCTCCTGGCGCAGCCACCCGACGTTGTAGGTGATGTTCAGCCCGGTCCTCGTGGTGTCGGATCGGTTCGTCCCACCGCCGTGGTACACCTTGCCCGTGTAGAGCAGGCAGGAGCCCCTGGTCATCTCGGCCGGCACCGTCTCGTCGACGGTGTGCTCGAAGGAGTTGGGGAGCGCCTGGCTGCCGGGGATGACCCGGGTGGCACCGTTCTCCTCGGTGAAGTCGGTCATCGCCCAGATCGTGTTGCACTGCACGTCGTAGTCGTCGGGGAACTCGAAGAAGTCGAACGCCCACTGGTCGCGGTGGATCGCCTGCCCTGGCGAGTCCGGCCCGATCGAGATGATCTGGGTGAGGTGCAGCTGGAAGCTCTTCGCCCGATGCAGGAGCCGCTCGGTGACGCCGAGCACGGTCGGGTGCTGGACCAGGGCGTGACTCGCCGGCGAGCGGGCGATGAGGCCGCCGGTCCGACGGGTGTTGCGGCCCGAGAAGTCGTCGCTGCCGACCGGGGTGTCGGCGACGAACGGCGCCATCTCGGCCTCGATCCGATCGATCGTCTCGACGTCGGCGAGGTCGTCGACGACGACGACGGCATCGCGGTGCAACACGGTGTGGATCTCGTCGATCGATGCCGTGCGGGGTAGGTGGGTGACCTCCATGCCCGCACCGTAGCGCCGGCCGCCGGCACCGGTCCTGGGGGTCAGGCGGCGAGGCCGACCTCGAGCTCGTCGAACCACTGCAGGAACCGGGCGACATCGTCACCGCGGAAGATGGAGCCGTGCTGCGGGCACATCTGCTCGATCTCCAGGTGCCGGACCCGCTCGATCCACTTGCGCTTCGCCGTGTTCGACGGCATCCACCGCTGGTGGAAGCCGGTCATGGCGTCGACGTGGCGATCGAAGTCCTCGACGACGATCGGCGCGTCGTCGGGCAGCAGCGCGGCCCCAACATCGGCGGAGAACAGGATCTTCGCCCTCGGGTCGTAGATCATGTGGTTGCCGGACGCGTGCAGGTAGTGGGCCGGCACGAACGTGAGGTCGGTCGAGCCGCCGAGGCGCAGCGGCCCACCCTCGTCGGGGATGCCGCGGATGTCGGCGTCGGGCGCGAAGTGGCTGATGAAGGTCTGCCACAGCCACGGGGCGTACACCTCGACGCCGCTCGTGACGTCGAGCCAGAGCTCCAACGACGAGATGATGTCGGGGTCCTGGTGCGACGCCGTGAGCACGTCGATGTCGGCGATCGGGATCGCCCGACCGAAGGCGGTCAGCGCCGCCGGGAAGACCTCCACCCCACCGGGGTCGGGGAGGAGTCCTCGACCGGCGTGGACGACGAGGTACTGGTTCGAGTCGATCATCGTCGACGGGCGCTCGGGGTCGCGGCCGGCGTACCACCAGGCACGGGTCCCGTCGTCGTAGAGCTGTTCGAGATGCATCGGTGGCTACCTCCCTGGCGGTTGCGTGGTGGCGGGACGGCGGGTCCGTCCCGCGCGGAGATCGATCTCGGCGAGGCGGGGCAACAGGCCCGAGGCGGCGGCCTCGGCGTTGCCGACGACCGCCCGCACCTCCTCGACGAGGGTCTGGATCGCCGCAGCCGATGCGACGACGTCGTCGCTCAACCGGACGGCCTCGATCCGGGCGCTGACCCCCAGCCCGGCCATGATCACCTCCGCATCGGACCGGAGGGTCCGCACGCGGCCCACCAGCCGCTGCGTCGTGGTGCGGAGATCGGCCACCACCGAGTGGAGATCCGCATCGACGGCGGCCCTGACCGCATCGATCTCGGTGATCTCCAGCTCCGCCGCTCCGGCGAGATCAGCCGCCCGGCGGTGCAGGCGGCGGCGCTTCTCGTTCCGACTCATCGCCGCCAGGCGGCGCGAGACCTCGGTGAACTCATCGCGCACCTCGGTGCCGACGAGCCGGAGCTCGGTCGTCACGTCCGCGAGCTGGGTGGCGACGACCCCGAAGGGTTGGCCGGCCACACCGTGCCGCGTCGCCGAGAGGGCGGCGTTGATCCCCAGGGTCTTCGCCCTCGCCGACAACGGCACGAGCGCGCTCAGCCATTGATCGAGCGCGAGCACCTCGTGGCGGAGATCCCGCAGCCGCTGCCGGACGACGTCATCGTCCTCGGCACGGCGGGCCCGATCGACGGGGGTGGTCAACGTCGCGTCCACTCCCCCGCAGTCGGCCCGATCCGAGGTGACGTTAAGGCGATGGGTCGGATTTGTCGGGGAAAGCAGCCCGAACGGTCACGTGGTGACGGTGGCCGCAGGGTCTGCAGCACGCGCACCATGCCCGATGACGCGAACGCGCTCGTCAGATCTGTGGACCGCGCCGCCCGTCAGCGGCGACGCTCGGCCCGGTCGTCGCCGACGACGTCGACGCCCCCGACGCGATGGGGACCGCCCACCGGGTCCGTCCAGATGGCCGACCTGACCTCCCGGCCCTGCCAGGTCGTCGTGCGCGGCACGCCGACGTTCACCGAGCCCAGCCGAACCGAGCACCGTGGACCTGTGACCGAGTCCGGCCGACGGAACCCGCTGTGGCTGGCCACACTGGACCGATGCCGCAGCGCACGCGACCGACCTGGTGGGTGGCGGCGGCTGCGGCGGCCACCTTCGTGCTGATGGCGGTCGCGGTCGCCGCCCGAGGAGCGCTCCCCGGCGACGTCGTGCTCCTCGAGGCGGTGACCGACGCCGCGGGCACCCGCTTCGACGGTGCCGCCCGACTCGTCGGCGACCTCACCGACCCCGCCCCGCTGCTCGTCGCCGCCGCCGCGGCGGTCGCCGCCCTGCTCCTGGCCGGTCGACGGCGCGGCGCTGCCCTCCTCGTGGCCGGTCTCGGTGTCGCGCTCGCCGTCAACCCGTGGCTGAAGGATCTCGTCGATCGGCCGCGCCCCACGGTTCGGGTCATCCCCGAGCCGGTCTCACCGCGAGCGTTCCCCGCCGGGCACGCAGCGAACACGGCGGCGCTCGCCGGCGGGCTCCTGCTGGCCGTGCCCAGACGGGCCGTCGGCGCCGTGGCGGTTGCGGGAGCCGCCCTGCTCCTCGCGACCGCAGCGTCGCGGTTGGTGGTCGGGGCGCACCACCCGTCGGACCTGGTCGCCGGCTGGCTCTGGGTCGGCACCGTGGTGGCGCTGCTGTGGCCGGCGCGGTCGGCGACGTGAGCGCTGATCTCGTCCTCCGGGGCGGCTCGGTGGTGACCCCGTCGGGTCGGGTCGACGCCGACGTGACCATCGAGGGAGGTCGCATCCTCGCGGTCGGCACGGCAGGCCCGGCCGAGGCGACGATCGACGCGACCGGGCTGATCGTCGCGCCGGGGTTCATCGACCTGCAGGTCAACGGCGGGTGGGGCGCCGACATCACGTCCGAACCGGCCACGATGTGGCCGCTGGCGGAGCGGCTGGTCGCGCACGGGGTCACCTCGTTCCTGCCGACCGTCGTGACCTCGCCGCCCGCAGCCGTGGGCGCGGCGCGGGGCGCGCTGCGGGGCCGCCCGACCGAGTTCACCGGGGCCGAGCCGCTGGGGCTCCATCTCGAGGGTCCGTTCATCGCGCCCGCGAAGCGGGGCGCGCACGCGGCGGAGCACATCGTCGCTCCGGACCTCGCGATCGCCGAGTCCTGGACGAGGCGGGACGGGGTCGCGATGGTGACCCTCGCCCCGGAGCTGCCCGGTGCGGGTGCGGTCATCGAGCAGCTCCGCGCCGACGGCGTGGTGGTCGCCGGGGGGCACTCCGAGGCCACGGCGGCGCAGGCGAGCGCGGCGATCGACGCCGGCCTGACCCATCTGACGCACCTGTTCAACGCCATGGCACCGCTCGCCCACCGCGAGCCCGGCATCGTCGGTGTCGGCCTCGCCCGCAGCGATCTCACGGTCGGCCTGATCGTCGACGGGCTGCACCTGCACCCTGTCACGGTCGAGGCGGTGTGGCGAGCGAAGGGACCGCACGGCGTCGTCCTCGTCTCCGACTCGGCCTCGGCGATGGGCCGTCCACACGGCGAGCACCGGCTCGGGGACCGGCGGGTCATCATCGACGAGACCGGCATCCGCACCCGCGACGGCACGTTGGCCGGGAGCGCCATCACGCTCGACATCGCCGTCCGCAACCTGGTGACGTTCACGGGCTGCTCACCGGACGAGGCGATCACTGCAGCCTCGACGACGCCGGCGAGGGTGATCGGCGCGACGTCCAAGGGCGAGATCGCCCCCGGGCGCGACGCCGACCTGACCCTGCTGTCGGCCGACCTCGGCGTGGTGGCCACGATCGTGGGCGGAGCGATCGCCTGGAGCGCCTGACCGCCCGGCTCAGGTCCGCTGCTCCTCGAACCACCGCTCGAGGCGCTCGAACCCCTCGGCGAGCGGCACCACCGGCTCCCAGGCCAGGAGCTCCCGCGTGCGGCGCTGATCGAACCAGTGCGCGGTGGTGAGCTGCTCGGCGAGGAAGCTGGTCATCGGGGGCTCGTCGTCGCGTCCGAGGCCTGACCACGCCCGCTCGACCGCCAGCCCGCCGACGAACGCCACCCGCCCGGGCACCTTCAGCCCGGGCATGGTCAGCCCGGCGGCCCCGACGATCCGCTCGAGGAGCTCGCGCACCGGGCGCGGCTCGCCGTTCGAGACCACCAGCGCCTGACCACTGGCGACCGGAGCTCGATCGACCGCGGCGACGAGCGCATCGGCCGCGTTGTCGACGTAGGTCGAGTCGATCAGCGCGGCCCCGGACCCGATGGTCGCCAGGCGTCCCTGCCGGGCCCGCTCGACGATGCGACCGACCAGCTGGGTGTCGCCCGGCCCCCACACCAGGTGGGGCCGGATCGCCACGACATCGAACCCGGACCCGGCCCGGGCGAGCGCCTCCCGCTCGGCCATCGCCTTGCTCGTCGAGTAGTGGCCGCGGGTCGCGTCCGGGTCGGCCGCACCGGCGTCGGCGGCGACGAGCGCCGCTCCCCCGTGAGCGACCGACGGCGAGGAAACGTGGACGAACCGACCGACGCCGGCGCCCCGCGCCGTCTCCAGCAGCCGGACGGTGCCACCGACGTTCACCCGCTCGAAGTCCTCCCACGGACCGACCACGTCGACCTTGGCAGCGAGGTGCACGACGGCGTCCTGGCCCTCGACGGCCCGACCGACGACCGACGGCTCGCCCACGTCGCCGAGCACCTCCGCGACCTCGCGAGCTGCCGACCGGCGCTGCAGCACCGTGACCTCGTCGCCCCGCGCGACCAGCCGATCGACCACGGCCGCTCCGATGCAGCTCGTCGCCCCGGTGACGAGGACCCTCACAGCCGCCCCATCCGCTCGCCGGCGAGCACACCGCCCGCCCACTCGGCGATGCGGCGCCGATCGATCTTGGAGTTGTGCCGGCGGTCCACCGGCAGCCGGGGCACCCGCAGGACGGCGACCGGCGTCGGACGGTCGACGGCAGCGACGGCGACGCGGACGCTGTCGGTCACGGCCGGGCCCGCCAGCCCCGGACGACGAGCCGGAGGATCCGTCTCGACAACGACCGCCACGACCTGCCGACCGCTCGGGCCCACCCCCACCGCAGCGGCACGCCGCACCCCGTCGACGGTCTCGGCTGCGACCTCGATCGACACCGGGGTGACCGGTCCGGCCGTGGTCGTGATGACGTGCTCGAGGCGGCCGCCGATCCACAGGTACCCGTCGCCGTCGAGCATCCCGACGTCGCCGCTGCGGTGCCAACGGGGCAGGAGCGACGACCGGTGCTCGGTGAGCCAGAGCCGGTCGTAGCCGTCCTTCACGTGGTCGGCGCTGATCAGCACCTCGCCGACCGTCCCGGGCACCGCATCCGGTTCCCCGGTCGCCCGACCCCGCTCGTCGAGCGCGCTGATCCTGACCTCGACCCCCGCGCGGGGTCGACCGACGCACACGCCGTCGCCACCTCGTCGTCCGCGCAGCTCGTCGAGCCCGATGTCGGCGACCGGGAGCACCTCGGTCATGCCGTACGGCGTGTGCGCCTCGGCCGCGGGCATCAGCTCGACGGCGGCGGCGAGGAGGTCCGGATGGACCGGCGCGCCGGCGGAGAGGAGCAACCGGACGCCCGACAGCGCCCTCCGGTGCGCCGCCGTGAGCCCGTCGGAGGTGGCGACCACGTTGGCCAGGGCGGCGGGCGAGGCGAACACGAGCGAGGCGTCGACCGCCTCGACCGCGTCGGCGAGCGCTCCGGCGGTCAGCGTCGCCGGCTTCGTGACGTCCATGTCCGGCACGACCGAGGTGATGCCGAGCGCCGGCCCGTAGAGGGCGAAGGGGGCGAACGCCGCGACGAGCGCGTCGTCGGGCCCGATGCCGTACAGCGCCCGGAGCTGGTCGCGCTGGGCCTGCACCTGGTGGTGGCGGTAGGCGACGCCCTTGGACGGGCCGGTCGAGCCCGAGGTGAAGACGACCGCAGCCGGCGCCTCGTCGCCCGGGGTCGGCGGAGCGGCGAGGTCCGCTCCGGCCTCCTCGACCTCGGCGAGCGTCGCCTCGATGCCGAGCGCTCGCCGGGGGCGCGGCCCGATCTCGCCGACGGCGATCCGACGACCCGGCCATCGGAGGGCCCTCGCCGCCACCATCGCCCGGTCGATGCCGATGAGGTGGTCGGGGTCGGCGGAGGCCAGCGCCCGGCTCATGTTGCGGGGCCCCAGGCCCGAGTCGACCAACACCATCACCGCACCCATCCGCCAGCAGGCGTAGAGCGCCACCGTCAGGTCGATGCCGGGCGGGATCATCAGCGCGACCCGGTCGCCCGGAGCGATGCCGTGGTCGATGAGGCCGGCCGCGAGGGCCCGCACCCGTCCGTCGAGCTCACCGAAGTCGATCGAGCGCCGCTCCCCATCGTGCAGCTCGACCACGGCGGGCCGATCGCTGTCCCGATGCCGATCGAGCTCTCGCCAGAGGCTGGCCCGAGCGGCGGCCGGGCCGGAGCGACCGGTCGGCTCGGGACGCTCGATCCAGCTGAGGACCGCGCCGGCCACGTCGGCGTCCTCCGGGACGAAGTGCGCCGCACCAACGAACCGATGGACGTCGGCGTGCGGCAGGCGCGCCTCGAGATCGTGGAGGTAGAGGTCGGAGAAGACCCGGTCGTCGGGACCCCACAGCAGCAGCGCCGGGGTCGCGTCGAGCTCGTTCAACCCGGCGGCGATCGTGTCGAGCGCCGCGGCCGACGGGTGCGTCGGATCGAGCGGGATGTCCTCGACGAACTCGGTGATCGCCCGCCGACGAGCTGCGTCGGCGTAGGGCGCCCGGTAGGCGGCGCGGACCTCGGCCGGTGGCCGGGGGCGCGACATGGCCAGGGCGCCGTCGACGAACGCCGAGGTCGTGGCCGTGACCCGCTCGAGCACGCCGCGGGTTCGGGCCGCACGGATGAGGGCCGGAGCGGGCGAGCCCTCGGGCTGGTGCACGGCGGTGTTGCAGAGCACCACGCCGGCCAGCGCCGACGGCTGACGGCGGTGCAGCTCCAGCGCGAGTCCCAGGGAGATGGGCCCGCCCCAGTCGTGCCCGACGGTGACGACCGGACCATCGATGTCGAGCCGTTCGACGAGCGAGACCAGATCGGCGATGCGATCGGCGAGCCGACGACGCACCCCGGTCCGCTCCGAGAAGCCCATGTCGAGCTGGTCGACGGCCACCACCCGGACGTCGGACGGCGCCTCGCCGACGAGGTCTCTCCAGAGGTAGGACCACGACGGGTTGCCGTGCACGCAGACGAGCGTGTGGCGAGGTGCCGCCGGTGCGGTGTCGAGCAGGTGCCAGGTGCGGTCGTCACCGCGATGGTCGGGGGCGGTGACCAACCTCGACCACCCGGGCTCCAGACCGGGCAGGCCCGGAGGAGGGAGCCGGGCGGCCTGCCGGCTCACCAGCGCAGTTCGGTGATCGAGGCGTTGATGCCCGACCCGGCGCCCATGCACAGCACGACGTCGCCGGGCTCGAGGGTGTCCTGCACCGCAGCGAGGGTGAACGGGATGGCGGCCGGACCGATGTTGCCGAACATCGGGAACGTCATCGGCACCCGGTCGGCGGCGAGGCCGAGGGTGTCGATCATGGCGTTCGTGTGCACCTTGGACACCTGGTGCAGGACGAAGCGGTCGGCCTCCGGCCAGCCGGTCGTGTCGGCGTCGTCCCAGGCCAGCTTGGCGAGGTCGGTGCCGGCATCGAGCAGTGCCTTGGCGTCGGTCGACATCCCGTCGAGCGAGCCGATGCAGAGCTCGTGGTGCTCGGTCGCCGCCCGGAAGAAGCCGCGGACCACCCGGTGGCTCCCCGGGTTCTCCGAGTGGCGGCCCATCACCATGGCCGCGGAGCCCGAGCCGAGGGTGAGCGAGGCGAAGTTGTCGAAGAGGTCCTCGATCGTGGCGTCGGGTCCGTTGAGCGCGGCGATGGTGTTGTCGTGGATCTCCCTGGTCCCCTCGCCGTCGACGATCAGCGCGTAGTCGATCTGGCCCGACTCGAGCATCGTGCCCGCCATGTGCATGGCGTTGATGAAGCCGAGGCACGCGTTGGACAGGTCGAAGTTCATGCACGTCGGCGGGAGGTCGAGGAGGTGGTGAACGGTCACCGCGCTCGACGGCTCCAGCCGCTCACGGCAGACCGAGCTGTCGATCATCAACCCGATGCGGGCCCGGTCGACCCCGGACGCGGCGATCGCCGCCTCACCGGCCTGGGCTGCCGCCTGCATGAACGAGACGCCCTCGGGCCAACGACGCCGCTCGTGCACACCGGCCAGGCTCTTGAGCAGCCCCGGCCGGGTGCCGGTCCGCTCGTAGAACGGGGCGAGCCGCTCGTCGATCTCCTCGGATGTCACGACCTCCGGCGCCTCGCACGCCGCCACGGAGACCACGGCGACGTCCTCGAACCCGAAGCTTGCGTTCCCGCTCATGCGGCCTCTCTCCATCAGGTGAAGCAGTGAGTGTCCCACGGAGCGGGCGCCCACCTCGGACACCGACGGCCGGAAACACGGAGCCGGCCGCCGCCTCCGTAGCCTTGATCGTATGGAGCCGATGGCCGCAGACCACAGGACCTGGTGGCAGCGGGCGCTCCGGCACGGCTTCGGGCTGGTCCTGGTGGCCGTCGCCGCGATCTGGGTGATCGAGGCGCTCGACACCGTCGTGCTCGACGATCGGCTCCAGCGCAACGGCATCCAGCCCCGGCGTGCCGCCGGGCTCGACGGCATCCTCTGGTCGCCGTTCCTCCACTCGAACTTCGGCCACGTGTCGTCCAACACGCTGCCGCTGATCGTGCTCGGCGGCCTCGTCGCCGTCCGGGGGTTCCGCTACTGGGCGGTCGTGACGGCGATGGCGATGTTCGTCGGGGGCGGGCTGACGTGGGCGTTCGCCGGCTTCGGCAACCACATCGGAGCGAGCGGGGTGGTGTTCGGCTACTTCGGTGCCGTGCTGGGCGCCGCCTGGTTCGAGCGCCGCCCCCGACCGCTCGCCGCCGCCCTCCTCGCGATCTTCCTGTACTCCGGGTTCATCGCCGGCCTCGTCCCCCAGGAGGGCATCTCCTGGGAGGGGCACCTGTTCGGGCTCCTGGCCGGCGTCGCCGCCGCCAAGCTGATGGCCGAGCCGCGCCGCCGGCGCGACGAAGACGACCCGTCGAAGGTGCAACCCTGGGAGGCCGACGAGCCCTGGCTCGACACCTGAGCTCGGCCGGCGTCGGGTGGACCGCCGCTCAGTCGGCGCCGTGACCGGCCTGCATCGCCTCGAGCGTGAAGGCCTGGAAGCGCTGCACGTCGAAGGCCACCACGAGCCGGGCGTCGGTCTCGATGATCACCCGGTGCGGTGAGTCGAGGAACTTGTTGAAGCTCTTGCGGTAGTCGTCGTCCGGGTTCTCGTCGACGCGCGAGAGCTTGGCGTAGAACCAGGTCTTCAGCTCGTCGAACCCGGGGTCACCCGGCGCGTGCACGACGGACTCCCCCTTGAACGTCGCCGTGCGGCGCCCGGTGTTGATGACGATGCCCGACTGCGGCCGAGCCCGCAGCGCCGGGACCCGCTTGCGCCGCTCGGCACAGGTCGTCCAGAACTTGCCGTCGTGGTACACGAACGCCACGACGACCCCGACCGGGTACCCGTCGCGGGTCGTCCAGTTGAAGATGCACTCGCCGCCGGCGGCGAGGAGCTCCTCGACCTCGTCGTCGGTGAGCTGCATCCCCGTGAGGTCCTCGTAGTCGACCTGGCCGTCCCCGCTCATCCCGTCATCCCCTCGTGACCGTCGTGCCGGCGCACCGTAGCCGGGCCACCTCGCTCCGACCGAGCCGGCCTCGGTAGCGTCGTGCCTCGACCTCAGGGGGATCTCGTGGAACATGTGGACGTGCTCGTCGTCGGAGCGGGCATCTCGGGCATCGGCGCCGGCTACCACCTGCAGGCCCAGTGCCCGGACCGCAGCTACGTGATCCTCGAGGGGCGCGACCAGCTCGGGGGCACGTGGGACCTGTTCCGCTACCCGGGCGTGCGGTCCGACAGCGACATGCACACCCTCGGCTACAGCTTCAAGCCGTGGAAGCACGAGAAGGCCATCGCCGACGGCCCGTCGATCCTCGAGTACCTCCAGGAGACCGCCGCGGAGTACGGCATCGACCGCAAGATCCGCTACGGCCACCAGGTCCGGCGAGCCGACTGGTCGAGCGAGGACGCCCGCTGGACCGTCACCGCGGAGCGGACCGACACCGGCGAACGGGTGCAGCTCAGCTGCTCGTTCCTGTTCATGTGCTCCGGTTACTACTCCTACCGGGGCGGCTACACCCCGGAGTTCGTCGGGCGCGACGACTTCGCCGGCAAGATCGTCCACCCCCAGGAGTGGCCGGACGACCTCGACCACACCGGCAAGCGGGTCGTCGTCATCGGCTCCGGCGCCACGGCGATGACGATCGTGCCGGCCATGGCGGGCGAGGCAGAGCACGTCACGATGGTCCAGCGCTCGCCGACCTACGTGGTCGCCCGGCCCGACGTCGACCCGATCAACACGGCCCTGCGCAAGGTGCTGCCCGAGAAGGCCGCCTACGCCATCACGCGCCGCAAGAACATCGTGCTGGGCCAGCTCTTCTACCGGAAGACCCGCACCAAGCCCGAGAAGGTGAAGGAGCAGCTGCTCGGGCTCGCCCGCAAGGAGATCGGCGACGACGTCGTCGACGAGCACTTCACCCCCGACTACAACCCGTGGGACCAGCGGCTCTGCCTGATCCCCAACGGCGACCTCTACGACGCGCTCAACTCGGGCCAGGCGTCGGTCGTGACCGACACGATCGACCGGTTCACCGAGCAGGGCCTCCTGCTCGATTCGGGTCGCGAGCTCGAGGCCGACGTCATCGTCACGGCGACCGGGCTGCAGCTCGTCACGATCGGCGACATGGACTTCACCGTCGATGGCGAGCCCGTCGACTTCTCGAAGACCTGGACCTACAAGGGCCTCGCCTACTCGGGCGTCCCGAACCTCGTCTCGTCGTTCGGCTACATCAACGCCTCCTGGACCCTGCGGGCCGACATCACCTGCGGCTTCGTGTGCCGGCTGCTCAACCACCTGCGCGACACCGGCACCGACCGCTGCACCCCGACGCTGCGCCCGTCCGACGAGGGCATGGTCGAGCGACCGTTCATCGACGACTTCTCGTCGGGCTACATGCAGCGGATGATGCCGATGCTCCCCCGCCAGAGCGACCGCGAGCCGTGGGTCAACCCGCAGATGTACGCGGCGGACAGGAAGCTCATCGAGGAGAGCCCGGTCGACGACGGCGTCATGCGCTTCGCGAAGGTCCGCACTCCGGTCGCGACCGGCTAGGAACCGGGGCCGCCCCCCGGATCAGAGCACGGCGTCGAGGCGGTGGCGCATGGTGCGCAGCCGCTCGCGCACGTCGTCGTCTGCCTCGACCTCGACCTCGAACTGGACGGCGAGGATCGCGATCATCGACGACAACCAGTCGAGCGAGTCGGTGCGCAGGACGAGCTCGGCTCGGCCGTCCGACGAGACGACCTCCGCCCCGAGCCACTGCGCGGCGTGCTCGACCTCGTCCTCGGCACCGACGACCGTCACGGTCGCCATGAAGGGCATCGGCGTCCGCCGCAGCCCCTCCTCGACGTAGCGGGCGGCGTCGCCGTGCGGCAGCTCGCGCGGCGCGAAGCGACCACCGGCGAGTCGGGGTTCGTCGAGCCGATCGACGCGGAAGGTGCGCCAGTCGTCGCACCGGACGTCCCACGCCACGAGGTACCAGCGGTGGCCGAGCGAGACGAGCTGGTGCGGCTCGACCCGGCGGCTGGACTCCTCGCCGTCGCGCCGCCGGTACTCGAAGCGGACCTCCTCGTGGTCGCGGCAGGCCTGTGCGAGGACGGCGAGCACGTCGGCCGACACCTCGTCGACCCGGTTCTGCCAGGACTGCACGACGACGGTGCCGTGGATCGACGCAACTCGCCGGCGGAGCCGGTCCGGGAGGAGCTGCTGGATCTTCGCCAACGCCCGCACCGACACCTCCTCGATGCCCTCGACGGAGGCCCGGGCCGCGGTGCGGAGCCCGACGGCGATGGCGACCGCCTCGTCGTCGTCGAGCAGCAGCGGGGGCAGGTGCGACCCGGCGGCGAGGCGGTAGCCGCCGTCGACCCCCGGCACGGCATCGACCGGGTAGCCGAGGTCGCGCAGGCGCTCGATGTCGCGCCGCAGCGTCCGCTCGCTCACCTCGAGGCGCGACGCCAGCTCGGGGCCGGGCCAGAAGCGATGGGTCTGCAACAGCGACAGGAGCTCGAGGATCCGTCCGGTCGGTCCCGCCACCGCTCCATCATGCCTCGGATTGCGGACAGGATCTGTCCGCATGACCGCCTAGGGTCTCCGCCATGAGCCACGCCATCCTCGCCGAGGGCCTGGTCAAGCACTTCGGCGACGTCCACGCACTCGACGGCCTCGACCTGGCCGCACCGACCGGCACCGTGCTCGGACTGCTCGGCCCCAACGGGGCGGGCAAGACGACCGCGGTGTCGATCCTCACCACCCTGCTCGAACCGGACGCGGGAGAGGCCACCATCGCCGGCGTCGACCTGCGCTCCGACCCGGCCGGGGTGCGGGCGAAGATCGGGCTGTCGGGCCAGTACGCCGCCGTCGACGAGATCCTCACCGGGTTCGAGAACCTCGACATGATCGGTCGCCTCTACCGGCTCGGCCGTCCGGCCGCCCAGCAGCGGGCCCGGGAGCTGCTCGACCAGTTCGACCTGGCCGATGCCGGCGATCGGCCGGTCAAGACCTACTCGGGTGGCATGCGGCGCCGGCTCGATCTCGCCGGCGCCCTGGTCGCCGCGCCGCCCGTGCTCTTCCTCGACGAGCCCACCACCGGCCTCGACCCCCGCAGCCGGATCGACCTGTGGGCCGTCATCCGCGGCCTCGTCACACAGGGCACGACGCTGCTGCTCACCACGCAGTACCTCGAGGAAGCCGACCAGCTCGCCGACGACATCGTGGTCATCGACCACGGCCAGGCGATCGCCCGGGGCACGGCCGACGAGCTCAAGGCGCAGGTGGGCGGCGAGCGCATCGAGCTGACCGTCGCCCCCGGCGAGGTCCCCGCAGCGCACGAGCTGCTGGCGAGGTTCAGCGACGGCGAGGTCGAGGTGGAGCCCGGCACCCGCCGACTCGTCGCTCCGGCCCGCGGCGGCGTGAACGTCCTGCGCGACGTGCTCACCGCACTCGACGAGGCCGGCATCGCGCCCGACGACATAGGACTGCGGCGACCGACCCTCGACGACGTGTTCCTCACCCTCACCGGCCACCGGTCGGACGTCGAGGCGTCCGACGACGACCGACCGACCCAGACCGACCAGGAGGTGCGGGCATGACCGCCGTCCGATGGGCGATGTCCGACATGGCCGTCGTCGCCAAGCGCAACGTCATCAAGATCGGCCGGGTGCCCGAGGTGCTCGTCTTCGTGCTCCTGTCGCCGATCATGTTCGTCCTGCTCTTCGCCTACGTGTTCGGCAACTCGATCGAGATCGAGGGCGGCAGCTACCGGGAGTTCCTGATCGCGGGGATCTTCGCCCAGACGGTGCTCTTCGGGGCGACCTTCACCGGTGCGGGCATCGCCGAGGACATGCAGAAGGGGATCATCGACCGGTTCCGGGTCCTGCCGATGTCGCGGGGCGCGGTGTTGGCGGGTCGCACGGCGAGCGACGTGATCTACAACGTCCTGTCGCTCCTCGTGATGGGCCTCACCGGCCTGATCGTCGGTTGGCGGATCCGGGGGTCGTTGCTCGACGCGATCCTCGCCGTGCTCCTGCTGTTGCTGTTCGCCTACGCGTTCTCGTGGGTGATGGCCCTCGTGGGGCTGATCGTGCCGTCGCCGGAGGTCGTGAACAACGCGTCGTTCCTGGTGATCTTCCCGCTCACGTTCGTCGCCAACACCTTCGTGCCGTCCGACGACCTCCCCGGGCCGCTGCGCACGTTCGCCGAGTGGAACCCGGTCTCGGCGGTCACGCAGGCGACCCGCGACCTGTTCGGCAACATCCCGGAGGGAACGCCGGAGCCGACCGCCTGGCCGCTGGAGAACCCGGTGATCTACACGCTCGGCTGGGTCGTGCTGCTCGTCGCCGTGTTCGCTCCCCTGGCCATCGCCCGGTTCCGGAGCGCCTCGAGCTGAGTAGCGTCGGGGGCGTGACCGCCACGGGCTTCGACACGATCCCGGTGCTGGGCCTCGGCCCGCTCGACGGCTCGCCCGACGAGCGGGCCGGAGCCGCCGACCAGCTCACCCGGATCCTCCACGAGGTGGGCTTCGTGCTGGTCGTCGACCACGGCGTCGAGTCGGCCGTCGTCGACGACGTCTTCGACCTGATGCACCGCTTCTTCTCGCTCGCGCCGGAGGAGAAGGCGCTGATCGACAAGCGCCGTTCCCGCCACTTCCGCGGCTGGGAGCCGGTCGGGACGGAGTTCACGAACAACCGGCCCGACCTGCGCGAGCAGATCGACCTGTGGTCGGAGTGGCCGGCCCACCCCATCGACGTCGAGCCAACCTGGTTGCGCCTGCTGGGCCCGAACCAGTGGATGCCCGAGGACGTGTTGCCGGGCCACCGGGCCATCTGCCAGCGGTGGTTCTGCGAGCTGGGCGGGCTGGCCCGCCGACTGCTCGGTGCCCTCTCCCTCGGCCTGCGCCTCGACGTCGACGAGCTCGATCGTCGCTTCGGAGCGCAGCCGATGTCGCTCACCAAGCTGATCCACTACCCGCCGACGCCGGCGGGTGGCGCGGGAGTCAACGCCCACCACGACGCCGGCTTCCTGACCGTCCTCGCCCCGGGGCCCACGCCGGGCCTGCAGGTCGAGAACCCCGACGGCGACTGGATCGACGTGCCCGCCGTGCCGGGCTCGTTCGTCATCAACGTCGGCGAGGTCCTCCAGTCGATGACCGGCAACTACCTGGTCGCCACGCCGCACCGCGTGATCTCACCGGACGAGCGCTACTCGGCCGGCTACTTCCACGGCGCCTCGCTCGACACCGACCTCTCGCCGCTGACGCTCGACCCCGGCTTCACCGCCGCGGTCGCGGCGAGCCCGCGCCACTCGTCCGCCGGGTTCATGGCCCGGAAGCACGAGACCGAGGCCGGCGTGGGCGACATGGCCAGCCAGCACCGTCCGGCCACCTACGGCGAGCAGCTGTGGAACTACTTCGAGCGCAGCTACCCCGACCAGGTCGCCGCGCACTACGGCGCCGCCGGCTCCGGCTGACGGAGGAAGCTCGCCGCGGCCGGCAGCACGCAGACGGTCGCCAGCCAGCTCACCGCGAGGATCGTCGACAGGAGCACGCCGACGACCACGTAGGGAACGAGCGACGACAGCAGCAGCGGCGTGAAGCCGACCGCCACGATGATGGCGTTGCGGGTCACTCTCGGCCCGGCTCGCCGAAGAACCGCTCCACGGCGGCACCGACGTCGCCGGTCTCCTCCAGCGACGCGCGGAAGCGCACGACGAAGTGGATGGCGAAGTCGACGCCGATCCCGAGCACGAGGGTGGAGAGGACGGCGATCGGCATGTCGTAGTCCTTGCCGACGATCCCGATCACGCCGTACACGGCGATGACCGTCCACAGCACGGGCACCATCGCCAGTGCCGCCCACCGGACCGAGCGGAACAGCGCCACGAGCAGGAGCGAGATGACGACGAGCGTGCTCAGGAAGGCGCGGAGCATGCCCTCGACCATCTCGTCCTGCCAGACGAGGTTGAGGTAGGCCTCACCGCCCCACGAGGCCGTGACGCCGTCGGGCAGCGGCATCACGTCGAGCTGGTCGTCGGTCGCGTCGACCACCGCCCGCATCGCCTGGTTGTCGCCGTCGGAGAGCAGCAGCCGCAGGTTCGCCGCGGCGAGGTCGTCCGAGATCAGCGTCGCGGCCAGCGGGGACGCCGCACGCTGCGCGCCGAGCAGCTCGACCCCGGCCGGCCCGTCCACGTCGCCCAGGAGATCGGGGTAGGTGGCGGCGTGGCCGACGATGCCGGTCCCGGCCCAGGTCGCCTCCAGGTCGCGCACCGCCTCGATGGTCGAGGCCTCGGTGAGCGCAGCCGGATCGTCGGCCTCGAGGACGAGGCTGGCGCCGAAGGTGCCGGGCAGCACGTCGTTGAGGGCCTCGGAGTCGTCGCGGACCTGCTCGCCGGACCGGAACCAACGCACCGGGTTGTCGTTGATCTCGATCCCGGCCAGTCCGGGGGCGAGCACGACGACGACGATCGCGAAGCCGAGCAGCACAGGAGTCCGCCGCCGCCGTACGACCTCGCCCAGTCCGTGCACCGCCCGCACCAGGGCACCGCCGTCGTCGGCCGTGCTGACGGCGGGCCCGCCGAGCACGAGGAAGGCGGGCAGGACGACGAGCGTCCACAGCCACGCGATCGCCATCCCGATCGCCACGAAGATGCCGAACACCCGGACCGGTGGGATCGGCGCCAGCGCCAGCGAGGCGAACGCCACCATCGTCGTGAGCGTGGTCGTCGACAGCGGGCCGAGCAGCTCGTCGTAGACCCGGAGCAGGGTCGTTCGGCGCTCCTCGTCCGGACGCGACCGGTCGTGGAACTCGCTGATGACGTGGACGCTGTCGAGGATCGCCGTCGGCATCAGGAAGATCGGGATCATCGACGCCATGATGTGGACGGTGTTGCCGGTGCCGATGAGGAGGCCCATCGTCCAGGTGACCGTGCCGAGGGCGACGAGCATGGCCGGCCCGACGACGGCAAGACGTCGGAAGAACAGCAGCATCATGAGGAAGAGGACGAGGCCGGCGAGCGGGGCGTAGATCGCCATCTGCACGAACATCTGCTGCCCGAACGCCTCCTCGGCCAGCGGTAGACCGGCGATGCTGATCTCTGCGCCGTCGAGCTCCGGGTGCGATTCGGCGAGCTCCCTGGCCTCGTCGGCCACGCCGGTGGCGTCGTCCTTGTCCTCGAGCGCCACGAAGATCGCCGCCGTCGAGCGGTCCTCCGACACCACGACGCCACCGAGGAGGGGGTCGCGGGCCAGACCATCGAGGAACGCTCCGGCGTCGCCGACCGGGCCGCCGCCGGTCGCCGTGGACACACTGACCACGGCGGGGCCGACGACGCCGTCGAGCGAGGCGACCTCGTCGTGCAGCTCGACCACCGCATCGAGCTCCGCTGCGGAGCCGACATCGCCGTCGGCGGGTGCGATCCCGACCACGATCGTCTCGTTCCCTGCGAACCGCTCCTCGATGTCGGCGTTGAGCACCCGCACGGGATGGTCGCCGGGCAGCATGTTCTCCGGGTCGGTGTCGACCTCGATCAGCACCATCGCGCCGGCCAGCGCGACGGTCAGCACCGCCGCTGCCGCCAGGACCTGTCGGGGCCGCTCGAGCCCCAGCTCGACCAGGCCGAGCAGGCGATGACGGCGTTCGATCGTCGCGTTCACGGACTCAGCATCGCCCATCGGTCCGACGGTGGGTATCGGGCAGACACCCGATACCCACCGGAGTCTCCTCATGTCTTGCCGGGAGCTGTCGACCAGTGACGGAAGAAGCCAGCAACGCTCCGGGGGTCCCGAACCATGGCCTTGTTCACCAAGCAGCAGCCGACCGACACGGCCACGACCGACGAAACGGTCGACGAGCGCCAGCCGAGGCCGCGGGCCACGGGCACGATCCAGATCAGCGACCCCGGACATCGGGCCACCGCCGAGTACTGCGGCATCACGGAGGACCTGGTCGGCACGCTCGCCACCTGGGCCGATGTGCTCGAGGAAGCCTCGCCCGGCATCGCCCAGGCGTTCTACGACCACCTGCTCTCGTCCGACACCGCTCCGGTGCTGAAGGAGCACTCCAGCGTGGAGCGGCAGCGCCCGATCCTCGCGGCGTACGTGAACTCACTCTTCGGCGGCCGGATCGACGATGAGTTCATCGCCAGCCGGCTCCGGATCGGCAACACCCACGACCGTGTGGGTCTCTCCCCCACCCGGTACTTCGGGCAGTATCGACTGATCGTGGGCGGCATCGTCGACGCCGTCGTCGCCGCAGGTGCGACCGAGGACGAGGTCGTCGACGTCGCGGCAGCAGCCCAGACGATCTGCATGTTCGACGCCGCGCTCGCGACGGAGGCCTACGTCGAGGCCCGAGACGCCAAGCTGTCCGGGACGATCACCCAGATGCGCGCCTACGCCAACCAGCTCACCGAGTCGAGCAGCGGCCTCGCCGCCACGTCCGAGGAGACGCTCGCGTCGACCGAGGTGATGGCGACGCAGAGCACCGAGCTCGCAGAGGCCGCCGAGGAGCTCGCCGTGTCGGCCGCTGCGACCGCCGAGGCCGCTTCCGCGGGCATGGAGGTCATCAGCGCCGCCTCGACCGGTTCGCAGGAGGCCAGCCGCGCCCTGGGTGAGGTCACCGACGAGGTCGGCGTGCTCACCAACAACGCTGCCCGCATCGGTCAGATCATCGCCCTGATCCGCGACATCGCCGCCCAGACCAACCTGCTGGCCCTCAACGCCGCCATCGAGGCCGCCCGAGCCGGGGAGGCCGGCCGCGGCTTCGCCGTCGTCGCCGGTGAGGTGAAGGCGTTGGCGGAGAACACCGACGAGGCGCTCAGCGACGTCACGGCGCTCATCTCGAGCACCGAGTCGTCCGTCCAGAGCGTCGTCTCCGCCGTCGAGAAGACGAGCCGTCGGGTCACGACCTCGGCCGAGCACGCCGACTCCGCCGCCGAGACGTTCCGCGACATCCAGGCGAGCGTCAGCCGCACCAACGACGAGGTCACCAACATGGCGGCCGCCTCCCAGGAGCTCGGCGCTGTCAGCCAGGAGCTGCGGGACGCTTCGAGCATGGTCGCCAACGAGGCCGAATCGATCAGCGGCATCGCCAAGGAGATCGCCGACACCTGATCCGGCCAGCCGTCACCGCTCGGCGAAGGTGTTGCCGTAGCGGTGACGGGTCCGGCTGATCGACTGCTCCCGAACCAGGTGCAGCAGCTCGATCCGCCCGTCGGCGGTCACCTCGCCGGTGATCAGGTGCCGACCCGTCGCGGCAGCGGCGTCACGCAGCTCCGGTTCGACCTCGCCCAGGGCGCGCACGCGCTCGACGTGGATCGTCGCCAACCTGCGGGCCAGGTCCGCCGGTGCCTCGTGGCTGGCTCGTGACTCCGTGAGCCTGACCCCGGCGGTGCGAGCCGCGTGGCGGATCCGCTCGACCTCCCGCTCGGGGGTGCCGGCGCCGATGCGCAGGAGCAGTCCGGAGATCGGCCGGTACCGGAGGACGTTCTGCTCGACCCGCAGTCCCGAGGGGTCGTGCTCGCGAGCCAGCTCACCCGACCAGACGGCGAGGTCGTCGCGCCGGGCGGCGTCGAGCCACCCGGGCTCGTCGACGCCGACCGCCCGCCACCGACCCAGCATCGCGACGTAGTCGGGCCCACCGGCCTTCGCCCCCGGCCCGACCGACGAGCGCTTCCACCCGCCGAACGGCTGCCGTCGAACGATCGCCCCGGTGGTCGGCCGGTTCACGTAGGCGTTGCCGACCTCGACCCGGTCGAGCCAGCGCTCGATCTCGTCCTCGTCGAGGCTGTGCACACCACCCGTGAGGCCGTAGTCGGTGGAGGACTGGATCGCGATCGCCTCGTCGAGATCCTCGGCCTCGACGATCCCCAGCACCGGGCCGAAGCACTCGGTCCGCTGGAACCACGAGCCGGGCCGCACGCCGGCGCGGATGCCGGGCGTCCACGACCCGACGGCGAGCCGTCGGGGTTCGAGCCACCACTCCTCGCCCGCATCGAGCTCGGTCAGCGCTCGGCGGAGCTTCCCCGCCGGCTCGGCGATCAGCGGACCCATCGAGGTGGCCAGATCGGTCGCCGGCCCGACGGCGAGGGTGCGGGTCGCATCGACGAGCTGCCGGCGGAAGCGATCGGAACGGGCCACCTCGCCCACGCAGATCGCCAGGCTCGCGGCCGAACACTTCTGCCCGGCGTGGCCGAAGGCGGAGGTGACGAGGTCGGCCACGGCGAGATCGAGGTCGGCGTTGGGCGTGATGACCATCGCGTTCTTGCCCGAGGTCTCCGCGAACAGCGGGAGGTCGGGTTGCCAGGAGCGGAACAGCTCAGCGGTCTCCGCGGAGCCGGTCAGGATCACGCCACCCACATCGGGATGCGAGACGAGGCGCCGCCCGACCTCGTCGTCCGGGGTCCGGACGAACCGGAGCACGTCGTCGGGAACCCCTGCCGCCCAGCAGCACTCGGCCACCAACTCGGCGCAGCGGGGCGTCTCCGGTGCGGGCTTGAGCACCACGGCGTTGCCCGCGGCCAGCGCGGCGAGCACGCCGCCGGCGGGGATCGCCACGGGGAAGTTCCACGGGGGCACCACGACCACCACGCCGAGCGGCTCGAAGCGCGCCATCGGACGGTCGATGGTGTCGAGCGCCCGGTCGGCGTACCACCGGGCGAAGTCGACGGCCTCCGACACCTCGGGGTCGGCCTCACCCACGGTCTTGTTCCCCTCGTGGACCATCGCCGCGACGAGGTCGCCGCGGCGTCGGCACAGCTCCTCGGCCACCGCCCGCAGCGTCCGCCGTCGGTCCTCGGGCGACCGCTCGCCCCACCCGGCCGCCGCCATGACCGCGCCCGCCACGATCTCGTCGACCTCCGAGGCCGAGGTGGTCATCGGTGCGCGCGGCGGCTCGGGCTGCCGTGCGACCAGCTCGGCGGCCCAGGCACGGCGCTCGGGCAGCACGGGGTCGGTGTCCGGCTCGTTCGCGAACCCGTCAGCCGAACCGGCTCGCTCCGCGTTCCGCCGCGGTCGCTCGCCGACGCCCCACCGCTCGGCGACGGCCCTCCGGAACTTGGCGGCCTCGTCGACGAAGGCGGCCGATCCGGGGCGCAGGTCGAAGAGGTGGCGGATGAAGTTGGCGTCCGAGGCGTTCTCCTCCAGCCGGCGGAAGAGGTAGCTGATCGCCACGTCGAAGTCCTCGGGCCGTACCACGGGCGTGTAGAGCAGCAGGCCGCCCTCGTCGTCCCGGACGGTCCGGGCGAGCGCGTCCGCCATACCCTGGAGCATCTCGAACCCGACCCGCTCCTCGACCCCACGCTCCCGGACGAGCAGGTGAGCCCAGGCGACGTCGAAGAGGTTGTGGCTCGCCACCCCGATCCGGACCCGGTGCAACCGCTCCGGCCTCGCCACCCAGTCGAGGCAGCGCTTGTAGTTGGCGTCGACCTCGGCCTTCGTCGCGTACGGGGCCTGTTCCCACCCCCGCAGCTCGGCCTCGACGCGCTCCATCGCGAGGTTGGCGCCCTTGACCAGCCGAATCTTGATGTCGGCGCCGTCGCGCCGGTCGGCCCAGTCGACGAGCGAGCGGAGCGCGGCGAACGAATCGGGGAGGTAGGCCTGCAGGACGATCCCGGCCTCGACCGCGCGGAGCTCGGCCTCGCCGAGCACCCGGGTGAAGGCGTCGATCGTCACGTCGAGGTCGTGGTACTCCTCCATGTCGAGGTTCACGAAGGCGCCGTGCCGGGCGCCGGCGAGCAGCAGGGGTCGGAGCCGGGCGATCACCCGCTCGACCGCCGCGTCGTGGTCCCAGGGCGGCAGCTGGGCCACCAGCGCCGACGCCTTCACAGAGACGTAGTCGACCTCGGGCCGTGCGATCGCCTCGAGGAGCTCGTCGAAGCGACGCTGCGCCTCGTCGGCGCCCAGCACGGCCTCACCGAGCAGGTTGACGTTCAGCGCGAAGCCCTCGGCTCGGCGCCGTGCCAGGTGGGCACGCATCGGCTCACGGCCTGCGTCGACGACCAGGTGCCCGACGAGCTGGCGCATCCGCCGGGTGGCGAGCGGCATCACGACCTGCGGCAGCAGCGGCGCGGTGCGAGCGCCGATGGCCAGCAGCGTCCGGTCGATGCGACCCAGGAACTGCGGCGACCGCCGACCGCGCGCCAGTCCGCTGAGCTGCCCTGCCGCGACCTCGTGCGACTCGGGTCGGACCACCCGGTCGACGAACCGCATGGCGAACTCCGCACCTGCCGGGTCGTCGAGCAACCCGGCGAGGCGGCGTTGGGTACGACGGTCCTCCCTCGTCTCGGCCCGCGCGGCTGCGGCGAGCCACGCGGTCACCACCTCGATCGACTCGTCGACGAGGAGGTCGTCCGAATGCACCGCAGCGGTGGGCATACGCCATCTTCGGCGCCGACCGGGGTCACGGTCTTGTACGAACGCCGGGGCCGAGGCCGCCGAAACGTGCAACGCCGGCGCGAACATGAGGCGGTGACCGCGGACGGACGCTTCGCCTGTCAGGACGAGCTGCTGGAGCTGCTGGAGCTGCTCGTCAACGTGATCTTCTGCATGAAGCGAACCGACCTCACCTACGTCGAGGTCAACTCGGCCTTCGTGCGACGCACCGGGCGGCGCTCGAAGCGTGAGGTGATCGGCCGAACGGCGGCGGACCTCTTCGTCCCCGAACTGGCCGAACGGTACGAGGAGCAGGACGCCGAGGTGTTCGCCACCGGGCGACCGCTGCGCGACGAGCTCGAGCTGATCGCGAGGGAGGACGGATCGCTCGGGTGGTACCTCACGTCGAAGATCCCCGTCGCCTCGGCCGACGACCCCGACCGCCTCGCCGGGCTCGTGAGCATCAGCCGGGACCTGGCCACGCCCAGCGACGCGGCGATCGGCATGCAGTCGCTGCGGGCGGTGGTGGACCACGTCGCCGGCCACCTCGACGGGACCATCCGCGTGGCCGACCTCTGCGCCGTGGCGTCGTGCACGCCCGACCAGCTGGAACGGCGGATGAAGCGGGTCTTCGGCGTCTCGGCGACCCAGTACGTGCTCCGGGCCCGTGTCGAACGGGCGGCCATGCTCCTGACCGAGACCGAGCTCCCGCTGGCCGACGTGGCCGTGGCGGCGGGCTTCTACGACCAGGCCGACCTGACCCGTCGCTTCGCCCGCCTCACCAACGAGACGCCGGCCCGCTTCCGCTCCACGCGGAGCTGAAGCTCAGCAGCGCCGGGCCGGGCCGCTCGGGCCCCAGGCTCGCCGACCGGACCTTCTCCGCCCTGGGCTCGCCCTCAGTCCCACGCCTCGCCGAACCGGTCTCGGTAGGCGAGTCGGCTCGGCGGCTGGCGGCTGATCGACCCGTGGCCCCGACCGGCGGGGTAGCCGATCGGCACCATCGCCACCGTCGCCCACCGCTCGGGGACGTCCAGCGCCTCCTTGACCTCGTCTTCGCGCAGGCAGTGCAGCGTGGTCAGCGTGCAGCCGAGACCCTCCGCGACGCAGGCGAGCATGGCGTTCTGGACCGCCGGGTACACCGACCCGCCGCCGACCATGCTCACGCGGTCGAGCTTCGCGTCGGTGATGGCCATGCGCTTCGGGTCGGCGCAGAACATCAGGATCGCCGGCGCCTCGGCGAGGTGCTCGGCGAGGTGGTCACCGGCCGAGGCGACGCGCTGCCACTTGGCCAGCTCGTCCTCGGGGAGGTGGGCGAGGTTGGCGAGGAACCCCTTGGAGTAGCGGGCCCACTCCGGCTGGTAGATCGCCTGGAGCCGGGCCTTCTGCGCGGGATCGGTCACGACGACGACCCGCCACGGCTGCTGGTTGCCCCCGGTCGGGGCCCAACACGCGGCTTGCAGCACCCGGTCGAGGACATCGTCGGGGATCGGATCGGGACGGAGCCGGCGGACGGCTCGCAGCGTGCTCATGGCGTCGTACAGCTCGGTCATGGCGATCCCCTCAGAACTGCACCGTCGAGGTCGGCAGCCCGAAGGAGTATCGCCCGAGCGGCTCCATCGTGCGGGCGGCGATCATCCCGTGGCTCGCCGCCACGTGGGCGTCACGGAAGACCCGCTGGAGCGGGCTGGTCTCGTAGACGGCGGTCCCGCCGGCGGCGTGGAAGCAGAGGTCGACCGCCTCAACGCAGCGACGAGCCGCCGCGGTGGCCGCCATCCGCAGCTCGACCCGAGCGTCGTCGTCGACCGGTCCGGCCGCCGACACCGCGTCCCACAGGCGCTCGGCCGTCTCGTGGAGGTAGGACCTCGCCTGACCGATGCCGGCCCTGGCCATCGCCAGGTCGGCCTGGACGGGCGCCCGCTCGGCGAGGGTCTTCGACGAGCCCGCCGAGCGCTTCTCGCCGATGGCGACGAGCTCGGTGACGGCCCGCTCGGCGAGGCCGATCGTCACCGCTGCGACTCCGGCGGCCAGCGCGCAGAAGAACGGATACCGCCCGAGCGGCGCGTCGATGCGGGGCTCGGTGCCGACGAGCTGGACCCAACGGCCCTCGGGGACGAACGCCCGCTCGACCCGGTAGTCCGTCGACGCCGTGCCCTTGAGACCGGAGACGTGCCAGGTGTCGAGGAGCTCGACGTCGTCGAGGTCGAAGAGCACGAACGGCGTGCGAGCGCCGTCGGACGCCGCGGCCGGCTCTCCGTCGTCGTCGACGACGCGCACGCCACCCCCGATCCAGGTGCAGTGGTCCGTCCCGGACCCCCACGCCCACCGACCGGTCACCTCGAGCCCGCCGTCGACGACGCGGGCCGTGCCGGCCGGCATCCCGAAGCCCCCGGTGCAGGCGGCGGGGTCGGCGAAGACCTTGTCGGCCCACTCGGCGGGCAACCGGAACGAGATGAGCGCCGTGCAGTTGGCGATCATCGTGCACCAGCCCGCCGAGCCGTCCGCCTCGCTGACCTGCTCGATCAGGCGGAGACCGTCGACGAGCGAGCGCTGCTGGCCGCCGTGCTCCGCGGCGATCCAGGCCCGAAGCGCCCCGGCGTCGAGGAGGGCCGTGACGATGTCGGGGTGGAGGTGGCCGAGCCGTTCGGTGTCGACGGCCCGGTCGTCGGCGGTCCGGCAGACGGTCTCGAGCGCGCTCATGCCCACATCCTAGTTTCTTGAGTCCGACTCTGAAAACTGCTCTAGTCTCGGACCATGGCCACCGCCGCGAAGACCGCTCGGAGCCGGCGCACGCGCACCGCGCTCGTCGCCGCGGTGCACGATCGACTCGCCGCCGACGGTGCGTTCACCGCCGAGGAGGTGGCCGCCGACGCCGGCTGCACGCCGGCGACGTTCTGGGCCCACTTCGGCACGAAGGACGACGCGGTCGCCGCCGCGTTCGAGACCGCCCTCGACGATCTCGTCGCGCTCACGACCGAGCTGTTCGAGGACGCGATCCCGGCCGACGTCGGCCGGTGGGCCGATGCGGTGACCGACCGGCTGATCGGGTACTTCGCCGAGCGGGCGTTGCTGTACCGAGCGGCGATCGCCCGGTTCCCCGAGCACCGTGGGCTCCGCCGCTCCTACCGCGACGCGGAGCAGCGGGCCGAGGAGATCATCGCCGCTGCCCTCGGCCCGGAGCGCGACAGGAACGACGCGGTCGCCGTGCTCGTGTTCTGCCAGGGCCTCAACAACCCCGGCCTGCTCCGCTCCGGCCCCGCGAGTCGGGTCCGTCGGCGTCTCGCCGACGCGCTGGCGACCCTGGTCGGCGACGAGGGCCGGTGACCGCGGCGCGGTCGGCCATGCTGGTCCGGTGCCCGACGTGATCTACGACGAGGAGCTCCGCTCGACGCTGCGGCGCCACCTGGACGCCCACGAGGTCCGCGAGCACCCGCTCGACGGTCGCCGCCACGCAGCCGTGGCGATCGTCGTGACGGACAGCGACGCAGCGCTCCACGGCACCGATCCGACCCCCACCGACGTCATCATCGACCTCTCGATGATCCCGGGCGACGTCGACGGGCTCGACGGCCGGGTCGACGGCACCGCCGGTGGTGCGGCGATCCTGCTCACCCGCCGCCAGCCGAGGCTGCGGGCACACGCCGGCCAGTGGGCGCTGCCCGGGGGACGGATCGACGCCGGCGAGACGCCGGTCGAGGCCGCCCTGCGAGAGACCAGCGAGGAGATCGGCCTCGACCTCTCCACCGACCACCTGCTCGGCCGCCTCGACGACTACCCGACCCGCTCGGGCTACGTCATCACGCCATTCGTCTTCTGGGCCGGCGTCGACGCCGAACCCGCCCCGAACCCCGACGAGGTGGCATCGGTCCACCGAATCTCACTGCGCGAGCTCGTGCGGCCCGACAGCCCCCGCTTCGTCGAGATCCCCGAGAGCGACCGGCCGGTGATCCAGCTCCGCATCGGCCAGGACCTCCTCCACGCCCCCACCGGCGCCGTCATCCACCAGTTCCGCGCCGTGGCGGTGGAGGGACGCGACGAGCGGGTCGATGCCTACGAGCAGCCGGTGTTCGCCTGGCGCTGACCGCAGGGCCGGCTCAGAACTTGCCGCTGTTGCGGGCGACCTCCGGTGTCGGGATCGGCTCCATCACGTCCCAGTGCTCGACGATCCGTCCGCCGGCGACGCGGAAGATGTCGATCACGGCCATGTCGGTCTCACCCATCGACATCTCGCTGAGGGTGACCACGAGATCGCCGCACCCGATCAGTCGATGGACCGTGCGGTACACCATGGCCTGGCCGGCAGCCGCCATCACCGCCATCGCTTCGGCCAACCCGTCGAGGCCGTCGGCGACCTGCGGGTTGTGCTGGAGGTAGGTCTCGCCGGAGACGAACTCGCCCGCTCGCCCGACGTCGCCACCGACGAGCACCTCCTCGACGAAGCGGCCGACGAACGCCTTGTTCTGCTCGGTCAGGTGCAGATCGGTGGGCTCGGCGGGACCCTCGACCATCGAGCGGCCGGAGACGGTGTCGTCGGCGAGCTCCTGGATGATGTCCCAGTGCTCGACCATCCGCCCCTCGTCGTCGGTGTCGAAGATGTCGGCGGTGACCCACTTGGCCGCACCACCGTCGAGCACCTGGCTGGCGTGCAGGAAGACGTACCTCCCGTCCTCGAAGCCACGGTGGATCTCGATGTGGCGATCGGGATGGCGGGCGAGGAACTCGGTGAAGAACTCCACGAAGCCGTCCTTGCCGGTTGGCACGCCGGTCGAGTGCTGCTCGTAGCGCTCGCCGGCGTACCGCTCGATCGCCGCGCTGGCGTCGCCGTCCCGAATGCCCTCCAGGTACAGGTTGCGTGCGTTCTCGAGTCGGATGCCCATCGGGATCACCTCTCCTTCGCTGGGTACATCCTCGACACCTGAGCTCCCCAGACCAAGGTCGTATGCTGACCTCCGATGGTGGATCCGGGACCATCGATCCAGGAGGTGCCGTTCGTCAGTCGGGCGACCTCGGCACCGGTCGAGCTGCTCGAGCGGACCGAGCTGCTGGCGAGGTTCCGTCCGGAGCACTTCGCCGCACCCCAACGACCGACGTTCCGGCTCCTCGTCCTCGTCGCCGGACGGGGCGGCACCCACTCGGTGGACTTCGACCCCGTCCCGATGCGGCCGGGCCGCCTGATCTACGTCCGCCCGGGCCAGGTGCAGAGCTGGGACCACACCACTCCGACCGAGGCCGCGATCGTGGTCGCCCAGGCCTGGGTGGGCGACGACACGGGCTGGTTCCCGGGCGACGACGCGTTCGTCGATCTCGACGACGCCGATCTCGACGCGGCGACCGCGCTCATCGACGTCCTCCGCGCCGAGCAGCGCCGCATCGACGGCGGTGCGGCCTCGGCACGGCTCGTCACGTCCCTGTTCACCGGCCTCGAGGCGATCTTCCATCGATCGGCAGGCCCGGCCGGCGCCACCGCGACACCCGAGCCGTACGCGGCGTTCCGTCGAGCGATCGAGTCGGCCATCGCCGACGGTCCACCGCCCCACAACGTGAGCGACCTCGTCGCCGACCTGCCCTATGCGGGCCGGACCATCGTCCGCGCCACGCGACACGCCACGGGCCGCACCCCGAAGGAGGTGCTCGACCATCGCCTCGTGCTGGAGGCCGACCGGCTCCTGGCCCACACCGCCCTCAGCTGCTCGGCCATCGGCGCCTCGCTCGGCTTCCGCGAGGCCACGAACTTCCACAAGTTCTACGTCCGCCTCACCGGCCGCCTACCGACCGCGCTTCGTCGTGAACGGGGGCCGATCTCCGCCCCGTAGGGTGTCCCGACCGACGGACACGGAGGTGGTGGGAGTGCTCGAGGTGACGGGGAGCTGGCGCGGTCGGCCGGGTCGGCTGCGGCTCGACGGCGACGTGGTCGAGCTGATCGGCGACGACGAGCGACTCGTGATCCAGGTCACGGGATCCGGTCCGGACGTCGAGGCACAGGGTGCCGTGCTCCGGGTCGGTGACAGCGAGCTCGCCGTGGACGGGCCCGATGCCGCAGCGCGCGCCGCCGAGCTGGCTGCGGAGATCCGCGAGGTGGTGCGCCGCTCACCCGTCGCCCCGACGCCGACCGAACGGTTGGGTTCCATCGGGCTCGGCCGCATCCTGGCCCTCCTCGGTGCCGTGCTGGTCGTCGTCGGCACCTGGGCCGGTTGGGCGACCGTCGACGAGTTCGGGCGCGACACCTCGGTCGACGGCGGCTTCGTCCTCGTCAGCAGCAGCCTCGCCCAAGATCTCTCGCTGTTCTCGGGCGGAGCGAGCCTCTGGTGGCTGACCGGTGCGATGTTGATCGTCGGCGGCTTCGTCATCGAGCGGCTCGACCGGCTGAGCACCGGCTGACCGCGATCGCTTCGCCCGCCGACCTCACTACGGTCGCGTGTGTGGGCGCTCGGGTGGGATGGCATGGCGTGGTGGTGCTCGGCCTGCTCGCGCTCGCGTCCGGCTGCACGGGGGACGAGGCCGAGACGATCAGCACCCCCGAGCCGACCGTCGCGCCGACGACGTCCACCGCGCCGGCCGACGCCGACGACACCCGCTGGACGTGCCACGGCGTCGGACGGTTCACGGCCGACGAGCTCGACGACCCGTCGTCCCGACTCACGCTGGAGGAGCTCGGCGTCGATGCCACCGAGCTGGCCGAGCGGGGCCTCGCCGATAGCCCGGCCACGGGGTGGTTCGAGGTCACGCCGGCTGGAGGTGAACGGGTCGTCCTGCATCCCGACGCGCTCGAGGAGGAGTGGAGCGTCCTCAGCGTGCTGGAAGGCCGGCTCCACGTGGCCGGCGAGTGCACGCCGGTCAGGGCGACCGAACCCCGCATCGGCATCGGCACCTGGGACCCGCTCGTGTCGCCACTCGCCTCGGAGACGATGGGCATCACCGTGGGCGTCACGGAGCGGGCGTGCTCCGGTGGTGAGGACCCGACCCCGCGCCTGCTCCCGCCCGAGGTGGTGCTCGACGACGACACGGTCACGATCACGCTGTTCATCCGTCGCGTCGAGGGTGACGAGGTGACGTGCGAAGGACTGCCGCCGACGCCGATCGACGTCGAGTTGCCGGAGCCGCTGGGCGACCGCACGCTCCTCGACGGGTCGACCCTGCCGGCGCGAGAGGTCGTGGCGCCGGCAGCGGTCGAGGAGCCGGTCGCCGCGCCGCCCTCCCTCGACGAGCTGCCGATGCCCGTCGAGCGCCCCGACGGCACGCTCGTCGCTCCCTGGCGCACCATCCCCGTGTTCGGCGCCGACGACGGCATGTTCGTGCAGATCCGCCGGTGCGCCGACCAGCACCTCCTCGAACCGGAGATCGACTGGGCGGGCGACCAGCTGACGCTCGCCTTCCCCGTCACCGCCAGCGCGAGCAACTGCGAGGAGCCGCTCCCCACGGACGTGTGGGTCACGCTCGGGCGCTCGCCGACGGGAGCGGCGCTGCTCGACGGGGCGACCGATCCGCCGACCCCGGTCGCGCCACCCCCCGAGCTCTCCGAGGGTGTCTCGCCGACGCCATCACCGCCCCCGCCGAGCGGCGCATCCGTGGAGATCGTCGCCGAGCTGGTCGTGACCCGCTGGCCACTGCCCATCTGCGCGGCCACGTACTCGCCGCTGCCCGGCCTCTCGGTCATGAGCGGCGGATCGGCGGCACCCGACCGACGGACCGGCCTCGCCGACCTGCTCGCCGGCTCCGCACTCCCCCTCACGGGGTGGATCGAGGTCACGTTCGCGTCCGACCCCGTCGCCAGCACCTACATCGCCACGCTCGACGGCGAGACCGCGGCAGCGTTCACCTTCCTCGACGTCGACGACGGCGCGGCGCTCGCGGGTGCGCAGCTGTGCGCCGGCCTCCCGGCCGACTGGCAGCCGGACGGCGAGACGTCGCCCTTCGAGCCGTTCCTCGACCTCCCGTTCGATCCGGTGGCGACCAGCGCCCTGCTCGACGACTTCCCCGTGCTCGGCGCCGCGGTCCGAACCGTCCTCGACCGGGATCCGGCGCCGTTGGAGGTCGAGGTGGAGGTTCCCCGCGAGCTGCGCTGCGACGTGATGGAGGGGATCGAGGACCTGCTCGAAGCCGAGGGCTTCGAGGTGACCGCGCTCGAGACCGCTGAGCTGGAGGACCCGGGCCGTTCGCTCCGATACGCCGGCGCGCTCCGCGACTCCCAGCTCGTCACCCTCAACGGCAGCTACAGCACGCCGACGATCCTCTTCGTCTACGACCCGCAGGTCGGCCCGGACGAGGTCCCCTTCTCCGGTGACCCGCTCCCACGGTTCGCCTGCGGCATCGAAGACGCCCCGCGCTGACCGCTCGCGGTCGTCAACCCGTGATGCGCTGCAGCTCCTGGAACAGGGCGATGCCGGTCTCGTTGCCGAGGAGACCGTCCTGCATGCGATTCATCATGTAGGTGAGGGTGATCCGGTTGTCGAGGTCGTTCAGCACGACCGATCCGCCCCAGCCACCCCAGTAGCACGTCCGCTCGGCGGTGATCCCGAGCGGGTTGTCCGGGGCGCCGAGGCCGTACCCGAGGCCGAAGCGGACCGGCATCATCAGGACCTGGTCGATGCCGTCGGCCTGGATCTCGAAGATCCGGTCGACCGTGTCCGACGACAGCAGCTCGACGCCGCCCGCGGACCCACTGTTGGAGATCGCCGCCTGGATCCTCGCCACCGACCGGGCGTTGCCGTGTCCGTTGGCGGCGCCGATCGTCGCGGCCCTCCACCCGTCGGTGTGGGCGATCGTGGCCTCCGGTGCCGGTCCGGTGAACGTCTTGAACACCACGCTCTCCGGATCGATCTCCTCGGGCAGCGGCAGCGGGGGCGGCGGGACGACGTTCGAGATGCGGTGGTGGTGCTCGGGCGGCGAGCCGATCGTGAAGTCGGCGTCGAGCGGTCCGGCGATCTCCTCCGCGAAGTACTGCTTCAGACCCCTCCCGTCGATGCGGCGGATGACCTCGCCGACGAGGTGGCCCTGGTTGAGCGCGTGGTAGCCGGAGGCCGTCCCCGGCTCCCACCACGGCTCCTGCGCCGCCAGATGAGCCGTCGCGGCCTCGTCGTCGAGGACGTCGTCGGGCGTGACGGGCTGGGCCCAGGCCGAGACGCCCGAGGTGTGGCCGAGCAGGTGGCGCACCTCGACGTGCTCCTTGCCACCCGCGGCGAACTCGGGCCAGTGCGTCGCCACCTTGTCGCTCGGATCGAGTCGGCCGCTGTCGATGAGGTGCAGCGCGGAGATGGCCGTCATCGTCTTCGTGGTCGACCAGACGTTGGTGATCGTGTCGGCCTGCCACGGCGTGGTCCTGGCCTCGTCGGACCACCCGCCCCAGACGTCGGTCACGATCTCGCCGTCGACCGCGACGGCGAGCGACGCCCCGAGGTCGTAGTCGGCGTCGAGCTGTCGCTCCAGGATGTCGGTCAGCCCCGCGAACCGGTCGTCGGTGGTGCCGTCGAGCGCCATGTGTCCCCCTGTCGTCGAGCGCCGCCCACTCCCCCGCGAGCGACCTGGTGGACCCTAGCCCTCCGCCCACGGCCGGGCTCTGGGTCAGTTCGGTCGCCGGAGCCGACGCAGCTGCGAGGCGAGGTACGGGCGGGCCCGACGCTGACCACCCCGCTCGGCGATGGCGGCGTCGAGCGCGATCAGCTGGGTCACGACCCGCTCGCGATCGGCCGGCCACCCGAGCTCGGCACATCGCTCCAGCCAGCGGTCGGGGGCGACGTGACCGCGATCGGAGTTGCACCGGCGGCACGCGGCGACCTCGTTCTCGATCCAGCTCGGCCCGCCCTTGATCCGCGGGACGAGGTGCTCGGTCGTCGCGACGACCAGTCGGCCGTCGAACGTCGTGCCACACCACACGCACCGGTCGCCGTCGCGCCCGAGGATCGCTTCGAGCCGCTCGGCCCGCCCGAGCGGTCGCCCACCGTCCATCACGGCACGATACGAGCCGCTCGGAGCACCCCGGCCCGCCCTACGATCTCCGGTGTGGCCACGCATCAGGACGTCATCGCCATGCTCTCGGAGCTCGCGGCGCTGACGACGCTGGCCGAGGGCAGTCCGCAGTCGTTCAAGGCCCGTGCCTACGACAACGCCCGCCTGGGGATCGAGTCGGACGGTCGTGACGTCACCGAGCTGACCACCGCCGAGATGACCAAGATCAAGGGCGTCGGCAAGGCCACCGCCGCGAAGATCCGCGAGCTCGTCGACACCGGCTCGGTCGAGAAGCTCGAGCAGCTGAGGGAGGAGTTCCCGCCGTCGGTCGTCGAGCTCAGCCGCATCCCCGGGGTCGGACCGAAGACGCTGCAGGCGTTGCGGTCCCACCTCGGCATCGAGGACGTCGACGGGCTCCGTGCCGCGATCGAGCAGGAGCAGCTCCGGTCGGTCCCGGGCCTCGGCGAGACGACCGAGAAGAAGATCGGCTCGGCCATCGAGCGACTCGGCCTGACGGGCAAGGACCGTCGCACCCCGGTCGCCGACGCGCTCCCCCTCGCCCGCCGACTCGTCGCCGACCTGCTCGCGCTCCCCGAGGTCGAGGACGCGCAGTACTGCGGCAGCCTGCGCCGCATGGCCGAGACGATCGGCGACATCGACATCACGGTCGCCTCGCTGCACCCCGAGGCGGTCATGGCCGCCGTGCGCGACCACATCGAGGCGGCCGAGGTGATCCTCAGCGGCTCGACGAAGACCTCGTTCCTCACCAGCCGCCAGCTGCAGGTCGACGTGCGCGTCGTCGAGCCCGAGCAGTTCGGCGCCGCCACCCTGTACTTCACCGGTTCGAAGGCCCACAACGTCGAGCTCCGCCAGCGGGCCATCCGCCAGGGCATGTCGCTCAGCGAGTACGGCCTCGTCGACACCAGCGACGAGGACGTCGCCCCCGAGGACCGTCCCATCGTCGCCCGCCGGACCGAGCGGGAGATCTACGCGGCGCTCGGCATGGCCTACGTGCCGCCACCCATGCGGGAGGCCACCGGGGAGATCCGCGCTGCGGCCGACGACGAGCTCCCCGACCTGATCGAGCTCGACCACATCAACGGCGACCTGCACTACCACACCGACCGATCCGGCGACGGCCGGTCGAGCGTCGCCGACATGGTCCAGGTGGCCGCCGACCAGGGCTACGACTACCTCGCCATCACCGACCACGGCGTCGACCTCGCCATCAACGGGTCCACCGCCGAGGAGATGCTCGAGCACCGCGAGGTGATCCGCCGCGTCCAGGACGACCACCCCGACATGACGATCCTCTGGGGCTGCGAGCTGAACATCGGCCCCGACGGCGGCCTCGACTACGACCCGGACTTCCGGGCGTCGTTCGAGTACACGGTCGCCTCGGTGCACTCGCACTTCGACCAGTCCCAGCTCGACCAGACGAAGCGCCTGATCGCAGCGATCTCCGACCCGACCGTCAACTCGATCGGTCACCTCACCGGTCGCTACATCGGCCGCCGTCCGGGCATCGAGCTCGACATCGACGTCGTCATCGAGGCCCTGCACCACTTCGACGTCGCCCTCGAGATCAACGGCGCGCTCGACCGGCTCGACGCCGCCTCCGACGTCGTCCGGAAGGCCGTCGACCGGGGGGTGAAGCTGGTGATCAACACCGACAGCCACCACACGTCGGAGCTCGGGCGGATGGAGTACGGGGTGCTGACGGCGCAGCGAGGATGGGCACCCAGGGATCAGGTGGTGAACACCTGGGACCGGGATCGGTTCCTCTCCTGGGTGGCGAGCCGCACGGCCTGACGCAGCACGAGCTCAGTCGATGCGACCCCGGCGGCCGTAGGCGTCGAGCAGGCGGGGTGCGTCGAGCACGTCGACGTAGGCCAGTGGGTCCAGGCCGGCCTCGATGACGTAGTCGGTCAGCTGCGTCACCGCCGTCGCGAGCAGGTCGTCGGGTTGCCACGGCTTCGCGAGGTAGTGGTCGAGGTCGGCCTCGTTGATCGCGCGGATGGTGTCGGCGTGCCCGGCCTGGCCCGTGATCAGCACCTTGCGGATCGGCCGTCGCTCGGGATCGGCGTGGAGCGAGACCAGCAGGTCGACGCCGCTGCGGCCGGGCAGACGGTGATCGGCGAGGATCAACCCCACCCGGTCGCCGGCCTCGACGGCCTCGTCGAGCGCGGCGACGGCGTCCTCGGCGTCCTCGGCCTCGTCGACCCGCACCGATCCGAGCAGCGGCTCGAGGTCGCGGACGATCGCGGCCCGCACCTCGGCCTCGTCCTCGACCACGAGCACGAGCAGCTCCCCCATCACGCCCCTCCTCCCGGCAGCTCGACCGTGAAGACCGTGTGGCCCGGACGGCTGCTCACCTCGATCGTGCCACCGTGCTCCTCGACGATCTGCCTGCTGATCGACAACCCCAGACCCATCCCGAACCGGACCCTGCCGTCCTTGGTGGTGAACCGGGGCTCGAAGATGCGGGGCAGGAGGTCCGGCGGCACGCCGGGCCCACCGTCCACGACGCTGACCCGGACTCCGCCGCCGTCGGTCCCGGTGACCCGCAGGCCGAGCAGGCCCCGGTCGCCCATGGCGTCGAGCGCGTTGGCGAGCAGGTTGGTCCACACCTGCTGCAGGGCACCGGGACGAGCCGCGATCGGCGGCACGTCGGGATCGATGTCCCAGTCGACGACGACATCGGTCAGCCGGTGCGACAGGAGTCGGAGGGCGTGGTCCAGGCCTTCTGCGACGACGACGTCGGGAACGGTGGGCCCGCGCCCGTCCTCTCCCCTCGCGTAGGCGCGGAGGCTCTCGACGAGCGACTGGATCCGCCCCGCCGCGCTGTTCGCATCGCGCAGCGTCCGGCCGAGCCGCCGGGCCGACTCGAGTCGGGCGAGCTGCTCGTCGCCGAGCGCAGCGACCCGCTGCGCCTCGGCCGGCTCGGTCACCCCCAGCTCGACGAGGCGCTCCGCCAGCCGCCGGTCGCCGAGCACCTCGGTGAGCGCCCGCCGATGGGCGCGGCGGTCGGCGGTCGAGCGCACGGGCTCCTCGGCACCGTCGCGGATGGCTGCGGCCAGCTCGGGTGCGTCGACGACGGCGAACAGGTCCTCGGTGAGGTGGTCGACCGAGCGGGTCAGTGCCGCCGTCGGGTTGTTGAGCTCATGAGCCATGCCCGCCGAGAGCTCACCGAGCGTCGCGAACCGTGCGCTGGCGACGAGCTGCGCCTTGGCCGCCGACAGCGCGGCGAGGCTCTCGTCGAGCTCGACCTGCAGCTCGTCGGAGCGGCGGAGGCGCTGGGCCAACGAGCGGATGAGCACCCGCGTGAGGAGGCCGGCGAGACCGGGCTCGGCGTCGAGGGCACGGTCGAGCTGATCGATGGTCACCGGGATCGCCCTCACGTCGGTGACGGCTCGGCACTCGAGCATCGCCCGACGATGAGTGGCGAGCGACAGCAGCCCGACGATGGGCCCGGTCGACCCCTCGTGGAGGATCCGCTCGCCCTGCTCGGTCCGCGACGTCAGCCGAACCGAACCCTCCAGCACGACGTAGATCCCGCCGACGTCCTCGCCGGCCTCGATCAACACCGTGCCGGGGCCGATGCGGATCCGGGGTGGGTGGCCGAGCGCCCGGTCGAGCAGGCGGACCATCTGCGCCTCGATCGCCTCCTCGTCGCGATCGTCGAGCAGCGGGTGCAGAACGTCGTCGCCGTCGCCGGACGAGGCAGCGGCGCGCTGCTCGATGCGGGCGATGGCGGCGGCCCGATCCTCGTCGTCGAGGAAGTCGACGAACTCCCCGAGCCGATCGGGTGCGTGCTCGGTGAGGCAGGTCGCCAGGTGGGCCTCGACCATCTCGCGCAGGCCGTGCTCGGTCCACGGGCGGGTGATCATCCCGTGGACAGCGCCCCGCTGGAGCGCCACGTCGACGCCGTGCAGCGACGCCCGGGAGGTGATGACGACGAGCCGGGTGGTGCCGAAGGCCGGGTCGTCGTGCAGGGCCATGATGTTGTCGACCCGTCGATCGCTGCGCTGATCGAGCGAGACGAACGCCACCGGCACGATGCCGCCGCCGGCCCGAACCGCCGCCCCGACCTCGGACGCCGCACCGACCTCGGCGACCGCCTCGACCCGCGCCGCCGGCGGCAAGATGTTGCGCAGATCCGAGGCCAGCAGCTCGCGCTGGCTCGCGTCGGCGGCGACGACGAGCACCACGACGTCCCCGCTCATGTCACCCGCCTCCGGCTCACAGCATCACCCGGTTCGCCTCCTGGCCAGCACGCCCGGCCAGCCCTCCTGGCCAGCCCTCCTGGCCGGCCCTCCTGGCCGTCTCCGTTCGGCTCACAGCAGCCCCACGGCGTCCCAGATCGGCGGGGCGACGAGCACGACGAGCACGAGACCGACGATCCCGACCAGCACGCCCACGAACGCGAGGTCCTTCGTCTGGACGTTGCCCGTCGCGTACGCGACCGCGTTCGGCGGGGTGCTGACCGGCAGCGCCATCGCCAGGGAGCACGCCATCGCGATCACCACGCCGGCGAGCAGCGGGTCGAGATCGACCGCGTCCGAGGCGGCGAGGCTCACGCCGATCGGCACGACGAGGTTCGCGGTGGCCGAGTTCGAGATGAGCGTGCTCATGACCAACGCGAGCAGCGCGAGCGCCGCCAGCAGGAGCAGGGTCGCCAGCGACCCCCAGTCGAAGCGACCGACGAGCCACTCGTCGAGCCCGGTCGACGACACGCCATTGCCGAGCGCGATGCCGCCGCCGACGAGCCAGAGCACGTGCCAGCTCAGGTTGCGGAGGTCGTCGACGTCGATCACCTGGGTGGAGAGCAGGATCACCACGGGGAGGAAGCCGATGATCGACGACGGGATCCCGTGCAGCGGCTCGCTCACCCACCCGACGATCGTGAGGGCGAAGGTGACGTAGAGGATCAGCGCGGGGCGGGAGCGCTCGAAGGTGCCGCCGATGCTGAGGTCGACCCGATCGGTCGAGGCCGGGAACCGCCGGGTGATGACCACCCAGGCGAACACGAGGACGATCGCGGCGATCGGGACGGCCATCGCCATCCATCGGATGAAGTCGACCCCGATGCCCTCGTCGGAGAGCCGGCCGAGCGCGATGGCGTTCGGCGGCGAGCCGACCGGTGTGCCGAGACCGCCGACGTTCGCGGCGATGGGGACGGCGAGCACGAGGCCGACCCGCAACGGATCGGCACGGTCCAGGCCGGCGGCGACGGGCAGCACCACCGCCATCATCGCCGCCGTCGTCGCGGTGTTCGACATGAACATCGACAAGACCGCCGTGATGGCCATCAGCCCACCGACGAGCGCCCGGGGCGAACTGCCGAACGGGCGCAGCAACACCCCGGCGAGGTTCCGATCGAGGCGGAACTTGGCTGCGGCGTCGGCCAGGACGAAGCCGCCCAGGAACAGCATCAGCACGGGATGGGCCAGCGTCGCGAACAGGCTCTGGTACGGCGGCGCCTCGAAGCCGTCCGAGGTCGAGACGATCGCCTCGTCGGAGATCAGCAGGATCTGCGCGGCGATCACGAGGATCGAGGTGGCGGCGAGCGGGATGGCCTCGCTGACCCACAGGATCACCGCCGCGCCGAAGATCGCCAGCATCCGGCTCGACTCGTCGGTCAACCCGCCGCGGGCGCCGACGAGGAGGACGCCGACGAACCAGGCCAGCGCGAGGACGAGGCCGATCGTCACCCGATCCGGCCGTCGACGAGGGGTGGGTCGCCTCGTCGCCGAGGCCACGCTGGTCACTCCTGCGGACCGTACCGCACACCTCCGGCCGTGCTGCGGCAACCGGCCTCCGCCGGTCAGGGGCCGGTCAGATCAGAGCCCGTAGCGATGCCACGGCCCGGTGATGGCGAAGGTGATGCCGGGGGTCTGGATGTTGCAGAACAGGTACTGGCCGCTCGGGTCGAAGCACGCGCCGGCGAACTCGCGACCTCGGTAGTCGGCCGGCTCGATGAGGGGACGGTCGACGACCGGCTCGGTCAGGTTGACGTTGTTGGCGGCCAGCACCCTGGTCTCGCCGTCGGCGCCGAGCGCGAGGAGACGGTTGCCGATGTCGGTCGCCGCGTCGTAGCTGCCGTCCTCGCAGAGCACAATCCCTCCCGTCGGGCTCACCGTGATGTTGTCGGGCGAGTCGGCCTCGGCCTCACCGCTCGATACGAAGATCGCGGTGAGCCGCTCGGCGTCAGGCTCGTAGGCCCAGACACCGCCGGGGCCGCCAAGCTCACCGCCGCCGGTGTCGACGAAGTAGACGACGCCATCGAAGTACCAGGCACCCTCACCGCGGAAGAACGTCGCACCGCCGCCCGCCGCGCCCTGTTGGAATGGGCCGGACGCACCGCCGTAGGTGACCCCGTTCTCGGTGCCCTCCGGCAACATGGCGGGCTCGGCGATGTCGACCCATTCCACGTCGAAGGCGTCTCCCTCCGCCACCCGGCGCAGATCGGCGTTGTCGGCACCCACGACCTTCAGCATCTGGAGCCGGCCGCCGGCCTCGAGGCTGCGAGGCCCGCCGAGCGGGTCATCGGGGAGGAAGCGGTAGAAGCCGCAGGCCGGGCCGTTGTCCTCGGTCTCGTAGACGATCCCGGTGCGGGGATCGACCGCAACGGCTTCGTGGTCCATGAGGCCCATCGCCTCCAGCGCCACCGCGCTCGCGGTGCCCTCCGCCGGCACCTCGAACACCCAGCCGTGGACCTTGCCGCCCAGCGGGCCGGCGTCGGCGACGGCCTCCTCGCAGGTGAGCCAGGCCCCCCACGGAGCGATGCCGCCCGCGCAGTTGGTGATCGTGCCGCCGAGCGCCGGCTCGGCGTCGAGCCAGCGCCGGTAGCCGAACCGGATCCGCGTCGTGCCACCGCCGAGGGGCGCACCCTCGGGCGGGACCCCGTCGAGGACCGGCGGCACGACGACGGGGTCGTAGACGGGACCGTCGGCACCCTCGACGATCGGCGCGCCGAGGTCGACCTCGTGGTTCCGGATGAGCACGGCCGGCGTACGACCGCGCACCGAGCCCCCGACCACGCCCATCCCGTCGTGGCGGGCCGGCGTGGGCCGGCCGTCGCTCATCGGGTCGCCGGTCCAGCCGAAGCTCCAGTAGCGGAACCCGCCCGGGAGGAGCAGGAGCGGCAGGCCGGTCGTCCGGTCGGACACCGGACGCAGAGCATCGCGACCCGGTACGTCACGGGTGCCTGCGAGGGCATGGGCCTGCCCGAACGGGCCGGCGAGCGCCAGGGCTCCCGCCCCGGCCGCACTCACCCTCAAGAAGGACCGTCGATCGATCGTCCCCACCGTGCTGCTCCCAGGTCGACGTCGCGCCGAACTTAGGAAGCCTCGATGGCGCCCCGACGAACGCCGGCTGATCGCACGATGGCCACCAGCTGATGCCTCCGCTCCAACCCCAGGTCGCTACCCTCGCCAGCCTGTCCGACCTCGCCTCGACCCCGACCGCGACGCGCTCGTCGTCGCGCCGATCGACAGCGGTCGTCCTGGGCCTGGCGATCCTCACGGTCGGCATGACCGGGCTGGGGCAGACGATCGGCGTGTCGGTCTTCATCGACCACCTCGTCGACGACCTCGGGCTCAGCCGCTCACAGGTGAGCACGGCCTACCTCATCGGCACGCTGTTCGGGGCGACGCTGCTGCCGGGTGTCGGTCGCTTCATCGATCGACGTGGCGTCCGCGTCGCGCAGGCGCTCATCGGTGTGGCGTTCGGCCTCGCCCTGGTCAACATGGCGCTCGTCACCGGGCTGCTCTGGCTGACGATCGGCTTCGCCGGGATCCGCTTCCTCGGCCAGGGCTCGCTCTCGCTGGTCGCGACCGTCACGGTGCAGATCCGGTTCCGTCGTTCCCGTGGCACGGCCGTCGGGATCTACACGACCGCGTCGGCCGCGCTGATGGCGCTCGTCCCCGTCCTGCTCGCGCTCTCCATCTCCGCCGTCGGCTGGCGATGGACCTGGGTGCTGGCCGCCTCGGTGGTGGTCGCCGTGGTGGTGCCCGCCGCCCTCCTCGGCCTGCGGGGGATGCCCACGGGCCACCGGGGCCGACCCGTCACCGCACCGGAGGTGGGCGACGACGCCGACCACACCCGCAGCGAGGCACTCCGCACCGCCCAGTTCTGGATGCTCGCCGCCACGTCGGGAACCGTCGGGATGATGGCGACCGCGCTGAACTTCCACCAGATCGATCTGCTCGGCGACGCCGGGCTGTCCGAGACGGCCGCCGCAGCGCTCTTCATCCCGCAGGTCGTCGGCTCGTCGGTGGCCGGCCTCAGCATCGGCTACCTGGGCGACCGGATCGGCACGCGCTACCTCCCGGCGATCGGCATGCTCCTGATGGCCGCGGCTCAGCTCCTGGCGGCGGTCGCCGAGCCGGGCGTCGTCGCGATCGCCTACGCCGTCGTGCTCGGGGCGACCGGTGGCTCGATCCGGACCGCCGTGACGACGTTGCAGCCGACGTGGTTCGGGACCACCCACGTCGGGTCGATCCAGGGTGCGCTGACACTGTTCGGGGTGGGTGCCTCCGCGCTCGGGCCGATCGTGCTCACGACGACCGAGCAGGCGCTCGGCTCCTACCCGCCGGCGCTGGTGGCGCTGTGTGCGATCCCCGCCGCGGCGTTCGTCTTCGCGCTCGGTCCGAACCGGGCGCCTACCCGGCAGCCCGCTTGAAGGGGTCGGGCGGGAAGGCCTTCGCCTCGATGCAGCGCTGCGACCAGGCGTCCAGACGACCGACGATCGTCTCGTCGTCGGTGCCCAATGCCTCCACGATGGGCAGCTCGAGCTCATCGGTCGCGGCCTCGATGTCGTTGCGCAGGATCCGCCCCTCGTCGCTGAGCTGGTCGCCGTCGAGCAGGCCGATCTCGCGGAGGTCCTCGGCGGTCGCCGACAGCTCCTCCGCCGACCACCCGCGGGTGGCCGAGTAGGTCCCGAGCGGGAACCCCACCCACAGCTCGGTCAGGAGGTTCATCTCCACCGGCCCCAGGCCCTCGGCCACGCACACCGCGACGTGGCTGTCGCCCCGGTGCTCGCGAAGGAGCTCGCAGGCCCGCCACAGCACGCCCACCGGCTCAGCGGGCCAGGGAAGGTCGCTCAGCCCGGAGTACAGCGGGCGACCGGTGCCGTCGGCATCGACCACCGCGGCTCGCAGAGCGTCGGCGACCGGTGCGACGTCCTCACCGTCGAGCAACGCACCGAGGCTCGCGATCGTCGAGGCGTCCCGGGCGGCGAGGAGCTCGTCTCGCCCACAGGCGGACCGGCCCTGCTCGTAGACGGCGCCGATCATGCCCGGCTCGAACACGGCGAAGGCGGCGGCGACGACCGACGGCGACGGCGTGCCCAGCAGCGCCGCCCGACTCCACACGTAGCCGCTCATGAAGTCGAGCCCGAGCCCGGCGAGCGCCTCGTTGGTCCCCGCGGACCACACCGAGTGCATCGCGATGGGCTCGATGGCGTCGCGGAGCCGACGCGTGGGATCGGTGCTCAACGTGGGGACCGGGGTCGCATCCGGTGCTTCGACGTCGAGGAAGGCGGCGACGATGTCGGCGTACTCCATGCCAGCAGACGCTACGCCCCCTCGGTGCGGCGCGCCGACGCCGCACCCGGGTACGGCATGGACCCGGATGCGGTCGTCGACGAGCGACCCTCGTCGTGTCAGTCGCCGACCCGGAGGGCGCCGAGCACGTCGAGCCGACCGGCCCGGCGGGCGGGTCCGACGGCGGCGAGCACGCCGAACGCCACGGCGACGACCAGGTAGGTCGCGAGCGAGCCGACCGGGATGCGCACGATCGAGATCAGCGCATCCGGCGCAAGCGGAGCCAGCAGCACGGCGATGCCGGTGCCGGCCGCGAGGCCGATCGTCGCGCCGAACGTCGAGAGCACCAGCGCCTCGCGCCGCACCATCGCCCGCACCTGCCGCGGCGTCATCCCGACCGCACGCAGGAGGCCGAGCTCGCGGCGTCGTTCGAGGAGGGAGAGCGCCACGGTGTTGGCGATCCCCGTCAGCGCCACGACGACGGTCAGGGCCAGCAGGCCGTTGGCGAGCAGCAGCAGCTGCTGCGCCTGCGCCTCGCGGCCGGCCAGATGCTCGTCCATGCTCTCGATCGTGAGCTGCGGATGGCCGGCCAGCGCCTCGTCGACCGCTGCCGCAGCGACGTCGACGTCGACCCCGTCGGCGAAGCGCAGCGCCGCGAAGTCGGCCTCGACGTTGCGGGCGTGGCGAGCGACGAGCGACGAGTCGAGCAGCACCTCGCCGTCGAGCAGGTCCCCGGGATCGACGATCGCCGCCACCTCGACCTCCATCGCCGCGCCGTCGCTGAACTCCACGGGCAGCTGGTCACCGACCGACAGCGCACGTCGTCGTGCGAGGTCCGCCGAGACCGCGGTCCGGTCCGTCCCGAGGTCGGTCGGATCGCCGGCGAGGACGTCGAGGAGGACCGTGCCGTCCGCCGTCTCGGACCGGAGGCCGACCACGGGGAGGACGTCGCCCCCGGAGCGGACCTCGCTGGAGCCGTAGCCCGAGAAGGCGGCCAGACCTTCGACGTCGGCCAACGCCTCGACCGCGGCCAGGGGGACGGTCACCCCGTCGGCACCGGTGACGATGAGGTCGGCGTCGAAGCCCGACTCGACGCGCTCGGCGATCGTCGCCCGGTACGACGCGGCGAAGACGGCCATGGCGCTGATGAGGCCGACCCCGACGATCATCGACATCGCCGTCGTCAGGACCCGGCGGGGGTTGCGGGCGATGCTCGTCGCCGCGAGTCGGCCAGGAGCGCCGAGCCGCCCGGCGACCAGCGAAGCGAACCAGGCGACGATGCGGCCGACGCCCGAGGGAGCGGTCGCGGCGTCCCCGCCGCACCCCATGGCCTCGAGCGGGCTGACCCGTCCGGCCCGGCGGGCGGGCACGACGGCCGACACCACCGTCACGCCGACGCCCACCACGGCGGCGAGCACGACCGTGCGGGGCAGGATCGCCCGATCGGCTGCTGGGAAGCCGCCGTCGGTGACCGCGGCGAAGAGCGCGGTGATGCCCTCGGCGACGAGCAGCCCGCCGCCCACTCCGAGCAGCGTGGCCGCGGCGCCGACCAGCGCGGCCTCGCCCACCACGAGCGCCGTCGCCTGGCGGGTCGTCGCGCCGACGGCCCGGAGCAGGCCGAGCTCGCGCTGTTGCTGTCCGACCAGGACCGCGAACGTGTTCGCGATGACGAAGGTGGAGACGAACAGCGTGATCCCGGCGAAGACGAGCAGCGCCAGCTGGACGAGATCGATGACCTGACCGAACTCGTCCTCCTGCTCGCCGACGAGGGTCGCCCGATCGGCGACGAGCAGGGTGGGCACGGCGGCCTCGAGGTCGGCGAACACCGTCGCGGCGTCGGCGCCGGGCTCGAACACCACGCTGGCCGTGTCGACCGTGCCATCTGCGTCGAGCAGGTCCTGGATGGTGGCGAGATCGAGGTGCAGGAAGTAGGGCGTCACGCCGGCGTCCATGTCGCCGAACGTGATCGTTCCCACCAGCGTGAACGTGCGCGTGCCAGCGGGGGTCGCGACCTCGATCGGGTCGCCGAGCTCGGCACCGAGCACCGCCGCCTGGGCGCGGTCGAGGGCGATCTCCCCCGGTCCCGGCGGTCGACCGGCCACGGTCGTGAACGGTGAGGCCGTCGAGTCCCCGAAGGTCGAGAAGGCCAGCACCGGCGGTCCCTGGGGCCGGAGGACCTCGCCGTCGGGCCCGACGGCGAAGATCGCGTCGCGCGCCTCGACGACCGGCACGATCTCGGCGATGCCGTCGACGGCGCGGGCCGCATCGAGGATCGCGGCGTCGAAGCGCTCGCCGGACTCGGCGCGATCGAATTCGCCGACGCCGGCCCGGATCTCGGCGTCGACGCCGCCGTAGATCTCGGCGGAGATTTCGCCGAAGACGGCGCGGAGGGAGTCGGCCAGCACGAAGCTGGCGGTGACGAAGCTCACCGACAGGGCGACGGCGAGGAAGGTGAGGGTCAGGCGGCCGCGGTGGGCTCGGACCGAACGCGTGACGAGCGTGATCATGCTCCTCAGACCTCCAGGTCTCGCATGATGTCGAGGAGCGACTCGACGCTGGGCTCAGCGGTGTCGGCGACGATCCGCCCGTCGGCGAGGAAGACGACGCGATCCGCGGCGGCTGCCGACGCGGGATCGTGGGTGACCATCACGATGCTCTGGCCGTGGTCGTGCGCCGCTGACCGCAGCAGGCCGAGCACCTCGGCCGCCGAGCGGCGGTCGAGGTTGCCGGTCGGTTCGTCGGCGAAGATCACCTCGGGCCGCGAGGCCAGCGCTCGGGCGACGGCGACGCGCTGCTGCTGACCGCCCGAGAGCTCCGCGGGGCGATGGTCCCGGCGGCCGGCGAGTCCGACGGTCTCGATGACGTGATCGATCCAGGCGTCGTCGATGCCCCGTCCACCGGCCAGCACCTGGGGCAGCCGGACGTTCTCGACGGCGGTGAGCATCGGCACGAGGTTGAAGGCCTGGAAGACGAAACCGACCCGCTCTCGGCGCAGCACGGTCAGCTGCCGCTCGGAGAGGCTCGTGAGGTCGACGTCGCCGATGAGCACCCGACCTGACGACAACCGGTCGAGCCCGGCCATGGCGTGCATGAGGGTCGACTTGCCGGACCCGGACGGGCCCATGATCGCCGTGAGCTGCCCGGCGCCGACCTCGAGGTCGACGGCGTCGAGCGCGGTGACCGCGAGATCACCTCGTCCGAAGATGCGGGTGGCGGCGACGGCTCGGGCGACCGCCGGGCGCACGGCCGATCGATCGGGGGTTCGTGCGAGGGTGGTGGCGTTCACGGTTCGGCTCCTGTCTCGGGGTACGAGCCGAACGTACGAATCGACATCGCCGGGCGAATCGCCCGAACGTGGCCGCGGGGTCATCCGAAGGTCGCTTCGGATCGCGGCGGTGCGTCAGGCGCCGGGACGGCCGATGCCGGCCTCGAAGGCCGCGATCACGGCCTGGACCCGGTCGCGCACGCCGAGCTTGGTCAGCACCCGACCCAGGTGGGTCTTGACCGTCGCCTCGCTGAGGAACAGTGCCTCGCCGATCTCGGCGTTGGACCGGCCCTTGGTGAGCTGCTCGAGCACGTCGCGCTCGCGGTCGGTGAGCTCGGCGATGCCGGGCACGTCCTTCGCCGGTGGTCCCGGAGCGGTCGAGCGCATCTGCTGCAGGACGATGCGCGTCACCGCCGGCGACAGCGCTCCGTCGCCGGCGGCGACCGCCCGGATCGCGGCGACGAGATCGTCGGCCGAGCCGTCCTTCAGCAGGAAGCCGGACGCGCCGGCGCGCACCGCCTCGGTGACGTACTCGTCGAGCCCGAACGTGGTGAGCACGAGGACCTTCGGCGGGTCGGGCAGCTCCAGCACGGCGCGGGTGGCGGCGAGCCCGTCCAGGTCGGGCATGCGGATGTCCATCAGGACCACGTCGACCCGACGGCTCCTGCACACCTCGATGGCCTCGACGCCGGTCGATGCCGTACCTACGACCGACAGGTCGTCCTCGTGGTCGAGGATGAGCTCGAAGCCGGTGCGGACCATCTCGGAGTCGTCGACGATGACCACCCGGATCATCGGCCCGGTCCCGGATCGGTCGGGACGAGCGGCAGCTCGGCCGCGACCCGGAAGCCTCCACCGAGGACGGGTCCGGCCTGCAGCGAGCCGCCGAGCACCTCGGCCCGTTCGGTCATGCCGGCCAGGCCGGAACCGCCCGACGGGCCGGCGGACACCTGGACGGCGCCGTCGTCGGTGACCTCGACCCGGACGTGTCGCGTTCCGACCTCGACGCGCACCTCCACACGGGACACGCCGTCGCCGTGCTTGAGGACGTTGGTGAGCGCCTCCTGGACGATCCGGTACGCGCCGGCACCGACGGTCGCGCCGACCGAGCCGGGCTCCCCGTCGAGGTGGTGCACGATCGTCAACCCGCTCGATGCGGCCGTCTCGGCCGCCAGATCGGCGATCTCGGCGATCGACGGCGCCGGGGCGAGCTCGGCGACATCGGAGTCCTGCCGCATGCCCGCGAGCACGCTCCGGACCTCGACCAGGGACGACCGGGCGGTGGAGCCCATGGCCTGCACCGCGGCGCGGACCACGTCGGGGCGGTCCTCACCGACCCGTTCCGCGGCCTCGGCCCGCACGGCGATCACCGACAGCGAGTGACCGACGAGGTCGTGGAGCTCGCGGGCGATGCGTTGGCGTTCGGCGAGTGCGGCGCGCTGGCGGGCCGCCTCCGCCTCGACCCGGGCGGTGGCGAGGTCGGCCGCGAGTCGGGCGGCCTCCTCGCGCCGTGAGGCGGCGTTGAGGCCGAGCAGCAGCACCGCGGTGCACGAGAGCACGGTCAGTGCGACGAGATCGACGTCGACGTCGGGTGCGGCGACCACACCGACGGCCGACATCGCGCTGAGCGCTGCCCCCGAGGCGATCCCGATCGACCTCCCTCGCTCGCCGCCCTCGGCGGCGACGGAGTAGATCATCACGAGCGGTGCGACGAAGACCTCGGCCAGCTCCGCCCCCCAGATGACCATCTGCCCGACGACGGCGACCGGCGTCGCGAGCTCCGGTGCTCGGCTGCGGAACGCGACGGCGAGGGAGGGCACGACGATGACGACCCACTCCCACCAGACATCGGGCGCTGCGTTGCCGGGTTCGTCGCGCCCGGCGGCGACCACCGCGGTGAGCACGGCGATGCCGACCAGACAGGCCGAGAGCGCCGCGTCGAGCGGCGCCGGCCGCCACGCCGGAGGTCGCTCCGCAGCGCTGGAGGTCGTTCCGCTCATGGGGGGTTGACCGTACACAGCGCCCCGACGGCCGGGATCGACCGAAGGTCGTGCTGCGATCCTCCGAACGGATGACCTGCGCTCAGAGGGTGGCGAGCGCCGCCCCGTAGGCGGCGACGCTGCCCAGCGACGCAACGGTCCGAGCGGTGTTGGCCCGGGTCCACGTCACGAGGTACCGCCGCCAGTACCCACGGCCGGCCTCGCTGCGCGCATCGACCCGATCGAGGGCGTCGTTGCGGGGCACGTTCAACGTGACGGTCACGACGAACGAGGCGATCGACAGCACCGCGCCCAGGGCGAGCAGTCGTCCGCCCGCCTCGTCGATCCGATCGACCTCGGCGACCGCGGCCGGGACGGCGACCAGGCCCGCGCCGACGATGGCGGCAACGAACGTCGGGCTCGGTGCGGCGACGTTCACGGCCTGCATCGCCGCGGCGCCCTCGGACTCCGGGAGCCGACCGAACGCTGGCATCACGAAGTTCGAGAAGGCGAAGAAGGCACCACCGCTGATCGCCGCAGCGACGAGCGCGATCAGCGTCAGCGCCACCTGCCACCCGCTCATGCCCTGGCCTCGAGCTCGACCAGGCCGCCGCCGCTCAGCGGGTCGGAGATCAGGGCGCGGATCGGCATCCCGAGGCCGTAGGTGACGAGGCGGCGGGGCAGGGCGATGCGCAGGAAGCAGCCGCCGGCCAACTCGAGCTCGCCGTGACCGGTGATGCTCGTCAGCTCGCCGGCGGCGACGAGCGCCTGGATCTCCGGGCCGTCGCTGTCGAGCACCGTCGCGGTGGTCTGGAACTGGACCGTCGACGGTGGCCCGACCGGCAGGCGCCGGATCGGGATCACGACCGCGACGTCGGGGTTGGCCTCGATGTTGCGGGCCTTGCGGCTCGGCCGCATGGTCGAGACGTACAGGGCGTCGTCGACGGCCTCGTAGAGCACGCCGGCGACGTGGGGCCGACCGGCAGGCGACGAGGTGGCCAGCGTCGCGAACGAGCGCCGGTCGATCGCCCGCCGCACCTCGACGGGGTCGGGGCGCCGCAGGACCGGGGTGGTGGGGTTCGTGGTGTCGTTGTGCATGTCGTCCACTCTGAGCGGTAGGAGCAGGACGATCCATGCTCGCGACGCTGCGCTTCTTGCTCGATCGTCCAGATCGGTGGACGCAGAGACGAGCGGGAGGCACGATGGTCGCATGGACGACGTGCGCACCGTGCCCTCGATCGGCGAGGCGCTCCGCTTCGTGCAGATGTCGGGCATCTTCTACTGCCCGTCGTACCTGAGCGATCCCTGGGGCATCGAGCTCCCGCCGATGCCCGACTGCGTCTGGTTCCACGCCGTCGTCTCTGGCGAGTGCACGCTGGAGGTCGAGGGTGAGCGGCGCGCGGTGCGCGCCGGCGACTTCGTGGTCGTCCCCCACGGGGCCGGCCACCGGGCCTGGACCGACGAGCGCGCTCCGACCCCCAACGTGCTCGACCTTCCCCACGAGGAGCTCAGCGACACCTATGGCGTGCTCCGCCACGGCGGCGGCGGCGAGCGGACCGACCTCGTCTGCGGGGGGATCCGCTTCGAGCACCCCGCCGCCCGCCAGCTCGCCGCGGCGCTCCCGGCCATCATCCACATCGAGGCGGCTCGGACCACCCGCGCCGACTGGATGCGGGCCACCCTCGACCTGCTGGCCGAGGAGACCCGGGACGTGCGCCCCGCCGGCGAGGCGATCGTGAGCCGGCTGTGCGACATCGTCGTCATCCAGGCGATCCGGACCTGGATGGAGACCGACCCGGCGGCGAGGACGGGGTGGCTCGGCGCCCTGCGCGACGAACAGATCGGCGCCGCGATCGCTCGCATCCACGCCGAACCCGAGCGGGCCTGGACCGTCGCCTCGCTCGCCGACGAGGTCGCCATGTCGCGCTCCGCCTTCGCCGCCCGCTTCACCGAGCTCGTGGGCGAACCGGCCATGCAGTACGTCACCCGGTGGCGGATGCACGTCGCGCTCGAGCTGTTGCGCTCCGGCGAGCGCACCGTCGCCGAGACGGCGGCCCAGGTGGGCTACGACTCCGAGGCCGCGTTCAGCCGCGCGTTCAAGCGCACCATGGGGGTCAGCCCACGGGTCGCCCGGCAGGGAGACGCCGACGGTCCGGCGGTCATCACGCCCATACCGGCACACGCCTGACCGAAGAGGCCGATCGGCTCTGGGCCGCCGGAACCGGTGGTCGTAGGTTCGAAGGCCGAGGAGGTGGTGGCCATGACCGCCACGATCGACTACCCCGCGCGCCTGACGATCGACTACCCCGATCGACCACTCGACCGACTCTCGACGGCGTTTCGCCTGTTGTGGGTCATCCCGATCGCGATCGTCGCCGGCTTCGCGAGCGCGACCGACGCCGGCTGGGGCGGCGCGCTGTTCGTCCCGGTGCTCCTGCTGATCGTCGTGCGCCAGAAGTACCCACGCTGGTGGTTCGACTTCAACCGGGAGCTCACCCGCTTCACCAGCCGTGTCGGCGCCTACCTGGCGCTGATGACGGACCGCTACCCGTCGACCGACGAGGAGCAGACGGTCCACCTCGAGCTCGACTATCCCGATGTCCGCCGGGACCTCAACCGGTGGTTGCCGCTCGTGAAGTGGTTCCTCGCGATCCCCCACTTCGTGGTGCTGGTCTTCCTCAGCATCGGCGCGCTGTTCGCCGCGATCGCGGCCTGGTTCGCCATCCTCGCCACCGGCCGGTACCCGCGTGGGCTCTTCGACTTCGTCGAGGGCGTGATGCGGTGGTGGCTGAGGGTCAACGCCTACGCGTTCCTGTTGGTGACCGACGAGTACCCGCCGTTCCGCCTGTCCTGACGGTCAGCTCGCGCCGGACCGCCCGAGCGACATCGAGCTCAGCGAGGTGCCTCCGTCGATGGTGATCGCCTGACCCGTGACGTACGCGGCCTCCTCCGAGACCAGGAAGGCGACCAGAGCGGCCACCTCGTCGGGTCGCCCGAAGCGGGTGGCGGGCGCGATCTGACCCTGGACGGCGTCGGTGACCTCGGCCGGCATCGACAGCACCCGCTCGGTCGCGATCATGCCCGGCAGCACGGCGTTGGCCGTGATGCCGTCGGCCGCGTGCTCGGCGGCGATGGTGCGGATCACGCCGAGCAGGCCGGCCTTCGACGCCGAGTAGGCCACCTGCCCCGGTGATCCGAGTGCGGCGGCCACGCTCGACACGGCGACGATCCGGCCCAGGCCGCGCTCGCGCATCCCGCCGAGGCAGGCCTGCATCACCCGGAACGCACCGGTGAGGTTGACCGAGAGGTCGCGGTCCCACTTCTCGGCGCTCAAGCGCCGCGTCGGCGAGAGGATGTCGGTGATCCCGGCGTTGGACACGCAGATGTCGACGGCGCCGAAGACGTCGAGGGCGGGGAGCCCTCCGGCGAGATCGAGGTGGTGGTCGACGTCACCTTCGCGGTCGGTCGTCACCACCTCGTGGCCGTCGGAGCGGAGCCGTTCGACGATCGCCGAGCCGATCCCGCCGGTCGCACCGGTCACGAGCGCACGCATCGGCGCAGTCTCGCGCCGTCGCGCGCCGAGAGCTGGCGCTCAGACGCCCCGGGCGTCGATGGCGGCCTGGTCGTAGGGCTCGAGCATGATGCATTCGCCCGGGCACTCCTCGGCGGCCTCGATGGCGGCGTCGAGCACGGCGTCCGGGACGCGCGCCATGCCCTGGGAACCGTCGGGACCCTTGCCGGGGCCGGACGTCCCGTCGAAGACGATCGTGTCGCCGAAGTGGCTGGCGTCCTCGCGCACGACCCACAGACCGTCGTCGCGGGGCTCGAAGCTGTCGGGGCAGATCTCCGAGCAGATCCCGTCACCGGTGCAGAGATCCTGGTCGATCCAGACCATGAACGTGGTGGCGGACATCGAGGGCTCCTTCGTCGGGGGGCGTGGGTCGAGTTTACACGGGTTGAGCCGTGAAAATGTGACGCCGCTCGCGCCACGCATCGGTCGACCACAGCGCCCAGACGACCAGCACCGGTTGGAAGAACAGGCGCCGCAGCCGGGCCCCGTCGGAGTCGAGGCCGAACGCATCGGTGCCCTCGACCCACTGCGCCACGTTGCCCGGGAAGATGGCGACGAAGAACCCGGCGACGACCCAGCCGACGAGGGCTCGACGGCGACTCGGAGCTGCGAGCAGCGCCGCCCCCAGCGCGATCTCGACGACGCCGGAGGCGAGCACGGTGAGGTCGGCGTCGACCGGGAACCACTCCGGCACCTGGGCGCGGAACTCGTCGCGGCTCGGGCCGAGGTGGGCGATGCCGGCGAGCACGAGCGCGCCACCGAGCGCCCATCGGCCGATCGTCCGGAGCCACGGGAGCGACACGCCATCAACCTACACCTGTTGCACACGTCACGTGTACCGTTGGTGTATGACTCGGGTCCGGACCAACATCGAGATCGACAACGATCACGTCGAGACGATCATGGATCGCTACGGGGTGCGCACGAAGACCGAGGCGGTCGACCTCGCGCTCCGCCACCTCGCCGGCCAGCCGATGAGCCGGGACGAGGCGCTCGCGATGCGCGGCGTCCGAGCCATCGTCGACGTGCCCGACGACGCCCCGCCGACCCCCACGTGATCCTCGCCGACACGTCGGCGTGGATCGAGTTCGATCGCGCGACGGAGAGCCCCGTCGATCGACGCCTGGCCGAACTGATCGAAGCCGAGGGACCACTGGCCGTCACCGAACCGGTGGTGATGGAGGTGGTGGCCGGGGCTCGCGACGACGCTCGAGAGCGCGACCTGCGCCGCCTCCTCGGCCGCTGCACGTTGCTGACCTTCGACTCGGCGACCGACTTCGACGGCGCCGCCCGGATCTACCGGACGTGTCGCCGCCAGGGCATCACCCCACGGGGCATGGTGGACTGCATGATCGTCGCCGTCGCACGGCGATCCGGCGCCAGCCTCCTGTGCGCCGACCGCGACCTGGTGCAGATCGCCACCGTGTTCGACGTCCCACTCGACCGCTGAGCTGCCGAGGGCTCAGTCGACCGACTCGGCCAGGCGGTTGATCATCGGGCGGGTGACGAGGGTGTAGGTGTCGGCGATCGCCGTCTCACGATGCGCCCGCTGGGCCTCGAGGCGGGCCGGGTCCGCCACGACCGCGAGGAAGGCGGCCCGGCTGGGGAACGCGTTGAAGCGGACCTGGTCCCAGGTCCGGCCGTCGCCCACGATCGTGCCCTCGACGCCGAACCACCCGTCGACGCGAGCACCGTGTGGCAGCGCGACCTGCGCCGCGGCCGTCGAGTAGGCGTCCATGTCCTCCGGCGACGTCCCGGCGGCGACGGCCTCCTCGAAGCGCACGACGTGGACGACGACCACGGGCCCGTCCTCGTCGGTGGGCGGATGAGGGACGCCGGCCCAGTCGACGTGCTCGAGCCCGGCGTCCGGCTTCGGCATGGGCTGACACCCGATCACGAAGGTCTCGGCCATCCCGGCGTCCTTGTGCACGTGCTGGCGCTGGAAGTCGGGTCGCGACTGCATCTCGATGAACGCCCGTCGGGTCGGATAGCGCACGACGGCGACCCGGTCCCATGGCGGGGAGTCGTTGAGGAACTGGTCCTGCACGTCCGCGACGAAGGCGATCTCGGCACCGACGCCCGCCAGCGATTCGAGCGGCGTGTAGAGGTCGTCGGCCTCCCGACCGCTGAGCGTCGACTCCCGGCCGTCGGCGTAGTCGGCGACCTCCCGGTAGCGCATCAGGTTGACCATCCACACCGGTCCGTCGTCCTCGGGCGCCGTGGTCGCGAGGCGGGCGGCGTAGTCGGTGTCGATCGTGCCGTAGCGGGGTGGGCCGACGTCGGTCATGTCAGGTCTCCTGGCTCACGAGCCGCAGCATCTCGCGTGCGACCATCGGGGCGGCGTTCTGGTTCTGGCCGGTGACGAGGTTCCCGTCGACGACCCAGTGGTTGGCGAACGGGTCGCGGAAGCGGATCGCGCTCTCGAAGGTGGCCCCGACCCGGCGCAGCTCGGACTCGGGGTGGAACGGCGTCGCCTCGATCCCGAGCTCGTCGACCTGCTTGTCGGTGACCGCCGTGAGGCGCCGGCCCTCGACCAGCGGTGAGCCGTCGACGTCGGTCGCGTTGACGAGACCGAGCGGGCCATGGCACACACCGCCGATCACCGTGCCGAGCGCGTTGGCCTCGGTGATCTTGGCGGCCAGGTCCTTCGACGGGACGAAGTCGAAGGCCGCTCCCCACCCGCCGGCCAGGTACACAACGTCGTAGACGTCCATGTCGAGGATGCCGACGGGCCACGACTCGGTGATGAGCCGTCTCGCCTCGTCGTCGGCGAGGAACCGGTCGTCGGCCTCGGTGCGCACCGGTGCCCGGAGCGAGCGGGGATCGAACGGGATCACGCCGCCGGCCGGGCTGGCGACGTCGACCTGCATGCCGGCGTCGACGAACGCGTAGTACGGCACGGTGAGCTCGCTGGCGAACACGCCGGTCGGCTTGCCCACTTCGAGGACGCCGACGTTGGTGGCGATCACCAGCGCTCGACACCCCACCAGGTCGAAGGTTGCGGGCTCGGGGTCGTCGGGGTGCAGGCCGAGGCGGCGCAGGGCCCCGCGCACCAGCCGGGCCGGCGGTGGCGGCCGCTTCATCGGCGGGCCACCGGTCGCCTGGCGCGCCGCGTAGGGCCACGGCTCGTTCCGGGTCGGCACGCTGGCGGCGCGCTCGGACTCGAGCAGGCCGCGCATCGCGGCGAACACGTCGGCGACGGCCGGGTCGTTCCACCGGTTCCAGGCCTCGATCGCGTCGTCGTCGAGGTCGTAGAGCTCCCACTGGTCCGGCAGCTGCTCGGTACGCCAGGTCGGGCCGCCCGGACCGGTGTCGGCGAGGTGGCGCACACCGGGCTCGGTCCAGGTGTCGGGATCGTCGAAGGTTCGCACGAGCTTCCAGAGATGGCCGGCACCGACGTCGGATCGGGCGACGATGCCCTCGACGTTGCTCGCCACGTGGGCCGGCACGCGGATGCGCAGGGCCAGCGGCGGGTGCTCGGTCCGGCCGAGCCGGCGGGCCATCCCGCTGGCACCGGAGTCGCCCTCGAGCATGTGGTCACGGGTGATGAGGTAGACGGGGCGATGCCGGTCGGCCGCGGCGCCGTCGACGACCGGCATCAGGTCGCGACCGGGCAGCGGGTGCACCTCGCTGAAGTTCCGGCGCAGCTCGGCTGCGACCTCCCGCTCGTCGATCCCGGCGGCGGCGAGCAGGGTCGGGACCAGGTCGACGTGCGACGTCGGCGCACCGTCGACGACGCGCGCCGTTGCGGGCGCTGACCCCGTCCGGGCCACGACGAAGGGGACCCGCGTCGCCTCGTCGTAGAGCTGGTACCACTTCTGGTGCAGACCTCCGTGGGAGCCCAGCAGCTCACCGTGGTCCGACGTCCGCACGAGGACGGCCTCGTCCGAGCCGCCCTCGGTCACCGCCCGCCGCACCCGGTCGAGCGGTTCGTCGACCTCGACGTGGAGGCGGTGGTAGACGTCGCGGTAGAGCTGGGCGTTGCGCTCGTAGGCCCGCGCGACCAGGGGCGCCGGGCCGTAGGCCGACGGGTAGGCCGCCCGGTACGCGATCTGGGCCGCCGGCTTGCTGGCGAGGTCCTCGTCATCGGTCGGCGATGGCGGGACGGGTGGCGGATCGCGGTCCGAGGCATCGTACGGGGTCCCCTGGCGGGCCCAGAGCGGGAAGAACACGATGTCGTGGGGGTTCACGAAGCTGGCGACGAGCAGGAACGGCGTCAGCGCGTCGGGGTCGCCGGCCCGGCGGCGGGCATAGCGGTCCGTCAGCCAGACGACGATCCGGTCGGCGAAGAGCTGATCTCGGACCAACCCCGAGTTCGCGACCGGCGCGCCGTGGGGCTCGGGCCCGACCCACCCGGAGAAGCCGAAGGGGCCCAGCGGGTCCGCATCGAGGTAGGCCCGGACCGCCGCCTCGTCGACGACGCCGTGCTCGTCGTTGGTCGCCACCGTGCGGCCGGACACGGGGTCGCGGAGGTCGGCGTGGGTGATGTGCCACTTGCCGTCGTAGTGGGTGTCGTAGCCGCCGGCCCGGAACCAGTTGCCCAGGGTCGGGACCTCCCCGGGCCGCAGCCAGCGCAGCCGGGAGTCGTCGGCCATCTTGCCGAGGCCGTCGGTCTGGGTGACCCCGTGCACGTCGGGGTACTGCCCGGTGAACAGCGTCGGCCGACTCGGCACGCACGCCAGCGACCCCGTGTGGTGCCGGGTGAACGAGACGCCGTGCTCGTCGAACCAGCGGCGACCCGGCATCGTCCGGCGCCGCCACGCCGCGACCTCGTCGGTCTCGTAGGGCGGAGCCGCCCGCTCCTGGTCGGTGATGATCACGACGACGTCGGGTCGGGCGGTCATGCGGTCGCTCCCCTGGTCGTGTCGAGGTCGGCGGCGAGCGCAGCGAGCAGCCGCTCTGACGTTCGGGCCAGCAGCCGCGCGACCACCCGTCCGGCGAGCCGGTGCGGCGGCCGCGGCCCGACCTCGAGCCGGCTCGCCAGCGAGACCGTCGCACCGATCGGTGCGGCTCCGACCGTCCAGGTGTTCGTGGCGGACCGCACGATCGGGGGCAGGCCCTCCACCGAGTAGGACAGCGTCGTCGGCGGGTCCCAGACGAGGACGCGCTCGACGAGGGTGCTGCGTCCAGCCTGGATCCGCCGCGCCGCGCCCGGCCCCACCTCGGTCGCTCCCAGCGCACACGAGTAGTCGACGTGGGGTGCCCAGCGGCTGATGGCCGGGAAGTCCCCGAGCACGGCCCACACCTCCACGGGCGTCGCTGCGACCTCACCCGAGCGCTCGACCACGGTCGCCGGCACGCTCACTCCCCTCCGCCGACCGTGACCCGGTGCAGGTCGTCGCCGAGCTCGATGGCCCCGTCGAAGTGCGCAGCGGCCAGCTCGCGCCACTCGCCCTCGCCTCCCGGCGGGATCGGCGGCACGTAGTGGGTGAGCACGAGCGTGCCCACCCCGGCGCGCTGCGCCGTCTGCGCCGCCTCCTCGGGTGAGGAGTGGTAGTCGAGCGTGTCCTGCATCCGCTGGAACGGCAGCGTGGCGATGATGTCCTTGCGGATCACCGTGTGCACCAGAACGTCCGCGCCCGCGGCGAGTCGGTCGAGGCCGTCGCACGGGACGGTGTCGCCAGCGGCGACCGCGCTCGCACCGTCGTGCTCGATGCGGAACCCGACGCTCGGTTCGACCGGACGGTGGTCGGTCGGGGCGCACGTGACGGTGGCCGCCGTGCCCAGCCCGACGGGTCCGTCGGTCACCTCGATGACCTCGACCGCCGGCGGCCCCTCGAGATCGGCGTGATGGGCGATCCGGTAGCCGACGTCGGGTTCGAGGAACGCCAGCAGCGCGTCGACCACACGGCGAGTACCCGGCGGTCCGACGACGGTCAGCGGCGACGGCTCGAACGTCATGACCCACCGGCTGGTGATGACGTCGTTGAGATCGGTGATGTGGTCGCTGTGGAGGTGGGTGAGCAGCACGGCGGTGAGGTTCGGCGCCCCGAGGCCGACGGCGGCGAGGCGCATCAGGACCCCGCGCCCGGCGTCGACGAGGAAGTGCTCGTCGCCGGCGGTGACGAGCGTGCTGGGTCCGGCACGATCGGGCGCCGGCATCGGGCTCCCGGTGCCGAGCAGGACGACCTCCACCGTCGACCTCCTACTGCCGTGCCTGCTCGGCGCGGGCGACGGCGGCGTCGGCGCCACGAGCCCGGGCCGCAGCCAGCTGGATGACGACCTCGTGCAGCGTGCCGGTGAACGGGTTGGGAGCCGTGTAGCGGTTCGACACCGCCGAGCCGTGATCGAAGCCGACGCTGGCACCGACCGACGAGATCATCCGCATGTAGAGCGGCAATTCGGCCGAGCCCGCGTCGACGCCGTCGATCGAGAGCGCGACCTCGCCGCCCCGACCGCGCCGGGTGAAGCGGACCTGGAGCTCGCTCGACCCGACCGGCACGAGGCGGTCGGACTCGACGATGGTGTGGTCGTCGAAGGCGTTGTAGTCGACGACGAGACGATCCCCCTCGACGAACACGCTCAGGCCGGAGTTCTCGGTCCCCGTGGCGTACACCACGCCGGCGTCACCAGCCGACCGGTCGATCCTGGCGGTGAGCTCGAAGGAGCGGCCGCCGATCGCGGCCGATGCCTGCCCGGGGATCGGTGACATGGGCGGCCGATAGACGTACCGGCGATCGGGCGGGTGTGGCGACCGCTCTCGGAAGCGGGCCCCGAAGAGCTCGACGCCCCGGTCGTCGAGCGGCGGCACGCCGTGGCGCTCGGCCTCGGACCACCACAGCTCGATCAGCTCGGCGAGCCGCTCGGGCTGCTCGGTGGCGAGGTCGTGGCACTCGGAGAAGTCGGTGGCCAGGTGATAGAGCTCCCACGGCTCGGTCTCGAAGTCGGCGCCGTGCTCGTGCTTGCAGACCGCCTTCCACTCCCCTGCGATGAGGGCCCGACTGCCCCCGTTCTCGAAGTACTGGAGCTCGTTGACGGCGGGGGCGGCTGCGTCGGCGAGCACCGCGGCGAACGAGTGGCCGGTGACCGGGAGCTGGTCGAGCCCGCGGTACGCCTCGGGCGGAGAGACGCCGAGCAGGTCGTAGATCGTCGGCACGATGTCGGACACGTTGACGAACTGGTCGCGGCGTGTTCCGGCCTGCGCACCGAGCCCGCTCGGCCAGTGCACCACGAGCGGGACGTGGACGCCGCCCTCGTGGGTGTTCTGCTTGTACCAACGGAAGGGGGTGTTGCCGCACTGGGCCCACCCCCACGGGTAGTTCGTGTGGCTGTGCGGGCCGCCGATGTCGTCGATGCGTTCGATCGCCTCGTCCGGCGTCTCGAGGATCCCGTTGAAGAACTTCATCTCGTGCATCACGCCGTAGGGACCGCCCTCCTGGCTGGCGCCGTTGTCCGCCAGCACGACGAGCAGCGTGTCGTCGAGGAGGCCCATCGCCGTCAGCCCGTCCACGAGCCGACCGATCTGCGCGTCGGTGTGGTCGAGGAACGCGGCGAACGCCTCCTGGAGCCGGGCGGCCAGGCGCTGCTGGGTCTCGGACAGCTCGTCCCACGGCTCGACGCCGGGGTTGCGGGGGGCGAGCTCGGTGCCGTCGGGCAGGAGGCCGCGCTCGACCTGGCGGTCGAACCAGCGCTGCCGTACGACGTCCCACCCCTCGTCGAAACGGCCTCGGTACTTGGCCAGGTACTCCGGTGGCGCCTGGTGCGGAGCGTGGGTGGCGCCGAAGGGCACGTAGGCGAAGAACGGCCGGTCGGGGCGCACACCGACCGAGTCGGAGATCATCCGGAGGAGCTGGTCGACCAGGTCCTCGCTCAGGTGGTAGCCGTCCTCGGGCCCGGCTGGTGCCTCGACCGGGTGGTTGTCGCACACCAGCTCGGGGTGGAACTGATCGGTCTCGCCCTCGAGGAACCCGTAGAACCGGTCGAACCCGCGGGCCAGCGGCCACTGCTCGAAGGGCCCGGCCGCCGAGCACTGCTCCATCGGGGCGAGATGCCACTTGCCCACGCAGAACGTGGCGTAGCCCTCGGCGCTCAGCACCTCGGCGACCGTGGCGGCGTGATCGGAGATGTGACCGAGCTGGTGGGGGAAGCCCGTGTTGAAGTTCGACACCGACCTCATGCCGACCGCGTGCTGGGAGCGTCCGGTGAGCAGCGCAGCACGGGTCGGCGAGCACAGCGGGGTCACGTGGAAGTTCGTGAACTGCACTCCCCCGGCGGCGAGGCGATCCACGTTGGGGGTCTCGATGTCGGAGCCGTAGCAGCCGAACTGGGCGAACCCGGTGTCATCGAGCAGGACGAGCACGACGTTCGGCGCCGCGTCACCCGGGTGCGGCGGATCGCTCCAGGCCGGCTCGGAGTCGGCCAGCGTGCGGCCGATCCGTCCGGCGAACCCGCCCGCGCCGGACGTCGACTGGTCCCCCATCCCCGGATCATTGCCAACTGCGAGCCAGACTGTCAATATCTTCTGCGAGCCGAACTCACAGATCGGAGCGGCCCCGCATGGCGAACGGTGCACAGGTGGACAGACCGGTCGATGGCCGGCGCGCCCGTCGTGAACGGGGCCGGCTGGCCGTCATCGACGCGACGATCGACCTCGTGCTCCTCGGCGGCGGGCCGCCGTCGGCCGACCAGGTCGCCGAGCGGGCCGGTGTCTCGGAGGCCTCGCTCTTCCGGTACTTCGACACCCTCGACGACCTCCGCCACCAGGCCATCGGCCGCTATCTCGAGCGCCACGACCACCTCATGGAGGTGCCCGACATCGGCGAGCACGCGCTCGACCGCCGGGTCCGCGATCTCGTCGCCGCCCGGCTGCGCTACTACGAGACGGTCCAGCCCATGGCCACGCTCGCCCGACGCCAGGCACCCGAGGTACCCGAGGTCGCGGCCACCCTCGCCCGGGTCCGAGCCACGCTGGCCGACCAGGTGGCGCAACACTTCGAGCCCGAGCTGCGGTCGTTCCGGCCGGGGCCGAGGGCGGAGCGGGTGGCGGTCCTCGCCGCGCTGACCTCGTTCGAGTCGTGGCAACTGCTCGGCGAGCAGGGACTCGATGCGGCGGGGATCGGTCGAGCCTGGCGGCGATCGCTCACCGACCTGCTCGCGAACCGACGATGACGGCGAGGTCCGTCGGCGGCGCGACGGCGAGCACCTGATCTGGGACTACCTGGGCTTCACCGCCCGACTCGAGCGGGTCGACCGTCCGAGCGATCAGCCGGTCGGCGCGTAGCGGCGGAGGATGCGCCGCCCGAGGGCGGTCTTGTGCACCTCGTCGGCGCCGTCGTAGATGCGGGCCGCACGCTCGTGCCGGTACCAGTAGGCCAGGATCGTGTCGTCGGTGACGCCGAGCGCGCCGTGCACCTGGATGGCGGTGTCGACCGCCCGCAGCATCGTGTTGGCCACCGAGAACTTGATCGCCGAGATCTCGTCGCGGGCGGCCTTGGCGCCGTGCCGATCGATCATCCAGGCGGCGTGCAGCGTCTGGAGGCGGGCGCCCCGGATCTCGGCGTCGAGCTCGGCCGCCCAGTGCTGGATGACCTGCCGGTCGGCGAGGGTCTCACCGTCCGGCGCGATCTCGCGCTCGTTGGCCCGCTCGCACATCAGGTCGTAGGCCCGCGAAGCGATGCCGAGCCAGCGCATGCAGTGGTGGATCCGACCGGGCCCGAGCCGCTCCTGGGCGATGGTGAAGCCACCGCCGAGCGGCCCCAGGAGGTTCTCACGGGGCACCCGGCAGCCCTCGTAGATCACCTCGGCGTGGCTGGCGTGGCCGCCGCCGACGTGGCCCATCACGCTGACGTTGCGCACGAGGTGGAAGCCGGGCGTGTCGGTCGGGACGATGATCATGCTCGCCCGCTGGTGGGGCGGCGCCTCCGGGTCGGTGACCGCCATGACGATGGCGAACGCGGCACCGTCGGCCGAGGACGTGAACCACTTCTGGCCGTTGATCACGAAGTCGTCGCCGTCGACGGTCGCCGTCGCACCCATCATCACCGGGTTCGAGCCGGGCATCTCGGGCTCGGTCATCGAGAAGCAGCTCCGCACCTCCCCCGCCACGAGCGGGACGAGGAAGCGGTCGCGCTGCTCGGGCGTGGCGTGCAGGTGGAGGATCTCGACGTTGCCGGCGTCGGGCGCCTGGGTCCCGAACACGAGGTGCCCGAACGGGCTCCGCCCCAGCGCCTCGGAGATCAGCCCGTGCTCGACCATCGACAACCCGAGGCCGCCCAGGTCCACCGGGTGGTTGGGGGCCCACAGGCCCATCTGGCGCACCTTGACCTGCGCCTCCGCGACCATCCGGTCGACGGTCGCCGGGTCGCCGAAGAGCATCTCGCGCTCGATCGGCTCCAGCTCCCGCTCGGAGAACTCGCGGATCATCCCCAGCATCGTCGTGATCTGCTCGGACAGCTCGAAGTCCATGGCTCCCCCCGGTTCGCGGCGCGAAACCTACGGACCGATCACCCGGCGGGCCAGGGCCTTCGGACCCTGGGTGGCATCCGGCTCAGCCGTCGGCGGCCACGGCCAGCAGCCGGCAGGCGACCTCGAACCCCAGCCCGACCGCAAGACGCTTCGACCCCGTGACGGTCCAGTTGCACCGGTAGAGCGGGTGACGGTCCAGTTCGAGCGAGCGGGCGACGAGCGCGAGCACCGCGGCGGTCCCCCACCCGCCCCGCCGCCGATCGGGATGGACCAGCACACCGATGTCGTCGAAGGTCTCGTCGACGTCCCAGGGACGGGCCGATGCGAACGCGGCGATCGCGCCGTCCCCGTCCAGCAGCGCGACCGCCAGCGCGTCGAGGTCTTCGAGGTCGACCTCGGCCTCCTCGGCGTCGTCGTCTCCGGTCGCCTCGACGAGGTCGGCGATCAGCTGCTGCGTGGTCGCGTCGGACGTGTCGAGGTCGACGAGCGTGCCGTCCTGCGGGACCGTGAGGGTTGGCGCCGCCCATCCCGCGGGCAGGACGTGGTTGTCGTTGCCGTCCACCACCGACCAGTCCCGGTCGCCGGTCCAGGCCTCCAGCTCCTCGAACGACAGCGCCCGGTCGGGGGCGGACAGCGGCGCGAGCGCCGGGGCGAGCGCCGGGTCGCACCGGATCGCGGTCAGCTGCCCGATGGCATAGGCGACCGCGAGTCCGCTGCCGGCCCGATCGTCCTCCGGGACGACGACCGTGGCCGGCCGGTCGATCGCCTCGGGTGCGACGGCGAGCTCGTGGGCGAGCGCGCGCCGGAATCGGTCCCTGGGGGTCATGGAGCGAGATCGTCGCAGCCGAGCGCGACGAACGCAGCCGATTTGCCGGCGCTCAGCCCTGTGGCGTCGTCGGCGTGAACTCGGCGTCGAGGTGCTTCACGCCGTGGATGAACGAGGCGGCGAGCACGTCCGGCTCCCCGGTCGCCTCGATGTCGGGGAGGCGACGGAAGAGCTCGCGGAACATGACCATGATCTCCCGGCGGGCGAGGTGGGCGCCGAGGCAGAAGTGTGGGCCTGGTCCGCCGAAGCCGACGTGCGGGTTCGGGTCCCGCGCGATGTCGAATCGGAACGGATCGGCGAAGACCTCGGCGTCGCGGTTGGCCGACAGGTAGTTCATGCACACCTTCTCGCCCGCTGCGATCGGCGTGCCGGCGAGCTCGGTGTCCTGGAGCGCCGTCCGGCGCATGTACGTGACGGGGCTGGCCAGCCGGACGATCTCCTCCACCGCCGTGGTGGCGTACCGGTCGAAGTCGTTGCGCCACAGCTCGCGCTGGTCCGGATGCTCGGTGAGGTAGGTGAGCCCCCAGGCGATCGCGTTGCGGGTGGTCTCGTTGCCCGCGACGACGAGCAGGATGAAGAAGCTCGCGATGTCGGCGTCGGTGAGCCGCTCGCCGTCGAGCTCGGCGTTGACCAGCAGCGAGGTCAGGTCGTCGCTCTCGACGCCCTGCTTCGACTTGGCGATCTCCTGCATGAGCTCGGACAGCGCTCCGCCAGCGGTGAGCAGGGCGGTGAACACGTCCGTCCCGTCGGCGGGGGCGTACTCCGGGTCGCTGATGCCGAGGATGATGTTGGTCTGGTCGAAGACGAAGTCCAGGTGGCTGTCGTCGATGCCCATGAGGTCGCAGACGATCTTGAGCGGCAGCTTGGCGGCCACGTCGACGACGAAGTCCACCTTCCCCCGCTCGCAGACGTCGTCGATGATCTCGTTGGCGAGGACCGCGACACCGTCCTCCAGCTTCGCCAGCATGCGGGGCGTGAACCCCTTCGAGACGAGCCGGCGGAGGCGACCGTGACGGGGGTCGTCCATGGCGATCATCGAGCCGAAGAACTCGTTGAACTCGGGTGGTGAGTCGAGGACGGTGATGCCGCTGGCGGAGCTCCAGACGTCGGCGTGGCGTGAGACCTCGAGCACCTCGGCATGGCGCGTGAGGACGTAGGCGCCGCTGCCGGCCATGGCGATCGCGGGGTCGTCAGGGTTCTCGATGATCTTGGGCAGCTCGGCGAACTTCGTGAGCGGCTGGCTCCGCAGCCGCTCGAGGTCGGCCTCGAGCTCGGCCTGGGGCCGGTCCCAGAAGACCGGCATGAGGGGGTTCTGGACGTCGGGGACGTCGACGGCTGTGGCTTCGGTCACGGTCATCGCTGCTCAACCTACTGCGGCCGGTCTCGCGGAGCCCGACGCGGCGGTGATGAACGCCTGCGGAACCCCGCGTCGCGGCTCGACGTTGAGCAGTTCGACCTTGGATAGCCTCGCCGGTGCTCTTCCCCGACCGAGCGACGACACCCCCAGAAAGGCCCGCCGATGCGTCGGTTCCTCCTTCCTTTGTTCGCGCTCGCGCTGCTGGCCGCAGCGTGCGGTTCCGACGACGACGACGGCGGTGACGCCGGCGCCGACGCGGAGACCACGGAGACCACCGAGGCGGCCGGCGGTGACGAGGAGGCCGCCGCGGGTGACGACGTCGAGCTCGTCATCGGCGCCATCCCCGACCAGGACCCCGAGGTCCTCGCCCGCAACTACGAGCTCGTCGCCGACTACCTCGCCGAGGAGGTGGGCGTCGCCGTCCGCTTCGAGCCGGTCACCGAGTACGACGCCGCCGTCACCGCGTTCCGCGTGGGCGACCTCGACCTCGTGTGGTTCGGCGGCCTGACCGGCGTCCAGGCCCGGCTGCAGGTCGACGGTGCGCAGGCCATCGCCCAGCGCGACATCGACGAGCAGTTCACGTCGGTCTTCATCGCCGGCACCGACACCGGCATCGAGCCCTTCACCGACGTCGTCGGCCTGAGCGTGGTCGCCGGCCGCACCCTGACCTTCGGCTCCGACTCCAGCACCTCGGGCCGCCTGATGCCGCAGTCGTTCCTCGCCGAGGCCGGCGTGACCCTCGACGACCTCGAGGGCGAGCCCGGCTTCAGCGGCTCGCACGACGCCACCATCGAGCTGGTCGAGGCCGGCACCTTCGAGGTCGGGGCGCTCAACTCGCAGGTGTGGGAGGCCCGCGTCGAGGCCGGTGAGGTCGACCTCGACAGCGTGCAGGTCGTCTTCGAGACGCCGGAGTACTTCGACTACCACTGGGTGGCACGGCCCGAGCTGGGCGACGACCTCCAGACCCGCATCGTCGACGCCCTCAAGGCCCTCGATCCGGCCGACGAGGACGAGGCGGCGATCCTCGAGTTCTTCGGCGCCGACTCGTTCATCGACACGACCAACGAGAACTACACCAGCATCGAAGAGGTCGGTCGCGAGATCGGCAGCATCGAGGACTGATCGGAGAGCACATGAGCGACGACCCGCTGGTCGTCCTCGACGGCGTGACCGTCCGCTACCCCGGCGCCGAGCGCGCTGCGGTCGAGGACCTGTCGCTGACCGTCGGGGCCGGTGAGCGGGTCGCGCTCGTGGGGCCCTCCGGGGCCGGCAAGTCGACGATCCTCGGGCTCTGCGGCGGGCTCATCCTCCCGTCGGCCGGGCGGGTGGTCGTCCATGGCGTCGAGAGCGCGGCGCTCGCGCACCGTCGGCACCGCTCGACCCGGAGCCGCATCGGGATCATCAGTCAAGACTTCGCCCTCGTGGGACCGCTGCGGGTGGCCAGCAACGTCGCGGCCGGTCGGCTCGGCCGGTGGTCGTGGGCTCGGGCGCTGCGCTCGCTCGTGCGGCCCGGCCCGATCGACGAGATCCAGGCGGCCCTCGATGCGGTCGGCATCGGCGAGAAGCTCTGGGAGCGGGCCGACCAGCTGTCCGGCGGTCAGCAGCAGCGCACGGCCATCGCCCGGGCGCTGTTCCAGCAACCCGACCTCCTGCTCGCCGACGAGCCGGTGAGCGCGCTTGACCCGGCCCGCTCCGACGCGGTGATGGACGTCCTCGCCGAGCGGAGCGCAGGGGCGGGCCGGGCGATGGTCGCCTCGATGCACGATGCGCCGCTCGCGCTGCGAACCTGCGACCGGATCGTGGCGCTGCGCCATGGTCGACTCCGGTTCGACCTGCCGGCCGCGCAGGTCACCGCGGAGCTGCTGGCCGAGCTCTACGTGCTCGACGAACCGACCGCGGTGTGACCAGCACGCTCGACCGGCCGGCGGCGACGCCGATCGCGGCGCGTCCGGTGCGCTCGGATCGGCGGTGGTGGAGCGCGATCGTGGCCGCCCTCGTCGCCTGGTCGGTGTGGAAGGCCGGGGCCGACCCGAGCGAGATCGTCAACGAGCGGGGCTGGACCCAGCTGCAGAAGTTCTTCGCGGCGATGATCTCGCCCGACCTCAGCCCTGAGATGCTCGAGCTGACGATCCGGGAGGCCGGCGTCACCGTCGGCTACGCACTCGTCGGCACGGCGCTGGCCGTCCTGATCGGCGTCGTCGGCGGGGTGCTGCTCACGGAGCGCATCTGGAGCCCGGTGCACGGGCCGATGCGGCGGGGGCGGTTCGGCTGGGCGACGGGGAGGATCCTGTTCGCGATCCCCCGGTCGATGCACGAGGTCGTCTTCGGGCTCATCCTCGTGAACATCCTCGGGCTGAACCCGCTCGTGGCGGTCCTGGCGATCGGCATCCCGTTCGGCGCCGTCACCGCCAAGGTCTTCGCCGAGCTCCTCGACGAGGTGCCCCTCGACGCCGAACGGTCGCTGCGCGCCGCCGGCGCCGGCCGCCTGACCGCGCTCCTCTTCGGCACGATCCCCCAGGCCCTCAGCGACCTGGTGTCCTACGCCTTCTACCGCTTCGAGTGCAGCCTCCGCAGCGCTGCGGTGCTGGGCATCGTCGGCGCCGGCGGGATCGGCTTCCAGCTCGCGCTGTCGTTCCAGTCGCTGCGCTACGACGAGATGTGGACGCTCCTGTGGGCGCTCATCATCCTCTCCGGCATCGCCGACCGGTGGTCGTCGGCGGTCCGCAAGCGCCGCAACGCACTGGCCGCGGAGACGCAGCTCCCGACCGACGATGCGCCCCGCGTCGGGGCGACCGGACCGGGCGGCGACCGCTTCCTCCGCCTCAGCGCTCTCGTCGTGGCGCTGGCCGTGCCCGTCGCGTACTGGCGGCTGGGGATCGACATCGGCACCCTCTGGGACGAGCGGGCGCGTCGCCTCGCCGGCGAGCTGGTCAGCGACTCGTGGCCGCCCGAGATCGGTGACGGCGGCGTGCGCGGTCTCGTGGACGACTCCCTCGACACCGTCGCGCTCGCCGTCCTGTCGATCGCGCTCGCCTTCGCGGTGGCGTCGCCGCTCGCCTTCCTCGCACACCGACCGCAGCGGTCGCGGCCCGGCCTCGCCGGTGCGGTCCGCCGGGTCGGATCGACGCTGCTGCGCTTCGTCTTCCTGATCGCCCGGTCGGTCCCGCCTCCGGTCTGGGCGTTCGTGATCGTCTTCGTCCTCTTCCCGGGGCTGTGGCCCGGTGCGGTAGCGCTGGCGATCTACAACGCCGGCGTGCTCGGACGGCTCCAGGGGGAGGTGCTGGAGAACCTCGACCAGCGTCCGGCCCGTCAGCTCGCCGCGACCGGCGCGACCGCCGCCGGCGCGCTGACCGTCGCGACCGTGCCCGCCGTCGCCAGCCGCTTCGTGGCGCTCGGGCTCTACCGCTGGGAGGTCGCGGTCCGGGAGACGGTGATCGTCGGCGTCGTCGGCGCTGCGGGACTCGGACGCCGCCTCGACGAGCAGACGTCCGCGTTCGACTATGACGGGATCCTGGCGACGATCGCTGCGCTGTTCGTCGTCACGATCGCGGTCGACTTCGCCTCCGCCGCCATCCGCCGCACCCTGCGCTGAACACGGAGGACCCATGACCGACGAACTCCTCTTCGACCACGTCGCCGAGCAGCGGCGCGCCATCGCCGGTGCGGTCCGCCGGGTCGGATCGACGCTGCTGCGCTTCGTCTTCCTGATCGCCCGGTCGGTCCCGCCTCCG
>JBCBSZ010000021.1:0-69304 GCA_039818945.1 Actinomycetota bacterium
ACCGCTTCCGAGACGGTACGCCGCTCGGGGCCGACCACTACTCGTCGCGGATCCAGCAGGGCAACGAGGGGTGGCACACCGACAGCTCCTACATGCCACTCGCGGCGAAGGCGTCGGTTCTGTCGGCGCAGGTGGTGCCCGCCACCGGCGGGGGCACGGAGTGGGCCGACATGCGAGCGGCCTACGACGCGCTCGACCCGGCGGCCCGCGACGAGATCGCGGGGCTGTCGGCGCATCACTCGATCTACCACTCCCAGGCGCAGATCGGTCACGAGGTCGAGGCCGGTGCCGGCTACGGCTTCCACGAGGACGGCGCCCCGTTGCGCCCGCTCGTGAAGGTGCATCCCGAGACCGGCCGGCCGGCCCTGTTCATCGGCCGTCATGCCCACGCCATCCCCGGCCTGTCGGCCGAGGAGTCCGCCTCGCTGCTCGGCCGACTCCTGGCCGATGCGTGTCGGCCACCGCGCACCTACGAGCACCGGTGGGAGCCCGGCGACGTGGTGGTCTGGGACAACCGGTGTGTCCTGCACCGGGCCCGGCCCTACGACCGCGCCGAGCCCCGGACCATGCACCACACCCGCGTGTCCGGCGATCCGGTGTCCGAGCTCGCCCCGACCTCCTCGACGGTGCGCTGACCCCGCCGGCCCCCGCCCCGTTCGACTTCCGGCGATCCGAGCCCGGCGGCGAGCTCGGCCGCCACGTCGAGTCGCTCTGGTACGCCCGCGGCACCGTGCCCTACGAGCGGGAGCGCATCGCCCCCACCGGCTCGACGGTCGCCGTCGTCGTGCTCGGCGACCCGATCCGCCAGACCCCCGACGACGGTGCCGGACCGGTGGTCACCTCCGCGACCGGCCTGCTGATCGGCCCGCACGATCGACCGGTCGTCAACGAGCCGACCGGTGAGACCTTCGCGGTCGGGATCGTCACGACCCCGGTCGGGTGCCGCTCGGTCTTCGGTGCCGCCCCGGCGGAGCTGCGCAGCCGCGTGGTCGAGCTGACCGACGTCTGGGCGCCGGCGTCGCGGCTTCGCTCGGCGTTGGCGGCGATCGACGACCCGGACACCATGTTGCGCTGCGTCGAAACGGTCCTCGGCGACGAGCTCGCCGCCGCCCCGCCGGGCCTCGAACGCTGCGAGGCCGCGCTCACCCTAATCGCCACCGATCCGACCGCGCCGATCGGCGACATCGCCACCGAGGTCGGGGTGAGCCGTGAGCACCTGGCGCGGGAGTTCACCCGGATCGTGGGCCTCACCCCGCGGGTGCTCGCACGGCTGCTGCGGATGCGCCGGCTGCTCGCGGCGATCGACGTCCACGGCGCGGTCGGGTGGCAGGCGCTGGCCGCCGACCTCGGATGGTTCGACCAGGCCCACCTGATCCGGGACTTCCGCCGTCACACCGGGGTGACGCCCACCGCCTACCTGGCGGCGCAGCGCGCCGGCCTCACCGCCGTCGAGACGGCCGACGCCGCCGGGTTCGTGCCCGAGCTCTGATGCTCGTCACATCCGTCCAAGACGGCACCCCCTCCGCAACCCAGGCTGGGCGCTCCCCGGAGCGAGGAGCGACATGGCGACGGCGTTCGAGAGCGAAGCCCACATCCGACGTCCGATCGAGGAGGTGTGGGCCGTCCTCGTCGACTGGGCGCGGGCTCCGGAGTGGATGGCGGGCATCGACGCCATCTCGGCCGCCGGTGACGTCGCGGTCGGGACACGCCTGACCTTCACCGCCCGCGGCAAGGAGCGGCCCGCCGAGATCGTCGAGTTGGACGTCGGGCGGCGCCTGAGCATCCGCTCCGAGCAGGGGCCCGTGACCGCCACCTACCGCTACGAGCTGGAACCGAGCACCGAGGCGGCCACCTGGCTCCGGCTCCGCGCCGACTGCGAGGTGCGGGGTCCGCTCGGCGTGCTCGCCCCGCTGATCCGCCGCACCCTGCGCCGGACCGACGGCGGGCAGCCCGCCGCGCTCGAACGGTTGCTCGGGCGCTGAGCCAGCTACGGTCGTCGCCCATGGAGGAGGTGACCCCCGATCCCTCGGGGACCGACGTGGTGATCGACGCCGTCCTCGCCGACCGCCCCGATGCCGTCGCGACGCTCGAGGAGGCCCGACAGGCGGCGTGGGCGGCGACCGACCGGCGGCTGCTCGAGCTGACCCGCCTCCGCATCGCCCAGCTCCTCGACTGCGGGGCCGAGCTCGACGCGAGGACGCCGGGCGTCGACCTCGGCGCGGCGACGGCCGCCGATGTCGCGTCGTGGCCGGCCTCCGACGCCCTGGACGATCGAGATCGAGCCGCGCTCGCCTACTGCGAGCAGTGGGTCGTCGACGTGGCAGGGATGTCCGACGAGCTGGTGGCGCCCCTGCGCGCCGCCCTCGGCGACGACGGCCTCTCCACCTTCACCAACGCCATGATGGTCGTCGAGCAGCGCATGCGGCTCCGTCAGACCTGGGAACGGCTCGGACTCACGGGAGCGACGTCATGACCGTCCGCCAGCCACGCATCGATCCCGCAGCACGGGGCGACCGACGCCTCCGCCGGGCGCTCGGCGAGTACGCGGCCGCCGCCGTCCGCGGCGACGCGGTCGACCCGGTCACGACCGAGGTGGTGCGGCTCCGATGCGCCGAGCACCACGACTGCCACACCTGACGGTCGGTGCGCCTGGCGGTCGCCGGGCAACGGGTGGTCGACGAGGAGCTGGCCGCTGCTGCAGCCGACCCGCGCGGTGGTGGGCTGTCGGAGCGCCACGCCGCGGCGGTCGGACTGGCCGAGGCGATGATGACCCGGCCGGTCGACCTCGACGACGACCTCCTCGACCGGCTGCGTCGCGAGCTGAGCGCGGCGGAGCTCGTCGAGCTCAGCCTCGACGTCATGAAGTGGAACGCCCAGAAGGCGCCGGTCGCGCTCGGCGTCGACGTCGAGGTGAACGAGGGCGAGCTCACCGATCTGGTCTTCGACGACGACGGCAACTGGGTCAGTTGACCGCGGCCGCCGAGCTGGCCCGGCGGGCCTGGCGGGTCATCGAGCCGTGCCATCAGGTCGCCTACCGCTCGCCTGACGTCGCGGCCGCGTACGACGGGCTCGGACTGACCGTCGCCGAGCACCGCTACTACGGCGGCCGGCTCGCCGCGCTGGGGCCGGTCTCGCTCGAGGTCGCCGTCTCGGTGTTGTGGGGGTTCTCGCCGTCAGCGGTCGCACGCGGCGTCCCGGGGGTCTGGGGCGTGGCCCCGGCCGGCGACATCGCGGCGGCCCGGCTCACCGGCTCGTCCCGGACCCTCGCCGGCCTGGGACTCGACCTCGAACCGGCGGCGACATCGCTGCGGCCGGTGGCCGAGGCGATCGACCTGCCCGGCCGTCCGCTGGCGGCCGCCCACCTCGCCCTCGGGTGGCCCGACGACCCTGCCGGACGGCTGTGGGTGGCGGCATCGGTGCTGCGTGAGCACCGCGGCGACGCGCACTGGCAGGCCACCGCCGAGGCCGGGCTCGACGCCGTGGAGTGTCACGTCGTGCACGGCTTCGACGGCCACATGCCCGCCGAGCTGCTCCAGCGGGTCGCCGGCTGGGACGACGAGGCCTGGGCCGCGGGCGTCGAACGGCTCCGCTCACGGGGCCTCGTCGACGCCGAGACGGTCACCGCCGCCGGAGCCCGGTGCAAGGCGCAGCTCGAGCACCGCACCGACGAGCTCGCCGCGCGTCCGTGGCGAGGGGTCACCGACCCGGACTCGGTCCTGCGCGAGGTGGGGCGCGTCGCCGAGGCGGCGAGGTCGACGGGCCTCCTCGAGACCTGGGAGGTGCGCGAGCGCCGGTGGCGGGACCTGCCGCGACCGTGACGGTTCAGGCGCCGACCACGACCTGGTTGCGGCCGTCGGCCTTCGCGTCGTAGAGCGCCCGGTCGGCCCGATGGGGCAGCTCCGACGGCGACTCGTCCGGCGCCACCGTCGCCACGACCCCGACCGAGATGGTCAGCGAGCCGAGCAATCTCCCGTCGGCGGCCTCGATCTCGGTCGCCTCGACGGCCTCCCTGACCCGCTCCAGCACCTCGCTGGCCTGCGCGACCGTGGTGTCGCGCAGCAGGACCGAGAACTCCTCGCCGCCGTAGCGGTACACCACGTCGGTGAGGCGGACGGTGGCGGCCAGGACCTCGGCCACCGTGCGGAGGGCGTCGTCGCCCGCCTGGTGGCCGTGCACGTCGTTGAAGCGCTTGAAGTGGTCGACGTCGACCATCGCGAACGCGATCGGTGCGCCGTCCGCGGCGGCGAGATCGCGATCGAGGCGGCGTCGGTTGAGCAGCGAGGTCAGGCCGTCGCGCTCGGCGTCGGTCATGGCCGTGCGGTGCTCCTCGGCGGCGCCGAGGGCGGAGCCGACGATCGGCGCGAGCTGCGCGAGCGCAGCGACCTCGGCGGGACCGAAGGGCTCGTCGGCCGAGCGGACCACCACCAGGGCACCAGCGACCCCGCCTCCGGTGATGACCGGCACGGCCGCCATCGCGACCGGGGCGCTGACGAGCGCCGGGTCGTGCTCGACGATCGTGCACGCCGACTGACCGCTGTCGAGGACTCGCAGGAGCAACCCATCGGTCACGGGCCGGTCGGAGAACGTGCCGGCCGGCAGCGCCTCGGTGAAGCGCTGCTCCTCGTCCGCCGGGAGGAACGCTCCGGCCTCGGCACCGGCGAGCCGCATCGCGTCCCGCACGGCGATCCGGCGGACCTCGTCGCCGTCGAGCGCAGCGGTCATCCTGCGGCTCGACTCCAGGAGCGCGTCGAGGCGCTCGGTGGTCGATCGGGTCGGGCCGGTGGCATCGGCCGATCGGTTCGCCGGACGCGACCGACCTCGTCGGGCGAGGAGGGCGACGACGAGGAGCAGGCCGCCGCCACCGAGCCCGACGAGGAGCGCTGCGACCGCGGGGATGCCGCCGTCGTCTGGCGGCGCGACCGACCGGGTCGTGATCGTTCCGTCACCGGACCCGACGCCCGGCGCGGGCTCCGTTGCCACCTCGCTCACCGTCGCCGCGTCGTCCGGCCCGGTGACGACCGCCGTGACCTCCGGCAGCGAGCCGAGGTCGTCGCCGGGAGCGCCGGGGAACGCCCAGTCGAGGATCGTCACGAGGACGCTCCGATCGACTCGCTCGCGCACGGCCGGTGCGTCGCCGTCACGTTCCCACAGGTCGACGAGGGCATCGAGCCAGAGCCCGGGCTCGAGGAACTCCGTCCGGCCCTCGTCGATGCCGTCGAGGAACCGCTCGTCGAGCGCATCGAGTGCCAGGACGACGGGGTCGCTCAGGGGGAGACCCGCCGAGAGCAGGTCGTCGAGGAGGTCGACGTTGTCCTCGTCGATCTCGTCGAGGCGGCGGATCAGCTCGTCGCGGGTGGTCTCGTCGGTCGGCACCCGGTCGCTGATCTCGACGACGATCGGCACGCTGCGAAGAGCGTCGAGCTCGGCGAGCAGGTCGATCTCCTCGAGCACGCCGATCTTGGCGTCGGCGATGAGGTCACCGACCTCGTCGGTCGAGGGCGTCCCGATCCCGGTCGACGGCAGCGCGAGCAGTGGTGCCACGGCCGCGATGGTCCACCAGGAGCGCATGTGGACCCATCGGCAGGTCGGGTCGGGGACTGGAGCCCGTCAGGGCACCAGGACGAGCTTGCCGAAGAAGTCGCCGGCCTCGATGCGGGCGTGCACGGCCGACGCCGACGACAGGGGGACGACATCGTCGACGACCATGTGCAGGTCGTGGCGGTCGACGGCGGCGAGCATGTCGGTGAACGTGGTCTGCCGGGCCCCGCCCAGCCCGAGGAGGGACTTGCCGGCGTGGTAGAGCGACGGCAGCGAGAAGGCGCCGTCGGTGCCGGTCGTGGTGCCGGAGAGCACCAACCGGCCATCGGGGGCGAGGGCGTCGATCTGGGTCTGGAGCTGCGCCGGGCCGACGTGGTCGAGGACGAGATCGAAGCCGTCGCCACCGGCGGCGTCGACGAGCGCCTCGACGAGGTCCGGCCGGCGCCGGTCGACGACGGCGTCGACGTCGAGCTCGTGCCCGGCCCGATCGAGCACGGCGTCAGAACCTGCGGTCGTGACCACCGAGGCGCCGAGCTGTCGCGCGATCCGGAGCGCGGCGATCGTGACCCCGGACCCGGCCCCCATGACGAGCACGCGCTCGCCGGCCCGGAGCTGCCCGACCTCGACGATGCCCATCCAGGCCGTCACGTAGGCGACGGGGAGCGCGGCCGCCTCCACGTACGCCGCCCCGGCGGGCAGCGGGTGGGCGTTGCGGGCCGGCACGGTGACCAGCTCGGCGTAGCCGCCCCAGCGGGTCGATCCCAGCGTGCGCAACGCAGGGCAGTAGGCCGCACGGTCGGCGATGCAGCGGTCACATGCGCCGCACGTCGTGACCGGGTCGAGCACGACGTCGTCGCCGACCGCCCATCCCTCGACGTCGCTCCCCAGCGCGGCCACGACCCCGGCGATGTCCATGCCCGGGACGTGGGGCATCGAGAAGTTCGGCACCACGGGCGGGCCCTCCCGCTGGAGGAGGTCGAGGCGGTTGACCGCGCAGGCCCGGACCTCGACGAGGAGCTCGTCGGGTCCGGGCCGCGGTTCGTCGACCTCGGCCTCGACCAGCACCTCCGGCCCGCCGTGGGACCGGTGGAGCACGGCCCTCACGGGCTCAGCCGGCCGGCCAGATGAGGGTCTCGCCGTCGTACAGCTCGGTGGCGACGCTCTCCGCGATCATCGACTGCCAGTCGGGCGTCGACTCGTAGACGCCGACCGAGGTCAGCAGGTCGATCTCGGCGCCCAGGCGCTCGGTGTCGAGGAGGCCGATGCCCTCGCCGGCCGGCGTGGTCTCGACGACGAGCGGTCCCTCGACCGACCACCGGAAGCTCTCGCCCTCGATCGAGAGGAAGCTGCCGGCGTCGTTGATGAGCACGAAGGCGTGGTCGACGGCCGCCTCCGGGTTGTCGAGGGCGAACTGGAAGCCGCGGAAGGACGCCCGGATGAAGTCCTGGACGGCCGTCGGGTGCTCGTTGAGGAACGACTGCGACGTGAAGTGGATCCCGAAGCTGGACGGCACGTCGAGGTCGAGCGGATCGATGAGCGTGTAGTCGACGCCGGCCAGGTCGAGCTGGTTCGGCTCGTTGGACTTGTAGACCGGCAGCGCGTCGATCCCGAGATCGAGGTGGGCGATCGGGTCGAAGCCGTCGAGGAGGGGCTCCTCGAACGAGCCGCGCTCGACGCCGAGGAGGCCGAGCATCGCCTGCAGGGAGTAGGGGATGTCGCCCTTGATGCCCATGACCGTGCCCGGCAGGGTGCCGGGGAGGTCGTCGGGGTCGACCGGGCTGTCGGCCGGGATGACCAGGCCCTCGATGGCGGTCTTGCCGTACTGGGCGACGGCGATCAGGTCGGCGCCGCCGTTCACGTTGTTGTTGACGAGCTCACCGAAGCTGCCCGCCGAGCTCATCTGGGCCTGACCCTCGGCGACGAGCGCAGCGTTGCCGGGCGCGAAGCCGGGCACGATCTCGACGTCGAGGCACATCTCCGCGAAGAAGCCCTCGGCGTCGGCCACGATCGGGTCGAGGATCGCCGCGGTGGCGGCGAAGTCGAAGCTGGTCACGTAGGTGACCGTCCCGGCCGCCTCGTTGGCCTCGCAGCGCTCCGGCGGGATCACGGCGTCGACGGCGCCGCCGTCGGCCGCCACCGTCTCGTCGGGCGCCGTCGTGTCGTCGGTCGCGGGCTCGGACTCGGCGGCTGCCGTCGTGTCGGTCGCCGGTTCGGCGTCGTCGTCGCTGTCACCGCACGCCACGGCGACGAGGCCGACGGCGAGGAGGACGGTGAGCAGGCGCGCTCGACGGGAGCGAGGGGTCATGGGTTCTCCAGGTTCAGGGATCAACGGGTCAGGGACTGGCTGGTGTGCCACCGCAGGAGCCAGCGCTCCAGCGCGGCGAGCGCGAGGGTGGTGACGACGCCGATCAGGGCGAGGACGAAGATCGAGCCCCAGATCTGGTCGACGACGAGCCGGGACTGGGCGCTGCGGAGCTGGTAGCCGAGGCCCTCGGTGGAGCCGCCGTAGAACTCGCCGATCACGGCACCAACGAGGGCGAGCCCGACGCAGATCCGGCCGGCGGAGAACAGGTACGGCAGCGACGACGGGAAGCGCAGCTTCCAGAAGATCTCCCACCGCGACGCGTCGACCGAGCGCATCAGCTCGTAGCTGTGGGCGTCGATCGCCCGGAAGCCGGTCAGCGCGTTCGCGACGAACGGGATGAAGGCGAACAGGGCGGCGATCAGGACCTTCGGCGTCATCGTGAAGCCGAACCAGATCAGGAACACGGGTGCGAGCGCCGCGACCGGCATGCTCTGGAGGAGGACGATGACCGGCATCGTCGCCCGCTCCATGAACCGCGAGTGCGCCATGAACACGGCGACGACGACCCCGGCGACGAAGGCGAAGACGAAGCCCCAGAAGGCCTCGACGACCGTCACCCGGGCGTTGTCGACGTAGAAGCCCGGGTTCTCGGCGATGTGGATCACCACGTCGGACGGGCGGGGCAGCGTCAGCGGCCGGACGCCGGAGATCCGGACGTAGAGCTCCCAGCCGCCGAACAGCAGCGCCAGGCCGACGACCGGCGCGACGAGCAACGCCACCCGACGGCCGGTGTCGCGGGGCGCCGCGGCGCCGTCGGCGTCGGGAGTCGCATCGGCGCTGAACGCGTCGAGCTGGGGGCGGCCCTCGACCGAGGTCATCGCTGCATCCCGTGGCGGAGGAGGCCGCGGATGTGGGCGACGGTGTCGTGGAAGGCGGCGGAGTCCTCGAGGTCGTCGTGGCGGGGACGGGGGAGCGGGACGTCGACGATCTCCACCACCCGGCCGGGCCGGGGGGCGAGGACGACGACCCGGTCGGAGAGCGTGACCGCCTCGGGGATGGAGTGGGTCACGAACAGCACGGTCGCCCGGATCCGCTCCCACAGCTCGAGGAGCAGGTACCGCATGTCGACCCGCGTGATCTCGTCGAGGGCCGAGAACGGCTCGTCCATCAGCAGCACCGGGGCGCCGAGCTTGAACGCCCGGACGAGCGCCACGCGCTGCTGCATGCCGCCCGACAGCTCGCCGGGCAGCGCGTCGAGGAACGACCCGAGCCCGACCTCCTCGAGCAGCTCCAGGGTCTGGGCGTCGTCGAGGCTGGGGTGGTCAGCGCCCCGACGGTTCAGCTCGTCGAGCAGCTCGACGTTGCGGCGGACCGTCCGCCAGGGCAGCAGGGCGGGTGCCTGCGGGACGAAGCCGAAGCGCTTGTGGCGTCTCGCCCGCGCCGGTGACTCACCGCTGACGACGACCTCGCCGCCGTCGTGCTCGAGCAGGCCGCCGACGATGCGGAGCAGGGTGGACTTCCCGCAGCCCGAGGGGCCGATGAAGCTGACGAACTCGCCCGGGGCGATGTCCAGGCTCACCCGATCGAGGGCGTGGACGGTCTGCGTTCGCTTGCGAAAGCGCTTCGACACGTCGTCGAGACTGATGATCGGTGCGGTCACGGGTCCCCGTTCGGCTCGGGGGCACGCTAGCCGGTTGCGAATCGAAACTCACCTTCACCAGGTGCACATGCCGCCGGTCACGTTGAGCGCCTGGCCGGTGACGTAGGCCGCGTCGTCGGACACGAGGTGGCTCACGGTGGCGGCGACGTCGTCGGGCGCGGCGAGCCGTCCGAGCGGGCTCTGCGCCTCCCACCCGGCGACCTGGCCGGGGTCGCGGGTGTCGGCGCCGAGGTCGGTGAGCACGTAGCCCGGGCAGATCGCGTTGACGGTGATGTCCGCGGGACCGAGCTCCATCGCCGCGATGCGGGTCAGCGCGACCACCGCGGCCTTGGAGGCGGCGTACGCGGCCTCTCCCGGCGTGCCGAGCTTGGCGGCCATCGAGGCGATGTTCACGATCCGGCCACCGTGCACGGCCCGCATCGCCGGGATCACCGCCTGGGTCGTGAGCAGCATCGACCGGGCGTTCACGGCCTGGACCCGGTCCCAGTCGTCGACCGAGAGCTCGCCGAGGGGCGTCTTCAGGAAGATCCCGGCGTTGTTGACGAGGGCCCAGCAACCGCCCAGCTGCTCGACGAGCGCGGCGAAGGTCGTTCTCGTCGCCTCGGCATCGGCGAGGTCGACGACGGCGGCGTGGTGATCGGGTCCCAGCGCCGCAGCGACGTCGTGCACGGCCGGGTCCCGGTCGACGAGGGCGACGCCGTACCCGTCCTCCGCCAGCCGGGCGGCGATGGCGGCGCCGATGCCCCGTGCCGCTCCGGTGACGATGGCGTTCCGGCGGGTGGTGATCATCGGGTCAGCTTGGCAGCCCGGTCGGCGCCCGTCGTCGGGCAGCATGGGGTGGTGAGCGACGACGACCACCTCCCGCAGACCCCGGACGAGCTGACCCCCGAGTACCTCGGCGAGGCGCTGTCGGAACTGCTCGACGGCCGGCCGGTCGTCGGCGTCACCAGCGAAGCGGTCGGCACCGACGACGGCATGGTCGCCCTGCTGCACCGGCTCCACCTCGAGGTCGAGGGGGGCGGCGCGGCTCCGACCGTGATCGCCAAGGTGCCCAACGAGGTGGCCGAGGTGCGTGCCACCGCGCAGATCGTCGGCGTGTACGAGCGGGAGATCCGCGCCTACCTCGACCTGCTGCCCGACCTGCCGATCCGGACGCCCGGCGTGCACGTCGCCCGCTTCGATCCCGATCCGGCGGCCCGGGTGCAGGCGCAGCTCAAGCGGGGGCTCGATGCCCTACCGGTGCCGGTCATGCGTCGGCTGCTCCGTCCGCTCTTCGCCGTGGCCGGCGCCAGCGACCGGCGGTACCTGCTGATCATCGACGACCTCGCGCCCGCGGAGACCGGCGACCAGGAGGGTGAGTCGACCGATCGGGTCGCCGCGATGCTGGCGGTCCTCGCCCGCGTGCACGCCCACCACTGGGACGGTCGGGCGCTCGACCGCGCGCCCTGGCTCGATCCGCTCGGCGACACGACGCTCATCCGGGCCTACTGGCGGCGGCACCACGAGCGCATCCGGGCTCGCCACGAGGCGCTGGGAGCGGGCTGGTTCGACCGCCTCGACACCCTCGACGGCCTCTACGGCCTGTTGATGGAGCAGCTCGCGATGTCACCGACCACGTTGCTCCACGGCGATCCCCGCTTCACGAACTTCCTCTTCCCGGCCGAGGGCGACCCGTTCCTGATCGACTGGCAGATCCTGTGCACGGGGCCAGCGGCCTGGGACGTGACCTACCTGCTCCACGGCGGGCTCACCGACGAGCAGTGGCCGGAGCGGACCGCGCTCGTCGACGCCTACCTGGAGGCCCTCGCCGCCGAGGGCGTCGAGGTCGATCGGGATGCCTTCGATCGCGACCTCGCCCGGGCCGCGCTGGCGATCGCGTTCCGCATGGTCGTCTCCGAGGACATCACCGCCGCCGACGATCTCGGTCGGACGGGCGTGACGACGATGATCCGCCGGATGGTCACCCGCATGGGCGACGCCCTGCCGCTCTCGTAGCCGAGCCTCAGGCCGGCACGCTCACGGGGACGACGTCGAGCCCGTCGATGCGAGCGAAGTCCCGCGGGTTGCACGTGTGGACGGGCAGCTCGTTCGCGAGCGCGACCGCACCGATCATCGCGTCGTAGGCCCGCGCCGACGGCTTCCGCCCGGCACCTCGCAGCGATGCCGCGACGCGCCCGAACGCTCTGGCTGCGGCCACGTCGAACGGCAGCGGATCGAAGTCGGCTTCGGCGAGCTGCAGGTGCACCTGCCGTGCCGCACGCTCCTCGTCGGTGTCGGCGACCAGCGGGCCGACCGAGAGCTCGGCGAGGGTGATCGTGGTGATCAGTGGCTCGCTGGGGAGCGCTTCGAGGTCCTCGATGCGCGAGAGCAGGATGAGCGTGCTCGTGTCGAGGATGCCGCGAGCCACGACGGTCAGAGCCCCGGGTCGATCAGCTCGTCGACCTGTCGCCGGAGCGCATCGGGATCGACGTCGGGAACTCCCTGGCGGTGCCGGATCACGACGTGCAGGGGCAGCGGGGTCCGCTCGAGTGGGCGGAGCTCGGCGACCGGCGTGCCCGAACGCGTCACGAGCAGGCGCTCACCAGCGGCGACCCGGTCGACCACGTCCCCACCGTGGTTCCGGAGCTCCCGGATCGTGACCTCACCCATGTGACCAGCGTATCACCGGTGAGACGGGAGCCGGCCTCAGCGCTCGACGTAGGGATCGAGGAGCTGCTCGACGGCGAGGCCCGCGGGGATCCGCTCGGCGCCGATCATGCGGTCGATCTGCTCGTGCAGGTGCCAGATGCGGCGCTCCTGGTAGTTGATCGGGATGCCGGTCAGCGCCGGCGACTCCATCGACCGCTGCATCGGCGCCATGTTCATCTCGTCCTCGGCCATGATCTGGTCGTAGACGGTCGAGCGCTGCTGCCAGGCCTCGGGCAGCTCGTCGCCCTCCCAGTCCTTGATGCCGTAGTAGATCCAGTCGAGGCGGGTCGTCCGCTTGTCGACCGGCCAGAAGACGTTGATCGGGAAGCCGATCGAGCCCAGCGGGATGATGACGTTGGGGAAGAGGCTGACCGCCGTGCTCGTGCAGTCGACCATCCCCGGCACGGTGTCGATGTGGGGGACCGGGCCGCCGCGCAGCTGCTTCCAGTCGTCCCACGAGGCCATGCCCGACCGCTCGCACGCCTGCGTGGAGTACGGCGTGATCATCCGGCTGTGGCCGTTCGGGTACAGGCCCATCGCAGCGCCCCGGTTGTCGAGCACCGACACGCCGTCGTGGGAGTGGATGTGCTTGAAGTGGTACACCTCGAGGAACGCCTCGGCGGTCACCTTCCAGTTGCACGGGACGATGACGCTCCGTCGGTAGATCTCCCGGAGGCCCTCGGCCCGGAAGGGCTCGAACATCTCGGCCGCGGAACCGATCCAGTCCGCGAGCGGGATGGCGTCGGGGTCGCGGTTGACGAACACGAAGCCGGCGAAGCTGTCGCAGCTCACCTGGGGCAGACACCGGCCGGCCTTCTCGAGCCCGACGAAGTCGCGCTCGTCGGGCACGGCGACGAGCTCGCCCCGGTCGATCTCGTAGGTCCACGAGTGGTACTGGCAACGGAGGCGACGGGCCGACCCCCGCTCGTCGCGCACGACGGGCGCGCCCCGGTGCTGGCACGTGTTGTAGAAGCAGCGGATCCGCCCGTCGGTGCCCCGCACCACCAGGAGCGGGACGCCCAGATCGTCGAAGGTGACGTAGTCGCCCGGCCCGGGCACGTCCTCGACCCGCGCCGCGATGACCCAGGAGCGCCCGAAGACGTGCTCCTGCTCGAGGTCCCAGAACTCGTCGCTCGTGTGGCGGCCGACGGGGATGTCGTGGAACGCCGGGAAGCCCTCGGGTGGCTCGGTCCGTGCGAACTCGTACCGCATGTCCTCGCGGATGCGCTCGATCAGGGCCTGATCCACGGAACCCCTCCTTCCCCCGCCGGGATCGTAGCGATGGGCCGGGGTGCGCCTCATCTCCGTGACCCACCCGGCTCCTGGGTAACCTCCCCACCGCCCCCGACGGTCCTGACGGAAGAGCCATGACAGACACCAGCGCGAAGATCATCTACACCCACACCGACGAGGCGCCGGCCCTGGCGACCTACTCGTTCCTGCCGATCATCGAGGCGTTCGCCGGCGTGTGCGGCGTCGACGTCGAGACGCGCGACATCTCCCTCGCCGGCCGGATCATCGCCAACTTCCCGGAGTATCTCACCGAGGAGCAGCGCATCGGCGATGCGCTCGCGGAGCTGGGCGAGCTGACCCAGTTCCCCGAGGCCAACATCATCAAGCTGCCCAACATCAGCGCCTCGATCCCGCAGATGAAGGCGGCCATCGCCGAGCTCCAGGCGAAGGGGTACGCGCTGCCGGACTACCCCGAGGACCCGTCGACCGACACCGAGCGCGACGTCCTCGCCCGCTACGACCGGGTCAAGGGCAGCGCCGTGAACCCGGTCCTGCGCGAGGGCAACTCCGACCGTCGGGCACCGGCCGCCGTCAAGCAGTTCGCGAAGGCCCATCCCCACTCGATGGGCGCCTGGAGCCCGGACTCCCAGACCTCCGTCGCCCACATGTCGGGCGGCGACTTCCGGTCGAACGAGGTCTCGGCCACGATGGCCGCGGCCGGGACGCTGCGCATCGAGCACGTCGCCGCCGACGGCTCGGTGTCGGTGCTCAAGGAGTCGGTGCCGGTCGAGGCGGGCGAGGTCGTCGACGCCAGCTTCATGAGCAAGGCCGCCCTCGTGGCCTTCCTCCAGGAGCAGGTCGCCGCGGCCAGGGCCTCCGGCGTGCTCTTCTCGCTGCACATGAAGGCCACGATGATGAAGGTCTCCGACCCGATCATCTTCGGCCACGCCGTCCGGGTCTTCTTCGCCGACGTGTTCGCGAAGCACGGCGATGCGCTGGAGTCCATCGGCGCCAACCCCAACGAGGGCCTCGGCAGCGTGCTCGACGAGCTGGCCGAGCTGCCCGACGACCAGCGGGCCGCCATCGAGGCCGACGTCCAGGCCGCCATCGCGGCCGGTCCCGACCTGGCGATGGTCAACTCCGACCGGGGCATCACCAACCTGCACGTGCCGAGCGATGTGATCATCGACGCCTCGATGCCGGCGATGATCCGAACCTCCGGGCACATGTGGAACCCGGCGGGCGAGGAGCAGGACACCCTCGCCGTCATCCCCGACTCCAGCTACGCCGGCGTGTACGCCGCCGTGATCGAGGACTGCAAGGCCAACGGCGCCTACGACCCGACCACGATGGGCTCGGTCCCCAACGTCGGGCTCATGGCCAAGAAGGCCGAGGAGTACGGCTCCCACGACAAGACCTTCGAGATCCCGGCTGCCGGCACGGTGCGCGTCGTCGACTCGGACGGTGCGACGGTGTTCGAGCACCAGGTCGACGAGGGCGACATCTGGCGGATGTGCCAGACCAAGGACGCCCCGATCCGCGACTGGGTGAAGCTCGCCGTGACCAGGGCCCGCGCGACGGGCGCCCCGGCGGTGTTCTGGCTCGACGAGACCCGCGCCCACGACGCCCAGCTCATCGCCAAGGTGAACGCCTACCTGCCGGAGCACGAGCCGTCCGACATCCAGGTCGAGATCCTCGCCCCGGTCGAGGCGACGAAGTTCTCGGTCGAGCGGATCCGCCGCGGTGAGGACTCCATCTCGGTCACCGGCAACGTGCTGCGCGACTACCTGACCGACCTGTTCCCGATCCTCGAGGTCGGCACCAGCGCCAAGATGCTGTCGATCGTGCCGCTCATGCGGGGCGGCGGGCTCTTCGAGACGGGCGCGGGCGGCTCGGCGCCCAAGCACGTCCAGCAGTTCGAGCAGGAGAACCACCTCCGGTGGGACTCGCTCGGCGAGTTCCTGGCCTTGGCGGCGTCGTTGGAGCACCTCGGCGACGCCTTCGGCAACCCCGGCGCCAAGATCATGGCCACGACCCTCGACCAGGCGACGGCGAAGCTGCTCGAGACCAACAAGTCGCCGTCCCGGAAGGTGAACGAGATCGACAACCGGGGCAGTCACTTCTACCTGGCGCTCTACTGGGCCGAGGCGCTGGCGGCCCAGACCGACGACCCGGGCCTGGCGGAGCGGTTCGCCCCGCTGGCCGAGGCGCTGGCGGCGAACGAGGCGAAGATCAACGAGGAGCTCATCGAGGTCCAGGGCCAGGCGATGGACATCGGCGGCTACTACGCGCCCGACCCGGCGCTGGCCGCCGAGGCGATGCGCCCGAGCCCGACCCTCAACGAGTCGCTGGCCATCCTGCGCTGAGGCACAGCGGGGGCGATGCCCCGCCGCTCTGCCTCGCGCGCGAGCTCGGCGCTCGACGGGCCGGCGACGTCGGGTGGGGGTCGGGCGGGCCCGGCCCCTAACCTGAACGTGTGCTGATCGTCGTCTCGCCCGCCAAGTCGCTGGACTACGAGTCCCGGCTGCCCACCAAGAAGCACTCCGAGCCGCGGATGCTCGACGAGTCCGAGCAGCTCATCGAGGTCATGCGGGAGCGATCGCCCGAGGACCTGGTCGACCTGATGGGCATCTCGCCCTCGTTGGCCGAGCTCAACTTCGAGCGCTTCCAGGACTGGACGCAGCCCTTCACCACCGACAACGCCCGGCCGGCCGTGCTCGCCTTCACGGGTGACGTCTACCTCGGCATGGACCCGGCGAACACCTTCGGCGAGCGCGACTACACCCACGCCCAGAAGACGCTGCGGATCCTGTCCGGGCTCTACGGCGTGCTGCGCCCCCTCGACCTCATGCAGCCGTACCGCCTCGAGATGGGCACCAAGCTCGAGACCGACCGGGGGCGCGATCTCTACGAGTTCTGGGGCGACCGGGTCACCGACGTCCTCAACGAGGACCTCGCCGCCAGCCCGGGCTCGAACGCGCTGATCAACCTGGCGTCCAACGAGTACTACGGCGCCGTCCAGCCCGACCGCATCGACGCCCGCATCGTGAGCCCCGCCTTCCTCGACGCCAAGGACGGCAGCGAGCCGAGGATCGTCAGCTTCTTCGCCAAGCGAGCCCGCGGGTCGATGGCCGGGTGGATCATCCGAGAGCGGATCAAGTCGGTGAAGGCGCTGGAGGGGTTCGCCGAGGACGGCTACCGCTTCTCGCCCGAGCGCTCCACCTCCGATCGCCCGGTGTTCGTCCGGGGCGAGTGAGCGTCAACCCCTGAGCGCCAGGAACGCGTCGCACAACTCGACGAGTCGTGCCCGGCCGAAGCTCGGCTCATGGCCGCCGTGCACGACCGTGACCGGCAGCCCTCGGAGCCGTCGGATGGTCCGGAGGTAGTCGTCGAGGTCGGACGTCTCGAGCTCGTCGAGCAGCGGGCCGTCGTAGATCGCGTCGCCGGCGGCGCGGTACGGCCCCAACACCGACTCCTCGGGGAAGTGAGCGACCTCGACCGACGCGAGGCCGCCCTCGGCGATCGCCTCCGCCTCGGCGGGATGGATGGCGCGCTCGTCGAACTCGTGCATCCCACCGACGTGATCGCTGTGGGCGTGGGTGGCGACGGCGAGGAGCGGACGGTCGGTCACCTCCTCCACGACCGACCGCAGCGACGCCAAACCGAGGGCGGTGTCGACGACCAGATCGCGGTCGCGCCCAGCGACGTGCCAGACGTTGCAGCGAAGCAGCGGGTGGACGTGTGGTTCGTCGATCCGCGTGATGTCGTCGCCGACCCGCTCCGTCGCGAACCACGGGTCCGCGACCGGGAGGCCGGCGAGCGGGCTCACCGGAGCACGACCCGGAAGGTCGAGCCCTCGACCCGCTGGAGCGGTGCGAGGTAGCCCTCGGCCCAGCTGATGCCCTGCTCCTCCTCGAGGTCGGGCACCGTGCCGGGGTCGAAGTCGACGAGGAAGATCGCCGGCTCGCCACACTGCGGCGGGAAGCTCTCGAGGATGGCCGAGCACAGCTTCGGGCCCCGATCGTCGATGTGCAGGAAGCCCGCGACGTCGACGACCGACGAGCCGCTGAGGTCGAGGGCGCCCTCGACGGTGAGGACGCCGCTCGGCGCGGTGGCCGGTCCGTCGTCGTCGCCGCACGCGGCGAGCGCCAGCACGGCGACGAGAACGAGGGTGAGGGCGGGTCGGATGCGCATGCTCGTTGGGACGTTCGGGCCGAGGCACCGGTTCCCGGCGGTCGGCCGAGCGCTGTCACGGCGGGTGGAAGAGCCTAGCTCCGAGCTGCGGTGGCGGTCCCTCAGCCGATCGAGATCAGTGCGACCGCGACGCCCGCGAGGCCGATGCCGGCGAGCTGGAGTCGGCTCAGCTGCTCGTGGTCGATGAGGCGGGCGAGTCCGGCAGTGGCCAGCGGGTAGAGCGAGGCGAGGACGGACACGACGGCGAGGTTGGCATCGCGGCTCGCGAGCAGGAACAGCGCAGCGGCGACGGCGTCCAGGACGCCGGCGACGACGGTGTGCACCCGGGCATCGCGGTCCTGTGCGATCTGGACCCCGGTGGCCACGGCCACCGCCACCATCGCGACGACCGACATCCCCCTGGCGCTCACGAGCGGCCAGAGGCCGGCGTCCTCGGAGGTCCGGCTCAGCAGGACGAAGAACGCGCCGAACCCGACGCCGGAACCGAGGGCGTCGAGCACGCCGGGCCGTCGAGCGACGGCACCGAAGGCCGCCCCGAGCCCGATCGAGCTGCCGGCGGGGGCGGGCAGGATCGGGCTGAGCGGTCGAGCGCCGGCGCCCACCGCTGCGGGCGTCCGGCGCAACGCCGCGAGGTCCACGCCGGAGATCAGGCCGACCGCGACGAGGGCGACCCCGACGCCGACGATGGTCAGCCGGCCGAGGGCGTCGCCGGTGACGAGCCCGTAGCCGACCGGGATCACCGCAGCACCGGCGGCGGTGATCGGCGCCACCACCCCCATCTGGCCGATGGCGAGGCCGCGGAACAGCAGCAGCGCACCGAGCCCGCCGCCGAGGCCGGCTGCGGCGCCGAGCGCCAGGTCGTCGGCCCCGGCGACCCCGGTCCCGACCGCGAGCAGTACGCAGAGCAGCGCGAGCGCGGACAGGAGGTGAGCCAACAGGACCACCGACATCGGGTGCGAGCGCCGGCTGGCGACGCCGGCCGCGTAGTCCGAGGAGCCCCAGCCGAGCGCGGCACCGAGTGCGAGGAGCGCAGCCACGTCAGGTCACGAGACCTGGACGATCTCGGTGTCCGCCGCCTCCTGGGCCGCCTCGCACGACGGGCACGTCTCGACGGTCTCCGAGGTCGCGGTGACCCGGACCCGACGGTGTCCGACGTTGACGGTCAGGATCTTGTCCTCGCCGACACCCGACATCCAGTCGAGCTCTGCGAAGCCGCGGGCCAACGCCTTCTCGAGCGCTGCGGTCTCCAGCACCCGGCCGGGGGAGTAGAACGCGAACTTGCCGTTCATCCGTCCGTCGAACACGCGGTAGCTCACGCCGTCGACGAGCGCGACGACGTAGGCGGCGAGCTCGCCGTCGAGGCGCATCGTGGCCACCTCGAGCTGGCCCAACCGGTTGTGGCACTCGAGGACCTCTCGCCAGAAGCGCCGCTCGACCGGATCGTCGAGGTCGCTGTCACGATCGAGCGCGTGATCGCGTGCGACGTGCAGGGTCTCGATCTCGTTGAGGAGCGCCGGGATGGCGTGCACGTTCCGCTCGAAGCAGATGTCGGCCTCCAGCCCGTCGGTCGTGATCCGGTTCTGCGCCTTGCGGAGCTGTCGACGCATGCCCTTCGAGAGGTAGCTCTGCGAGGTCTGCTCGGGGTCGAGGTCGACGCGGGGGACCCGGAGGTCCGGCAGGACGTGGGCGTGTTCGAGCCCCTCGACGAGGGCCTCCATGACGGGGTCGTCCTTGGGGACCTGCGAGGCGAGGAGGGTCCAGCTGTCGGAGTCGGCGAGCACCTCGCGGATCCCGGCCGCCAGCGAGCTGGCGACCGCTGCGTCGCGCACCGGGAAGCGCGTGCACGCCAGCGGGCCGTGGCCCATGGGCACGACCTGGCTCACGCCGTCGTCCGATCGCTTCGCGAGCAGCGCTGCGCCCTGGATGCCGGCGCGACCCCGGATGCGAGCGAGCACGGCGACCGGCTCGTGGTCGGCGTGGATCTTCGCCCACGTCGACAGCCACGGCCATCGGGCCGGGATCGGGACCTCGGCCGCGAGGTGGAGCTCGTTGAGATCGTCGGCGTACCCGGCGATCGCGTCGAGCCCGCGGACGATCTCGTACTCCGACGCGTCGGCGATCGCCTTCGAGAGCAGTTCGGCGGAGTTGAGCTGCCGGACGACGAGGTCCTCCATGGCCGACGGCAACCCCGGGCGGGCGAAGACGAAGCCCTGGCCGAGCTCGCAGTCGAGATCGGCCAGCGCCTGCAGCTGCTCGAGGTCCTCGATGCCCTCGGCGACCGTCGACACCGAGAGGGCCCGGGCCATGTCGATGACCGTGCGCACGAGCGCTCCCGAGGTGGACGACTCGTGTAGCTCCTGGATGAACGAGCGGTCGATCTTGATCGTGTCGACGGGGAACTGACGGAGATAGCCCAGCGACGAGTACCCGGTGCCGAAGTCGTCGATCGCCACCTTCACGTCGAGGGCCTTCAACGCCTCGATCACCTCGATGGACCGTTCCCGGTCCTCGAGCAGCATGGACTCGGTGATCTCCAGCGTGAGGCACGAGGGGCGCAGGCCGGAGGTCCGGAGCGCCTCCTGGACGTGCAGCGTGAGGTTGGGGTCGTTGAGCTGGCGCACGGAGAGGTTCACGCTCACCCCGAGCTGCTCGGACTCGGCGCTGACCTGCCATTGCCGGGTCTGGCGACAGGCCTGCTCGAGGACCCACCGTCCGATCGGGACGATGAGCCCGGTCTCCTCGGCGAGGGGGACGAACTTCGTCGGCGGGACGATGCCACGGATCGGGTGCTGCCAGCGGATGAGCGCCTCGACCGAGGTCACCTGGGTGGACTCGATGTCGACGATCGGCTGGTAGTGGATCTCGAACTCGTCGCGGAGGAGGGCCATCTCGAGGTCGGCCTTGAGCTCGAGCCGGTCGACGACGATGTCGTACATCGACTGGACGAAGAACTCGTAGCGGCCCTTGCCCTTCGCCTTCGCCATGTACATCGCGACGTCGGCGCCCCGGAGCAGCGCCTCCGCCTCGGCCTTGCCCCGGTTCTCGACGGCGATGCCGACCGAGGCCCGGATCCGGACCTCGCGCTCGGTGAGGGCGATCGGTTCCTCCACGAGCTCGAGGACCCGCTCGGCGACCTGGACGGCGTCCTGACCGTCGCTGGCCGACTCGAGGAGGATCGCGAACTCGTCGCCCCCCAGCCGGGCGACGGTGTCGCCCTCTCGCACGCACTCCAGCAGGCGCTGGCTGACGATGCTCAGCAGCTCGTCGCCGCTCTGGTGCCCGAGGCTGTCGTTCACCGTCTTGAAGTCGTCGAGGTCGATGAACAGCACGGCGAGCTGCCCCTCCGACCGCTGGCTGAGCGCGTGCTCGACCCGGTCGGCAAAAAGGATGCGGTTCGCGAGCCCGGTCAAGGAGTCGTGCAGCGACTCGTGGCGGGCCTGCTCCTTGGAGACCTCGACCGCGCGCATCAGGCCGACCACCCGGCCGAGCACGAAGAGGAACAGCGTCGCGGAGGCGAACGTGGTGACGACCTCGTCCACCGGCTGGCCCCAGATGAGATCGATGATGGGCACGGCGACCGTGGCCAGGCACAGCGCGACGAGCCGCAGTCCACCGATCTGACCGACGCTGCGCATCCCGGTCTCCAAGGGCCGGGCGGTCGCCGGGTGCAGGGCGGCCGCACCGAAGCCGACGTAGAACGTCAACCAGAACGCATCGACCCAGCTGCCGGTGCTGAACGTGCCCGACGCCGTCTGGAGGGCGTAGGCGGTGTCGGCCAGCACGAGGCTGGCGAGCGCCGTCGCCATCATGAGGAACGAGGGGTGGCGCCAGTGGACGGCGACGGCGAGCCGGGCCGCGGTGGCGAGCAGCGCGATGTCCATCACCGGGTAGCCGAGCGAGACCGTCTTGGCCAGCGCGCCGAGGTCGTCGGTCGTCACCAGGTTGTCCATGATGAAGATCCAGCTGACGGCGAAGGTCGCGACCGCGATGATCCCCGCATCGATGAGGCTGGCGTAGTCCCGCATCGGTGCGACCTGCCGGATCAGGCTCACCAGGCCCGCGATGACCAGCGGGTACATGCCGAGGTAGAAGACGTCGGCGATCGACGGGAACGGCGGCGCGTCGGTCGTCGCCTCGAGGATGTAGTAGATGACGTCAGCGGTGAGGAACGACGCCTGGCCGGCGGCGAACAGCAGCCACGGCCGACGAGGCTCGGGTCGGTTGCGCATGACCCCGACGATGATCGCGATCACCGAGCACAGTCCGACGCCGTTGTAGAGCAGGAGCTTCGTCGTCGGCGAGTTGGGCAGGGCGAAGTACGCCAACGCCATCGTCGCGGCGAAGCCGATGAACAGCACGGAGGATCGCGTTCGCATGGCCTCCCATCGGACGGCCTGCTCGTGCTGTTGAGGGCCCCGCCCCGTCGATCAGACCGGCCGGTCGCCCTTGATCGTGATGCGGCGCATCACCCTCCGGTGGCCCCGATAGTCGTGGATGGCGTGGTGCTGCACGCTGCGGTTGTCCCACATCGCGACCGAGCCGGGTTGCCACCGGAACCGGCACGTGAACCGCTCCTGCGTGGCGTGGTCGAAGAGGAAGTCGAGCAGCGCCCGGCTCTCCGAACGGCGCATCCCCTTGATGCCGAGGGTGAAGGCCGGGTTGACGTACAGCGCCTTGCGGCCGTTCTCGGGGTGGGTGCGCACGACCGGGTGCTCGACCGTCCGATGGGCCGACTCGGGCGCATGGGTCCGAACCGACCGAGACCTCGTCGAGTAGCTGCCCTCGCCGTACTGCTCGGCCGCCGAGTGCAGCCCGACGAGCCCGTCGAGGAGTCCCTGCATCGTCCGGGAGAGCGCGTCGTGCGCGGCGTGCTGGTCGGCGAACAGCGTGTCGCCGCCCTGAGGCGGGACCTCGACGGCGCAGAGGATCGAGCCGAGGTCGGGCTCGTCGAGGAACGTGACGTCGGAGTGCCACCCGCCACCGAAGTTCGCCCGGTCGTCGGGTTCGGTGATGATGTCGATGATCTCCGGATGGTCGTCGCGTCCCTCGACGAACGGGTGGGTGTCGAGCTCGCCGAAGCGTCGGCCGAAGGCGATCTGACGCTCCGGGCTCAGCTGCTGGTCGCGGAAGAACAGCACGTGGTGCGCGTTGAACGCGTCGCGGAGCTCGGCGATGGTGCCGTCGTCGAGATCCGCGGCGAGGTCGACGCCCGAGATCTCGGCGCCGAGCGTGCCCGTGACCGGTTCGATCCGCATCGAGGTCGTCGTCCGGAGCGGGCTGGCGCTCATGGGTCCCGACGCTAGGTCAGCGGCTCACCCGGCAGCCATGAACTCCATGAACGCCGCGCCGTCGCAGATCACCTCGGCCGAGGCGATCCGGCCGTCCTCGACGGTGAGGTGGTCGGCGATCTTCACCGTCGCGTCGCCGTTGCGACCTTCGTACAGCTGGAACGCCGTGTTGCCGTCGTAGGACTCGGCGAGCAGGGTGGTGACGGCGTGATCCGGCCAGCCACCCGACTCGAGGAAGGCGTCTCGCCCCTCGATCACCATCTCGCCGGCGCGGAAGGTGAAGTCCTCGGCCATGAGCGGGCGGAGCGCGTCGGGCCCCTGCCGGGTGCTCCACGCCTGGAAGTAGGTCGTTGCGACGTCACGGGTCTGCTCGGTGGTCATCGGTGCTCCTTCGGGTGCAGGTGGTGGTCGAGCGAATCGAGCGCCGCCTCCCAGGCCTCACCGAACTCCTCGGCCGTGCGGTCGGGCGGCAGCCGCCGGTGGTGGATCTCGACCTCGGTGCCGGACGGCGTCTCCGTGAGGCGGAAGGTCACGAAGGTCTCGGCATCGTCGCCGTCCCACCGGTTGGTCATCGAGAGCAGGTGGGGCGGCTCGACCTCGACGACCGTTCCCCGCAGGACCGCCGTCGTGCCGTCGGGATGCATCACCCACCGGCAGGACCCGCCCGGACGCAGGTCGAGCTCGGCCTCCGAGGTCCGGATGCCCTTCGGGCCCCACCACCGCACGAGCTCGGACGGGTCGGTCAGCGCCGTGAAGACCCGCTCGGCCGAGGCGGGGAAGGTCCGGCGGACGGTGACCTCGGCGCTCATCGGTCCGCCTCGCGATTGAGGTGGTCGCCCAGGGAGTCGAGGGTGGACTCCCAGAACTCGGTCTGCTCGTGCAGCCAGCGTCGGGCGTCGACGAGCCGCTCCCGGCGGAGGCGGCAGACCCGGTTGCGCCCGGCGGCCCGTCGCTCGACGATCCCCGCGGCCTCGAGGACCCGCAGGTGCTTCGAGATCGCCGGGGCGGAGATGGTGAACGGTGCCCGCAGCTCGGCGACGGTGGCCTCGCCCCGACCGAGCCGCTCGATGATGCTGCGCCGGGTCGGGTCGGCGAGCGCACCGTAGAGGGCGTCGAGCTCGGTCGTCGGCGTCACGCCAATTGATTAACCGATCGGTTCAGCGTTCGTCAACCGGCGCTCGCGGCTGGCGGAGCGGGCGACCGCGGCCGGGATGCGTCGGCGGGCGCGCCGCCGCGCCCGGCGGGTGGCGACGAGTCGGATGGCGAGCAGCACGACCACCAGGCCGACGGTCGCGTAGGTCGCCGCCACGGCCGCGGAGCTCCCCAGATCGGTGCCGGCGGTCAGCCCGTGCGCCGTGGCCAGACCGAACGAGGCGTAGCTGCCGAGGTGGATCGTCCGCCAGAGCCGTCGCGGGAGGCGCCGCATCGCCAACGACGACGCCTCGACCGCGAGGAGGAACCAGAACGCGACGACGCCGAACGCGACCGGCCCCGGGCGCCACTCCGACGCCATCGGCACCAGGAGGTCGGCGAGGTCGAAGTGCACGTAGTTGTCGGCGACCAGCGCGGCGAGGTGGACGAAGGTGAAGGACAGACCGAGGCCCCCGAGGAAGCGGTGCATGTCGACCAGCCACCGACGGACCTCACGTCCGGAGACGAGCCGGGTGGCCAGCACGAGGCCGCAGGCGACGGCGCCGGCGAGCACCACCCAGGCCACGATGCCGCTGGCCCGGGACAGGAACCACCAGAACTGCTCGCTCACGCCACCATCGCCTCCAACGACGGCGAGACGTGGACGGTGCCGTCGGGTTCGACGCCGATCGCCGCGACCTCCGATCGACGGAGCACGGCGGCGGCCGGGTCGCGGTCGAGGAGGATCTCGGTCGCCACGACCTCGGCCCACCAGGCGTCGGCGGCGATGGTCGTGACGCCGGTGAGGTCCGTGTCCGCCGATCGTCCCGTGCGCGGGTCCACCACGTGGTGGTGGACGTCGCCGCCGACGTGCCAGCGGCGGCGCAGGACGCTCGACGAGGCGACACCGGCATCGGCGACCGCCAGGGTCAGCAGCTCGTCGCCGGGGTGGCGCGGATCCTCGATGGCGATGGGCCAACGGCCGTCGTCGGGTCCCTCGCCGCGAACCCGGAGATCGCCGCCGATGTTGACGACGACCCCGTCGACCCCGGCAGCGGCGAGCTCGGCCGAGACGAGGTCGGCCGCGAGGCCCTTGGCGATCCCGCCCGGGTCCAGCCGGACACCGCGCGGGACCTTGACGATCGCCCGGTCGGGGTCGAGCACCACGCCGCCACAGCCGGGAGCGGACGAGGACTCGCCGCTCAGCCGGCGGCGAGCACCGAGCTGACCGAAGTCGCGGTCGTACCCGTTGGCGATCATCGCGGCACCGACGGTGGGGTCGTAGCAGCCGGCCGTGGCCTGCCAGGCCGCGACCGAGCGCTCGATGAGGAGGAAGGTCTCGTCGGAGACGATGCAGCGCGCCCCGGATCGCTCGGCGAGGCGACTGATCTCGCTGTCGGGCCGGAACCGACTCCAGAGGCGCTCGAGCGCGTCGATCCGGCGGCGGGCGGCGTCGAGGGCCTCCTGGGCGTCGTGGCCGTGGACGACGACGTGAGCGTCGGTCCCCATCGCCCGGAAGCGGGCCTCAGCTCGCACCGGACTCGGTGACCGGCGGCGCGGTCGTCGGGGCAACCGTGGGCGGTGGCGCGGTCTCGGGTGGAGCGGTGGGCGGTGGCGCGGTCTCGGGTGGAGCGGTGGGCGGTGGGGCGGTCTCGGGCGGTGCGGTGGGCGGTGGGGCGGTCTCGGGCGGTGCGGCGGCTGGCAGCGGGGGTGGAGCCGTCGTCACCGGAGCGGGGGGAGGAGCGGGCGCTCGCCGCGGCCTGGGCGCCGGTGCAGCCTCCGCCGTGGCCGTCGCGGTGGCAGCCTCCCGGGCGGCGAGGGCCTCGGCCACCGCGTCGGCGATGGCGTCGCCGTCGCGGAACGGTGCGGCCCGGGTCGCCCGGCGCACGGCGTCGGCGATCGCCCGCGCGTCGCTCGGCGCCGAGGTGGTCGTGGTCAGGGAGATCGTCGTCGTCGTGGTCTCGACCGGGGGCGGAGGTGTGGCGGCCGGGGGGAGCTGCAGCTCGACCGGCGCGACCGCTGCGATCTCCGCGCTCGCCTCGACGGCGGCGTCGGCCTCCTCGCCGTCGGCGAAGATGCCGATCAGCCCGGCGGTGGCCGCGACCGAGGCGCCGCCGACGAGCACTCGGCTCGCCGTCGTGGCCCGCATCCGGCGACGGGACCGTTGCGCGGCGGCTCGCGCCGCCGCCCGTCGGCCGGTGGCCGGCCCGAGCTCGACCCGGTCGAGCGCCGTGCCCAACGGCTCGGGTGGCGTCGGGAGGCGGTCTCCACCGGCGCCCGGGGCGCGGTCGGCGGCGAGTGGCGATGCCGCAACTCGGCGGGGCACGGGTCCTCCCTGACGTGGCGTGATCGGTCGTCTCCGACCGTAGGGACGACCCGCTCCGACCAGGTCGCGGCCCAGGCCAGCGTTGTGTCAGGGATCTGCCAAGCCCGTTGGGCCCAGGTCAGGGAATCGCGAAGCGCAGCGTCAGCCCGCCGACCCGGCCGCTCGCGCCAGGATCTCGGCCGCCTCGCGACCCAGCCGCTCGGTGATCTCGGCAGCCGGTTCCAGCTCGCTGATGAGGCCGGCGGTCTCGCCGGCCAGGAGGCTCATCTCGTCGAGATCGCCCTCGGCCGCAGCGGTGGGCGGGAAGCCCATGTACCGCACCAACGGGACCTCCTGGCCGAAGAGGTTGGCCGTCCCCACCAGCGGCTGCGACTCTGGGTCGAGCCCGTCGTAGGGGGCGACCTGGCCCTCGTGTTCGGCGACGATGCGGTTGCGGATCCCGCGCACGCCGGCTCCCGGGAAGTCGAAGCCGAAGGTCTCGTGGCGGGTCGTGTCGGCCACGCCGCTGGCGAGCACCCGCGCCTGGTACCCGGCGTTCGCGTCGGCCTCGTGGCTCGTCAGATAGCGGGTGCCGACCCAGACGCCGGCCGCGCCGAGCGTGAGCGCGGCGGCGACACCTCTGCCGTCCGCCACGCCGCCGGCGGCCAGCACCGGCGTCGGCCCGATCGCGTCCACGACGGCGGGCACGATCGTGAAGGTGCCGGCGACCGAGCGGTTGTGACCACCGCCCTCGATGCCCTGCACGATGACGAGATCGGCGCCCTGTTGGACGGCGGCGGCCGCCTCCTCGGGTGAGCCCACCTGGATCCAGACCTTGCATCCCGCCGCGTGGAGCTGGTCGACCCAGCCGTCCTCGGGGGGATCCCAGTAGAACGAGACGACCGGCACCCGAGCCTCGGCACAGAAGGCGACCTGATCGGCGGCCCCGAACCGGGGGATGAAGTTGACCCCGAAGGACCGGTCGGTCGCCGACCGGATCGCCCCGACCTCGGCCTCGAGCAGCTCGACCGGCATCGCCGTGGCGCCGAGCACCCCGAGGCCGCCCGCCCCGGAGACGGCGGCGGCGAGCGGAGCCCGGGCGACGAACGCCATCCCCGACGAGACCACCGGCCAGTCGAGCCCGTACTCGGTGGTGAACGGCGTCGTGAACATGGCGACCTCCCCGTGTCGTCGCCTGAACCTACGCGGTGCGCCCCGGCCCCGCTCCTGAGGCGACGGGACGTCGCGTCCGCTCGGGCCGTGTCGCGCCGCGTCCGCTCGCTCGACGGGCCGCTCGGGCCCGGTGTCTCCCGCTCTGGTCTCGCTTCCTCGACGCTCTGCGCCACTGGCGTGGCGCGCCGCGTCCGCTCGCTCGACGGGCCGCTCGGGCCCTGGGCCGTTCGGTCCCACGCTCCGAGCGACAACGTCGGGGTCGACGTCGGCCCGGCGTCTGGCTGTCGCGGCGAGGTGGGACCGACCGCCCCACGACGCAGACGCGGGGACCCGCACGACGACGGATGCCCGGGCCGGGGGCGCTTCGGCCAGGCGAGCTCCGGTCCTAGCCGTCGGTCACGCAGCCGTTGCTCGCGTCCTCGACCAGCTTGATGTACTTCCAGAGCGTGCCACTGGTGGCCTTGAACGGCGGGGCCTCCCACTCGGCGCGTCGAGCTGCGAGCTCGTCGTCGGAGAGCGCGACGCTGATGTCGTGCTCGTCGTCGTCGATGGTGATGACGTCGCCGTCGCGGAGCAGCCCGATCGGGCCACCCTCCTGGGCCTCGGGAACGACGTGGCCGATGATGAAGCCGTGGCTGCCGCCGGAGAAGCGGCCGTCGGTGATGAGGGCGACGTCGTCGAGGAACCCGGCGCCGGCCAGCGCGCTCGTCGGCGTGAGCATCTCGGGCATGCCCGGCCCGCCCTTCGGCCCCTCGTACCGGATCACGATGACGTCGCCGGACCGGATGCGGCCCTGCTCGAGCCCGGCGAGCATGTCCTCTTCGCTGTCGAACACGCGCGCGGGCCCCGTGAAGCGGAGCCCCTGCTTGCCGGTGATCTTGCCGACCGCTCCACCGGGAGCGAGGTTGCCCTTGAGGATGCTGATGTGGCCGCGGGCCTTCAGCGGGGCGTCGAGCTTCGCCACGATCGTCTGCGCGTCGGCCAGCCCCTCGGCGTCCTCGAGGTTGTCGCCCAGCGAGCGGCCGGTCACCGTGAGCTGCTCACCATCGAGGTAGCCCTCCGCGAGGAGGTACTTCATCACGCCGGGGACGCCACCCACCTCGTGGAGCTGCTCCATCACGTAGGCGCCCGACGGCTTGAGGTCGGCGAGCAGCGGCACCCGGTTGCTGGTGTCGAGCCAGTCGTCGATCGTGAGCTCGAGGCCGAACGCTCGGGCCATGGCGATGAGGTGCAGCACCGCGTTGGTCGAGCCGCCCAGCGCGGTGACGACGACCATCGCGTTCTCGAGCGCCGCCCGCGTGACGATCTTGCGGGGCGTCAGGTCCTGCTCGAGCAGCGTCATCATGGCGTGGCCGGCTCGGACGCACTCGTCGACTTTCACCGGGTCCTCGGCCGGGGTGCACGAAGAGTACGGGAGGCTCAGGCCCATCGCCTCGATCGCAGAGGCCATCGTGTTGGCGGTGTACATCCCCCCGCAGGCCCCGGCGCCTGGACAGGCGTGGTCGACGATGGCCTGCCGGTCCTCCTCGGTGATCGCGCCGGCGAGCTTCTGGCCGTAGCTCTGGAAGGCGGAGACGATGTCGAGCTGCTCCTCCCTACCGCCGATCGTGGCGCAGCCCGGCTTGATCGTGCCGCCGTAGACCATGATCGACGGGCGGTCGAGGCGGCCCATCGCGATGACGCAGCCCGGCATGTTCTTGTCGCAGCCGGGCAGGGCGACGAGGCCGTCGTACCACTGGGCCGCCATGACGGTCTCGATCGAGTCGGCGATCAGGTCGCGGCTCTGCAACGAGTACGACATGCCGTCGGTGCCCATGGAGATGCCGTCGGACACGCCGATCGTGTCGAAGCGCATGCCGACCATCCCGGCATCGACGACCCCGGTCTTCACGTGGTCGGCGAGCCCGCCCAGGTGCATGTTGCAGGGGTTGCCCTCGTACCAGCAGGCCGCGATGCCCACCTGGGCCTTGTCCATGTCCTGGCGGGTGAGCCCGGTCGCGTAGAGCATCGCCTGCGAGGCACCCTGGCTCGGGGGCTGCGTGATGCGCGAGGAGTAGCGGTTCAGATCGGCCATCGGCTCAGTCTGCCGCCTCGACGTCGTCCTCACGAACGGCATACAGCGAGTCCCCGACCAGCAGTCGACGGATCCCGCTGGATGCCGCGATCTGTCCGGCGTTCACGAGCGCCTCGTGGTTGTGCTCGAGCTCGGCCGGGTCGTAGACGTAGTTGACCATCATGCCGAGCGAGCGCTCGAGGCCGACCGGCGTGGCGTTCGCCATCCAGTTCAGCTGCTCGACGCGAGCGCCGTTGCGCAGGTGGAACCGGCCGACCGGGTCGAGCGGCAGGCCGTCGGGGCCGCAGCTGGTCAGGTAGTCGGCCGCAGCGCGCTCGAGGCGGGGGCGGGCCCGCTCGAGGGCGACGACGTCGGGGTCCTCGGTGGCCAGATCGGCCAGGTCGGTGTGCTCGGCCAGCCAGCGCCGCAGCCCGGGGATCGGCGAGAGCGTCGAGAAGCGGCGCACCTGGGGCAGCTCGGCGGCGAGCTGATCGATCACCTCCTTCAGCAGGAAGCTGCCGAAGCTGATGCCGCGCAGGCCGGCCTGGCAGTTGGTGATCGAGTAGAAGATCGCGGTGTCCGCGCCGGATGGGGGAGCGGCGTCCTCGTCCGGCGCCAGCAGGTCCTGGACCGAGGTCGCGAGCCCTTCGGTCAACGCCACGGCGACGAAGATCAGCGGATCGCCCGGGAGCGCGGGATGGAAGAGCGCGAAGCAGCGCCGATCGCCCTGGAGTCGCCGGCGCAGGTCGTCCCAGCCCTGGATCTCGTGGACCGCCTCGTAGTCGATCAGCTTCTCCAACACCGAGGTGGGCGAGTCCCACGTCAGGCGCTCGAAGTGGAGGAAGCCGAGGTTGAACCACGACCGCAACAGGTGTACGAGGTCGTGCTCGGTCGCCTCGATGTCGCCCAGGTCGCCTCCGTGGTGCAGCAGCGCCGACCGCAGCGCGACGACGGTGGCCGTGCCGCCGGGCGCGGTGTTGAGCCTGCGCAGGAGCTCCTGGCGCGGGGCTTCCGCCGCCTGCGACAGGGCCACGGCGGTTGCCGCGCTCGGCTCGGCGCGGTGCCGCTCGATCGCCTGGTCGAGGGCCACGGGGTCCGGGCCCAGCTCGGTGGTCAGGAAGCGGAGGTAGGCGGTCCGGTCGTCTGCGGTCGCCTCGTTCCAGCGGCGGACGAACAGGCGGGCCAACCGGGTCGCCGACGCCTCGTCGCGCACCGCCAGGATGGCGCGGGTCGTCTGTCGGAGCAGCTCGGAAGATGTCACCCGGTCACGAACCCCAACGGTTCCGGTGGCGGATCTCGTCGAGCGGTCGTCGGCGGACCGGGCCGAACCTGCCGGCGGGCCAGCCGATCGGCACGAGCGCGTAGATGCCGTGGTCGTCGGGCACGCCGAGCACCTCTCGGAAGCCGTGCTCGTCGGACATGTGCCAGATCGTGAGGTTCGCGGCCAGCCCGTTGGCGCGGGCGGCGAGCAGCAGGTTTTGGACCGCCGGGTAGATGCTGGAGGCCTCGACCAGGTTGGACGCCGCGCGCAAGCCGGCGACGAGTCGGCGGATACGGCCGAAGCCGAGGCGGCGGACCAGCTCGACGTTGCCCCGGACGTCGAGCATCGACGACGCGGACGGCCGGTCCTTGCGGTAGCAGGCGACCACCACCGCCGGGGTGTCGTCGAAGTGCTCGGCCTGGTGCTCCAACGCCCGCTCCATCCGGGCGTGCCGCTCGTCGGTGAAGTCCGGGACGGCCGTCCCCGCCAGCGTGCGATAGGTGTCGACGACGCCTCGCCAGAGCTCGCCGAGCTGCGCCATCACCTCCCGATCGGTCACGACGACGAAGGCGTAGTGCTGCCCGTCCGATCCGCTCGGCGCGAACGTCGCCGCCCGCACCAGCTCGTCGAGCAGCTCGTCGGGCACCGGATCGGGACGGAGCCGGCGCATGGCCCGCATGGTCGCCATCACGTGGTCGAGCGGTGCATCGGCGCCGATGCGGATCTCGACGTCGGCGGGCGCCGACAGCTCGGTCGCCTCCGCCCGCGTCGGACCGGTCTGACTCGCTTCGCTCATGACATCGGCCTACCGCTTCCCGCCCGACGACTCAACCGGGAGGTCGCTTCGACCGATGGCCTCGGCGAGGGACGACGGACGAGGTGGACGACATGATCGGCAAGGTGGTTCGGGGAGGCGTGGCCGCGGCGGTGGTCGGCGCCGGCGTCATCGGCTTCGGGCAGGTGGCGAGCAACGAGGACGAGACCGTCCGCAACGAGAGCGGCGAGATCGTGGAGTCCGGCGGGCTCGGCGCGTTCCGCATGCAGGTGGGGGACTGCCTGCGCTACCCGGACGGGGCGGGCGGCAGCGAGCCCTACGAGGTCGCCTCGGTCGAGGGGGTGCCCTGCGCCGAGCCCCACGACGGCGAGGTCTACGCGCTGTTCGACCTGCCCCACGGCTCGAGCGCGCCGTTCCCCGGTCAGGGGCCGGTCTTCGACGAGGCGGCGATCGGCTGCCTGGACCGGTTCACGGCGTTCATCGGGATCAGCTACGCCAACTCGCCGACCTGGGACATCGAGGCGCTCTATCCGACGCTCGAGGGGTGGACGCAGATCGACGATCGAGAGGTGGTGTGCATCGTCGTCCCGCTCGACGGCGTGCCGACCACCGGCAGCGCCGAGGGCTCTCGGATCTGATCGCCGACGGTCACGAGATCGCGTCGGCGGCCGTGAGGGCGGTCAGGCGAGCAGCTTGGCCTTGGCCGCAGCGAATTCGGCGTCGTCCAGCACACCGGCCGCTTTGAGGTCGCCGAGCTGCTGGAGCTTGGCGATGAGGTCGTCGCCCTGATCGGCGGCCGGTGGCGGGGCTGCGGCCGGTCGGGCCTGCTGGGCCTGGGTCGCGGCGAGCTGGGCCTGCATCTCGGCCAGCTGCGCCTGCGACTCCTGGGTCGCCTGTTGCTGCTGGACCTTCTCGGCCTGGCGCCGGTTCATCGCCCCCACGGTGGCGTTGGCGGTGCCGGCGACGACCGCCGTACGGGCCATCGTGCCGAGCAGTCCGGGGCGTCCCCGTCGACGTCGCATGGGTCTTCCTCCTCGTCGGGCGCTGATCAGCCGGCGGCCTGGAGCTCGGCGAGGAGCTCCTCGATGACCAGGCCGGGGATGCGGAAGTTGGCGGTGAGCTCGCCGCCGACGCCGACGATGGCGTCGCGGAGGGGCTTCACCCACGTGTGCTCGAAGATCAGGATCGCCGCCGAGCTGTCGAGGTCGAGTCCGGCGGCCAGCTCCTCGACGTCCTCGTCGGAGATCAGGTCGTCGAGCCGGTCCACGAGGGCAGCGAGTCGCGCGGCGTCCTCGTCGCCACCGATCTCGTCCAGCTCGGTGAACGTCACGGCGCCGTCGCCGTCCTTCAGCACGAACAACCCGTCGACCACCGTGATCGTGCCGGCGTCGACCAGTCGTTGCAGCTCCGGGAGGATCGAGCCGTCGAAGCGGTTGCCCGGGAAGCTGATGACCACCACCTCGATGGGACCGAGTGCCACGGCGACCTCCTCGTTCGTGTGCGGGAGAGCATACGGCCGGCGGCGGGACGGGGTGACGCCCGGAGGCTGCGATCAGGAGGGCGGCTGACGGCTCAGCGCCCGCTCTGGCTGAAGTGCATCCAGTCCTTGAGCGACCGCCAGTCTCCACCCCAGGGCCACCCGATGTCGGCGAAGGCCTGCACGACGACATCGCCGTCGAGGATCATGCCGGGCAGCACCCGCTCGCGGTCGACGTAGTCCGACGCCAGCTCGGGGATGACGAGGTCGCCCTTGAGGTAGGGGTTGTGGAACGGGTTGATGTCGACCGCGAGGCCGAAGGCGTGCATCGACCAGTTCGACGACCCGACCGCCGGTCGGCAGACGAACCCGTTGGTCTCGTTCCAGTCGCCGGTCGGGTGGTCGTCGACCTCCTCGAGGGTCGTGACCTTCATCTGCTCGATGGGGAACCTCGCGGCGTGGAGCTGCTCGAACACCCCGACCACGTCCTCGGCGACGGAGGCGTGGACGATCATCTCGCCGGTGTGGTGCTCGCCGTCGAAGCCCCAGTGGCTCATCGTGAGGTAGCTGAGCTCCTCGACCGTCACCGGGCACTCCGGCACCCACGAGGACCGGGCGAGCACGTCGTCGGGGACGGGCTGGATCGTCGCGGCGTAGGTGTCGTCGGGCGGCGGCGCGAGGAGCGGCAGCGTCTCGAGGCGGCGGTCGGACAACTCGGGTGGTGTGGGCTGGACCTCGCCGTGGTCGTCCGGGCGGAGCGGGAGGAGGCGGGTGCCGAGCCAGTCCGGCCGTGCGAACGGTGACGGCTCCGTCGTCGTGGTCGTCGGCGTCGTCGTGGTCGTCGGCGTCGTGGTGGTGGTCGTCGTGGTGGTCGTCGGTGCCGCGGTGGTCGGCGGCGGGATCGTCACGGCGGTGGTGGCGCTCGTCGCCGGTGGGTCTGCGGTCGCGACCTCGGCCGGCGTCGACGAGCTGCAGGCGGTGAGGACCGCCACCGACACGATCGCCGCCCACCGCCTCACGGCGCCGACCGTAGTGGCCGACCGGGCGCCGATGGCCGCGGCCGGGTGCCCCTAGAGTCCGGCCATGGAGTTCGGGCCCGACGAGGACCTGGAGCTGATCGCGGAGGCCGTGGCCGCGGTGTGCGATCGCTTCGACGACGAGTACTGGTCGGCCTGCGACCGCGAGCACCGGTTCCCGTGGGAGTTCTACGACCTGCTCGCCGAGGGCGGGTGGATCGGGATCGCCATCCCCGAGCGGTACGGCGGGGGTGGGCGCGGCATCACCGAGGCGGCGGTCGTGCTGCACACGATCGCGGCGAGCGGCGCGGCCATGAACGGCTGCTCCGCCGTGCACCTCACGATCTTCGGGCTCAACCCGGTGGTCGTGTTCGGCAACGAGCGCCTGAAGGAGACGTTCCTGCCGCCCGCCGCTCGGGGCGCGCTCCACGTGGCGTTCGGCGTGACCGAGCCGGACGCCGGCACCGACACCTCGCGGATCACCACCCGGGCGGTGCGCGACGGCGACGGCTGGCGGATCCGGGGCCGCAAGATCTGGACCACCAAGGCCCTGGAGTCCGAGCACGTGCTGCTCCTCGCCCGCACCGGCGAAGCGGAGCGGGGCTTCGACGGACTGAGCCTCTTCCTCGCCGATCTCGATCCCGACCACGTCGACATCCGGCCGATCCCGAAGCTCGGCCGCAACGCCGTCGCCTCGTGCGAGGTGGCCTACGACGACCTCCCGGTGGAGGGGTGGCGTCTCGTCGGCCAGGAGGGCCAGGGGTTCCGCCACATCCTCCACGGCCTCAACCCCGAGCGGATCCTCCTCGCCGCGGAGGCGATCGGCATCGGCGAGGTCGCGCTGCGTCGGGCGACCGCCTACGCATGCGAGCGCGAGGTGTTCGGCCGGCCGATCGGCGCCAACCAGGCGATCAGCCACCCGCTGGCGGACGCGCGCATCCAGCTGCGCGCGGCCTGGCTCCAGATGCGCGAGGCCGCCTGGCGCTACGACCACGGCCTCGACTGCGGCGCCGAGGCCAACTCGGCGAAGTACCTCGCGGCCGAGGCCTCCTTCCAGGCCGCGGACCGGGCGGTCCAGACCCACGGCGGCATGGGGTACGCCGTCGAGTACCACGTCGAGCGGTTCTGGCGGGAGGCTCGGCTGCAGCGGCTCGCGCCGGTCAGCCAGGAGATGACCCTGAACTACGTCGCCCAGCAGGTCCTGGGACTGCCCCGCTCCTACTGAGCTGGGTCCGAGGAGGATGCCGATGCCGACCGCGGCCATCACGACCAGCGGCCTCACCTACGAGTACGCACCCGGGGTCGGTGCGGTCGACGTGGACCTCGACGTCCCGGCGGCCGCCGTGTACGGCTTCCTCGGCCCGAACGGTGCCGGGAAGTCGACGACGATCCGCATGCTCGTCGGCATGATCCGACCGCAGCGCGGGGCCGTCTCCGTGCTCGGCCTCGATCCGTGGACCGACGGGCCGGCGCTGCGGGCGCGGATCGGGGTGCTGGCGTCGGACCAGCCGGCGCCGCGCCACCACGACGGCGACTCGCTGCTCCGGTTGGTGGCCCGCCTGCGCGACCGGCCCGACGCGGTCGAGCGGGGTCGGGCGCTGGCGGACCGCCTCCGACTCGACCTCACCAAGCCCGGCCACGAGCTGTCGCTCGGCAACCGCCAGAAGCTGGGGCTGGTCACCGCGCTGGCCCACGAACCCGAGCTCGTGATCCTCGACGAGCCGACGAGTGGGCTCGACCCCCTGCTGCAGCGCGACATCGAGTCGCTCTTCCGTGAGCTCGCGGCGGAGGGCCGGACGGTGTTGTTGTCGTCGCACTCGTTGCCCGAGGTCGAACGGGTCGCCGATCACATCGGTTTCATCCGGGGTGCCCGGCTCGTCGAGCAGGCGCCGCTCGCCCGACTCGCCGAGCGCGCGGTCCGGCGGGTCGAGCTCCGCTTCGACCGATCGATCGGCCGGGAGGCGTTCGACGGCGTCGACGGTGTCGATGCCGTCGACCACCGCGACGACGGTCGGGAGCTGTCGGTCGCCTTCCACGGTCCGGTGGCGTCGGTGCTGCGACGGGCCGGTGAGCTCGGCGCGCTCGCCATCGAGGCCAGGGGCGTCGACCTGGAGGAGACGTTCTTCGCCCTCTACCGCGAGGAGTCGGCGTGAACGTGCTCGCCCTCGATCACCTCCTCGCCCGCCGGGTCGTCGTCATCGGCACGACGGTGGCCCTCGTCGGGCTCGCCCTGATGTATCTCGCGCTGTTCCCGAGCCTCGAGGACCAGCTGTCCTCGTTCTCCGAGGATCTGCCCGACTCGATCACCGCGTTCATCGGCGACGCGGACTTCGCGACGGCGAACGGCTACCTGCGCAGCCAGGTGTACAGCCTCGTGTCGCCGCTGCTGCTCTGCGGGGTCGCGATCGCCGCCGGCGCCGGGCTCGCCCGGTCCGAGCGGGACCAGACGTTGACCGGGGTCGTCGTCACGCCGGTGCGGCGGCGCGACATCGTCGGCTCCTGGCTGCTCGTGGTCGTCGTGATCGCCGCCATCGGGTCGGCCGCCGTCATCCTCGGCGCGACGCTCGGGGGCCCGATCGCCGGGACCGACGTCGGCCTCGGACGGGTCGTCCTCGCCACGTCGTCGCTCTTCGCGCTCGTCGTCTTGTCGGGGGCGACGGCGGTGGCGGTCTCGTCGACGTCGGGCTCGCCGGGGGCGGCGCTCGGCGCGGCCTGGGGTCTCGTCGGCATCTCGTTCCTCGCCACGTCGGTGTCGAACCTCGTCGACGCGCTGTCGTGGCTCGAGGCGATCTCGCCGTGGAGCTGGTACGGCACGGGGGAGGCGCTCGAGCGCGACTTCGACACGCTCGGCCTGGTGCTCCTGCTCGTCGCCGCCACCGCCGTCGGGGCCGTCGCGGTGGCGGCCTTCGAGCGACGGGACCTCAACCTCTGACACGACGGTGTGCGGTCGGGGTGTGCCGTCGGCGCAGCCCGGACTTCCTACACTCGCGCTCCTGCCCTCATACGCCCGCCGCCGAACCCGCCGATGATCGACGCCGCGCCGACGCTCGCCGACCGGGCGAGGGCCACCGCCGCCAGCCTCGGTCCGGGGCTGGTCCTCGTCGCCGGTCTCGTCGTCGTCGCCCGGCTGCTCAACGAGGTGGCGTCGACGGTGTCGGCGCTGGTCTTCGCCGTGATCCTCGGCGCCGTCCTCGCCAACACCGTGGGCGTCCACCCCAGCCTCGAACCGGGCCTCAAGTTCGCGGCCAAGCGGCTGCTCCGGGTCGGGATCGTGCTCCTCGGATTCCGCCTGAGCCTCGGCGACGTCGCCGATCTCGGTGGCACGGGGCTCGCCATCGTGGCGGTCACCGTGCTCGTCACGTTCGTCGGCACTCAGTGGATGGGGCGGCGACTGGGCCTCAGCGAGGACCTGTCGCTGCTCGTCGCCACCGGCTTCTCGATCTGTGGCGCGTCCGCCGTCGCGGCGATGGAACCGATGACCGACGCCGAGGAGGAAGAGGTCGCGGCGGCCATCGGTCTCGTCACGGTCTTCGGCACGCTGTCGATCATCACGCTCCCGCTGATCGGCTCGGCGATCGGGCTCGACGACCCCGACTTCGGCTCGTGGGTCGGAGCGGCGACGCACGACGTCGCGCAGGTGGTCGCCGCCGCGTCGACCGCCGGCACGGTCGCGGTGTCGGCCGCCATCGTGGTGAAGCTGACCCGTGTCGTCCTCCTCGCCCCGATGGTGGCCTTCGTCAGCTGGCGTCGCCGGGCGACCGTCGAGATCGAGCCCGGCGGCTCCCGGCCCCCGCTGCTCCCGCTCTTCGTCGCCGGGTTCCTCGCCGCGGTCGCCGTCCGCACCACCGAGGTGCTGTCGGTCGACACGCTCTCCACGATCAAGGACGCGGAGAGCATCCTGCTGACGGCCGCGATGGTCGGCCTCGGCTCCGGCGTCCGCATCGCGAAGCTGAGGGGCCTCGGGCCCAAGCCGGTCGTGCTCGGCCTGCTGTCGTGGGTGGTCGTTGCGGGGATCTCGCTGGTCGGCGTGCTGCTCACCTCGGGGTGAGGCGCCGTCAGGCCGAGGCGCCCCTCGTCGCCGGTGCGGCGGGGACGGTCCGCTCGAGGATGGTCAGCTCCTCGGGGATGCGGGCGGCGAGCTGATCGAGGTCGGGGACCAGGTCGCGGTCGGCGACGAGGCTCAGGCACAGGCGATCGCCCACCGACATCGCACCGATGTGCAGGCCGACGCCGTCGACCACCCCGAGCACGGGGTGGATCGCCTCGACCCGAGCCCCGAGCGCGTAGTGCGGGTCGGTGGGACCCGGCACCGACGTGATGACGGTGTTGAACGGCGGCAGGAGGCGGTCGGCCAGCGGGCTGCGCTCCAACAGCCGGGAGGCGATCATGCCGAGGATCGGCGTGCCGCCGCCGATGCCCTGGATCTCCGCGGCGGGCATCGCTCCGTGGCGCACCACCGCCTCGCCGATCTCGGCGTGGATCGCGGCGAGGCGCTCGTCGGGGCGGCGGCGATGTGTTTGCAGGCTCACGACGACACCGGCGAGGCCGTCGACCGCGTCGGGGTCGGTGACCGACAGCGGCACGAGCGCCTTGAGCGGCTCCTTGGGGAGCTCGTCGTGCTCGAGCAGCCACCAGCGCAGCGCGCCGGAGCACAGCGTCGTCAGCACGTCGACGGTGCTCACGCCGGCCCGGTGTCGCAGGTGCGCGATGCGGTCGAGCTCGAGCACGACCGGTGCCCAGCGGCGGTGCGAGCCGACGCGGTGGTTGAAGGAGGTGCGCGGGGTGACCGTCTCGTCGTTCGGCACGACGATCGAGCGTTGCGTCCGCTGGTTCAGCAGGGCGAGCGCCGGGTTCACGAGGGCTCGCACACCGGGCACGCTGGTCAGCCGCGACGGGATGGCGATCATGGAGCGAGCCGGATCGAGCATCGTGTTGCGCCAGGTGGTGCAGACGAGCTGGAACGTCGACGGGCCGGGCCGGGCCTTCCAGGTGAGCGCGTCGAGCTCGCCGGCCTCCTGGCTGTGCAGCGTGCCCGACGGCCCGAGCAACCCGGCCGCGATCTCGGCGCCGCCCGCGGAGCCGATGGCCGCGAGGTGGACCTTGGACAGCAGGGCGAGCCGCCCGTCGGCCAGGCCGGAGATGAGGTACAGCTCCCAGAGCGGCCGATGCCGATCGAGCGGCCGGTCGTGGATGCGGGCGACGAGCTGGGCCAGCGACGTCGGGTCGTCGGGATCCGGGACGGCGATGTAGCGGAGGTGGTAGTTGAGGTCGAAGCCGGGGTCGTCGCGCCACCACGGGCGATCGAGGCCGAAGGGGATCTCGACCAGGCACTGGCGGAGCAGCGGCAAGCCGTCGAGGCGGGCCGCCACCTCGGCGGTGAGCAGCTGCCCGGTGATCGGCTGGGGTGCGTCGGTCGGGTCGAGGACGATGAGCGTCGAGGTGTGGCCGAGGGCCGAGGGGGTCTCGACCGCGAGGAGGCGCGACTCGCCGCTGCGCAGCTGCCGGGTGGTCATGCGGACTCGACCTCGATCTTCGACGGGAAGAGGCAGCGCAGACGTGCCGGCGGCTCGAACGGCTGCCACTCCTCGCCGTCGACCCAGGCGAGCCGGTCGGCGACGGTCCAGACGACGGTGGGGTTGTGCGCGAGGCCGATGTGGGCCCCCCTGACCTCGACGTTCTCGGCGAACGGGCCCTCGGGCTGCTGGCACGACGTCGCAGCGACGATCCCGTCGCCCCGGGAGAAGATGGCCGTGGACGGGACCGGGACGTGGGTGAGGTCGTGGGTGTGGCGACCTCGCTGCAGCCCGGCCATCTGGGCGACGATCCGGACCGCGTCGCTCAGGTTGGCCTCGGGGTCCTCGACCCGGATCGGGCTGCCCATGGAGATGACCTGGCGCACGTCGTGGGGCCGGTAGAGGGCGATGAGTCGGCTCATGATCCCACCCAGCGACCAGCCGACGAGATCGATCGGGCCGTCGTTGCGGTCGACCAGCTCGTCGACGCGGCGCATCAGCATGCGCACCGTGTTGTCGTCGGGACCGATGTTGGCGCCGAGGCCCCAACCGGACGGCCGGTGTCCGAGGGCTCGCAGGGCCGCTCGGAGCGGCGCCGTGGTGAGGTCGCCGACCGTGAAGCCCGGGATCACGAGGACCCGACGACCACGGCCGCGCGGTGCCGTCGCGAGCCACGGCGAGGTCGCCATGAACGCGCCGAGCTCGGGGACCGCCGACAACTCGTAGAACAGTGGTGCCGGTCTGGGCATGTGGTCCGGCTCCTCCCGCTCGATGAACCCATTGATCATGTCGGCAAATGGTGCGCGTGCACCAGTTTGCACGATGGTCTGACCAGACCGGCGACAGGTGGCGGTCACCCAGGGCGTTGAGCGCAGCGCCACCGGCCGACCAACATGGCGTGATGCAGCTCCCCGAGCACGGCCGCCCCGTCGACGACGTCATCGCCGACCTGACCGCCAAACGGGGCGACGACCTCCGGTGGGAGGACGGCCGGACCTTCGGCATGGTCTACGACGGCGGGCCCGGCGTGCACGAGGCAGCGGAGCGCGCCGCGGCGCTCTACCTGCACGAGAACGCCCTCAACACCCAGGCCTTCCCGTCGTTGCGTCAGATCCAGTCCGAGGTGGTGGCCTGGACGGCGGGGCTGCTCCACGGCCCCGAGGCGGCCGCCGGCTTCCTCACCAGCGGCGGCACCGAGTCGATCCTCTGCGCCGTCAAGGCGGCCAGGGAGCGGGGTCGCGCCGAACGGGGCATCGACGAGCCGGAGATCGTGCTCGCGTCGAGCGCCCACGCCGCGTTCCACAAGGCGGCCCATCTGTTCGGGCTGACGGTGCGGCGGGTCCCGGTCCTCGACGACTGGACCGCCGACGTCGAGGCGATGGCCGCCGAGGTGGGGGAGCGGACCGTGCTCGTCGTCGGCTCGGCACCGCAGTACCCGCAGGGCGTCGTCGACCCGATCCCCGACATCGCCGCCCTCGCCTCGTCGGTCGGCGCGAGCTGCCACGTCGACGCGTGCATGGGCGGCTTCGTGCTGCCCTTCGCGGAGCAGCTCGGCGTCGAGGTGCCCGAGTGGGACTTCCGCGTCGACGGGGTGACGACGATCTCGGCCGACATCCACAAGCTCGGGTACGCACCGAAGGGCGTGTCGGTGATCCTGCACCGCACCAAGGAGCTGCGGCGCTACCAGACGTTCGTCTTCGACGACTGGCTCGGCGGCTTCTACGCCTCGCCGAACCTGCAGGGCACCCGGTCCGGACTGCCCATGGCGGCGGCCTGGGCGGTGATGCAGCACCTCGGCGTCGAGGGCTACCGCGAGCTCACCCGGACCACGCTCGACCACGCCGACCGGATGCGCGCTGCGGTGGCCGAGCTCGACGGCATCCGGGTGCTGGGCGACGGTCGCCTCCACCTCGTCGCCGTCGCGTCCGACCCCGAGGCGACCCAACCCGTCGACGCGTTCGCGCTCGGCGACGCGCTGCTCGAGCGCGGCTGGTACCACGACCGTCAGGGGCCGCCCGACTCGCTGCACTCGACCGTGTCGAACACCAACACGGGGGCGATCGACGCCTACCTCGAGGACCTCGCGGCCTGCGTCGAGCAGGTCGGGGCGGCGACCACCGACGATCGCTCCACCACCTACGCCACCCTCGAGTAGGGCTACGCCATCGTCAGCCCACCGGAGACCGACAGCGTCTGCCCGGTGACGAAGCCGGCGTCGTCCGACGCCAGGTAGACCACGGCGGAGGCCACCTCGCTCGGCTGACCGACGCGCTTCATCGGCACCGCTCGGGCCATCGCGCCGATGACCCGCTCGCCGTCGTCGCTGGCGGCGACGATCTGGTCGAGCAGCGGCGTGTCGGTCGGTCCCGGGCACACGACGTTGGCGGTGATGCCGCTGCGCGCGACCTCGCGGGCGATCGTCTTGGTGAAGGAGATCACCGCCCCCTTGGCGCCGGCGTAGACCGCCTCCAGCGACGAGCCGACCCGGGCCGCGTCCGACCCGATGTTGACGATGCGGCCCCACCGGGCCTCGAGCATCGCGGGGAGGCAGGCGTGCACCGTCCTGAGGGCGCCCTTGTAGTTGATCTCGATGATGCGGTCCCAGAGGTCCTCGTCGGTGTCGAGGAAGGGCATGAGCACGTCCCAGCCCGCGCAGTTGACCAGCACCTCGACGGCGCCGAGCTCGGCGGTGACCTGTTCGACGCCCGAGATGACCGACGCACCGTCGGCGACGTCGACGGTCACGGCGACGGCTCGTCCGCCGGCCGCCTCGACCAGTTCCACCGTGGCCCGCGCGGCGTCGACTCGCAGATCGGTGACCGCCACGGCTCGGCCGTCGGCGGCGAGGCCGAGGCAGATCTCGCGGCCGATGCCGCTGCCGCCGCCGGTGACCAGCGCGACCCGGCCGTTCACGCCGCACCTCGCACGGCGCGGGCGACCTCGCCCCAACGGCCGAGGCTCGACGGATCGGTCCGGATCTGCTCCTCCGCGAGGTAGGTGACGACGCGGGCGGCCGTGCCCCGGTAGCGGTCGACCAGCGCGTCGGCGAGGTCGTCCCACGGCGCCACGACGGCGAAGTGGTCGAGCATCTCCTCGGTGATGAGGTCGGCCATGCCGGCGGGGTCGCCGGCCTTGAGTCGCTCGCCGAGCTTCGCCGTGGTCCCCTCGAAGCCCAGGTCGTCGAACTGGAACGCGTAGTTCGGCGTCGATCCGTAGAACCCGATCTGGGTCTTCGCCCGCTGGAGCAGTGGCGCCCGTTCCTCCGGCGTGTCACCCGGGACGGCGAACACGGGGACGATCAGGTCGACGTCGGCGGCGTCGCGGCCCGCCTTCGCCGCGCCGTCGGCGACCGCCGGTCGGAGCCGGGTGTCGAGGTAGTGCATCGAGTGCAGCGGGTGGACGTGGATGCCGTCGGCGACCTCGCCGGCCATCCGGGTCATGTAGGGGCCGACCGCGGACACGTCGACCTTGACGTCGGTGAACTCGTGCCGCCGGGGCGCCCACTGCGGTGGCAGGAGGCTCAGCGAGTAGTACTCGCCCTCGTAGGACAGGCGCTCCTCGCCGGTGAAGGCGCGCAGGCAGGCCTTCACCGCGAGCACGTAGTCGCGCAGGCGTGGGCCCGGTGGCTCGAACTCCGCGGCGTAGCGCCGCTGGACGTGGGCCCGGACCTGACTGCCCAGCCCGAGGCGGAACCGGCCGCCGGTGTTCTCGGCCAGCTCCCAGGCCACCGCGGCCGAGACCATCGGACTGCGGGGGAACGCGACCGCGATCCCGGTGGAGAGCTCCAGGTTCGGCGCCGCCATGGCCGCTGCCGCGATCGTCATCCACGGAACCTGGCTCGTCTCGGTGAACAGCATGCCGGAGAAGCCGGCGTCGTCGAGCTGACGGGCGAGCGTCGCCGCATCGTCCCAGGTCGAGGGTCCGGTCATGAGGTCGAGCTCCATGGCGGTCAGTACAGCACCCTGCTCCGGCTGTCGCCCGAGCGACCGGTCGGGCAGGCTGTCGACGACCGTGGAGGGGAGCGCGATGACACCGTTCGACGAGGCCGCGCAGCGGGTCCGCGAGGGCGCGGTCGCTGCCGAGGAGGCGGCGGCGCTGATCGCCCGGCTCGAGACCGACGAGCTGCTCGGCCTGCTCGACGGCGATGTGCCGTTCTGGTCCGGCCTCACCGACATGACGGGCGGCGGCTACTACCGGCACCCGTGGCCGGCGGCCGTGAACGAGCGCCTCGGCATCCCCGGTCTCCTGTTCTCCGACGGGCCCCGCGGCGTCGTGATCGGCACCGCCACCTGCTTCCCCGTCTCGATGGCTCGCGGCGCCACCTTCGACGTCGAGCTCGAGGCCGAGATCGGCGACGCCATCGGGCGCGAGCTGCGGGCCTCGGGGGCGACGTTCTACGGCGGCGTGTGCGTCAACCTCCTCCGGCATCCGGGGTGGGGTCGGGCGCAGGAGACCTACGGCGAGGACCCGCATCACGTCGGCGAGCTCGGCGCGGCGCTGACCCGCGGCGTCCAGGAGCACGCGATGGCCTGCGTGAAGCACTTCGCCTGCAACTCGATGGAGAACGCACGCTTCAGCGTGGACGTCACCGCCGACGAGCGGGCCCTCCACGAGGTGTACCTGCCCCACTTCCGCCGCGTCGTCGACGAGGGGGTCGCCTCGGTGATGAGCGCCTACAACTCGCTGAACGGCGAGTGGTGTGGCGACTCGCCGGCGCTCCTCACCGACATCCTGCGCGACGAGTGGGGCTTCGACGGCTTCGTGATCACCGACTTCATCTTCGGGCTGCGGGACCCGGTCGGCGGCGTACGCTCGGGGCTCGACGTCGAGATGCCGTTCCGGCAGCAGCGTGCCGCTGCGCTGGCGGCGGCGCTGGAGGCCGGGCAGGTCTCCAGGGTCGAGCTGGAGGCGCCGGCGATCCGGACGGTGGCCACCCTCCTCCGCTTCGCCGACCTGCTCGCGGCGCCGGCACCTCCGCCGTCGGTGATCGCGTGCGACGAACACCGCGCCCTGGCCCGCCGTGCGGCGCAGGAGTCGATCGTGCTGCTCACGAACCGCGATGGCCTGCTCCCCGTCGACCCGGCCGAGATCGGACGCGTGGCCGTGATCGGGCGGCTCGCCGCGGTGCCGAACCTGGGCGATGGCGGTTCGTCCGACGTGCACCCGCCCGAGGTGGTGACGCCCCTCGACGGTCTGAGCGCCGCGGTCGGCGCAGGGCGGGTCGAGCTCGTCGCCGACGCTCCGGCGACGGCGGATGCCGACCTCGCCGTGGTCGTCGTCGGGTTCACCAAGGCCGACGAGGGCGAGTTCCTCGACACCGACTCGACCGCCGGGCTGATGGAGCTCTTCCCGCCGATGGATCACCCGGAGCTCGGCGTCGGGGCCGAGCTGCCGTCGCTGGCGGATGCCCCGGCGTCCGGTCCGGCGTCTGCCGAACCGGAGGCGATGAGCCCGGGCGGCGATCGTCGGACCCTCCGCCTGTCCGAGGAGGACGAGGAGCTGATCGCGGCGGTCTGTGCCGCCAACCCTCGGACGGTCGTCGCCGTGATGGGCGGGTCGGCGGTGGTGATGCCGTGGGTCGACGATCCTGCGGCCACGCTGCTGCTCTGGTACCCGGGCATGGAGGGCGGGCACGCCCTCGCCGACATCGTGACCGGGGCGGTCCCGCCCAGCGGTCGGTTGCCGTTCGCCGTGCCCCACGACGAGGCCGATCTCGTGCACTTCGACCCCGACGCCGATCGTGAGAGCTACGGCCTCTTCCACGGTCAGTGGCATCTCGACCGGACCGGTGTGGAGCCTCGGTTCCCGTTCGGCTTCGGCCTGGCGACGACCGACCTGGTCCTGGCCGATCCGGTCCTCGACGGTGACGGCGTGACGGTCGAGGTGCGCAACACCGGCCGGCGCGACGGCGTCGAGGTCGTGCAGGTGTACGGGTCGGTGCCGGGTTCGGTGCACGAGCGGCCGCGCCGCCGTCTCGTCGGCTTCGCACGCGTCCCGGTCGCGGCCGGCTCGACGGTCCGAGCCCGGGTGCCACTCCGGCTCGAGATGCTGGACGTGCGCGTCGACGGCGAGCTCGTCACCGAGGACCGGCCCGTCGAGCTGGTCGTCGCGACGCACGCAGCCGACCGCGGCCTGGCGGCGTCACCGCCCTAGGACGACGAGCGCACGATCAGCTCGACCGGCAACAGGGTGGTCACCTCGGTTCGCTCGCCGTTCATCATGGTGAGGAGCAGGTCGACGGCGGTGCGACCGAGGCGCAGCCGGTCGATGCGCACCGTCGACAGGGGCGGGGTGATGAAGGCGCCGACCTCGATGTCGTCGAAGCCGACGATGGCGATGTCGTCCGGGATGCGCCGACCGCTGGCGGTGAGGTGCTGGATGGCGCCGATGGCCATGACGTCGTTGTAGGCGAAGATGCCGTCGAGGTCGGGATGGCGCTCGATGAGCCGGGCCGTCGCCGCGATGCCACCGCTCGACGTCGCCTCGTCGAGCTCGACGCAGACCTCGGCCTCGTCGCCGAGCGCGGCCTCGTAGGCCCCGCGCCGGCGTTGCGCGACCGACGTGGCGTTGCCGATGAAACCGATGCGCGATCGGCCCCGCTCCCGCAGGTGGCCGACGGCGGCGTGTGCACCTCCGGTGATGTCGGACATGACCGCGGAGATGTTGTGCCCGGTGACGGGGTGGTCGACGCTCACGATGCGCAGCCCGGCCTCGGCGAAGCCGCGCAGCTGCTCGTCGGTCCCGGCGGCGGGGAAGACGATCACGCCGTCGGCGCCGTGCGAGACGAGCGAGTCGAGCACGCTCTGCTGGCGATCGGGCTCGTTGTCCATCGTGCCGAAGAACATCGTGATCCCGCGATCGCGCGCCGCTCGCTGCACGCCGTCGGCGAGCTCGGGGAAGAAGGGGTCGGACATGTCGCCACCGACCAGGCCGATCGTGCCGCTGCGTCCACTGACGAGACCGCGGGCGAGCAGGTTCGGGCGGTAGCCGAGCTCCTCGATGGCGGCCCGCACCTTGGCCTCGGTCTCGGCCGAGAAGCCCTGCTCGCCCCGCACGACCCGCGAGACGGTGCGCGTCGACACGCCGACCTTGCGGGCGACGTCGTGCAGCGTGGCGTCTCGGCGGGCCATGGGCCGAGGACACTACATCCGGCGCCGGACGTCAACGCTGGCGTCAACGTTGACGTAACGGAGGTCACGGGCGTAGGGTCAGCGCTGGAGAGGGGAGCGAGCATGAGGTTCGGCACCACGCCGGCCGGTCGAGGTACTCGATCGACCCCGGCGACCGAGTGTCGGCGAGGGGGTCGCGGGTGACTGCGACCGCCACCGCGCCGACCACGTCCGACACGACGTCACCACGACGGTTGTTCCGTCGCCGGGGAGGTGACGGCTGGGGCGTCGCCCTCTGGTTCCTCCTGCCGAGCCTGATCGGATTCGTGATCTTCTTCCTGATCCCCACGATCCGGGCGATCCGGTTGAGCTTCCAGCGGGCGACGATCCTGAACATCGACGCCGCCACGGGCGTCGGGTTCGACAACTACTCGGAGCTGTGGAACGACGACCGGTTCTGGAAGGCCGTCGAGGTCACCGCCAAGTACGTGGTCCTCAACATCGGCTCGCAGACGATCCTCGCCCTCTTCCTCGCCGTGATGATGAACCGGCTGACGAAGTCGCTGTTGGTCCGGGGCGTGGTGCTGCTCCCGTGGATCCTGCCCAACGTGCTCGTCGGCCTGCTGTTCCTGTTCATGCTCGACCCGTCGGTCGGCGTCGTGAACGTGGTGCTCGGCTGGTTCGGCATCGATCCGATCGCCTTCCTGGCCAACCCCGACTGGGTCGTCCCGGCGCTGGCGTTCATGAACACGTGGAAGTTCACCGGCTACACGGCGCTGCTGCTCTTCGCCGGCATGCAGGTGATCCCCGACAGCCTCTACGAGGCGGGAGCGCTCGACGGGGCGAGCGAGTGGAAGATGTTCCGCACGATCACGCTGCCCCTGCTGCGACCGGTCCTGGCGCTGGTCATGGTCGTCAGCCTCATCGGCTCGTTCCAGGTGTTCGACACCGTGCAGGCGGCCGGCGGCGGTGTGCAGGGCAACCCCGGTGATCCGCTCGGCGAGTCGCGGGTGCTCTACCTCTACATCTACGAGAACGCCTTCCTGTTCCAGAACAAGTTCGGCTACGCCGCGGCGCTGGCCACCGTCCTGATGGTGTTCCTCATGGTCATCACCCTCTTGCAGCTCTGGCTGACGCGGGCCAACCAATCGGATCTCGCATGAGCGTGCTGAACGCGGTCAGAGGCCGCATCGGCCGCGGCACCGTCTGGGTGCTGCTCGGCGTCTTCATGTTGTTCAGCCTGTTCCCCGTCTACTGGGCGCTGCGGACCTCGTTGACCACCAACCAGTCGCTGCTCACCGACAGCGGCAGCTTCCTGCCGCCGGATCCGACGCTGTTCAACTACGAGCGGGTGCTCGGCGATCCGCCGCTGGAGGAGGTCCAGGCCGCGGGTGGCTCGGGCGGTGAGTTCAGCATCTTCACCGCGGTGCGCAACTCCGTCATCGTGGCGACGCTCATCACGGCGGGCCAGGTGTTCTTCTGCGCCCTGGCCGCCTACGCGTTCGCCCGGTTGAAGTTCCGGGGCCGCGAGCTCCTCTTCGCCATCTACCTCTCGGCGTTGATGGTCCCGCCGATCTTCGCCCTGATCCCGAACTTCCTGTTCATCCGCGACCTCGAGCTCGATCTGGGGATCTTCGCCCTCGACCTGGGCTGGCTACCGGGGGCGGGGACGAGCGGGTGGATCAACACGTACATGGGTCTGGTCGCGCCGTTCTTCCTGATGACCCCGTTCGCCGTCTTCTTCCTGCGGCAGTTCTTCATCGGCATCTCGAAGGAGGTCGAGGAGGCGGCGGTGCTCGACGGTGCCGGCCACATCCGTCGGTTCTTCCAGATCATCCTGCCGATGGCCGCCGCGCCATTGGCGACGCTGGCGATCATCACCTACGTCAACGCCTGGAACGAGTTCCTGTGGCCGTTCGTCGCCGGCAAGGACGAGAGCGTCCGGGTGATCACGGTGGCGCTCAACGACTTCCGGGCGCAGACGCCCGGGGTGGTGAACCCGGACTGGACCGGCCTCATGACCGCCACGTTCATCGCCGCGCTGCCGATCATGTTGCTGTTCGTGATCCTCGGCCGCCGGGTCGTCGACGCCATCCAGTTCTCGGGCATCAAGTGAGGCCCGATCCCTCGGTGCCGAGCGCACCGACCCTGCTCCTCGACGCCTTCGGGCGTCGGGGAACCAACCACACACCCCCTGAGGAGGGACCCTGATGAGAAAGCCCAAGTTGTTGCGGCTCCTCGCGCTCCTGATGGCGTTCGGCCTGATCGCCGCCGCCTGCGGTGACAGCGACGACGACGCCGATGGCGGCGACGCGCCGGCTGCCGAGGAGGGTGGCGACGGCGGCGAGGACGCCGGCGGTGACGACGGTGGCGACACCGACACCACCGAGGGCGGCGGCGGCGACGTCGATGTGACCCTCGACTACTGGCTGTGGGACGGCAACCAGCAGCCGTTCTACGAGGAGTGCGCGGTCCAGTTCACCGCCGAGCACGGCATCGGGGTCAACATCACCCAGTTCGGCTGGGGCGACTACTGGGACGGTCTGACCGCTGGCTTCGCCACGGGCGACGTACCGGACGTCTTCACCAACCACCTCGCCCGGTACCCGGAGTTCATCGACGCCGGCGTGCTCGTGCCGCTCAACGACTTCGTCGACCGTGACGGCACGGCGACCGACATCTACTTCCCCGGTCTCGCCGACCTGTGGATCGCTCCGGACGGCAGCCGCTACGGCCTGCCCAAGGACTTCGACACCGTCGCCCTGGTCATCAACGGCGACCTCCTCGAGGCAGCCGGCCTGACCGCCGACGACGTCAGCAACCTCGACTGGAACCCGACCGACGGTGGCTCTTTCGAAGAGGTCGTGGCCGCGCTGTCCGTCGACGCCAACGGCGTCCGCGGCAACGAGGACGGCTTCGACGCCTCCAACGTGGCCACCTACGGCTTCAGCCATCAGAACATCTACGCCGACGCCTTCGGCCAGACGGGCTTCTCGCCCTTCACCGGCTCGAACGGTTGGGAGTTCCTGAACGTGAACCCCTGGGGCGATGTCTACAACTACGGCGACGCCGAGTTCACCGACACGATCCTCTGGTTCCGTTCGCTGGTCGAGCAGGGCTTCATGCCACCGTCGGACGTCCTCTCCGGCACCGGCTCCGACACCCTGCTCGGCGGCGGTGAGGTCGCCATGATGCCCGATGGCTCGTGGAAGATCGGCACCTGGAGCGATCCGTCCAGCGGCGTCGAGAACGCGGTGTTCGCCCCGACCCCGATCGGTCCGAGCGGTCAGCGCGCGTCGATGTTCAACGGCCTCGCCGACTCGATCACCGTGGCCTCCGAGCACCCTGACGAGGCCTGGGAGTGGGTGAAGTTCCTCGCTTCGCCGGCGTGCCAGGAGATCGTCGGTGCCGGCGGCGTCGTGTTCCCGGCCATCTCGTCGGGTACCGACCTCGCCGTCGAGGCCTTCCTCGGCCGTGGCGTGGACGTGTCGGCCTTCACCGTGCACGTCGATGACGGCACCACCTTCACCTTCCCGATCGCCGGTCAGGCGTCCGAGGTCACCCGCATCATGGGCGAGGCCATCGACCTCGTCATCCGCGGCGAGGGTGATGCCTCCGACATCGCATCGGCCAACGACCAGGTCAACGACCTGCTCGCCGGCTGATCCAGCCGCCGTAGCAGCGTCTTCGTTCCGGAGCCGCGCCGGGATCGGTCCCTCCCGGCCCGGCGCGGCTCCCTCGAAGCGTGCCCGGACCCGTGCCCTGCACCGTCGCATCTCCTCAGCGAACCCAGCACCGTTGGCGCAGCGTGCTCGTCGCGGTCGCGGTCGCGCTCGCCGCAGCGGCCTGCGGTGACGGCGACGACCCGGCGGCCCCGGCCGACGGCCCCGTCGTCGACGCCGAGGTCCGCACCGTCGCCTTCGCCGAGCGCGCCTGCTCCGGCGGGTTCGTCGCCCACGACCTCGACCACGTGACCGCACCGCGCGGCGAGGTCGAGGCCATGGTCGACGGGACCGGCGCCGGTGTGCTCGCCGACGACCTGGACGGCGATGGCGACATCGATCTCGTGCTCCCCGACCTGGTCGGCGCCACCAACGTGTGGTGGAACGACGGCGCCGGCGAGCTCACCCCCGAGCTCGTCGCCGAGGGTCGGTTCCGGCAGGCCGTCGCCGCCGACGTCGACGCCGATGGCACCCGCGATCTCGTCCTGACGACCGGTATCGGCCCGCCGCAGGTCTACCTGCGAGCCGCCGACGGCACCGGGTGGACCCGCACCGAGCTGCGCGATCTCCGCCTCGTGACCTTCTCGATCGCTCCCGGCGACCTCGAGGGCGACGGCGATCTCGACCTCGCCGTCGGCTCCTACAACGCCGAGCTGACCGCCGCCCGCGACCCCCGCGCGATCAGCGGCATCGACGTCGGCTCGGCCGTCTACCGCTCCACCGGGGGACTGTCCTTCGACGAGGAGCTGCTGTCGCCGTCGGCGCAGGCCCTCGTGACGCTGCTCGTCGACCTCGACGGCGACGGTGCCGACGACGTGGTGGCCGGGAACGACCTCGGTACCCCCGATCGCATCTGGCTCGGTGGTCCTCGCGGCCTCACGTTCACCGAGCTCTTCGACACCACGACGCTCTCCACGATGTCGATCGACGTCGCCGACATCGACAACGACGGCGACCGCGACGTGATCGCCACCGACATGGCGCCGATGGAGGGTGCGCCGCTCGACGCCTGGGCCGACGTCTTCGCCGACATCGAGGCCGCCCGCGTCGACGACATCCAGCAGCCCGAGAACGCCCTGCAGCTCGCCGGCGACGATGGGTACACCCAGGTGGCCCGCGCCCGGGGCATCGACGCCACGGGGTGGAGCTGGTCCGGCGTGACCGGCGACCTCGACGAGGACGGCCGGCTCGACCTCTACGTCGTCAACGGCATGCAGGGCACCGCGATCTTCGACACCCTGCCCGACGGCGAGCTCGTCGAGGCCAACCAGGTGTTCCGCAACGCCGGCGACGGCTTCGAGCCCCGTCCCGACTGGGGTCTGGGCGACGACGCCGGAGGGCGGGGCATGGCGCAGGCCGACCTCGACGGCGATGGCGATCTCGACGTCGTCATCAACAACCTGGGGTCACCGAGCCGGTGGTACGAGAACCAGCTCTGTGGCGGCACGGCCGTCGTCGTCGAGCCCCTCTGGCCGGCCGCGCAGAACCTCGACGCCCTCGGGGCCACGGTCGTCGTCGACGACGGCGACGTCGTCCGCGAGCGGATCATCACCGGCGCTCGCGGCTACCTCTCGACGAGCCAGACCCGCGCCCACGTCGGCCTCGGCGACGGTGGCCCGGTGGACGTCACGGTCCGATGGCCCGATGGCGCGACGACGCAGCTCGACGACGTCGATCCGGGCGAGCTGCTCGTGGTCGAGCGCACCGAGGCCGCCGTCACGACTGAGGAGGCGCCGTGAGGTTGCCCGGCCGCCATCGGCGCGTCGACGAGACTTCCCTGATGGCTCCGCCGCGCCGTCTCGGTGACCGGATCCTCGCCGTCGCGCCGCACCTCACCGGGCTGGTCCTCATCGTCCTCGCCGCGATCGCGGTCGGCCGCCCCGAGGGCTGGATCGCGGTGCTGGCCCCGGTCGGCCCGGTCCTCTCCGCCTGCTGCGCCCGGGTGACGGGTCGTTGGGCCCCGGGGTGGCGCAGCGCGCTGGCCTTCGGCATCGTCGCCGCCGTGCTCATCGCCGGGGGCTGGACGATCATGCGCCTCGCCGGCGTGCACAACCTCTTCCTCTTCGTCTTCCCCATCGCCCTCCTCGGCTTCCTGCTCGGCGTCGTCAACTACGTCGCCGTCAGCTGCAGCCGGGCGTACCGGGCGCTGCGCGGACACCCACTCGACTACCCCTGGATCCCCGACGCGTTGGCTTCGGCACTGGGGCTCCCACCGGAAGGAACCAGCCATGGCAACCGTTGAGCTCAAGGGCATCACCAAGACCTACAGCGGCAACGACGTCCCCTCGGTCGACGACCTGAACGTCCGGATCGAGGACGGCGAGTTCGTGGTGCTCGTCGGGCCGTCCGGCTGCGGCAAGAGCACGGCGCTCCGGATGGTCGCCGGGCTCGAGTCGATCAGCGGTGGTGACCTGTTCATCGACGAGGAGCGGGTCAACGACGTCGCGCCCCAGCAGCGCGACATCGCGATGGTGTTCCAGAACTACGCGCTCTATCCGCACATGACGGTGGCCAAGAACATGGGCTACCCCCTCAAGGTGTCCGGGCTGTCGAAGGACGAGATCGCCCGTCGGGTCAAGGAGACCGCCGAGGTGCTCCAGCTCGACGAGTTCCTCGATCGCAAGCCGGGCAACCTCTCGGGCGGTCAGCGCCAGCGCGTGGCGATGGGTCGGGCGTTGATCCGTCAGCCCAAGGTCTTCCTGATGGACGAGCCGCTGTCGAACCTCGACGCCAAGCTGCGCGTGTACATGCGGTCCGAGATCGCGGCGATCCAGGAGCGACTGGGGATCACCACCATCTACGTCACGCACGACCAGGTCGAGGCCATGACGATGGGGGACCGGGTCGTCGTCCTCAAGGACGGGGTGCTGCAGCAGGCCGACACCCCCAAGGAGCTCTACGACCACCCCGCCAACATGTTCGTCGCCGGGTTCATCGGCTCCCCGGCGATGAACCTGTTCGAGAGCCGCCTCGAGGGCGACGGCGCGTCGCTGCGGATCGTCGTCGGCGAACAGTCCGTCGGCCTCCCGGACTCGGTGGTCGCCGCCCGTCCGGCGCTGGCCTCGCACGTCGGTCAGCGGATCATCGCGGGTGTCCGGCCCGACGACTGCTACGACGCCAAGCTGTCCTCGGAGTACCCGGTGCGACTGAACGCGCGGGTGCTGCTGCTCGAGTCGCTGGGCTCCGAGATCGTCGCCCACCTCGACGTCGGCGTCGGCCTGGTCGACAGCGGCGACCCCGACCTCCAGGAGCTCTCCGGCGACGCCGCCGACGCGCCCACGGCCTTCCTCGCCCGGTTCAGCCCGCACTCGCGCGTCGAGAAGGGCGAGGACATCGCGATGGCGGTCGACGCCGACAAGCTGCACTTCTTCGACCCGGCCTCCGGACTCGCGATCCGCGGCTGAGCCGCCCACCCCTCACACCCCCAAAGGACGGTCATGACCAAGATCACCTTCGTCGGCGCGGGCAGCACGGTGTTCGCCAAGAACCTCCTCGGCGACATCCTCGGCAAGCCGGAGCTGGCGAACGCGACCATCGCCCTGCACGACATCGACGCCGAGCGCCTCCGGACCTCCGAGATCGTGGCGGGCAAGACCGCTGCGGCCGTCGGCGCCATCCCGAAGATCGAGGCGACGACCGACCGGCGGGCAGCGCTCGCCGACGCCGATCACGTGATCACGATGTTCCAGGTCGGCGGCTACGAGCCGTCGACGGTCGTCGACTTCGAGATCCCGAAGCGGTTCGGCCTCGAGCAGACCATCGCCGACACCCTGGGGGTCGGCGGCATCATGCGCGGGCTGCGCACCATCCCGGTGCTGCTCGACGTGTGCCACGACATCGAGGAGGTCGCCGGCGGGGCGACGCTGCTCAACTACGTGAACCCGATGTCGATGCTCTGCTGGGCGGTCTCGCGGGCGTCGGCGGTACCGACGGTCGGCCTGTGCCACAGCGTGCAGCACACCGCCGAGCAGCTCGCCGGCGACCTCGGCGTCCCGATCGACGAGGTCAGCTACCGGTGCGCCGGCATCAATCACATGTCGTTCTACCTGGAGTTCGAGCAGCACACCCAGGACGGCAGGGTCGACCTGTTCCCGGCGATCGCCGAGCGGGCCGAGCACCCGGCGCCCCAGCGCGGCGATCCGACCCGCAGCGACGGCGGCACCGAGGGCCTCTCGGACGCCGTCCGTTACGAGATGTTCAAGCGGCTCGGCTACTTCGTCACCGAGTCGAGCGAGCACTTCAGCGAGTACGTGCCCTACTTCATCAAGGAGGGGCGGGCCGATCTGCTCGAGCGCTATGGGGTGCCGCTCGACGAGTACCCGCGGCGATGCGAGCGGCAGATCGAGGGCTGGGAGGCCTTGCGCGCCGAGCTGGAGGACCCCGACGCGTCCATCGACGTCGTGCCGAGCTCGGAGTACGGCGCCGACATCATCCACAGCATGGTCACGGGCCAGCCCCGGGTGATCTACGGCAACGTGCCGAACCGCGACCTGATCACCAACCTGCCCGACGGCTGCATCGTCGAGGTGCCCTGCCTGGTCGACGCCAACGGCGTGCAGCCGACGCGCATCGGCGAGCTGCCGCCGCAGCTGGCGGCGCTGATGCAGACCAACATCAACGTCCAGTCATTGACGGTCGAGGCGGCGCTGACGGGGAATCGCCAACACGTCTACCACGCTGCCATGCTCGATCCGCATGCGTCCTCCGAGCTCGATCTCGATCAGATCTGGGCGCTCGTGGACGCGCTCATCGATGCCCACGGCGATTACCTCCCCGACTCGCTCCGCTGAGCGGTGGCGGTGAACCGCAGCCGCGGGCTCGCAGCCGTCGGGCTGCTGGCGGCGGTCGCCGGCCTGGCAGCTGCGCTCATCGCGCTGACGCGCTCCGACGGTGGCGACGAGGTCGGGCGGTGCACCGCGCCCGACGAGGCCTCGGTGGTCCGGGTCTGGAACGAGCAGGTCCTCGACGCCATCCGGCGCGATACCCCGGCACCAACGGTCCACGCCCGGAACCTCTTCCATCTCTCCGCGGTGATGTGGGACGCCTGGGTCGCCTACGGCGGTGACGGCCAGGCCGTCTACGTGGACCTCGATCGGTCGGCATCCGATGCGAACGCCGCCCGGATCGACGCCATCAACCTGGCGGCCCACCGACTCCTGACCGAGCGCTACCGCGATGCGGAGGGTCGCATCGAGACGCTTTCCGCACTCGATGCGACGCTCGCCGAGCAGTGCGGTCAGCTCGACGTGGCGTCGCTCGACGACTCCAGCGCCGCGGCCGTCGGCCTCCGCATCGCCGACGAGGTCCTCGATCAGACCTTCGACGACGGCGCCGACGAACGCCTTCGGTACCTCGATCCCGACTACCGACCGGTCAACCCGCCGCTCGACCCGACCACCTCCGGCACCGAGCTCGTCGATCCGAACCGCTGGCAGCCCCTGGCGCTGGAGACGTCGATCGCGCAGAACGGACTGCCGCTCCCGTCCGGACCGCAGGTGTTCATCGGATCCCAGTGGGGCGAGGTCGAGGGGTTCGCGCTGTCCGACGGTGAGATCCCCGGCCTGCCGGTCGATCCGGGCCCGCCGCCGCTGCTCGGAACCGACACCGACCTGGAGTACCGCAAGTCCCTCACCGAGGTGATCGAGGCGGGCGCAGCGCTCGAGACCGGGGTGGCGACGATCGATCTGTCGCCCGGCGCTCGCGGCAACAACGAGATCGGCCGCGACGACGGCGCCGGTCACGAGCTGAACCCGACGACCGGCGGAGCGTACGAGCCGAACGTCGTCGACCTGGGCGACTACGGCCGCGTGATCGCGGAGTACTGGGCCGACGGACCGGACTCCGAGACCCCGCCTGGTCACTGGAACACGATCGCCCACGGCGTGAGCGACGCCCTCTCCTCGGAGCGGCTGCTCGTCGGTAGGGAGGGCGATCCGGTCGATCGACTGGAGTGGGACGTGAAGTTGCACCTCGCGCTCAACGGCGCGATGCACGACGCCGCGATCGCGGCGTGGGGTGCGAAGGCCCACTACGACTACGTCCGACCGATCTCGATGATCCGCCACGCCGGGGGACTGGGGCAGTCGAGCGACCCCGACGGGCCGTCGTACCACCCCGAGGGGCTGCTCGTCGTCGACGGCCTCGTCGAGGTGGTCACCGCCGAGAGCTCGGCGCCGGGCGAGCGCCACGAGGCGCTGGCCGACCACGTGGGCGAGGTGGCGGTCCGGAGCTGGCTCGGAGCCCCCGACGACCCCGAGGTCGAGACGACCGGCGTCGGCTGGCTCCTCGCCGTCGACTGGGTGCCCTATCAGCGGCCCACGTTCGTGACGCCGGCGTTCGCGGCGTACGTGTCCGGCCACAGCACCTTCAGTCGGGCCGGCGCCGAGGTGCTCGCCGAGTTCACGGGATCACCGTTCTTCCCCGGCGGCCTGTCCACCTGGACCGTCGCCGAGGGGGCGCTGCTGCACGAGGACGGTCCGACCGCCGACGTCACCCTGCAGTGGGCGACCTACGGCGACGCCGCCGACGAGGCCGGTCGGTCGCGCATCTTCGGCGGGATCCATGTGGCCGCAGATGACGTCGCCGGCCGCCTGATGGGTGCCGAGGTCGGTCGGGCGGCGGTCGCGGCCGCCTTCGAGCTGTTCGGCTGACCGCGGCTCAGGTCCGGCGTCCGTCGAGGTTGGCCTCGGCGAGGGGCAACGTGCGGGGGGCGAACAGCGTCGACAGCACGATGGTGGTGTCGGTCCGCAGCACCGCCGAGTGGTCGAGGAGCCGGGTGAGCACCCGTTGGAGGTCGACGTTGGATCGCCCGGCGACCTTCACCAACACGTCGCCGGTCCCGCTGGTCGTGTGCGCCTCGATCACCTCGGGGATCGAGGCGAAGTGCTCGGCCAGCGGTCCGATGGCGGACTGGTCGGTCTCGATCGTCACGAACGCGAGGACCTCGTAGCCGAGGGCGGCCGGTTCGAGCTCGGGTCCCAGCGACCGCACGATGCCGGTGCGGCGGAGCTTGTCGAGCCGGGCCTGTGCGGTCCCGCGGGCCACGCGGAGCTGCCGCGACAGCTCCAGGACGCTGATGCGGGGGTGTTCGTCGAGCAGTCGGAGCAGGCGGAGATCGAGCTCGTCGATCCGTGGATCGTTGCCCAGGTCGTCCATCGATCGCCCTCCTCGGCCACCAGTCTGGTCGACGAGGGGTCGCCGCGGTGCCCGGTCCGCCCCGTCGTGCGCGGCGGGCCCGCGCTCAGTAGAGGAACATCGGCTTGCCACCGACGTGGCGCACCTTGGGGCGGTAGGCGGAGACGTCGTAGAGCTCGTCGACGTCGACCCGCTTCACGCCGTCGCCGGTGACCGAGACGGGCACGTTCGTGTAGGTGCCGGAGCGCAGGGCCACCATCCGGCCCGACGAGCCCTCCATCGCCAGGTCGGCCGCCATCACGGCGTAGTTCGTGGCCACCATCAGGTCGAGGCTGTCGGGGCGGCCCGAGCGCATGAGGTAGGCAACCTCCTGCAGGATGATCCCCTCGCCGGTCTTGTCCTTGAGCAGCTCGCCGGTCTGCCGGCCGATGCCGCCGAGCTTGCGGTGCCCGTACGCATCCGCCTCGCCCGACACGTGCAGGTCACCACCCTCGATGGTCGCGCCTTCCGACACGGTGACCATCGCGTAGCTCGACGGGTTGTGGGCCTTGTCCTGCGTGAGCAGGTCGGCGAGCTTGTCGATGTCGAAGGGCACCTCGGAGATCAGGGCCCGGTCGACGCCGGCCAGGTAGGCCGTGACGAGCGAGGTCTCACCCGAGTACCGGCCGAACAGCTCGATCACGGCGATCCGCTCGTGGGAGCCGGTGCTGGTGCGGAGGTTGTGGATGAACTCGACGCCCCGCGTGACCGCGGTCGAGAAGCCGATGCAGTAGTCGGTGCCGTGGACGTCGTTGTCCATCGTCTTCGGGATGGCGATGACCGGCACGCCCTCGGTGTGCATCCGCAGGCCGTACGAGAGCGTGTCGTCGCCACCGATGGGTAGCAGCGCGTTGACGCCGAGCGCATCGAGCACGCGCAGGACGTGTGGCGTGAGGTCGTGTGGACCGTCGCCCTCGATCTGGTCGGTCAGGAAGTCCGGGACCTCCGACGTCTTCACCTTGCCCGGGTTGGTCCTCGAGGTGTGCAGGAACGTCCCACCGGTGCGGTCCACGGTCCGGACGCGAGCGAGGTCGAGCGGCATGGTGTTGACGGACAGCGACTCCGGGTCGTCGGGGTTGCAGTTGAGCAGTCCGCCCCAGCCGCGCCGGATCCCGATGATCTCGTGTCCGGCGGAGATGACCCGCTCGACGGCGGCCTTGATGCACGGGTTGAGCCCGGGGACGTCACCGCCACCGGTGAGGATCGCTACGCGCATGGAGCACTCCCAAGATTCGTCTTCGGATCGGTTCAGCCTGCCACGTCGTGGCGGGCCCATTCGCCACGACCGCGCCCATCGCGGCCATGACCGTCGTCGGTGGTGAGATCAGTGCCGGCGGCCGGCGCGGGTCAGTCCGGCGACATCCATCACCTCGGCGAGCGGGCGGAGATCCATCCAGTGCTGGTCGAGCGGGCGGTGGAACTCGGGATGCACCAGCGACGGGAGCCGGGCGAGTGGGGTGTAGCGCACCTTGCCCCGCTGGAGACCGATCATCGCGCTCCGGGGCGTGTCGGAGAGCGCCTGCTCGATGAGGTGCTCGACGGACTTCGACGCGAGGCGCGCCGCCTGGACCCGATCGAAGGGCGACGGGTCGCCACCCTGCTGGACGTGGCCGAGGATGGCGGCGCGGACGTCGAAGTGGTCGCGGCCCTCGCGTTCGAACAGCGCCTTCAGGAACGGTGTCGTGTACACCGGGTCGGCGTTCTCGCCCCGGATCACGAGACCGAGCCGCTTGCCGCGCGAGAAGCCGCTGATGAGATCGTCCACGGTGTTGACGAGGTCGTCGAGCGAGATCCCGTCCTCCGGGAGGAAGACGCGCTCGGCGCCGCTGGCGAGCCCGCTCATCATGGCGAGGTACCCGCAGTCGCGGCCCATCACCTCGACCACGAAGCACCGTCCCGAGGCCACCGCGGACTGCTTGATCTTGTCGACGTCCCGCACGATGCTGTTCAACGCCGTGTCGGCGCCGATGCTCAGCTCGGTCCCGGGCAGGTCGTTGTTGATCGACGCCGGGACGCACACGATCGGGATCGACAGCGCCGGGCGATCGGCGGCGCCGGCCAGCAGCGAGTGGGCTGCCTGGTACCCGGACCAGCCACCCACCATCAGGATGCCGTCGAGGCGGTTGGCCTCGATCTGCGCACCGATGGCGTCGAGCGCCTCACCCGCCGGCTGGAACCGGCTCGTCCCGAGCTCCGCGCCGCCGCGCGAGACCCAGCCGTTGACGCTCATCCAGTCCATCTCCTCGAGGTCGCCCTTGCGGAGCCCCTCGAAGCCGTGGCGCACGGCCAGCATGGTGTGGCCGCGGTCGATGCCCATGCGGATGGCCGTCCTGGCCGCGGTGTTCATCCCCGGCGCGGGTCCGCCGCCGTGCAGGACGGCGAAGCGGAGCCGCCGCTGACCCGGCTCGGGGGGATGCGGCTTGGCCCGGACCATCGTCTCGAACATGTGGAAGGAGTCCCGGAAGCTCCCGCCCCGCATCTCCATGGCCCGGTCGTAGTCGCGCTGGGCGATGACGTCGGCGACCGCCCTGGTCATCCGGACGGAGTCCATGAGCGGCGAGCTGATGACCTCGTGTCCGCTGAGCCCGATGACCTGCGGCTCGCTGTCGGGTGAGGAGGTGAGCTGCTCGACCGCGGCGTAGCCGAGCACCGTGCTGAGGTAGCGGTCGAAGGCGCTGGGCGCCCCACCCCGCTGCACGTGCCCGAGGCTGATGACGCGGGTGTCCTCACCGAGCTCCTCGCTCAGCACGTCCTTGACGTGCTGCGCAGTGATCGGGTTGCCGTCGCGATCGCGGGCACCCTCGGCGACGATCACGAGGTTGAGGCGCCGACCGATCTCGCGCTGGGCCTTGAGGGCGCGACACATCGACGCCTCCCAGTCGTGCACCTCGGGCGGGTGCTCGGGGATCAGCACCCAGTTGGCGCCGGCGGCGAGCGCGGCCATGAGGGCGAGGTAGCCGCAGTTGCGCCCCATGACCTCGATGACCATCGACCGCTGGTGGCTCGAGGCGGTGCTGTGGATCGCGTCGATCGCCTCGGTGATGCGGTGCAGCGCCGTGTCGGCCCCGATGGTCATGTCGGTGCCGAACATGTCGTTGTCGATCGATCCGACCAGCCCGACCAGCGTGAGCCGACGCTTCGTGTCGGCGAGCGCCTCGTCGATCTCGCCCCGCTCGGCCAGCTCGGTCAGCAGCTCGGGCCACTCCTCGCGGAACTCGTCGGCACCGCTGAGGCTGCCGTCACCGCCGATGACCACCAGGGCGTCGATGCCGCGCTGGACGAGGTTGCGGGCCCCCTTGCGCCGCCCGTCGCGGGTCCGGAACTCCTCGCAGCGGGCGGTGCCGAGGACGGTGCCGCCCTGGTGCAGGATGCCGCCGACGTCGTCGGAGCTCAGCCGCTGGATCGCTTCACCGCCGTCGACCAGCCCCTGCAGTCCCTCGTGGATGCCGTACACCTCGAGCCCGGCGTGGAGGCCGGCCCGGACGACGGCGCGGACCGCACCGTTCATGCCGGCCGCGTCGCCGCCGCTGGTCAGCACGGCGAGGCTCGTCGGGCCGTGGCTCGATCTCAACATGGCCATCTCCTGAGCAACCGGTCACCGGGCGCTGCCCGGGAGGTCGGAGCCATCGGAGCTCCTCCCTCCATCTCTATCGAGGTTCCTGCTGCCGGTCCACGCGCCGCGGGAGCGGGGCCTCCGGCGCGCGGGCCTGCCCGTCGCCGTCGGCGACAGCGGAGCGCTGCTCGTGCTGAAACGTGCACGGTCACAGTGAAGGATCCCCGGGTGTCGGAGGTGTTGCGTGGTGGTGTCAGCAGCGTGGCCCGTCGGTGATCTCGGCGGCACGGCCAAAGGTCCCGTCGACCGCGGCGTGGGACACTTGCGACGATGCCGCACATCGTGATCGAGCACTCGGCCAACCTCGAGGCGCACGCCGACGTCGACGACCTGGTGGCGGTCGTGCACGCGGCGGCGATCGCCGACGGCCTCCCGCCCGCCGACGGCCTGCGGACCAGGGCGGTGTCGCGCGAGCACTACCGGATCGCCGACGGCGACCCCGCGTGGGGGTTCGTCGCGATCACGGCCCGCATCGGCGCCGGCCGGGCCGACGGAGACAAGCGGCGGTTCCTCGACGCCCTCACCGAGACCGCCGACGCTTGGGCGCGGGAGATCGCGCCGCTGGACATCGCGGTCAGCGTCGAACTGCAGGAGATCGACCCGGCCTGGCGGGCCAATCGCAACCACGTCCGGGCGGCGATGGAGCGCCGCCGGACGGCGAGCTGATCAGCCCGGGCGGACCCACGCCATCGGCGCGTTGCCCTCGGCGTCGACCTTCTCCTCGTAGCCGTTGAGCTCGGCGCGGCCGACCACCATGTGGTGGACCTCGTCGGGGCCGTCGGCGAGGCGCAGGGTGCGCATGCTGGCGTACATCCGGGCGAGCGGCGTCCACTGCGACACGCCGATGCCGCCGTGCATCTGCATCGCCTCGTCGATGATCTGACACACGCGTGCCGGGACCATCGCCTTGATGGCGCTGACCCAGATGCGGGCCTCGGCGTTGCCGAGCTCGTCCATGGCCTTGGCGGCCTGCAGCACCATGAGGCGCATGGCCTCGATGTCGATGCGGGCCTTGGCGATGATCTCGGTGTTCGCCCCCAGCTTGGCCAGCGGGCGGCCGAAGGCCTCGCGGCCGAGACCGCGGCCGACCATCATGTCGAGCGCCCGCTCGGCGGCACCGATGGCCCGCATGCAGTGGTGGATGCGGCCCGGGCCCAGGCGCACCTGGGAGATCTCGAAGCCGCGGCCCTCGCCGAGCAGCAGGTTGGTCTTCGGGACCCGCACGTCGTTGAGGCGGATGTGCATGTGGCCGTGGGGCGCGTCGTCCTCGCCGAACACGTGCATCGCGCCGAGGATCTCGACGCCGGGCGTGTCGAGCGGCACGAGGATCTGGGACTGGCGCTTGTGGGGCGGTCCGTCGGGGTTGGTGACGACCATGCAGATCATCACCTTGCAGCGGGGGTCGCCGGCGCCGGACGTCCAGTACTTCTCGCCGTTGATGACGTACTCGTCGCCGTCGAGGACCGCCCGGGTGGAGATGTTCTTGGCGTCGGAGGAGGCGACGGAGGGCTCGGTCATGCCGAAGCAGGACCGGATCTCGCCGGCGAGGAGCGGCTCGAGCCACCGCTCCTTCTGCTCGGGCGTGCCGACCCGCTCGAGCACCTCCATGTTGCCGGTGTCGGGCGCGGAGCAGTTGAGGCACTCCGACGCCAGCGGCACCTTGCCGAGCTCGAACGCGATGTAGGCGTAGTCGAGGTTGGAGAGGCCCTCGCCGGTCTCGGCATCGGGGAGGAAGAAGTTCCACAGCCCCTGGTCCTTGGCCATCTGCTTGACCCCGTCGAGCAGCTCGAGCTGGCCGTCGGCGTAGCTCCAGCGGTCCTCGCGGCCCTCACCGAGCGCGTCGAACTTCTCCGACATCGGGACGACCTCGTCGGCGATGAACTTCTTCACCGCGTCGAGCAACGGCTTGGCCCCCTCGCTGATCGACAGGTCGTACATCTCCGGCGTCCTGATCAGCCCCGGCACGCTCATGGGTCCCTCCTCATCTGGCGACGGGGACGAACGTACTCGGCGGCGCGGCGCCGAGTCAGACCGAGCCGGGCGCCTTCTCAGCGGTTGAGCAGCACGGGGATGGAGCGCGGACCCCGGATCTGACCGTTGGCCCACGTGGTGTGCCCGTCGGGATCGAGCTCGTAGTCCGGGAAGGCCCGGATCCACTCCTGGAACGCCACCAGCATCTCCATGCGGGCCAGGTTGGACCCGACGCAGCGGTGGATGCCGAGTCCGAACGCGCTGTGCCGGTTGGCGGCGCGGTCGACGACGAAGTCGTCGGCCTGCTCGAACATCGCCGGGTCGCGGTTCGCGGCGGGAAACGTGAGCAGCACCTGGTCGCCGGCGTGCATCGGGCAGCCGCCGACCTCGGTGTCGGCGATGACCTGCCGCGCCATCGTGACCGGCGAGTAGTAGCGGAGCACCTCCTCGACGGCCATCGGCCACAGCGGATCGTCGAGCGGGGTCTCGGCCAGCCGGCGGCGGTCCTCCGGGTGCTGGGCGAAGTGCCACAGGCCGGAGCCGATGCCGGACCAGGTGGTGTCGATGCCGGCGAGGATCAGCAGCGCCAGGTAGCCGGTCTGGTGCTCCTGGTCGACGACCTCACCGTCGATCTCGGCGGTCGACACGAGCGTGGCCAGGTCGTCGCGGGGATCGTCGAGTCGCTGCTCGATGAGGTGCCCGAAGTACTCCTGCATCTCCAGACGGACCTGGTTGCGGACCTCGTTGTCCTTCGGGGCCACCTGGAAGTTGAGGTGGATCCAGTTCCGGAAGATGTCGGCGTCCTCCTCGGGGACCCCGATCATCTCCGCGATCACGTGCACCGGGATGTTCTGTGAGTACTGCTCGGCCGCGTCGGCCCGGTCGACGCCGTCGAGCTTCGCGATCAGGGAGCGGCAGTAGTCCCGCGTCGGTGCCTCGAGGGCGGCGATCTTCTTCGGGCTGAAGGCCGGGAGCAGGAGGCGCCGGTGTCCCTGGTGCTCGGGCGGGTCGGAGGTGATCGGCGGCGCCGGCCGGATCGGTGCGCCCGGCTGGCCCACGGCCACCCGGAACGACGAGAAGTGGGTGGTGTCGGCGGCGATGTGGGCGACGTCGTCGTGGGTGACCGGCATCCACGCCCGGCCGTAGCGCTCGGTGAAGGCGATCGGGCAGCCGGACTCGCGCAGCTCGCGGTAGATGGAGGGGGCCTCCTCCCCCCAGCGGTCGTCGAGCCAGTCCCAGTCGGTCTCCCAGTCCTGGACCGGACCGTGGACGTCCTGCTCGGTGTCGTACGCCATGTCTGCCTTCCCCCTGCTCGGCGGGCCCCTCCGCCGCGACGCCCATCATCCCACGGCCCGTCACCGGTGGGACAGGCTGGGGCGATGCCCGCCGCTCGCGCCCGTCCCTGGATGTCCGCCGCCTCGATCGCTCGGGAGCAGGCCGTGCTCGACTCGCTGGTGGGGGCCGAGTCCGACTCGGTCGCCGACCGGGTCGAGCGGCTCGTGGTGGCGGGCCGGGCCACCCACGAGACCCGCTGCATCAACCTCAACCCGGCCACCAACGTGATGAACCCCCGGGCGGAGGCCCTGCTCTCCAGCGGGGTCGGCACGCGCCCGTCGCTCGGGCATCCCGGCGCCAAGTACGAGACCGGCCTGCACGAGCTCGAGGAGGTCGAGGTCGTCGCCGCCGGCCTCGCCCAGCGGGTGTTCCGGGCGACCTTCGTCGAGGTCAGGGTGGCGTCGGGGTCGATCGCCAACCTGTACGCGTTCCTCGCGACCTGCCGACCGGGGGACCGGGTGATCGTCCCGCCGCCGTCGATCGGTGGCCACGTCACCCACCACCGGGCCGGGGCGGCCGGCCTGCTCGGCCTGGAGATCCACGCGGCGCCCGTCGACGCCGCCCGGTTCAGCGTGGACGTCGACGGTCTCGCCGAGCAGGCACGGCGGGTCCGACCGGCCCTGATCACCATCGGTGGGAGCCTGAACCTGCTCCCGCACCCGGTCGACGACGTGCGCCGGATCGCCGACGAGGTCGGTGCCGCCGTGCTCTTCGACGCCGCCCACCTGGCCGGCCCGATCGCGGGCGGGGCGTGGCCCGACCCGCTGGCCCAGGGCGCCGATCTGATGACGATGAGCACGTACAAGAGCCTCGGCGGGCCGCCGTCCGGCCTCGTCGTGACCGATCGCGCCGATCTGGCCGAGCGGCTCGACGCCATCGCCCACCCGGGCCTGACCGCCAACTTCGACGTGGCGAAGACGGCCGCGCTCGCGGTGTCGTTGCTCGACTGGGGGCTCGGAGGGCGGGAGCACGCCCGGGCGATGGTGGCGACCGCCGCCCGCCTCGCCGACGAGCTGCTCGCGCTCGGGCTGCCGGTCGTCACCACCGTCCGGGGACCGACCGAGTCGCACCAGCTCGCCCTCGACGCCACCGGCTGGGGCGGTGGTCAGGCGGCCGCGGCCCGCCTGGAGGTCGCCGGGCTCCTGGCGAGCGGGATCGGGCTTCCGGATCGCGAGTCGCCGGACGGCCTGCCCGGGCTCCGGCTCGGCACCAACGAGCTCGTGCGCTGGGGGATGGGGCCGGACGAGATGCCCGAGCTGGCCGACCTGCTGCGGCGAGCGCTGTCCGACCCCGGCGCGGCGGCCCCGGGCGTCGCCGCCCTCCGGGCCCGCTTCCGCACCCTCCATCACGTCCACGTGTGAGGGCTCAGGCGCGTTCGACCTCTCAGGCGCGTTCGACCACCTTCACCGGCTGCCCGGGGTGCCACGTCTCGATCTGGAGCCGGTCGCCGTCGGGGTGGATGGAGGTGAGGACGACGTCGCGCAGCGAGAGGCGAAAGAGGGCGAACTCGAAGCCGCCGCCCTCACCATCGCCACCGTCGTCGCTGCCTGGCGCCTCGCCGCCGTCGTCGCTGCCAGGCGCCTCGTCGCCGTCGGCAGCTGCGTCGGCGAGGTGCTGGAGGTAGGCCGCCCGCTCGTCGGCGTCGGTGACCTCGAACGCGACGCCGGAGACCTTCGCGTCGCCGCCGTCCATCGAGCCGTCGCCGGGGTGGGCGTGCAGGGCGCACCGCCCGTCGCGACCGAGATCGAGCGCCTTGACCGACCCGGGCATCATCCCGATGGTCAGGTCGCCGTCGAAGAACTGGATCTCGGTGCCGCTGACCCGCGGCGAGCCGTCGCGTCGCAGCGTGGCGAGGACGTGGTGCTTGGCCGAGGCGAACCGGGCGGCCACCCGCTCGGCCAGCTCGGGTTCGGCGTCGACGAGGTCCTTCCAACGGTCCATGGGTGCCATGATCGCAGCGGGATGTGTCACTCGACGGCGGACGTGATCGTGATCGGGGGCGGCATCGCGGGAGTGACCGCTGCTGCCCATCTCGCGCCGCACCGCAGCGTCGTCGTGCTCGAGGCCGAGTCGGCGCTGGCGCAGCACACGACCGGGCGGTCCGCGGCCCAGTTCCTCGAGAACTACGGCGGCGAGGCGAACCGCCGCCTGTCGATCGGGAGCCGCGCCTTCTTCGAGGACCCGCCCGAGGGCACGACCGACGCGCCGCTCCTGACGCCCCGCCCGTTCCTGTCGATCGGCGACGACGCCCACCTGCCGGCGCTGGAGCGGCACGCGGCCGAGGGGGCGGCGATGGTGCCCAGCATCCGGCTCGTCGATCGCGACGAGGTGCTCCGCCACTGCCCGGCGCTGCGCCCGGCGCGCGTCGCCGCCGGCGTGCTGGAGCCGGACGCCTGCGACATCGACGTGATGGCGCTCCACCAGTGCTTCGTCCGCCTCGCCCGCCGCCACGACGCACGGATCGTCACCGGTGCGCGCGTCGCCGGGCTGGCCCGCACGGGCGACACGTGGGTGGTCGAAGCCGGGGACGAGCGGTACGAGGCGCCGGTCGTCGTCGACGCCGCCGGCTCCTGGGCCGACCGGGTGGCGGCCTCGGGTGGCGTCGACCCGGTCGGCGCGATGCCGCTGCGGCGGACGGCGCTGACGGTCCGCGGTCCGGGCGACAGCGACGCATGGCCCCTCGTCTACGTCATCGACGAGTCGCTCTACTTCAAGCCCGAAGCCGGCGACCAGCTGTTGGTGTCGCCGGCGGACGAGGCGCCCAGCGAGGCGCTCGACGCCCGGCCCGAGGAGCTCGACGTCGCGCTCGCGCTCGACCGGCTGGGCGAGTGGACCACGCTCGACGTCCGCCACGTGCGGTCCAGCTGGGCCGGGCTGCGGACGTTCGTCGCGGACCGTCAGCCGGTCATCGGCTTCGACCCGGGCGCGCCCGGGTTCTTCTGGCTCGCCGGGCAGGGCGGGACCGGCATCCAGACCGCTCCGGCGTCGGGTCGGCTCGCGGCATCGCTGATCCTCGAGGGCACGGTGCCCGACGACCTGGCCGCGCTCGGGCTGACCGCCGCCGAGGTCGCCCCGGACCGACCGACCCTGTCGAGGACGCCGGCCGAGGGCCGAGCCCCGTGAGCTACGACTCGCCCGCCATGAGCTTCTCGGCGTAGTCCTCCATCGTGATGATGCCGCCCTCGTCCGCCGCCCGCCCCTGGTCGTCGGGCCGCAGCACGTCCTGGACCGCGTCGATGCGCTTCCACGCCGGGTAGGGCTGGTTGCCGTCGGCGTCCGGCACGTACGGCGAGGTCTCGACCCGCTCGTGCTTGTGGATCATCCGTGCGCAGTTGACGAAGGTCGTGTCGACGGTGGCCCGGACGATCATCGTCGCCCCGGGGAACGTGGCCATCTCCGGATCGTCGGACGAGACCGTCGCCGTCGCCTGCACCCGGAACCGGTTCGGGGTCTCGAAGTCGATGAACAGCATCCCGATCTTGCCGGTGTCGCTGATGTTGCCCATCGACAGGAACATGCCGTTGCCGTCGTAGCAGGGGAACACGACGGTCTTCGGGTCGAGGACCTTGACGAGGCCGACCGGACCGCCCTTGTAGGACACCGTCGGCTCACCCCGCTCGTTGACGGTCGAGAGGAAGAAGAAGTCCCGGCTCTCGATGAACGGGATCTGCTCCTCGGGGATCTCGTCGGCGAAGATCGCCAGCGTCAGACGGTCGGCGAGGTCGACGGTCTGCTGGTCGGCCTGCACCGCCCGTTGGGCCGGGGTGTAGAAGCTTGCGTCGATGCCCTCGCTCACGCCTGGACCTCGATCTGCTCGGGCTCGGTCAGGTCGATCGTCGGCTGCTCGTGCTGCCCCTCGATCGTCACGGCCCGAGGGCGCTCGGACCGGTTGAGGAGCAGCTGGGTGACGTCGGGCCGGCTGTAGTGGCCGGTCGGGTCGGCAGCGGACTTGGCGATGGCCTGCAGCGCCGGGTCGCAGTCGGCGTAGAGGATGCCCTCCTCGGTCTCGGGCAGCGGCTCGGCGAGCAGCGAGCCCTCCGGGCCGTAGATGCGGGTGAAGCCGCCGCCCTCGAGCAGCATCTGCTCCTTGGCCGGCGTGTCGCAGAAGAGCTCCCGACCGGCGGCGCCGATGACGGCGCTCGGGGCGAGGACGAAGACCTGGCCCTCGACGGCGTACATCATGCTCGCGGCGTTGTTCACCTCGTGGCCGAGGGCGTTGGCGGCGCCCCGGTACAACGAGAACGCCGGCCAGGCCGCGCAGTGGATGTCCTCGCCCATGCTGAACATGGCGTACTTGGTGAGCGGCTGGATGTGCTCCCAGCAGCACAGCGACCCGACGTTGCCGTACTCCATCTCGACGACGTCGAGGTCGGAGCCGTCGCCCTCGCCGAACACCGAGCGCTCGACGTGGGTCGGCTTGAGCTTGCGGCGCGCCTTGCGGAGCTCGCCGTCGGGACCGAAGGTCGCCTGGCCCATGTAGAGGCTGCCGCCGTCGCGTTCCGAGTAGCCCAGCGACACGGCGATCTCGTGCTCGGCGGCCGCGGCGCCGATGCGGGCCAGTTGGGGCCCGTCGGCGGTGGGCGAGTTGGCCCAGTAGGTCGGGACGTGGGCCATGCCCGCGGCGGGGCTGTCCAGCCAGATCTGCCACGGATAGCCGGGGATGAAGGTCTCGGGGAAGGCGATGAGCTCCGCGCCGTTGCCAGCCGCCTCGGCCATGAGGCTGATGACCTTGTCGGTCGTGGCGTCCATGTCGAACCAGATCGGTTCCGAC
>JBCBSZ010000022.1:0-67233 GCA_039818945.1 Actinomycetota bacterium
CTGCCGGAGCACCGGTCGCGCCTGGTGCACGGCGAGCAGCATCAGGATCGCGGCCGCCACCACGCTGAGCGCCGCCGTCATTTGTGTGCGCTGCGCCGCAGCCACTCCGCCTCGCGGTCGAGGACGGCGTCCAGCTCGAAGCGGCCGGCCTCGGTGAGCGTCCGCGCCCGATCGGCGGCGCCCGGCGCCGCGGCGATGCCGTCGGCGAGCGCGACCGGATCCCCGACCGGCACCAGCACCGCGCTGCCTCCCGTCACCTCGCGGGTCACGGGCAGATCGCTCGTCACGACGGGCAGGCCGGCCGCCATCGCCTCGACCAGGGCGCCGCCGAGCCCCTCGTAGCGCGACGGGAAGGCGAACACGTCGAGGCCGGGGAGCACGTCGCCCGCGACGTCGTCGGAGTGGCCGATGAGGCGCACCGCCGCGGTCACGCCCCGGCGTTCGATGCGCGAGCGCAGCTCGGCGGACGCGTTGCCGTCGCGACCGGCCTGGACGAGCAGCACCCGCCGGTCGCGCCGGACGAGCTCGGCGATGGCGTCGACCAGCACGTCGAGACCCTTCTGGTGCTCGTGCCGGGCGACGTTGCCCACCACGAGCGTGTCGTCGTCGACGCCCCAGGCCCGGCGGACCCGGGTGCGGTCGCCGTCGTCGAAGCGGAACCGCTCGAGCACCCGGCCCCGGGGGATCACCTCGATGCGGTCGCCGTCGAGCCGCATGCGGCGCACCGCCGACTCCCTCACCGCCTCGGTGATGGCCCGGAAGCCGACGCAGAGGCGCGCGGTGGCCGAGTCGACCGCACGGTTGAGCTCGAGCGCAGGCCGCGACACGTTGGGGTCGTCGAGCCGGCTGAGCTCGTAGGTCGTGTTCACGAGCGTGGCGACCGACGGCACGCCGGCGGCCCGTGCGGCGAGCCGTCCGATCACGTCGGCGGCGACGACGGAGGTGTGGACGAGGTCGGTGCGCTCGGCCTGGAGCAGGCGTCGGATCTCGACGATGCGCCGCAACCTCGACCCGCCGATCACGTCGACCGGCACGCCCGAGCGCTCGACCGCCTCGTGGCTGCCCTGGGCGCGCCGGTAGAAGCAGATGATCCGCGGCTCGATGCCCCGCTCCGTGAGCCCGGGCAGGCTCACCTCGAGCGAGCGCTCGGCCCCGCCGGCACCGAGGCTCGGGATGACGAAGGCGACCTTCGTGGCATCCGTGGTCATGGGCGCTCCGGGGTGGCTGGACGGCACTCGTCGCGTGCCCGTCGTCGTGTCACCCTTCCCCTGCCGTCGATGTCGGTCCCGCCGACGCCACGCTACCGAGCGCGCGCTGCGAGCGTCCACGGTGGTACGGGGGGTGGTGTGCCGGCACCCACGGCGGTCGTACGATCGGCGGCACCAACGAGTCGGGAGCCATCGATGCGTGTCGTCGTGACCGGAGGTGCCGGGTTCATCGGCGCCAACCTCTGCGCCGCCCTCCACCGGGACGGCGTCGACGAGGTGATCGCGCTCGACGACCTGAGCACCGGCTCGGCCGCCAACCTCGCCGGCAGCGGTGCGAAGCTCGTCGAGGGCTCGATCCTCGACACCGAGCTGCTCGGCGAGGTCATGGCCGACGTCGACGCGGTCGTCCACCTCGCCGCCCGCCCGTCGGTGCCGCGCTCGATCGACGACCCGGTCGCCTCCCACACGATCAACGCCACCGGGACGCTCCTCGTGCTCGAGGCCGCTCGGCACGCGGGACGGCCGCACGTGATCGTCGCCTCCTCCTCGAGCGTCTACGGCGCGAACCCGACGTTGCCGAAGTCGATCGACCTGCGACCGCAGCCCCTGTCGCCGTACGCCGTGTCGAAGCTCGCCACCGAGGCCTACGCGCTCAGCCACGCCCGCTGCTTCGAGCTGCCCGTGCTCGCCTTCCGGTTCTTCAACGTCTTCGGCCCGCTGCAGCCCGCCGGGCATGCCTACGCCGCGGCGATCCCGTCGTTCCTCGACGCGGCGCTGGCCGGACGACCGATCCCGATCCACGGCGACGGCGGCCAGACCCGCGACTTCACCTACGTCGGCTCGCTGACCAGCGTGATCTGTGACGCGGTCGCCCGGCGGGTGACGTCCGACGACCCCGTCAACCTGGCGTTCGGTTCGCGCCTCGGCCTGCTCGAGGTGGTCAGCATGATCGAGCAGGTGCTCGAACGGCCGCTGGAGCGCGAGCACGGGCCGGCGCGGGCCGGCGACGTGCGGCACTCGCAGGCCGATCAGACCGAGCTGCGCACGCTGTTCCGGGACATCGAACCGACGCCGTTCCTCGACGGGCTCCGGGCCACGGTCGACTGGTTCCTCGCCGAGGGCTGAGCGTCGGGTCCTGCGAGCTCAGCCGGGCTGCTCGGCGGCGAGCTCGCGGGCCAGTGCCAACGCCTCGTCGGGGGCCAGGCCCGCCACACCGATCAACCAGCAGGTGATCGGCGCGGCCGTGCGCTCCGAGCTGTGGGCGGCGACCCCGGCCAGGTCGAGCAGCACCTCGACCGTGGCCTCGTCGGGTGCGGTGGTCCCGAGGCGGGCGGCGTAGGCGTCGAGCCACTCCTTGGCGTCCATGCCGGCGACGCTACCCAACCGCCTCGTCGTCCCCGTGCGGGGCGGGATGGCAGCATCGGGTCCGATGCACGACGAGCCGACCACCATGCACGCGCTCCTCCACCTGGAGTCCCACGGTCCGGACACCTGGATCGGGGTGAGCCCGCGCTACGAGTGGGGCCGGGTCTACGGCGGGCAGGTCGTCGCCCAGGCGCTGCGAGCGGCCGCCCACACGGTCGACGACGGCTACGAGGTGCACTCGCTCCACGCGTACTTCATCCGCGGTGGCGAGGTCACCGAGCCGATCCGCTACGAGGTCGACCGGCTCCGCAACGGCCGGTCCTTCGTCACCCGCCAGGTGGTCGCCCGGCAGTCCGGCGGGGCGATCCTCAACCTCTCCGCCTCGTTCCACGTCGACGAGGAGGGGGAGCGGGCCCAGCCGCTGGGCCCGCCCGACGTGCCGGCGCCGGACGAGTGCGTCGACGAGACCTGGTCGCCGATCTTCCGCCACGTCGAGGTCGATCTCGGGCCGAGGCCGTCGCGGTCGCGAGCCTGGATGCGGGTGATCGAGGACCTGCCCGACGATCCGGTCGTGCAGGCCTGCTCGCTGGCGTTCCTCTCCGACGACAACCCGATGAGCAGCATCGCCGCCGCCTCCGAGGCGCACCCACCACCGCCGAACGGCTTCTCCGATGTGTGGATGGGCGCCAGCCTCGACCACTCGCTCTGGTTCCACGAACCGGTGCGCGCGCAGCGGTGGCATCTCTTCGACCTGCAGACCCAGCGTCTCGGCGGTTCCCGTGGTCTCGCCACCGGGCAGATCTTCGACGAGGCCGGCCTCCACGTCGCCACGGTGGCCCAGGAGGGCCTGCTCCGGCGCCGGCGATCGGGTTGACCCAATGGGCCATCACCGAAGCTTGCTCCGGCGCCGGCGATCGGGTTGACCCAACGGGACGTCACCGAAGCCTCAAGGTTCGCGGCGAGCGCGCCGACGGAGAGCGTGAGGAGGAAGTCCCATGTCTCATCTCGTCATCTTCAAGAGCGCCGAGGGCAAGCAGGCCTATCACCAGGCGGCCACCCTCGACGAGGCCGTGCGCTTCCTGGAGCACCTGCGCAACGTCGAGCGGGTCGAGCAGGCCAAGCTGTTCCGCCTCACCGAGGTCCCGGTCGAGTTCAAGACCTACTTCCGGGCCGAGCTGCCGGGAGCCGGCGAGCCGGCACCGCCCCCGGTCGAGGCCGAGGTGGAGGAGCACCAGGACGAGCCGGAGGCCGCCGCCGAGGAGCCGTCGTCCCCGACGCCGGCCTCCAACGGCAAGCGCAGCCTGCTCAAGCGCTGATCGACGGCGCTCCCCGCTCCGACCGACTCACACGGTGAGGCGGTAGAAGCGGAAGAAGTCGTTGTCGATGTCGAGCACCGACACGTCGCTGAACCCGGCCGCCGAGGCGTAGCCCTCGAAGGTCGGGTGACGCATGACGGTCCCGGTGCCGACCGAGTGGTCGTGGGCCAGCCCGTCGGGCAGGCAGCACAGCAGCGAGAAGCCGTAGAAGATCCGCTCGACCTCGTCGGCCGGGCCGGCGAAGGTGTCGCCGACCCGCTCGTCCATGACGATGACGGTCCCGCCGGGCTTCACCAGCTGCCGCATGGTCGCGAGCACGCCGACCGGGTCCGGCATGTCGTGGATGCACTCGAAGGCGGTGACGAGGTCGTACTGACCGGCCGCCGGCGCATCGGCCGCGTCGATGCACTCGAAGCGCACCCGGTCGTCGACGCCGCGCTTCGCGGCGATCGAACGGGCCTGGTCGATCGACGGGGCGTCGAGATCGAAGCCGTCGACCGAGGCCGTCGGATAGGCCTCGGCGATGCCGACCGCCGACCAGCCGAAGCCGGTGCCGACGTCGGCCACCCGGCCGCCGGCCTCGAGCGCGGCGTGGACCTCGGGGATGCCGGGCAGGTACTCCCGGCCGAGCAGGTTCAGGAACATCGGTCGGTTCGCGGCGGCCTGCGCCTCGCGGGCGGCGTCGCCGTGAGCGTCCCAGCCCACCCCACCGCCGGTCCGGTAGGCATCGCAGAGGGCGTCGAGCTGGCGGGCGAGCGCTCCGACGAACACGCCGAAGGGGCGGAGGTAGGCGAGGCTGTCCCGATCGGTGAGCACCTCACGGTGTGCGTCGTCCAGCCGGAACCGCCGCTCGGTCGCCTCGCGGTGCGGGTCGTCGCAGAAGACGAAGCCGGTCGCCGCCTGCTGCTCGAGCCACTCGCGGGCGTACCGCTCGTCGGAGCCGGTCCGCTCGGCCAGCTGGGTCGAGGTCACGGGCCCGTGCTCGGCGAGGGCGTCGTACCAGCCGAGGCGGTCACCGACGTAGATCGACAGGGTGTCCATGGCGCCGAGGACGGCGCCGAACACCCGCTCGGCGACGTCGTCGGCGGTGTCGGTGGTCGGGGTCGGATCGACGATGGTCATGGCGAATCGCTCCTCGTGGGTTCGGCCGCATCGGGCGGCGCACAGCGGTGGACGGGGTCACCTCGGGGTCGAGGGACCGCCGTGTCGATGAGAGGAGCGTGCGCCGTGGACCTCGCAGCACGATCGCAGCTGGATCGCAGCGGCTGCGACGAGGTCCGTCGCCGGTGCGATCAGGCGCCGATGGCCACGACCGGGTCAACCGGTGGGTCGTCGCCCAGGCTGCCGAGGAAGGGGAGGTCGGAGAACACGAACACCCCGCCGTCGGCGGCGACCATCACGTAGCCGTCGCCGTACGGGACCATCCCGACCACCGGTGCGTTGAGCGGTCGTCCGCCCATCGATCCCCGGAACTCGGCCAGGAAGGCGAACACGCCGCCGTCGCCGCCGACGAGCCAGTAGCCGGTCCCGTCGGGGTCGGCGACGATCGCACCGACCGGGGCGTTCAGCGGTGTGCCACCCATCGAGCCGTGGAATTGCGCATCGCCGAGCGCGAAGACGCCGCCGTCGGACCCGAGCAGGTAGAAGCCGGTGCCGCTCGCCGTCGCCACGGAGTCGACGATCGGACCGTTCAGGCGGTCGCCGAGGCCGAGGTCGACGAGGTCGACGACCGGTGGGGCGCTACCGAAGGCCGTGACCCGTCCGCGGGTGGTCGCGATCCAGTAGCCGTCGCCGTCGGGGGCCCGCGACAGCGTGGCCGCGGTCTCGCCGGTGGCGAGGCTGCCCGGCGTGAGGCCGCCGAGGTCCGGCGCGTCGCCGACGGCCACGACCGCACCCGACTCGTCGAGGACCCAGTAGCCGTCGCCCGTGGCGGTGGCGAGCAGGTCGACGGCGTCGGCGGCGAGCTTCCCGGCGACGCCACCCGAGTCGTCGGGGTCCTCCGGGAACGAGTACACCCGCCCGGTGCGATCGAGCAGCCGGTAGGGATCGGGCTCGACCGGCGGCGTCGTGGTGGTCGGCGTCGTGGTCGTAGTGGTCGCGGGGGTCGGCGTGGTCGTCGTCGTGGCCGCGGTCGTCGTGGTCGTGGTCGGCGGCGTGGTGGTCGTGGTCGGGGGTGTCGTGGTGGTCGTCGTGGTGGTCGTGGTCGTCGTGGTGGTGGTGGTGGTCGGCGGCGTGGTGGTCGTGGTCGTGGTGGTCGTCGTGGTCGTGGTCGTCGTCGCCGGGCGGTCCTCGAGTGCGGAGACCACCGGGACGAGTGGGGTCCGATGGGCGTCGGCGCGGTTCGACAGGTCGGCGTGCGTCCGGCTCTCGACCAGCTCCATCGAGAACGTCCGACCGGCGCCGGTGAGCAGAGGGACCGCGTTCGTCCGCCCGAAGCCGAAGACGGTCATCACGTCGTCGAGCAACGTCCGGCGGTCGGCGACCGAGTCGTCGGTGTGCGAGACGAACAGCAGGCTGCGGTCGTCGAGCCCGTCGCGGTACGCGATCCACTCCGGGTTCGGGAGGTCGGCGTTCGACGCCGTCGCCGAGAGCGCCGCCGACGTCGCGTCGGAGAGCAGGGTCGTGTCGTCGTCCGGCTCCACCGCACCACCCGGCGTGCCCTCGTAGAGGAACCACCACGAGCCCGTGTCGGCCGTGACCATCTCGAACGTCGAGCTCCGGGGCCCGATGGTCCACTCCGACACCCACGCCGCGCCGATCGCCTCGGCCCGGACCACCGCCCGGACCGGGCCGTCGACCAGCAGCGTGCTCGTCGAGGTCGAGTGCGACGGGTGGAAGTAATCCGTGCCGCCGGGGTCGAAGATGGCGTTCGGGATGCCGCGGAACTCGCTCTCGGCGTTGGTCTCGCCGCCGTTCTTGACGTTCCACGAGATCCAGTCGTCGCCGGTCGTGTCGTCGTAGCTCGAGAAGGCGCCGCCCGCCGTGACGTACGACAGGACCCCGGTCTCGTTCTCGATCCGCCAGACCGCCTGGCCCTCGTCCGTGGCGGCGGCGGTGGTGACCAGCGGGACACCGGCCCAACCGGGAGCGCCGTCACCGTCCTCGCCGAGGTAGGCGTGGAACGTCCGGGTGGTGGACGCCGCCGTGGTGCCCGTCGCCGCGAAGACGATCGTGGCGTCGTCAGGGGTCGCGACGTCCTCGACCTGGACCGGCACCTCGCCGAGCTCGTCGCCGTCGCCGTCCACCTCGACGACGACGACCGACGCGGCGTCGAGCGTGCCGCCCCCGGCCGGGGTGAGATCGACCGGCACCTCGATGACCTCGTCGAGGCGCGCCGACGACCCGGCGGTGATCTCGACGACGAGGCGGTGGTCGTGGTCGTTGCGCAGCCACGGGTCGGGATCTCCCGAGGCGGTCGCCACGGCGACCATGGCGGCCAGCGTCCCGCAGACGACGACGAGCGCGGCCGGCCAGAAGCCCGACCGGGCGGATCGTCCTCTCGTCGTCTGTCGTTGCACGAACGTCCTCGCGTCCCTCGCCCGCCCCTGCACCATCGGCGGCGGCGAACACCTGCTGAGCGAACCGGGCCGGTCCGCGTCACCGGCGACGCACCCGCCGAGCGGGCGACGCCGACCTCGGTCGGCTCCACCGAACACCAGGTCAGCGAGCCGATCGGTCGGTCACGACGGTACGGCCGTCGAGCGCCGGATCAAGTCGCGACGGTCACCGACGGTGGGCGCCCGGAACCCTCCAGCGGCGGCCCGGGCCGCGGTCCTACGCTCCGGTGGTGCGATTGCAGGTGCTCGGGCCACTCGAGCTCGTGGCCGACGACGGCACCGTGATCGGGATCGGGAGCCGGAACCAGCGGACGGTGCTCGGGGTCCTGGCTGCCCGCTCGCTGGCCAGCGGCCCTGGTGCGGTCGTGCTGGTCGAGTCGCTCGTCGAGGCGCTCTGGGGCGATGAGGCGCCCCGCAGCGCCGTGTCGTCCGCGCGGACCTACGTCTCCCGACTCCGCCGGTACCTCGACGACGCGCTCGCCGCCCGGGCCGGCGGCTACGCGCTGGACCTGGATCGCATCGGGATCGACGCGATCGACTTCGAGGGCCGTCTCGGGACGGCCTCCTCGGCGGCTGACCTCGGCGCGGCGCTCGCCCTGTGGCGCGGCCCCGCGTTCTCCGATCTCACCGGTGCGGTCGAGATCGAGGCCGAGGCGCGGCGGCTCGACGAGCGGCGCGGCGCAGCACGCCAGCTCCTCGTCGAGCGGCTGGTCGCGGAGGGCCGACCGACCGAGGCGGCGGCCGAGGCCGAGTCGCTCCTGACCGACGAACCGCTCCGCGAGGGGGCCTGGACGGCCCTGGTGGAGGCGCTCGCCGCGCAGGGACGGTCGGCGGACGCGCTGCGGGCCGTGCAGCGGGCGGGGGAGCGACTCGCCGAGGCAGGCCTCGTGCCCGGTGCCAGCCTGCGCGAGGCCGAGGCGAGCGTGCTGTCCGGGGAGGGCGCCGAGGCAACGATGGCGCCGAGGTTGGCGCCCCCGGTGCCGGCCGGATCGCTGGTCGGGCGGACCGTCGACCGCGACCGGGTGGCCGAGCTGACCCGCCGGGCCCGTGTCGTGACGCTGGTCGGCCCCGGCGGGGTGGGCAAGACCCGTCTGGCGCTGGAGGTGGCGCAGCTCGTGGCCACCGACCGCGAGCACGGCGCACCGGTCGTCGAGCTGGCGCGGATCTCCGACGGCGACGAGGTGCCCGGCGCGACCGCCGACGCGCTGGGCATGCTCGCCGACGGGGCCGACGACGTGCTCGGGCGCATCGGCGGCCGCGATCTGCTCATCGTGATGGACAACTGCGAGCACGTCATCGACGCCGCAGCCGCGGCCGTGGAGCGCATGGTGCGCGGCGGTCGCCGGGTTGGTGTGCTCGCGACGAGCCGGGAGCGGCTCGGCGTCGACGGCGAGCAGGTGTGGCCGGTCGCCCCGCTCGACGCGGCTGGCAGCGAGGCACCCGCGGCGGAGCTCTTCCGCGAGCGGGCCGAGGCCGTCGCGCCGGGCTCGATCCGACCGGGCGCCGACGACCACCTGGTCGAGCGGGTCGTCACGCGACTGGACGGGCTGCCCCTGGCCATCGAGATGGCGGCCGCCCGGCTCGCCACGATGTCGCTCCTCGAGCTGGTCGAGCTGCTCGACGAGCGCCTCGACGATCTGCGGTCGGTCCGGCGCACGGGCGACCGACGGCACCGGACGCTCGAATCGGTCATCGAGTGGTCCGAGGACCTCCTCGGTGAGGACCAGCGCCGGACGCTGCACCAGCTCTCGGTCTTCGCCGGTCCGGTCGAGGCCGGCGCGATCCGGTCGCTGCTCGGCGACGCGGCCGCCGAGCGCTGGGTGCCCTCCCTCGCCGCCCGCTCGCTCGTCACCGTGGAGCGGAGTGGCCAGCGGGTCCGCTTCGGGATGCTCGAGACCGTGCGCGAGGTCGCTGCCGCCCGGCTCGACGCCTCGGGCGCGGGGCAGGCGCTGCGGCGGCGGCACCTCGACCTGCACGTCGAGCTGGCGGTCGACGCCGACCGGTTGCTGCGGACCGTCGACGAGGCCAGCGGCGAGGCGAGCTGCACCGCGGCCTTCGACGAGCTGCGCCGGGCACAGGCCTGGGGACGCGAGCACGACCCCGACCGCTCCGCAACGCTCGTGGCCGCGCTCACGCGGCACTCGATCTGGACGTTGCGCACCGAGCCGCAGGAGTGGGCCGCCGCGCACCTCCCGCGCATCTCGACCGGACATCCCCAGCTCTCCCAGCTGCTCGTCGCGACGGCGCACCGGGCGATCAACGGCGGTGACCTGGCCGCGGCCCGCCGGGCGGCGGAGTGGGCCGAGACGGCCGGCGGTCGCCGTGCCGACGTGCTCGAGGTGTTGGGCGACCTGGCGATGTACGAGGGCCGCCTCGACGACGCGCTGGACCTGGGCCGCGAGCTCGAGGCCGTCGGCGCAGAGGACGGGGAGCCGCTGTTCGTGGCCATCGGACGGTCGACGCAGCTGCTGTCGCTCGCCTACGCCGGTCACTTCGACGCAGCGGAGCAGCTGCTCGACGACGCACCGCCGGGAGGGCCGCCGACCGCAGCCGGCTGGGAGGCCTACTCCCGGGGCGAGGTGCTGCTCGACCGCCGGCCCGAGGAGGCGCTCGCCAGCTTCGCTCGTGCGATCGAGCTCGCGGACTCGGTGAGCAATCGCTTCCTGAGCGGCGTGGCGCTCGTCTCGTCGGTGTCGTTGCAGGCCCGGGTCGGCTCACCGGTCGACGCCAGCCGGGCGTTCTCGTCGGTGATCGAGCACTGGCACACGCTGGCCGCCCGGACGCATCAGCTCACGACCCTGCGCAACCTCGTCACCCTGCTCGTCCGCCTCGGTCGCGACGAGCCCGCCGCCCGCCTCCTCCACGGCGTTGCCGACCACCGGCTGCCGCCGACCTTCGGCGCGGAGGCCGAGCGGCTCGCGGCAGCGGCGGACCGCCTGCGCGAACGACTCGGACCGGATCGGTGGGCCGAGCTGGAGGCCGAGCCGACCGACGGCGACATCGACACCTTGGCCCGCTTCGCGCTGGCCGAGCTGGCGGCGGGCTCGGGCTGATCTCGGGCCCCGACGGGGCGACGCGCTCGGGCTGACTGGGTCGGGGTGCGTCGTGGCCGATACTTGGTCGTGCACCGGACCGACGATCGAGGGCTGCCCGCGTCGTCCGGTGCGGTGCGGGCCCGGGTCGCGGCCACGGTGCTCGTCACCGCGGCGAGCGTGCTGCCGGCCTTCCTCACCGGCGCGCTGGGCGTGCAGCTCCGCGACGAGCTCTCGTTCGACGAGGGCGCGCTCGGCCTCGCCATCGGCGCCTTCTTCCTCACCGCTGCGATCGGTTCGGCGCCCGGTGGTCGGCTCGTCCAGCGCCTCGGCGCCCGGCGGTCGATCGCAGCGGCGCTGGTGGCGACCGCCGTCGCCGATCTGTGGATCGCTGTCGCAGCGACCTCGTGGGCGACGCTCGCGCTCGGCCTCGCGGTCGCGGGCGCGGCCAACGCCATCACCCAGCCGGCCGCCAACCTGCTGCTCGTCTCCGCCGTCCCCGGGCGACGGCTCGGGCTGGCGGTCTCGCTCAAGCAGGCCGGCATGCCGTCGGCGACGCTGCTCGGCGGCCTCGCGGTGCCCCTCCTCGCCCTGACCGTGGGGTGGCGGTGGGCCTACGTCGCCGGCGCAGCACTCGCGATCGTCGGGTTGGTGGCGATCCTGCGGCTCGCTGAGGTCGACCGCCGGCCGGTCGCGGCCCGGTCAGGTCGGCCCAGCTCGTCGATGGGTGCGCTGGTGGTCGCCGCGGCCGGGATGGTGTTCGGAGCGGCGACCGCCGGGGCCATCGGCGCCTGGGTCGTGAGCTCGGCCGAGGCGTCCGGGCTGGCGTCGGGGCCCGCCGGGCTGCTGCTCACCTTCGGCAGCGCCATCGGGATCTGCTCGCGGGTTCTGGTCGGCTGGCGTGCCGACCGGATCGAGCGGTCACCGCTGCGAACCGTCTCGACGATGCTGTTCCTCGGCGCCGCCGGTGTCGCCGGTCTCGCGTCGGACTCCACCGGCGTGCTCGTCCCGGCGACCGCCCTGGCCTTCGGTGCCGGCTGGGCCTGGCCGGGGCTGTTCAACTTTGCGGTGGTGCGGGCCAACCCCTCGGGCCCGGCCGCCGCGACCGGCATCACCCAGGTCGGGACCTATCTCGGTGCCGTCGCCGGGCCGGTCGTGTTCGGTCTCGTCGTCGACGCGACGAGCTACGACGTGGCGTGGACGATGACCGCCACCTGGGCGGTGACGGCAGCGGTCGTGATGCGCCTGGCGGACCGGCGCATGGTCGCCGCTCCGGTCGCAGCCTGATCAGCCGACCTCGGTGCCGTAGACATCGGGGACGAACGACTGATCCTCCACGGGCGGGCGGACGTACGACGCCTCCTGCAGCGGCGGCAACTCGAGGGGCCGGGAGGTGAGGTCCTGGTACTCGAACTGATCGAGGAGGTGTCGGATGCAGTTGAGGCGGGCCCGCCGCTTGTCGTCGGCGTCGACCACCCACCACGGTGACTGCTTCGTGTCGGTGTGGGCGAACATGACGTCCTTGGCCACCGAGTAGTCGACCCAGCGGCTGCGGCTCTGGAGGTCCATGTCGCTGAGCTTCCAACGCTTCTCGGAGTGGTCGATGCGGTCCTGGAAGCGGCGCTGCTGCTCGGCGTCGCTCACCGAGAACCAGTACTTGATCAGGTGGATGCCCGACCGGAGCAGCATGCGCTCGAACTCCGGGCACGAGCGGAGGAACTCCTCGTACTCGTCCTCGGTGCAGAACCCCATCACCTTCTCGACGCCGGCGCGGTTGTACCAGGAGCGATCGAACAGGACCACCTCCCCGCCCGCCGGGAGGTGGGGGACGTAGCGCTGGAAGTACCACTGCGACTTCTCGCGCTCGGTCGGGGTGCCGAGCGCGACGACCCGGACGGTACGGGGGTTGGTGCGCTGGACGATGCGCTTGATGACCCCGCCCTTGCCGGCGGCGTCGCGGCCCTCGAAGAGCACGCAGACCTTCAGCCCGGTGGACTCGACCCAGGCCTGGAGCTTCACCAGCTCGCGTTGGAGGCGGGTCAGCTCGGCCTCGTAGAACTTCTTGTCGATCCAGGTCTTCTTCGGGTTCATCGTGCCCCCTCCCGATGGGGCACGAGTATGCCGGCTGAGCGAGCATCGGTTCTCACATCGGTCCCTCAGGCCCGTCGGGACCGCCATCGGGCGACGGCGTCGGCGGCGCGTTCGCGATGCTCGAGGTGCCAGTCGCCGTCGACCTCGTCGAGGTCGGCCCACCGCGCCTCGAGCACCTCGTGCGTGGCGAGCTTCAGCTCACCGCCGACGACGGTGCCGAGGTACAGCACGCTCACCAGCGAGTGCGGCCCCCAGCCGCCGGCGGGTCGGTGGTAGACGTCGACGAGCTCGTCGATCCGGACCTCCAGACCGAGCTCCTCGGCCGCCTCGCGGGCCGCGCCGACCGATGGGTGCTCGTTGGGGTCGAGGTAGCCGCTCACGATCGCCCACCGGTGGTCGTCGGCGCGGCGGACGACGAGCAACCGGCCGTCGTCGTCCAGCAACGCGAGCTCGACGCCGACCTTGGCCGTGATGTAGCCGACCTCCCCGGCGAAGCGCTCGCGCAGCTCGACGGCCGGCGCGCCGGTCAGCTCTGCGTAGGCCTCGGAGGTCAGGGCGAGCAGCCGCTCGAAGCGCTCGCGGTCGAACACCCTGGGCGAGTAGTGCAGGCCAGTTCGGGCGATCGACTGCACCTCGTCGAGGTAGGCGGGGAGGTCCACGGCCGCGAACGGTACCGAGCGTCGGGCGGGCCGGGGTGCCGGCCCGGGGTCAGCCGACCTCGTCGCAGGCGTCGGCGATGATCTCGACCGCGGTGTCGGCCTGCTCGGCCGTGACCACCAGCGGCGGTGCGAGCCGGACCGCACGGGGCCCGCAGGTCAGGATGAGCAGTCCCCACCGGAAGCAGGCCTGCTCGAGCGCCGTGGCGGTGTGGCCGTCGGGCAGCTCGATGCCGATCATGAGCCCCCGGCCGCGGACCTCGGTGATCAGCGGCTGCGCCTGGGCGACCTGTCGCAGCCCGTCGAGCAGCCGGTCGCCGATCGTCGCCGCGTTGGTGGCCAGCTCCCGCTCGACCAGGTCGAGCGTGGCCAGCGCGGCGGCGCAGGCCACGGGGTTCCCGCCGAAGGTCGAGCCGTGCCGTCCCGGACCCCAGCTCATCAGGTCGCCGCGGGCGATGATCGCCGACAGCGGCATCCCGCTCGCCAGACCCTTGCCGGCGAGCAGGATGTCGGGCGTGACGCCCTCGTGCTCGACGGCCCACATCCGCCCGGTTCGTCCGACGCCGGTCTGCACCTCGTCGACGACGAGGAGGATGCCGTGGCGGTCGCAGAGCTCGCGCAGCGCTCCGAGCCAGCCGTCGGGCGGGACGAGGTAGCCGCCCTCGCCCTGGATGGGCTCGACGAAGATCGCCGCGACGTCGTCGGGCTCGGTGAGGTTCCGGAAGATGACGTCCTCGATGTAGGCGGCTCCATCCGGCGTGCCCTGGCCCGCGTAGGGGGCGTGGTAGCTGCCGGGCGTCACGATGCCGAAGCTGCTCCGGTACCTGGCCTTGCTGGCGGTGAGCGACAGGCTGCCCAGCGAGCGGCCGTGGAAGGCGCCGAGGAAAGCGATCACGTTCGGGCGACCGGTCACGTGCCTGGCCAGCTTGAGCGCACCCTCGACGGCCTCGGTGCCCGAGTTGGCCAGGAAGACCCGCGGGTCCTCCATCGGAGCGACGGCAGCCAGGCGCTCGACCAGGTCGGCGTGGGCGGGGAGGTAGAAGTCGCTCGAGCAGTAGTGGAGGAGATCGTCGACCTGCCCGTGGATGGCGGCGTTGACCTCCGGATGGGCGTGGCCGGCCGCGGTCACGGCGATGCCGGCGTTGAAGTCGAGGAAGAGGTTGCCGTCGACGTCCTCGATGACCGCGCCGCGACCACGCCGGGCGACCAGCGGGTACAGGCGGGTCAGGGAGGGACTGGAGTGCCGCTCGTCGCGCTCGATGATCGTGCGACCCACGGGCCCGGGCAGCTCCGTGCGCAGCACCGGCGCCGAGATGGCGGAGAGATCGGTGACGATGGCCATGAACAAGACCGTACAGGAGAGAGTCGATCCTGTAACGTCCGATTCATGCCGGTCGCCGCCCCGTCGCTCACCTCCCGCGTCGCCGATGCCGGCGGTGAGCTCACCCCGGCCGAGCGCCGGGTCGCCGAGGAGGTGCTCGCCGACCCGAACCGCCTGGCCTTCGACACCGTGGCCGGCCTGGCCGAGCGCGCCGGCACGAGCGGACCGACGGTCGTGCGCTTCGCCGTGAAGCTCGGCTTCGAGGGGTTCGCCGACCTCCAGGCGGAGGTACGCCGAACCGTGTCCGATCGGCTCGAGCGGGCGACCGACCGGATCCGGGTCGAGGACCCCACGTCCGCCGACGGCGAGGTCGTCCGCGTCGCCGAGCGCAACGTCGTGACCAGCCTGGAGCGGCTGACCGACGGTCGGCTCGGCGAGATCGTCGCCCCCCTGCTCGACCCCGCCCGGCGCGTGTGGGTCCTCGCGGGCGAGAGCTCGCTCCCCGCTGCGATCGTGCTCGCGCAGGGGCTGGGCATGACCCGGCCCGGCGTCGCCCGACTCACCGGTTCCGCCGTGGGGATGGCACCGACGTTCGCCGACGTCGGCGCCGACGACGTCGTGGTCGTGATCGACTTCCCCCGGTACGAGCGCCGGCTGGTCGAGGTCGCCGGGTGGCTCGCCGATGACGGCCTGACGCTCGTCGGGCTCACCGACGGGCCGCTCTCACCGATCGCGGCGATGAGCGCGGTGTGGGCGGAGGTCGACGTCACCCCGATCGGACCGTTCGACAGCGCCCTCGGCCCGATCGCGGTCTGCGAGGCCATCGTCGCCCAGGTCGCGCTGGAGCTGCGCGGCGTCGCGACGGAGCGCCTCGACCGGGTCGAGGACGGTTGGCGGCGGGCCGGCGCGCTCCTGCCCCCGACCGGCGCCCGATGATCACCGATCGCCCCGACGACCTCGATCCGGTCGAGGTCGCGCTCCTCGACGGCATCGCCGCGCTCGGCCCGACCGACGCAGCGCCGCCGGTCGCGCTCGACGGGCTCGGCGCCGCCGACCTCTTCGAGGTCCAGGTCACCAGCCGACTGCTCGACCACACCGCCCGTTGGCTGCGCGGGCGGGGGCGGGGGTACTACACGATCGGTTCGGCCGGCCACGAGAGCAACGCCGCCGTCGCCGCCGCGCTCCGGCCGACCGACCCGGCGCTCCTGCACTACCGGTCCGGTGGGTTCTACGTCGGGCGCGCCAGGCAGGTCCCGGGCAGCGATCCGGTCGGCGACGTCCTCGCCGGGGTGCTCGCGCTGCGCTCCGAGCCGATCGCCGGCGGCCGGCACAAGGTCTTCGGCCACCCCGACCTCCACGTGATCCCGCAGACGTCGACCATCGCATCGCACCTGCCACGAGCCGTCGGCCTGGCCCGCGGCCTGGCGATGGCGGCTGAGCTCGGGGTCGCGTCGCCCTGGCCCGACGATGCGGTCGTCGTGTGCTCGTTCGGCGATGCGTCGCTGAACCACTCGACGGCCCAGGGCGCGCTCAACTGGGCGGCGTTGGCCGCGCACCGCGGCGATCCCTGCCCGATGCTCTTCGTCTGCGAGGACAACGGCCTGGGCATCAGCGTGCCGTCGCCGGACGGGTGGCCGCTCGCCGCGCTCCGGTCCCGCTCCGGGCTCGAGGTCGTCGACGCCGACGGTGCCGAGCCCGACGAGGTGCTCGCCGCAGCGAGCGCGCTCGTCGACGAGATCCGCACGACCCGGCGACCGGGGGTGCTCCACCTGCGGACGGTCCGCTTCCTCGGGCACGCCGGCACCGACGTCGAGTCGGCGTACCGGTCCCGAGCGGACGTCCTCGCCGACCTCGATCGCGACCCGATCCTCGGCACCGCCCGCCTGCTCGTCGAGCGGTGCGGACACGAGGTCGACGACCTCGTGCGCTGGTACCTCGCCGAGCGCGAGGTCGTGCGGGCCCGGGCGGTCGAGCTGGCCGGTGGCGAGGAGCTGTCGTCGGCCGAGGAGGTCATAGCACCCCTCGCGCCGCGCCGCCCGGTTCGGGTCTGCGAGGCTGCCGAGGCGCTCGCAGCTCCGGTGGCGGGTGCCGATCGGCTGACGCTCGCCCAGACGATCAACGCCGCGTTGGGGCAGGTCCTCGAATCGGTCCCCGAGGCGGTGGTGTTCGGCGAGGACGTGGCGGTCAAGGGTGGGGTCTACGGCGTCACGCGGGGCCTGCAGAAGCGCTTCGGCGCCGGCCGGGTGTTCGACACCCACCTCGACGAGACGTCGATCCTCGGCCTCGCGCTCGGGACCTCCCTGACGGGGCTGCTCCCCATCCCCGAGATCCAGTACCTCGCCTACCTCCACAACGCCGAGGACCAGCTGCGGGGCGAGGCCGCCTCGCTGCGCTTCTTCTCCAACGGGCAGTACGAGAACCCGATGGTGGTCCGCATCGCCGGATACGCGTACCAGCGGGGCTTCGGTGGCCACTTCCACAACGATCACTCGGTCGCCGTGCTCCGCGACGTCCCCGGCCTGGTGATCGCCTCACCCTCGCATCCGGCCGACGCGGCGGCGATGCTGCGGACCTGCGTCGCCTCGGCCCTGGTCGACGGCTCGGTGTGCGCGTTCGTCGAGCCCATCGCCCGCTACCACGGGACCGATCTGCACGCCGACGGCGACCGGGGATGGACCGCCCCGTTCGACCCGAACGGCCACGTGCCCGTCGGTGCGGGCCGGACCCACGGCAACGGACGCGACCTCACGATCGTGTCGTGGGCCAACGGGGCGTGCCTGTCGCTGCGGGCGCAGCGCCGCCTCGCGATCGAGCACGGCCTGCGGACCCGCGTCCTCGACCTCCGCTGGCTCGCGCCGCTGCCGCTCGACGATCTCGCCCGGGAGGCGTCGGCGACCGGGCGGGTGCTCGTCGTCGACGAGACGCGCCGCTCGGGCGGGGTCGGCGAGGCGGTGCTGGCCGCGCTCGTCGACGCCGGCTTCCGTGGACCGATGGCCCGCGTCGCCGCGCCCGACTCGTTCGTGCCGCTCGGCGACGCCGCCCACCACGTGCTCGTCTCCGAGGCCGACGTCGTGGCCGCCGCCACCGAGCTCGCCGGCCGCTGAGGCGCTGCCGTACCTACGGCCACCTTGGTATGGTCGAGCCGTATGAAGACGACGCTCAACCTCGACGACAGCTTGTTGGAGCGAGCGAAGCGTCACGCCGCGGATCGCGGCACGACCCTCACCGCCGTCGTGGAGGACGCGCTCCGCGTCGCGCTCGACGACGTGGGCTCAGATCCCTCCTATCGACTCGAGGTCCCGGTCGTCCAGGGTGAGCGCCCGCCCACGGTCGATCCTGCCGATCGCGATGCCCTGTACGACCTCATGGACCGGCCGGCGTCCCCGTAGGCCGTGCTCGCCGTCGACACGAACGTGCTGGTCTCCGCCCATCGAGCGGAGGCCGAGCTCCACGAAGCGGCATCGTCAGCGCTGCGCGACCTCGCCGAGGGTGACGTCCCCTGGGCCCTGCCCGTCTTCGTCGTCAACGAGTTCGTGCGGGTGGTGACGCATCCGAGGGTCTTCACGCCGCCGAGCTCGCCGCACGACGCGCTGGGTGTCGTGGCGGCGCTGCTGGGGAGTCCGACGGTGCGCCACCTCACCCCGGGCCGGAGCTACGTCCGGCACCTGGCAGCGGCGATCGATGACGGCGGCGCAACGGGCAACCTCGTCCACGACGCGGCGATCGTGGCCCTGTGCCGCGAGCACGGCGTCGACTCGATCCTCACCAACGATCGCGATCTCCGCCGGTTCGACTCGATCCGGGTCGTGTCGCTCTGACCGTCAGCTCGCTGAGCGGGCGGCGGTGACGAAGCCGGCGAGGTAGCGGTCGATCGAGCGGCGCTGGAGGCGGCGGCCGAGCGGGCCGATGGCGCGGGTCGGCAGCGTCGCGGGGCGGGAGAAGGCCACGATCTCGAAGACGACCGAGCCGTCGTCGCGGCGATGGACGAGGAACGCCTCCTCACCCCGCTCGGGGTGGTGGGGCAGCGTGCCGTAGGCGAAGCCGAACGAGGTGTCGGTGTCGACGACCCGCATGACCCGACACGCACCGCTCACCCAGGGGCCGAGCGCGGGGGCCAGGGGCAGGGCTCGAGCGGCCCGCCGAGCGAGCGGATGCGCAGCGCCACCTGCGTGGCGTGGAGCATCGAGGAAGCGAGGCCAGAGCGGGAAGGGCAGGGCGAACGTCATGGTCGTGCCCTCGTCGAGGGGCGGGGTCGTCGGCGCGAGGTGCATGGACATCGCGCCGTGCCCGGCCCAGGCGCGGATGGCGTCGCGGCCCCGCTCGAAGTCGCCGGGAGCCGATCCGAGGGGACGCTCGGCCCGGAGGTGGTGGTACCCGTCGGGGAGGTCGGCGAGCGTGGCGCCCACCTCGGCGTAGGTGACGTCACGGTCGGCCTGGTCGGCCCGGAGCGCTTCGAGCCACGCCGCCGACGGGCGACGCAGGTGCACGTTGGCGAGCCCGGCGCGGCGCCGGAGGTTGGCGAGGGCGGTCACGTGCCCGCCGTGGCGAGTCCGTGGATCGTGGTCCGGACGAGCGCCGCCACGTCGTCGGGCGTTGCGGTGACCTCGCCGGGGTGCACTGCGAGCAAGGCCAGCTCGGCGAGCACGGCGTTGATCGTCCGGGCGGCCAGCTCGGTTCGACCCGGCACGAACCGCCCGGCGTCGACCGCCCGCCCGATGCTCGCCCGGAGGACCCGCAGCGAGTGCGCGTTCTCGATCTCGCGACTCCGCTCCCAGCCGAGCGCCGTCGGCCCCAGGTCGAACAGCACCGACGCCACCTCCGGCCTCGCCGCCTCGTCCATCCAGCGCAGGCACGAGGCGACGAGCGACTCGAGCGGGTCGTCGTCGTCGCCATCGTGGCGGGACGCGGCGATGATCGCCGCCCGCGACGTCTCGGAGAACAACGTCTCGGCGATCGACTCCTTCGAGTCGAAGTGGTGGTAGAGCGCTCCCTTGCTCACGCCGGCGTCGTCGAGCAGCTCGGCGATCGTCGTGGTCTCGTAGCCCTGCCCGGCGAAGCGCGCCCGGGCGGCGTCGAGGATCCTGCGCCGGGTCTCGGCGGTGCGCTCGGCCTGGGTCGCCACGGCGGTCCAGGGTAGCGAGCCATTTGCAGACCGACGGTCGGTTTGTAAGATGGGTGCCATGACCGAGATGCCGACCGCCCTGCAGACCTACCTCCGGATGTGGAACGAGCGCGACGTCGCCCGCGCCCACGAGCTCCTCGCCGAGGCCGTCACCGACGACATCGTCTTCGCCGACCCCCACGACTTCCACGAGGGCCGGGCGGAGATGGAGCGCAACGTCGAACGCTTCCGTCGACGGTTCCCCACCGCGACGCTCAGCCTCGCCAGCGGGGTCGACGGCCAGAACGACCGCTACCGCTACGCGTGGGAGATCCACGTCGACCGCGAGCTCCTGATCGAGGGGTTCGACGTGAGCACGCTCGCGGCGGACGGCCGCATCGAGCGGGTCGACGGCTTCTTCGGTCCGCTACCGGCGCTGGCCGAGTAGGCGCCGCTCAGGTGCGCGCCGGCGGGTGGAGGGCGTCGCCGCAGCGATGGTTCAGCGCCCGGACCACCCGATCCTCGCGGTGGTGGCCGAGCAGGCTGACCGTCGCCGTGGCGAGGGCGAAGCGACGGCCCTCCACCGGTGCCAGATCGCACCAGCGGGCGATGAGCACGGCGAGCAGGTGGCCGTGCGCGAACACGGCGACGTTGCCGTCGACGTCGGCGATGCGGCCCAGGAACGCATCGACCCGCTCACCGACCTCCTCGATGGACTCGCCGCCCGTGATCGGGTGGGTCCACACCGACCAGTCCGGGATCGCTCGACGGGTGTCGACGGTCCGTTCGCCCTCGAAGTCGCCGTAGTCCCACTCGACCAGGTCGTCGTCGACGACGATCGGCGGGGCCAGGCCGACGAGCTCGGCCGTCTCGAGCGCCCGCGACAGCGGGCTCGACGCCACGTGGTCGATCCGCCAGTCGAGCAGGGTGCGCGCCGCGTCGCGGGCCTCCTCGCGTCCCTGGTCGGTCAGGGGCAGATCGGTCCGGCCGGTGTGGCGGCCCGTCCGCGACCACTCGGTCTCGCCGTGGCGGATGACGAGGAGCTGATCGGGCACGTCAGGCGGCCAGCCGCTGCGCGATGGAGACCGACTCGGCCCGGATCTCGGCGAGGTCGCCGGTGACGAGCTCCTTGGCCTCGACGACCTGGCGTCCGCCGACCCACACGTCGGTCACGTGGCGGCTCGATCCCGAGAACACGAGGTGGGTGAGCAGGTCGTCGGGCAGGCCGGGGGTGAAGGCAGGTTGGTCGAGGTCGATGCGGATCAGATCGGCTCGGGCGCCGGCGCCGAGGTGGCCGACGTCGTCCTGGCCGATGGCGTGGCCTCCGGTGCGGGTTCCCCAGGCCAGCACGTCGCCCGGGCGGGCGACGGTCGGATCGTGGGTGCTGCCTCGGGCGAGGAGCCCGGCGAGGCGCAGCTCGTCCCACAGGTCGAGGCGGTCGTTCGACGCCGGACCGTCGGTGCCGAGCGCCACGGTCACCCCCCGCTCCCGCATGGCGGCGATCGGCGCGATGCCCGACCCGAGCTTCAGGTTGGAGCTGGGGCAGTGGACGACCGCGGCGTCGTGCTCGCGGAGCAGTTCCTGGTCGCGCTCGGACAACCAGACCCCGTGGGCGCACAGCGGACGGGCGGCGAGGAAGCCGATCTCGGCCAGCACCTCGGTCGCCGTTCGTCCGTGCCGATCGATGACGAGCTCGCGCTCGGCCTCGGTCTCCTCGAGGTGGATGGTGACCGGCACGCCGTCGGCGACGGCTCGTCGACCGATCTCGGTCAGCGCGGCTGGCGGGAGGTCGTAGAGCGAGTGGGGCCCGTATCCGATCGTCACGAGGTCGTGGTCGGCGAAGCGCGCCCGGGCGGCGTCGAGGGCGTCGAGGCGGCGGGAGGGGTCGTCGCCGTCGAGGAGGCCCGAGAAGATGCCGCCGCAGGCCACGACCCGCTGCCCGAGCTCGGCCGCGGCCTCGGCGATCAGGTCCTCGAACAGGTACATCTCGTACGTCGTGGTCACGCCGGCGAGCAGCATCTCGGCCACGCCGAGCCGCATGCCCCACGCAGCGTCGTCCGGCGTCATCCGGGTCTCCCGCGGCCAGACGTGGTCCTTCAGCCAGCTGTCGAGCGCGGCGCCGTCGCCGACCGATCGCACCAGGGTCATCGGGGTGTGGGCGTGGGCGTTGACGAAGCCCGGCATCAGCAGGCCGCCGACGTCGTGGCGCTCTGCCGTCGCTGCCGGGAGGTCGGTCTCGGGCCCGGCGGCGACGATGCGGCCGTCCTCGCCGATGTCGACGGCGCCGCCGTGCCAGACCGTGTCACCCGTGGCGGGGACGACGACGTCGGCGACGAGCCGGACCGGGGTGGAGGGCATCGCGGGAAGGCTAGAGGGCAACGCCGGGCCCGCGGTCTGGCAGGGTGGTCGGCGATGTCCTCGCTCGATCTCACGGGCTCCGCGCTCGTCGTCACCGGCGCAGCCGCCGGCATCGGTGCCGCGGTCGCAGGCCGTCTCGCCGGGCTCGGTGCCTCCGTCGTCGTGCACCATCGATCGAGCCCGCCGTCGCGGCTCCCCGAGCGCGCCGTCGCCGTCGAGGCCGAGCTGCGCGACGACGACGCGCCCGAGCGCCTGGTGCAGGCGTCGCTCGACGCGTTCGGCCGACTCGACGGGCTGGTCCACAACGCAGCCGTGCAGACGGTCACCGATCTGCTCGACCTCGACGATGCCGGCTGGGAGGAGATGCAGGCGGTCAACGTCGCCGCAGCCCATCGCCTGACCCAGGCGGTCGCCCGGCACGCGATCGCCGCCGGACACGGCGCGTCGATCGTGCACGTCTCGTCGATCGAGGGGCTGCAGCCGGCGCCCGGCCACGGCCACTACGCCACGTCGAAGGCCGCGCTCAACATGCTGGCGCGGGCGCAGGCCGCCGAGCTCGGGCGCCACGGCATCCGCGTGAACTGCGTGTCGCCGGGACTGATCGACCGGGCCGGGCTGGCCGAGGACTGGCCCGACGGCGTGGCCCGCTGGCTCGATGCGGCGCCGCTCGGTCGGCTCGGTCGGCCCGAGGACGTCGCGAACGCGTGCGCGTTCCTCCTGTCGCCGCTGGCGTCGTTCGTCACCGGCGCGAACCTGGTCGTCGACGGCGGTGTCACGGCGAGGCCGACGTGGTGAACCCGGGGCCCGACCTGACCGCCGAGCAGGTGATCGAGCTGCTCGACCTCGCTCCGCTGCCGCGCGAGGGCGGCTGGTTCCGTCGCACTCACGTCGACGAGCACGCCGGGGCCATCTACTTCCTGATGACCCCCGAGGCGTTCTCGGCGATGCACGTCCTCACGATCACCGAGCTCTGGCACTTCCACGCCGGCGACCCGGTGGCGATGCTCCTCCTCCGTCCCGATGGCACGGCGCAGGAGCCGATGCTCGGCACCGATCTGGCCGCAGGGCAGCTCCCGCAGCTCATCGTGCCCGCCGGGGTCCACCAGGGCGCCTCGACCACGGGCGCCTGGTCGCTGGTCGGCACCACGACGGCGCCGCCCTACGACGAGGCCTGCTTCACCCTCTCCGACGCCGCCGCGCTGGTGGAGCGATGGCCGTCGGCGGCGGCCCGCATCGAGGAGCTGACGAGACCCTGAGCGCCCGGTGATAGGAAGGCGCCGTCCACCGAGGAGGAGCCCCCGTGCCCGTCGTCGTCGAGCGCCGCGACCGGATCGTGATCGTCACGCTGGATCGCGAGGCGAAGCGCAACGCCATCAACGCCGAGATGGCCGGTGCCATCGATGACGCCCTCAACCGCTTCGAGGACGACGACGACCTCCGTGTGGCGATCCTCACCGGTGGGCCGAACGTCTTCTGCGCCGGCACCGACATCGCGGAGGGCTCCGGCGAGCCGACCGAGCGAGGCGGCGAGTACGGCATCATCCGCCGCCGGTCGACCAAGCCGATCATCGCCGCCGTCGAGGGGCTCGCCTTGGGCGGAGGCTTCGAGATCGCGATGGCCTGCGACCTGATCGTGGCGGCCTCCGACGCCACGTTCGGGCTGCCCGAGGTCCGGCGGGGGCTCGTGGCGACCAGCGCCGGGCTGTTCCGGGCGCCCCGCACGCTGCCGCTCAACGTCGCCCGCGAGCTGCTCCTCACCGGCGACCCGATCTCGGCTGATCGGGCCGAGCGCCTCGGTGTCGTGAACCTCGTGACCGAGCCCGGCGAGGCGGTCGCCGGGGCCGTCGGCCTCGCCGAGCGGATCGTGCTCAACGCGCCGACGTCGATCCGGGCGACCCTCGCCGCGCTCGACGAGATCGTCGCCCACGACGACGATCGGGGCTGGGCCGCCACCGACGAGGCCCGCGAGACGATCCTGGCCAGCGAGGACCGTCGGGAGGGCATCGCCGCCTTCTTCGAGCGCCGCCCACCGGAGTGGCCCGGCCGCTGACGCCGTCGAGCTCTCAGCTCAGACGATGGCGGTGCGGGGCGGCTGGACGGCCGCGGCCTGCTCGGGCCGGTGACGGAAGGCCGCCCACGCGGTGGCGAGCCGGGCGATCGCCTCCTCGAGCGCGTGGATCGGCGCGGTGAACGGGATGCGGATGTGCTCGTCGTCGACGAAGGAGGACGAGAACTCGCGGCCGGAGCCGACCGCGACGCCGTAGCGGGCGGCGACCTGCGCGAAGGCCGACGCCGACCCCTCGGGCAGCCGGACCCACGACACCATGCCCCCGCGAACGTCGGGCACCTCCCAGTCCGGGAGGAGCTCGGCCAGCAGGGTGCCGACGACCTCGGCGGCGTGCGACAGCTGGGCGGTCCGCTCGGCGGTGATGGCCTCGAGGTCGTCGAGCACGGCGAGCGCGGCGAGCTGGGACGGGATGGGGGAGTAGAGGTCGACGTGGGCGCGGGCCGAGCGCAACCGGTTGGCGACGGCGGCGTCGGTGCGGACCCAGCCGATGCGCAGGCCCGGCCACGCCGTCTTGTTGACCGAGTCGACCACGAAGTGCGCCGCGCCCGGCTGGTGGACCGCGAGGGGAGGAGGGATGCGACCGTCGAAGGCCAGCACCGCGGCGACGCGGTCCTCGATGAGGGGGACGCCGTACTCGGCGGCGATCTCGGCCACCCGCACCCGACGCTCCGGCGACAGGCGGGTGCCGGTCGGGTTGTGGTGGTGGGGGTTGAGACCGATGAGCGTGGGGCGAAGGCGCTCGATCGCCCCGACGAGCTCGTCGGGGAGGATGCCCCGGTCGTCCATCGGCACCCCGTGGATGCGGCCACCAAGGCGCCGCACCGAGTCGACGAGTCCCGGCCAGGTGACCTGCTCGGTGAGCACGACGTCGCCGGGGCGGACGGTCAGCTCGGTCGTCAGGCTGATCGCCTGCTGCGCGCCGGCGGTCACCACCACCTGCTCGGGTGTCGTGTGGAGCCCCTCCGCGGTGGTGTGGTCGGCGATCGCGGCGCGCAGCGCCGGGAGGCCGGCCGGCTCGGGCACGTCGAGCGACGCCGCGTGCGCTGCCCAGTCGATGCGGGAGACGATCTCGATCACGCGGGGCAGCGCCGACGGGACCGCCATCAGCAGATCGATGGCCCGTGCGGGCGGATCGATCAGCGTGTCGCCCAGGCGCCGCTCCGAGACCGGGTCGAACATCGGCGTCGGTGCGGTGACGGTCGTGCCGCTGCCCTGGACCCGGCTGACCGTGTCGTTCGCCTTCAGTTCGTCGTAGGCGGTGACGATGGTGCCTCGGGAGACGTTGAGCGCCTCGGCCAGGGCCCGTTCCGGCGGGAGGCGGTCGCCGTCCTTCAGCACGCCGTCGCGCACGAGGTGGGTGATCGCAGCGGCGAGCTGTCGGTACAAGGGCCCGTCGCCATCGGACCAACGACCCAGTCGAGCGGCGAGTCCATTGGCATCCACTTTGGTGCCATTGGCTCTGGAGTGGGGGGCCATATGTGCCGATACTAGTCCAATGAGGACCCTGACGACTGATCCAATTCCCTTCGAGTGGTCCACTTCGGCGACTCCGACGGCCACCACGCAGCAGCTGGCGCTGGCCCTCGCCCGCCACGACGTGGACGAGCTCGAGGCCTGGAACGCCGAGCTCTGGTCCGCCGTCACCGAGCTGTCGCTGGCGGCGGGTCGCCCGTGGAGCTTCGACCGCGACGAGCCGACGATCGCCCTCCTGCGCGCCGCCGCGGTGCTGGCGGGCCGCCATCCCGACGTGTCCGGCACCTCCGCCGCCGTCCTGGTGGCCGCGCTGGGCGGCTGACCGCCTGCGGCTGGCTACGGTCGGCCGCATGGACGTCTGCTTCCACCTCGGTCGGCTGCCCGCCGGCATCGAGCCGGCGGCGATCCCCGAGGTGCTCGCCTCCGCCGCGCTCGCCGCGGAGGAGGCCGGGTGCTCCTGGTTCTCGGTGCCCGACCACTTCTTCCAGATGGAGATGGTCGGCGACGTCCGGGAGCCGGTCCTCGAGGGGTACTCGGCGCTCGCCTACCTCGCCGCCCGGACGACGTCGATCGAGCTCGGGCTCCTCGTCGGTGGCGTGACGTATCGCCACCCGGGAGTGCTCGCCAAGACGGTCGCCACCCTCGACGTGCTCTCGGGAGGGCGGGCCCGCCTCGGCCTCGGCGCTGCGTGGTACGAGCGGGAGCACGTCGGCCTCGGCGTGCCGTTCCCGTCGGTGCGCGAGCGCTTCGAGCTCCTCGACGACGCGGTGCGCGTCTGCGAGCAGATGTGGAGCGACGACGACGGACCGTTCCACGGCCACCACCTGCACCTCGCCGAGACGATCTGCTCGCCGCGCCCGCTGCGCCGGCCGCCGCTGATGATCGGCGGCGACGGCGAGCGCCGGACCCTGCTCGCGGTCGCGCGGCACGCCGACGCGTGCAACGTCACCGCCATGCCGCTCGACGCGCTGGCACACCGGATGCGGGTGCTCGACGAGCACTGTCACGCCGTCGGACGCGATCCGGCCGGGGTGCAGCGCACGGTGATCTGGAGCACCGATCCGTTCGTCGACGTCGACGGCTTCGCACGCGACATGGCGGCGGCGGCCGCGCTGGGCGTCGCGGAGGTCGCCGTGGTCTCCCTCGGCGATCCGGTCGGGTTCGCCCGAGCGATCGGTGACCAGCTCACCCCGCGCCTCGCCGAGCTGTGACCCGCCGCCCGCCGCTGCCGGTCGCCGTCGCCCAGCCGCTCATCGTCCCCCACGACGTCGGCGGGAACGCCGAGTGCCACGCCGAGGTCGTCCGTGCCGCCGGGGCGAGGGTGGTGGTCTTCCCCGAGCTGTCGCTGACCGGCTACGAGCTCGACGCCGAGCCGGTCGGTCCGGACGATGCCCGGCTCACGCCGCTCGTGGAGGCCTGCGCGGCGACCGGAGCCGTGGCCCTCGCCGGCGCGCCGGTGCGCGGTGAGGGCGGATCCGTGCACATCGCGATGCTGGCGTTCGACGGCGACGGCGCCGCGGTGGCCTACCGGAAGATGTGGCTCGGCGGCGACGAGACCGCGCGCTTCACCCCGGGGCCGGAGCCGGCCGTGCTCGAGGTCGACGGCTGGCGGCTCGGGCTCGCCATCTGCAAGGACACCGGCGTCGAGCGTCACGCCCTCGACACCGCGACGCTCGGCATCGATGCCTACCTCGCCGGCGTGCTGGAGGCGTTCGACGACGCGCACGTCCAACCCGAACGGGCGCGGCGCGTGCGACGCCGGCACGGGGTGTGGGTCGTCGTGGCGAGCTACGCCGGCTCGGCCGGCGGGGGCTTCGATCGGGCGGCCGGCGGCTCGTTCGTGCTCCGGCCCGACGGGTCGCTCGCGGCCGCCGCCGGGTTCGAGGTCGGGGCGGTGGTGGTCGCGGAGTTGTCGCCGTGACGCTGCGGGAACCGGAGGGCCGTCCGCGCCGTCCGATGGGCATGATCTTCTCGCTGCGCACCCTGCTGCTGTCACTCGTCGTCGTGCTCGGTCTCGCCGCCTGCGGTGACGACGACGGCGCGTCGTCGGACCCCGCCGCTCCGCCCACCTCCGCGTCCGAGGACCCGAGCATCGCCCTGCCCCGGCTGACCGAAGCGGAGGCCGACGCCTGGGCCACCGAGCGCGGGCTGGAGCTGCGCGTCGTCGAGGTCGACGGCGAGCCGCTCGCGGTCACCGACGACTTCCGCGAGGACCGGATCAACGTCGCCATCGTCGACGGTGTGGTGACCGACGTGAGCGGCCTCGGGTAGCGCACGGGCAGGCCGCCCGGGCGCCGCCTACGGTCGGAGGATGCGGTTCGGCATCTTCTACGAGCATCAGCTGCCCAAGCCCTGGGCCGACGGCGACGAGGAGCAGCTCCTCGCCGACGCCATCGAGCAGGTCGTGTTGGCCGACCGGCTCGGCATCGACCACGTGTGGGCGGTCGAGCACCACTTCCTCGAGGAGTACTCCCACTGCTCGGCGCCCGAGGTGTTCCTCGCCGCCTGCGCGGCGCGGACCGAACGGATCCGCATCGGCCACGGCATCAAGCACACGCCGGCGAACTACAACCACCCGGCGAGGGTGGCCGAGGAGATCGCCACCCTCGACCTGATCTCACGGGGCAGGGTCGAGTTCGGGATCGGCGAGGGGGCCACCCGGCTCGAGCTCGGCGGCTTCGGCATCCCGGCGAAGCAGAAGCGGGCGATGAGCATCGAGGCCGGCGAGCAGATCGCCAACATGATGGCGCTGACGCCGTACCCGGGCTACGAGGGCGAGTCGTTCTCGTTCCCCTGCCGCAACGTCGTGCCCAAGCCGAGCCAGAAGCCGCACCCGCCGATGTGGATCGCGTGCACGAACCGCTCGACGATCGAGCTGGCGGCGGAGCTCGGCATCGGCGCGCTCGCCTTCTCCTTCGTCGATCCGGAGGAGGCGGCCCACTGGGTGCAGACGTACTACGACATCATCAAGAGCGATCGGTGCGTGCCGATCGGGCACACCGTCAACGCCAACATCGCGCTCGTCACCGGGTTCTCGTTGCACGAGGACCGCGACGAGGCGATCCGGCGGGGTCGCGAGGGCTTCGAGTTCTTCCGCTACGCGATCAGCGCCATGGTGACCGAGGACGCCGTGCCCGGTCGCACCAGCCTGTGGACCGACTTCGTCGAGCTGCGGGGGCCCGACGCCGACGAGCTGGCGATCGGGGCGGCCCGGCGTCGAGGCGCCGCCTACTCCTCCGCCATCGGCACCCCGGCCGACGCCGCCCGCCACATCCGGGAGCTGGAGGCGGTCGGCGTCGACCAGCTGATCTTCATCCAGCAGGCGGGACGCAACCGCCACGAGGACATCTGCTCGTCGCTGGAGCTCTTCGCCGCCGAGGTCATGCCGGAGTTCCACGCCGGCGAGGCCGAGCGGCAGGCGAAGAAGGAGGCCGAGCTGGCGCCCTTCGTCGAGGCCGCGCTCGCTCGGAAGGCGTGGATGGAGCCGCTGGCCGACGCCGACATCCCGGTCGTGCCGGCGGCGGTGAAGCGGGCCCAGGTCCCCAACGCGGAGGCTCGGAGCCTCTGATGCCGCGACGCCTCAGCGGGGACGGTGCTCGGTGCCCAGCCCGGCGGTGATGAACACCGCGGTCGCCTCGCCGCCGCCCTCGACGTCGGCGGTGTGCCACGTGCCCGCCGGGTTGATGGCGTACTCGCCGGCCGAGATCGTGACCGTCTCGGTCGAGCCGTCGGCGTGCTCCTGGTGGAGGGTCAGGACTCCGGCGGTGCAGAGCACGATCTCGGCGCCGTGGGGATGGACCTCCCAGACCTGCCACGGCTCGGTGAAGGTCGCCATGCTCACGAGTCGGCCCTCGGCGCCGTCGGCATCGTGGCGGTCGCCGTAGTCGGCGTACCAGGAGGGGTCGCCGGTGAATGGCGGCTCGATCTCGGCCGTCGCCCCGAGGCCGAGGTGGATCCACGTGGTCGCCAGCTGCTCACCGCTCATGCGTCGCAGTCTCGCGCCGGGCGGTCCCGTCCCGCCGAGGCCTCCGTCGCTCAGGCGACCCGATGCAGGGGGACCTGCAGCTGGTACGGGCGGCGCTCGGGGAGGTCGAACGGGGTGCCGTCGACGTGCTTCGCGCCCATGAACAGCAGCCCGGAGTGGAAGTAGATGAGGTCGTGGTCGGTGAGGATCTGGCCGGCCTCGATGTCGAACAGCGGGAACGACCTGCCCAGGATGTCCTGCTTCGTCTGCGGGACGAACGTGTCCAGGTCGGGCGGCAGCGCGGCGTTGAGCATCGCGGCGGCCTCGTCGCTCAGCGGGGTGACGCCGAAGCCGGAGTCGAGCACGTAGTCGATCACGTACGCCCCGTCGGCGATCGGGTGCGGGTCGCCCCACACCAGGTGGCCCCGGAACTCGAAGGCCATCAGCGGGACCTTGCCGTAGTCGTCGACGTACATCGTGATCGTGCCGGTGAAGGTGTCGTCGGCCTCGTAGACGAAGTCGCGGGTGAGCCGGGTCGGCTCGATGACGCCGGTGCCGGCCCGGTCCTCGGTCGGGCGGAGCTCGATGCTGAGGCTGGTCCAGGTGCCGACGGCGAAGGCCTTGACGTCGTCGAGGGTGCGGGGGTCGGTGCTCATGACGGGTCCTTTGATGAGACGATGTGTCCCGTACACTAAGCGAGACAGTCCGACTCGTCAATGTCGAGTCGAAGTGTCTCGCCCCCACCAGCGCCGGTGCCGGGTCAGCCGGCGAGCCTCTCCTGGATCCAGCCGACCCAGTCCGCCATCACCTGGTCGCGGTTCGTCTCGTTGAGGAGCTCGTGGCGGGCGCCCTCGTACATCATCACGGTGAGGTCCAGCCCGAGCGCGCGGTAGCGGTCGACGAGCACGCCGGTCGTCGCGCCCATGCCACCCGCCGGGTCCTGGTCGCCGCTGGAGATCAGGATGGGCAGGTCGGTGGGGAGGCGGCCTTCGTGCTCGGGCCGCCAGATCTCCTCCATGCCGACGACGAAGGCCCGCACGAACTCGTTGGAGAACTCGAACGAGCCCGACCACGGGTCGTCGACGTAGGCCTGGACCTCGGCCTGGTCCCGGCTGAGCCACTCGAAGCCGGTGGCGTCGGGACCGTCGAAGGGCTCGTTGAAGGCCACGAACATGCCGCCGAAGGTCTGCGAGCCCGCCGTGGGCCCGTTGGCCTCGATCTCGGCGTCGATGGCGGCCAGCAGCGGCTCGGTCTCGCCGAGGGTGCCGAACGAGCCGCTGAGGATCGCCGCTGCGACACGGGAGGCCTCGGTCTGGAGGTACTGCTGGACGACGATCGACCCCATCGAGTGCCCGAGGACGACGATCGGGAGGCCGGGATGGGTCTCCTCGATCATGCCGGTGAGGTGGACGAAGGCGTCGACGATGGCGCTCCACCCGTCGGGCCCGGTCTGGCCGGCCCGTTCGATGCTGCCGGCGGTGAGGCCGTGGCCGCGGTGGTCGGGGGCGCACACCGCCATCCCGGCGTCGGTGAGCGCCTGTGCGAAGCGCTCGTAGCGGGCGCCGTGCTCGACGGCGCCGTGGGCGATCTGCACCACGGCGTTCGGTTCGGCGTCCGGCGCCCAGATGCGGACGACGACCTCCTGGCCGTCACGGTCGTCGAAGCGCAGCTCGTCGGTCTTCATCGGTCCCCCCTGGTTCGAGTCGGCTGCGGCCGAGCCGGCCGCCCCGGTCGCATCATGCTCACAGCGGCCCCGTGCGGGTAGGGCCGGTTGTCGCTCCGTGGGAACGCCGGTACCATGGTCGATCCGCCGCGGGGTGGAGCAGTCTGGTAGCTCGTCGGGCTCATAACCCGAAGGTCGCAGGTTCAAATCCTGCCCCCGCCCCCACAGAAGCCCTGGTCAGCCGGTCCCGGCGGCCAGGGCTTCGTCGTTCAGTGGCCCAGCTTCTAACGGATCTTCCAACGGACGGCGAAGATCGCGGACGTCACGGTGCGGCGGTGGCAGTACGGCGATCCGAGGAGGAGGTCATCTGTCGATGATCGCAACGGTCACCGCAAGGCCCTCCTGGGTGCTCCCGGCGGCGAGATCGGACTCGAGGCCTCGGGGGTTCGACAAGCGTCCCTCGTGGTCAATCACGATGCAGACGAGATGGCGAGCGTTTGGGTGAACCGCGTAGCGCTTGGCATCGATCGTTAGCTCCTCACCGATTGTCTTCGATGTGTGTGAGTCGCGGCAGTGCTTCAGTTCAATCGCGACACTGAAGTCGGGCAGAACGAAGTCGACACGGCTCGCACCGCCTGCGTATTCGGGCACGTAGTCCTCTGGCCTGACGTCCTCGAAGAAGATACGGAGCAGGCTGCGAAAGAGATCTTGGTCGTCGTACTCATCGTTGAACTCCATCCCTGCGCGACCGCCGTGCCGCTTCGCCATCTCGCGCTGCACATAGAGCAGTCGCTCACCCAGCCGCCGGATCACCTCCACAGCATCGACCTTTCCCCCGGCGAAGTCCAGCTTCCCAGCTGAGGTCAGAGTCTCAAGTCGACCCGAGACGAGCAGAACGAACAGCGCCGCGAGCCTCTCCACCTTCTCTGTCACTGACCTGTCGATCGCTCCAAAATCACCCTCGTCGAGCTTTGACGCCTCGTCCGGGCCGTCCAGTGCGTACCTTCTTCGCAGACCATTGACCTGCAACAGGGTAGACATTCGGGGATGAGTTGCGTACTGGTCGCCGTACTCGGCCTTGATAAGGTCGTCCAGATTGTGCCGGCTGGATTCGGGAGCAGTGCCCGGCGGGTTCTTACCTGTTAGGTGGCGGTAGCGGGCAGCAATCGCTTCGAATCCGTACTGCGCCCGAGACATGTTCCAATGCACATACTGCGTTCCGGAGCTCGACTGCAGATGAGCGAGGAACCGTTCCAGGAGGTCTGCCTCGGCCTTTTGGGACGCAGGATCGTCTCGTGACTCAGTGCGAGTGAACAGTTGAGTTGTCTGACTATCCAGGTTGTGTATCGCGATCGCGCCGACGGCCGGTGGTCGAGCGGTAGCGTTGTGGAGATTCTCACACGCATAGTGAACGACGTCGATCGAGTCGCCGCGCTCATGTCCCGATCGAAGCGCTGAAACTGCTGCGTCCATGGTCAGCAGCCTAGTTGCTGATGAACTCGCGCTCGGGTAGGAGTAGCGCGGAGAGACGTCCGTCCGGGCGGCTGCCACACCCCGTATCAAGGTAAGCGCATCCGTTCACAATTCTTGGACTTGCGTCGTCCTGCTGATGGTGACCGACGATCAGAAGAGCGACATCCTCGAGAGTCTCAAGGTCGGCCGGCCTCGAGTGGACAGCCAAGACTCCGTCTCGGCTCCATGAACCGGAGAGAGTCGCAAAGAACTCGACCTCCTCGGCGGTGGCGCTAGCGCGGACCGCTTGTCCAACGTCGCCGACCACTTCAGGCACCCAAGATCTAACTGTTGCGGACCCGCCCATGAGGAGGAATGCCGCAGCTCGACTGCCTTGTAGAACCTCATTGAAGGCGGCGTCGTGGTTGCCTCGGAGGAAGGTTGTCGATCGAGGGTGTGTGTCCCTTAACTGGATGAGATGCTGGACGACGGCGCGACTCTGAGGGCCACGATTGACGTAGTCGCCGAGGAAGACAAGCTCTCGATCCATTAGGCGAGGCTCGTCCAACATCTGCCTTAGGAGGTCGTGTCCGCCGTGGATATCGCCTATAAACGCAACCGGCCGCATCGTTGGATCCTACAAGACTGGGATCTGGGTCGAAGCGTAGTCTAGCTCGCTAGGGTCGTCGGCTATTGCGTGTAGGCATAGAGCGTGCAGTTCTGGGTCGATGGTCTCTGTCCGAACTGCCATGGCCTCAAGGCTGCCGTACGGATTGTCTTGGAGGATTCCAACGAGGTCAGCGAGCAACTCCCTGGACTCGACTATGGTCTGCCACTCGGGCGTGGGCGTCGAGCTCAATCTCGTCAAGACACTCCAGGTGTGCCCCGAGGAGTCGGCAGCCGTGGCGGCCTGCTTCAGATTGAACGTCCCGGTACCGGCTTCGAATGCCGCGGCATACAGCGCCGTCCGGAGAAGGAAACGGGCAACGCGGGAGAGCCCGCGTGTGACCGTCAGGAATTCGTCTCCGTCGACGTCCAGGACTGCGGAGAGAATACGAAGGCGATCGATCGCGTACCGAGGATCCGGTCCAGGATGGGCGTCTAGTGCCAGGCGGAGAACCGAACTCGGGTCGAAGATGTAGATGCCTTCGGTGTGCAGGTGCCAGGTGAACAGGCTGCGGCGTCGAACCATGGATTTGACAACATCTGGGGTGTAGCTGACGATCGTTAACTCGTCGCGGACGGCAGTCCCCGGCCGGTTTGACACCAACTGCAGCACGTCGACATCCGAGTCCGCCCCAGCATCGCCCCTGGCGCAACTCCCAAACAGCATGGCTGCTATCGCATCGTCCCTCGTGAGACCAACGATCCTCTCGATGAGACTCGCACTCGGCCCAGACATGCATCGAGTGTCCCACGGCGGGGCAGAGTGACTGTAGACACTTCAGTAACTGGTCGTCGTGCGACTCCGGCGGCGCCGGTAGTCGACCGGGGTCTGCATCGCCCACCCATCTGTGAGCTAGCCGAGAGCGCCGAAGACCGCAGCGCCGAACGTCGCGGCAGCTTCGGCCTGCATTCCGGGCATGACGTGCTGGTAGACCGTCATGGTGAAGGAGGGGCTGGAGTGGCCGAGCCGTTCGCTGACCACCTTCACCGGGATCCCCTGCCGGAGCAGAATCGTTGCGTGGGTGTGGCGGAGATCGTGGAGGCGGATCCTCGGGACGTCGAGGTGTGCGACTGTGCGTTGAGAGGTTTGAGTGATGAGGTCCGGATGGATCGGCGCGCCGTCCTCCTTCGCGAAGACGTAGGTGTCCTCACCACGACGTCCCGTCGCCAACCGGGTCTCGAGCTGGAGGCGGCGGTGGCGGCGGAGCTGGGCAACCGTGTGCTCGTCAAGGTCGATCGTCCGTCGGCTGGTGTCCGTCTTGAGGTCGCCTTCGACCAGTTCGTACTGCACTGAGACGATCTGCTGGCTGACGGTCAGCCGAGCGGCGTCGAGGTCGACGTTGCGCCAGGGCAGGCCCGCCAGCTCGCCTCGACGCATGCCGGTCGTCGCGGCGAGCAGGTAGAGCGCAGACAGCTCGTGCTCAGCCATCGCGTCGAGGAACAGCCTCAGCTCCTCGCTAGTCCAGACGCTCATCGACCGCCCGCTCCGGCTGATCGCTGGCGGGTCGGCGAGGTCAGCAACGTTGCGGATCACGGTGCCCTTCCGTGCCGCGTCGGTCAGGGCGCTCTGGATCGTCGCGTGGACGTTGCGCACGGTCTTCGCCGACAGGCCACCCCCAGCTCCGTTGCGCTTCCCGTCGGTCAGCAGCTTGACGTACAGCTCGTCCAGGTCCTCCGGCTGGAGCTTCTGCAGCGGGATGCGGCCGACGTACGGCTCGATGTGGAGCTTGATGTTCCGCTCGTAGGCGTTCGCCGTCGACGGCTTCACCCGCGTCCGCTTCGACGGCAGCCAACGCTCGAGGAGGTAGTCGCCCAGGGTGATCCGCTCGGGAGCGCGGTAGTCGCCGTCGTGCATCCGCTTGACCAGCTCAGCGACCAGCTTCTAGGCACCCTTCCGCGTCTCGCCGGCCGCATGCCACCGATGCCGGCTCTTGCCGGTCTCCGAGTCCACACCCTCGTAGATCACCGCGTAGTAGCGGTTGCCCTTCTTGGCGACGTGCCCCCTCACCGAGCCCCCTCGCGTCGGTCTGCATCATCCACCGCTCGGACGGAGACCTCAACCCCTTCCGTTGGTGAGATGACGGTCTCGTGACGGTCCTGAGCTGACTGCATCAGATCGAAGGACAGCGCGGCCCCTTGAGGAGTATGAACGAACCGACGGCCGACTCATCCGACGATCGACGCCCGGCCGAAAGCGCAGACGGCCCTGATCGTCCAGGAGCACCGCCCGACCTCCTCCGGATCTCGGAGGCGGCCGCCGTGCTGCGGATCGGACGAACCTGCGCCTACGAGTTGGCCCGCGTCTACCGCGTGACTGAGGGCCATGACGGGCTCCCCGTCGTCGAGGTCGCCAGTGGCCTCCGCGTCCCTCGCGTGGCGCTGGAGGACCTGATCGGTGCGCCGATCACCTGGCCGATTCCTCAGCTCGCCGAGAGCTATCAGGCCGCCTCCGTCGACAGCGTGTCCCGCCCCACTGAGCTTCGGCTTCCCCCGGAGTAGCCGGAGCCATGGCAGATCTCAGCTTGGTTCCGCGAAGTTCAGAACTACGGACAGACGAGTGCACACGCCCTCTCCGGCGGACGCAGAGGACGATGTCGTGACTGTCCGAGTCACGACCCTCAAGGGTCGCGACGCTGGCGCGTACTACGTCGACGCGTTGCCCGACTACTACCTCGGCCCGAACGAGCCCAGAGGTCGATGGCGGGGAGCCGGGGCGGAACACCTCGACCTCAGCGGTCACGTGGACGACCGGCAGTTCTTGCGCTTGATGGCCGGACACGTTCCGAACAGCGACCGCGACGAACCCCTCGGCCGCCGCTACAACGACGATTCGGTACGCGGCTTCGACGCCACCGCATCGGCTCCGAAGTCGGTGTCGGTGCTCTGGGCTCTCGCCGACAGCACGACCCGCACCGAGATCATCTCCGCCCACGACGCCGCGGTCTGTGTTGTCGTCGACTGGATCGAAGCTCACGCCCACACCCGTCGCCGCACCAACGGCCGTCTCGACATCATCGATGCCGAAGGGCTCGTCGCTGCGACGTTCCGCCAGCACACGTCACGATCGCTCGACCCGCAGCTACACACCCATATCGTGCTCGCCAACAAGGTCCTGTCACCCGACGGGCAGTGGCGTGCCCTCGATGCGCGCACGCTCAAGCTGGACCAGCGCACGCTGTCGGCCGTGTACCACGCCACCCTTCGAAGCGAGCTCACGATCCGCTTGGGCGTCGAGTGGCGCCCGGTGGAGAACGGCATCGCCGAGATGGCGCACGTCGACGACGATGTGTTGGCTGAGTTCTCCAGCCGAACCGTCGACGTCCGACAACGCCTCGATCGCAAGCTCGAACGCTTCACCGCTGAGTTCGGCCGCAGTCCGACTCCCCGCGAGCGCTGGAAGCTTGAACGAGAGGCAGTCACCGACAGCCGACCGAGCAAGGCGACGCCACCCGACATGGCGCAGCTTCGACGTGAGTGGGCTGACCGAGCCCTGGCCATCGGAGTGACCCGCGGCCAACTCCAGGAAGAGACTCTCAGGCGGTCAGTCGCCCGGGTACTCGATCGAACCGCTGCCCACGCCGTCGTGGAGAGGGCCGTCGCGTCGCTGTCCGATCGACAATCAAGCTGGCGCCCTGCCGAGGTCACGAGGGAGGTCGCCGCCTCCCTGCCTGCCGATCTCGGCGGCTCGGCGGCAACGACGCTGAACGCCCTGGAGCTCCTGACCAGGTTCGTGGTGGAGGAGTCCTGTGTCGACATCTCCCGACCTGTCCGAGCGAATCAACCGCTTCGCCGCGACGGTCGCCCCTACAGCGAGTCGGCCGCTGACCGGGCGCTGACGACCGCCGCCATCCTCGACCAAGAAGAGCAGATCCTCGCTCGATCGACAGCCCGTCTGGAAGGCGTTCGCCGCGACTCCGCCGCTGCTCCGGCGCGCTCGGCCGTCGCTCTGACCGGCCCTCAAACCGAGACCGCCGCCGCCGTAGCCAGGTTCGGCGCTCTCATCCTCGTCGTGGGTCCCGCCGGCACCGGCAAGACCACTGCATTGGCCCCCGCAGTCGAGCAGCTCCGAAGCGAGGGCAGGACAGTGTTCGGTGCTGCTCCCTCGGCGGTTGCAGCTGAAGTGTTGGCAACCGAGACATCTGTCGACGCCGACACCCTGGACAAGCTCCTCATCGAACACGGGCTGCGACGCCGCCCCGAGCATCGCTACGACCTCCCGGCCGGAGCGACCGTGATCGTCGACGAGGCCGGGATGGTGTCGACGGAGCAGCTCGCTCGACTACTCGCGCTCGCTGATGCTCGGGACTGGCGACTGGTCCTCGTCGGTGACCCGATGCAGTTCTCGGCGGTCGGTCGAGGCGGCATGTACGAGCTGCTGACCGATTCCTTCGGAGCGATCGAGCTGGACCGCGTGCACCGCTTCGCCAACGAGTGGGAGCGAGCCGCGTCGCTACAGCTGCGACGAGGCGACCCATCGGTGGTCGATCTCTACGAAGAACATGGGCGTGTCCACGGCGGCCCGGCCGGGCAGGCGATCGCCCTGGCGATCAACGCCTGGTGGAGCGCTCGGCAGCGAGGCGAGACCGTAGCGCTGAGCGCTCCGAGCAACGAGAGCGCGGCAGCACTGAACCGGGAGGCACAGCGACTGCGATCGACCGCCGGCGAGATCGACAGCCGAGGAAGTCGTCTGGCTACTCCAGCCCACTGGCTGTTCGTCGGCGACGAGGTGACGACGCGCCGCAACGACCGCTCGGCTCGCACCGATCAAGGCCGCATGATCCGCAACCGTGATCGTTGGGTGATCGAGCGCATCCACCGCGACGGCGATCTGGTCGTGAGCGGGACGACCGGGCAGGTTCGGCTGCCGGCCGAGTACGTGCAGCAACACGTCGATCTCGCCTACGCCCAGACCAGCCATGCGACACAAGGCCGCACCGTCGACCGATCGATCCTCGTGCTCGACGGCCCCAGCGACGTCCGGGGTGTCTACGCTCCAATGACCCGAGGTCGTCTCAGCAACGATGCCTACGTCGTGTGCAACGACGATGAGATCGCCGCCGATGTCCTCGCCGAAGCCGTGTCCAGGAGCTGGATCGACCGACCAGCGATCGTGCGGCGAGCAGAGCTGGCCGCCGAGGGCTCACAGGATGCTCAGACGCTCGGACCCAACGCGCTGCGCTCGCTCTTCGCAGCGCGAGCTGCGGCCTCGCGCAGTCTCGCCACCCAGTTGGCCGTTCTTGACCGGCTTCACCGAGAGCTGTCCCGGAAGGAAGAAGCTCAACGAGCAACGGAGAGGCGGTTGTCAGAGGCCAGACAGCGCCTCCAGGCCGCGCAGAGGATGCTCGCCATGCACGATCGCTTGTTCCGACGCGGTGGCCACGAAGTCGAGATCGCCCGAGCGAAGCGAGATGTTCGAGGGTTGCCCCGAACGATCGCCGAACACCTCTCGGCCTTGGACATCATCACCACGGAGATCAGCGTCATCCAGCGGCGGCTCGCCGAAGCGGAGCGACTGGAAGAGGTCAGAGATGCACTCCGCTCCAAGATGCTCGGCATCGACGCTGCCCTGGCTGACGATCGGCGCCTTCGAGAGATCGTTCCGGACGGGCCCGACCAGGAGGAGCCGTTCCTCGCACGGCTCGGACCACGTCCGTCATGGCCGGAGGCGGAGCGTCTGTGGATCGATGCTGCCGGGCGAGTCGCCCAGCAACAGCTCGCTTTCGCCGGTCTCACGAGCGACCAGCTCGAGCCGTTGGCGCCCGGCCGTGCCCACAGCGAGGAACTCATCGAGCAAGCCCGAGCTCAGCTCTCGAAGGCGATCGATGCCGTCAAGGTCCGGAAGCACGAGATCCAGCCGCCTCGTCGAGGACGGAGCCGCTGATCATCCGGAGCGGCAGCATCCACCACAAGCCGGCAATCCGCGGTCACCATTGTCAAATGGCTGAAGTGCCGACGCTCCCAGGAGTCCGCTCTGGCGAAGTCGCCTGGTACCTGTCGGGTGGGTTGACCGACGACCAGGCTCTCAGCTTCGCTCGGGCACGGGGCGCAGCTGTTCTTCGAGGTCCCGGAGGCGCTCGTACGGGGCGCAAGCTGCGCCAGGCCGGCTACAAGGGGCGACTGTGGCTTGACCCCGCTGCCTACGAACGGCCGAACGAGCCCCGAGAGGACCTATTCGGAGACCACTGGCTCCAGGTCGAGGCGGAACTGGGCGTTAGTGACTGCATCAGCCCTGGAACCTACGTCGCAGGATCGGACCAAGACGGCCTCGACGCTGCGCTCGAAGTCGAGGGCGCATGGGCCGAGTCCCACGGAGGACGAGCCTCGCTTGCCCTCCATTCGTCCTGGCTGACAAGCGGGCTTGACAGTCTTGTTGACCGAGCCGTTCAGACCAATGCACCTCTCGCCCTGGCGTTCGCTGATCGAAACGATCCACTCGGTCGCAGTGGCGCAGTTCGTGGCCTGGTCGACCTCCTTGAGTCCGTCCCTAACGTTGCCATCCTTCGATGCGATCTCGGCGCCCTTGGCGCCGTCGCCCACGGTGCTCCCCTCGGCGCCGTCGGCACCTCAGCGACGGTTCGGCACGTGGTTCCACCCGGACAACGAGCGGGCGGAGTACCGCGCGACAAGAGCCCGTCAGTCTTCGTTCCAGAGCTGCTGGACTTCAAGCTCGGCTCCTATCTCGACGAGCTCCCTCGCGAGGCCAGTCCGATCTGCGATCTGGCTTGCTGTGGGGGTAGCGCACTCCGTCGATTCAATGGCGAGCACATGATCAGTGCGGCCAGGGACCACAACATGATTGCGATCGGTGAGGCAGTCGAGAGCCTCCTCAGGGTTCCCTCCGGGCTACGAGCAGCTGCCTTCAGGTCTATGTGCATCGAAGCCAGTCAGTTCGTCGAAGAGCTCGCGATCGCTGCCCGACGGCCCATGGATGCGCGGCCGCAGGTCAAGGCTTGGGCGAGTCTCCGCTGACAGAAGCGTCGAGTGCCTCGTACGCCATCTCAGCCACCCACCACGAATACGGCCCAAGCGTTGGAGCCACGGGACCTGGATAGAGAAGCGCTCTAGCGACTCCTCCCTCTTCCTGGGCGACCCCGACCCCGTAGAGGCGAGCGTTGAGAAGGCCCGGCTCATCCTCCTCGACGGGCCGTCGCATGATCACCGCGGTGGGCGCCAGCGCTGAGACTTGGCCAACTCGACGAAGGACAGCGTCGAAACTCCGCCCGATCGCGAGCGCCCCCCGAACCCTAAGCGGGGGTTGGACAGTTCGGCCCAGAATGCCCTGGCGGCGCGTGAGCACACCCTTCGGTGCCCGGTCGGTCGCCTCCTTGACCCAGTCAGGCACATCTTCGTACCCCAACTCGATCCCGTTAGGGAGCTCCCAGAGCGATGTGATGACCTGCCGGTCCGTTATCGCACCCAGCCCAGCCTTGCTCCGCCGCGCATGCTCGGTCGGATCGATCTGAATGGCCAAGAGCACTGCGCCGTCCCTCAGTTCGACTCGAACGATCTCCCCGTCGAAGCCGAACGTCTGCGCTACGTGGGCGCCGAGCTTCTCGCTCGACGTCATCGCGATTCCTGAGCGAGGTCGTCGAGCGTAGCTCCGAGCGCAATCGCCAGATCGGCCACCAGGAAGAAGGACGGCCCGGCACTCCTCCCACTGAGTAGGGCTCGCACGGTCTCGTATCGGACACCCGATTGGGCCGACAAGTCCTGGATGGAGATGTCCCGCTCGCTCTTCCGTTGTTCCAGTGAGGCGGCGAGCCGCACGGCTCGCTGCCGTTCTTCGGGCTGGACTCCTCGTCTTCCCATTCAAATAACTATACCAGTATATCTATCTGGAAGGATGGACTGGCCGACGGCAGGCTCGGCTGCGACGGTCGAGCGACGACGACGCCTCCGGCCCCTCGGAGTCGTTCCCGAGATGATCCTGCGATGGTCTGGCCCGACTGCGTCTAGAGCGGCCGTCGACGGTTCCCATCGTTATGAGGAGGGGCCCAGCCGGCGGAAGTCGGGCTGGAGTCGGCTCAGAGCAGAGTTCGCGAACCTTGACGGAGATGTCCTCTACGGTCACTGGGCGCGGCCCGGTGCTCGTTGCGCCGAGCCCAACTCGCCCGAGACCGAAGAGCATCACCGTGATCGAGTTCCGAGAGGTCGACGTCAGCATGTGGGGACGTGCTCACGAGGAGACGCTCGGCACCAAGCCGAAACGGTGGCTCCACGACCCGGTCGCGGACGAGTTCTGGCTGATGAAGGACGTGACGTTCAACCGACGAGCAGACGGAACGACCTACGCGAAGGGTGACGACTGGGCCGAGCGCGTCGCCGGAGCCGTCGCTGAAGCTCTGGGCCTGCCGGCAGCCGTCGTCGAGCTGGCCACTGGCGGTCCCGGCGCGGACACCTCCGTGGGTGTGATCAGCCGGTCGCTACTAAGTACCGATGAGAGCCTCGTCCACGGCAACGAGCTGCTGGCCGAGATCGGTGTGTCTGGCGATGATCCACATGACCGCACCGGCTACACGCTCGACGCCGTGCGCCAGGTGCTCGAACGCGTAGACGCACCCCCGGCTTCTGAGCTCACGGCATGGGAGACCTTCGTCGGCTTCCTCGTGCTGGACGCGTTGGTCGGGAACACCGATCGACACCAAGAGAACTGGGCTGTCATCGCACGCGGCGGCGACCGGCGACTCGCTCCGACGTTCGACCACGCCTCCAGCCTCGGCTTCCAGCTCGACGACGAGCAGCGCAGCGAGCGACTGTCCACCGCAGACGCCAACCGCACACCCGAGGCCTACGCGGGCAAAGCGAGGACCCGTTTCGAGGGCAGTCCGCCTCCGCTCGCAGTCGCTGTCGACGGTCTTGCGACGCTCGCCCCTGAGAAGCGGGACCACTGGTTCGATCGCAGTGCGGACGTAGAGAAGCTTCTGGCACCTTTGGGCCGCGTGCCAGCTGGCCGGATCTCCGAATCCGCGCGCAGCTTCGCAGCACGGCTGCTGCAAGCGAATCACTCGCAGCTGATGTCACACCGTGTCGGTACGGTTTGACCATGGGCACCCCGACCGAGCGACACCTCTACGTGACCTGGCGGCACCCCGAGGGTTCGATCATGCCCATCGGGCTGTTGAACCAGCGCGTCAGCGGCGACTCGGTCTCCTATGAGTTCGTCTACCTGAAACTGGCGGAGCAGCAGCCCCTGTTCGAACCGCTCCCGGGCTTCCCAGAGCTTCACCGTCGCTACGAGAGCCGCCAGCTGTTCCCAGTGTTCGCCAATCGCCAGATGCCCCGCGAGCGTCCTGACTACGACGCCTTCCTCCAGCAACTCGATCTCGACGTCGAAGCCGATCCGTTCGAGGTGCTCGCCCGGAGCGAAGGCCAGCGTGCGACCGACCGGATCGAGGTCTTCGCAGCCCCGACGCGGACCGACGCGGATCAGTTAGTCACGCTCTTCTTCGCTCGCGGCGTCCGACATGTCGACGGAGCTTCCGATGCCATCGCCTTGCTGAACGCTGGAGACCAACTCGAGCTCGTCCCAGAGCCAGCCAACACCGTCAACCCGCGGGCCATGCTGATCAACACTGCGACAGGCGACTCGGTCGGCTACGCCCCGGACTACCTGCTCGACACGATCCATGACCTGCGGCACGACGACCCCACGGCCGTTCGTGTCATCGTCGAGCACGCGAACCCGCCCTCGTCTGCTCCGCACATGCGCTTGTTGTGTCGTCTGACCGCTCCGTGGCCCGAGGGGTACCAACCGCTGTCCGGACCCGAGTTCCAGCCGCTCGTGGGTGCTCGCTAGGCGATGAGGGCACGATGGCCGTGGATCCCGACGACGGGCAGACATCGAACGAGGCGCCCGCGGAACCGGACGCGCAGCCGTCGCGGCGCAGGCGGGCACTCGACGAGATGGTCAAGATCGCAGACGAGAGTGGCATGTACGAGCGCACTGCGACGCCGAAGCGGACCCGCTGAAGACTGGCGAGCTTCTAACGAGTCTTCTAACGGACAGGGGGTCACGAGGCGGTCCACGCCGTCACAAGATGGCACCGCAGGAGCGCGACTTCCCAGCTCAGCGATACTGCGCAACACGGGGCGACACTCGCCGACCGCCCCGCGATGGGACTCATAACCCGAAGGTCGCAGGTTCAAATCCTGCCCCCGCCACCAAGAGAACCGCAGGTCAGAGCCGGTGCCTACCGAGGTGCCGGCTCTTTGCGTTGGCGGCCATGTACCAACGAGGTACGACGGCGCTCCGATTCGCCTGCCGGGCCGCCTCTCGGCGGCGAGCCCGTCGTCACGCTGTGTGACACCGGGTGGGCGGGGGTTCCGCGGCGGCGACGCCGCTGGCCGTTGGGCATCCATGACCACGACGTCTCCAACCCCGCCGATCGGACTCGACGAGCTGGCGAGTCGCCTCGGAGGCGGCGAGCGCTACGTCCGCCGCCTCGTCGAGGAGCGCCGCATCCCGTGCCGGCCGACTCCTCCGACACCTCGACGGAACGCCGTCACGTTGGCATAGAAGAACTCGCCACCTGGGTCCGCACGGTCGCTGTGGCCACCGACCAGCGAGGGCGTGCACGGCGGCGTCACCGGTGCCGTAGGTCTTCACGGCGTCACGTGCCGCTGCGGCCACGCTCGTGGGGTCGGCGCCGGTGGGGTCGGATGGTGCGGGGAGGGTGGCGGTCATCTGAGCTCCTCGGTCGGTGTGGTGTGTCCGGTACGACGATCCGGCGGAACCGGGTGAGCTGGCCTCCTTCCGGTGGCGAGCTCACCCGGGTGACCACGGGACTCGGCCGGAGATCACTCCGGGTCGGCGGCGACCACGGCGGCAGCGGTCACGAGGGTGAAGGCTCCGACGTTGAACACGGTTCGCACCGTGTTCCACCGGTTCCAGGGGTCCTCGTAGGTCTGCCGGCGCTCGTCGACCTCCGCTGCGGTGGCGGCGCCGAGGTCGAAGGCGTCGAGCTGATCGTTGAGCGGCACGTTGCGAGCTGCCGTCACGCCGAACACCCCGACGAGGTAGGTCAGGGCACCTGCGGCGACCAGGACGCCCCGGCGCTGATCTCCGGCCCGGAACTGGGCGACGGCGGCCGCGCCGAGGAGCAGCGGGATGCCGATGAGGGGCACCAGGAACCTCGGCGTGAGGATCTCCCGGTTCACGTGTTGCATCAGCTCCACGTAGTCGGCGCCGGCGAGGCGTCGGGTGCCGGGGATCACCGACACCGTCCAGCCGTAGAACAGTCCGGCCATGAGCCCGGTGGCGACGACGCTGCCGACGAGGAGGAGTTGCTTGGCGTCCATCTCCGCCCCTCAGCCCGAGACCGACAGGGTGGTGTGGCCGAGCGTCGGGTCGGTCACCACCCGACTGAGCGTGCGGCCGACGACCGTGCGGGAGATCTTCATCTTCCGGGTCTCGCCGGTGGTCGACCAGAACGGCTCCGGACCGTCGGGCTCGTCGTTGAGGTGTACCGGCTGGACCAGGGTCCAGTCGAGGCCGCTGGACCGGACGATCCGCTCCTGCAGCTCGGTGTCGGCCATCTGCTTCTTCACCAGGGTGGCGAAGAACAGACGGTCGGTGAACCCGAGGTGTTGCCGCGTCGGGCCGATGCCGTGGGACGACTGCACGACGAGGCGGTCGAGGCCGTGGGCGTCCATGGCGTCGATGACGTTGCGGGTGCCGGCCGAGCGGATGTCGAGCGGCGTGCGCTTCGGCCCGAGCGTCTGGACCCGGATCGGGTGCTCGGTGATGCCGAGCGTCACGACGACCGCGTCGTGTCCGGCGACAGCCTGGTCGACGTCGTTGCGCTTCAGGGCGTCGCCGTTGACCGTCACGAGTCCGTCGAACTCGGCCGCGAGCCGGTCGGCGTGACGGGAGAAGGCGGTGACGTGGTGGCCGGCGGTGATCAGGGCGGCGACCGCGGCGCGCCCGGAGCCGCCGGTGGCCCCGACGACGAGGACCTTGCGGCTGCTGGGGTTGTTGGTGCTGGTCATGTCCGTGCTCCGTTCGTGTCGGTGTCGGGTGGACATGAGCAACGTACGAACGGACGGCAGGTCGGCTCTTGGCCGCTTCCGCCAGTGCATTGACACTTCCCGCCATCGCCGCCGTGAGCGGTCTTCGATTCGGCGATCAGCCTCGGCGGACGGCCAGTGGGGTCCGCCCGGTCCAACGCTTGAAGGCACGCTGGAAGGCGCTCTGATCGGAGAACCCGCAGAGGAAGGCGATGTCGACGAGCGAGCGGTCGGTGGTCGTCAACAGCGCGGTGGCGACGCTCTGGCGGACCTCCACGACGAGGTCCTGATAGCGGAGGTGCTCGTCGCCGAGCCGACGGTGGAGGGTCCGCTCGCTCATGCCGAGGCGTCGGGCGACGACACGCATCGGCGGGACTCCGTCGGCGAGCCCGTTGGCGATGACGTGCCGCACTCGGGCCTCGATGCCACGCTCGGCGAGCGCCGTGCTGAGCTGACCCTCGAGCTGGTCGATCAGGAACTCCGAGAGCGCTTCGTCACCGAGTCGGGTCGGCGTGTCGAGGAACGCGGCGTCGAGGTGCAACGCGTCGAGCTCGGCGCCGTAGCTGATCGAGCAACCGAAGAACTCCCGCCCTGCGGCGGAGGCCGAGGGCGCCCGGTGGGTGAACGAGACCGAGGTCGGTGTCGGTGACACCCCGTCGGCCACGACCTGGCGGCAGACGGTGAGGATCGCTCCGAGCGCCGCCTCGTTGGCGATGCGGACGCCGAGGCGGTGGGCGGGTCGCCCGAGGAGGACGAACGCCGCACCACCGCGGCCGTCGGGTCGGAGCTCGTACTGGACGGTGTCGCCCTGCAGGGCGATGTAGCGCACGGTTCGTTCGAGCGCCCGCCGGAGATCGACCGCGGTCTTGAACGCCAGCCCGGACGCCCCGTACCCGTCGATGTGGATCGAGGACGCGTAGCGGAACTGCAACGAGTCGTCGCCGTCTCCGACGATCCGTTCGATGACCGCCCAAAACGCCTCGTCGTCGACCAGATCGGGTGCCGCCGGCCCGGCGTCGAGGCCGACGTGGGCGAGCAGCTCCGGTCGGTCCTCGCGATCGGAGGCGGCGATCATCGCCCGCACGGCGATCGACGAGATCATCGGCATGACCGCGCCGAGGCTACGCGGCCGCATCGCCGCCACTCAGTCCCGGACGTCGACCGGCCGGAACGGGACCTCGGTCGTGAGGTGCGAGACGAGGATCTTCAGGAACAGCAGCGGCGTGAACCACGCCATGCCCGCATCGACCACATCAGCGGCGACCAGTTCGCTCACCGGCACGGCGGCAGCCGCGAGCAGCAGGGCGATGGAGCGCTGGAGGTACAGCGGGACCGACAGCACGACGTACGAGGTCGCCAGCAGCAGCCCGTAGGTCGCTGCGAAGTAGGCGACCGGCTCGTCGGTGAAGATCGCCGCCACGATCCCGATCTGCGTGGCGTGCAGGGCGACGAAGCCGAGGTGGGATCGGAGCCCCTCGGCGGGCCGGTGGTACCAGCGCTTCGCCGCTGATGTCGCGTTGGTGACGATTCCCCCGGCGATGTCGACGGCGAGGATCGCGGCGACGGCGATCTGCCACGCAGCGACGTCCTCGCCGCGTTCGCGGACGACGAGCGCCATCGTCAGTCCGCCGAGCAGCGCAACGCCGATCACCTGGAGGCGGTTCTCGGCCCGGGTGGCGCCCGGACCGGCGAAGCGGTCCCAGAGGCCGCGCGGACCCGACCGGGGCGGCGGCGGATCCCAGGCGACGGTCATGGTGGCATCGGAGCGGTGGGTGGTGGCCACAACAGGTGCCTCCTCGGGGGGTTCGGGTACGGCCCCACGATCCGGTCCGGCTGGGTGAGCGGTCGTCACCTGCGGGGCGCCGTTCACCCGGGTGAGGTCGGGCACCGGGCGATCCCGACTCACACGCCTCGGAGGGACGGTGGTCGTCATCGCTCGACCACCGAGGAGTCCTCGTGACCACCCAACACCGCACCACCCCGTCCTTCGATCGAGGGGAGCTGAGCCGGCGCATCCGGCGCGTGACCGAGCGCACGAACCGGGATCGTCGCGTCCCCGGTGTGGTGCTCGGGGTCGCGACCGACGACGGCGACCTCGCCGTCCTCGACTCCGCCGGGGAGGCATCGCCCGGCGACCGGTACATCATCGCCAGTGTCTCCAAGCTCTTCACGACGGCGATCGTGCGCCAGCTCGTCGACGAGCGCCGCCTCCGTCTCGACGACCGGGTGGTCGATGTCGTGCCCGGCCTCGACCTCCACGGGCTGCACCGACACGGTGGTGTCGACCGGACCGCCGAGCTTCGGGTGCGCCACCTGCTCGACCAGACCTCGGGCCTCGCCGACTACTTCGACGGCGGGGTCCAGGCGGAGCTGCGGGCGGGTGGGGATCGGGCGTACTCGATCACCGACGTCGTCGGGATCGCCCGGTCCAACGGTGCCGAGTTCCCGCCGGGCGACCGGATGGGCCGGCGTGCGGCCTACTCCGACACGAACTTCCTGCTCCTGACCGCGATCATCGAGGCCGTGACCGGCAGGTCGTTCCCCACCGCCGTGGCAGAGCGGATCACCGGACCGCTCGGCCTGACCGACACCACCGTCTTCACCGGCACCGACCTCGACGGAGTCCTGGCGGTCCACGAAGGGTCCCGTGCGCTGTCGTTCCCGCTGGCCCTCGCCTCGGAACAGGGCGCGGGAGGCATCATCTCCACCCTCCACGACCAGCTCCGCTTCAGCCGGGCGTTCCACACCGGGGAGCTCTTCGAGCCGCGAGACCAGGGTGCGTTCACGTGGAACCGGGTCTTCCCGTTCGTCGACTACGGCGCCGGCACGATGCGCTACCAGCTGCCCCGCTGGATGAGCGGCCGACGGGCGTTCCCGGAGCTCATCGGCCACTCCGGTGTGACCGGTTCGTTCCTCTTCCACTCCGCTGAGCTCGGCCTCCACCTGGCGGGCACGGTCAACCAGGGTGACGCTCCGGCTCGCCCCTACCGTCTGCTGCCTCGTCTCGTCGCTGCGGTCCGGCGGGCTCAGAGCAGGCCGTGATCGCGGGCGGTCTGCACGGCGGCCTGGCGGCTGTCGACGCCCAGCTTGCGGTAGATCGCCTTGCAGTGCGTCTTCACCGTGTTCAACGAGACGTAGAGCTCACCGGCGATCTCGCGCTGTGAGAGCTTCGACGGTAGATAGCGCAGGACCGAGAGCTCACGCTCGCTGATCTCTTCCACCAGGCCCTCGGCGAGGGGACGGTCGGCGCGGCCGTGCCGTGCCTCGACCTGGCGGAGGTACCGACCGGCGATGCCCGGGTCGACGCACCGATCGACGATCGCCCGTGCCTCGGACAGCAGGCTCTCGGCATCGGGATGGCTGCGGACGAAGGCGACGTCGGCAGCGCTGGCCAAGGCGTAGGTGAGCATCACGTTCTCGGGTGCGCGGCGGGCGAGCTGGACGCCGCGCAGTGCCGCGACCATCGCCTCGTCGGAGTCCGTGGTCGCGCGAGCGATCACGCTGTGGGCGAGCGCCATTTGGGGTGCCTCGCTGATGCGGTGCTCGTCGGCGAACGTGATCGAGGAGCGGGCGAGGTCCCGAGCGGCGGCGAGACGACCGACCTCGATCTCGGCAATCGCTTCGAAGATGGGGGTGACGGCGGCGACGAAGTGGTCGGGGTGAGCGGCCGCCATCTCCTTGGCGGTGTCGAGGAACGGCCGCGCCTCGTCGAAGCGGCCAGCCCAGACCCGGACCCCGCCGAGCACCATCGGACCTCCCGGATCCTGGATCGGCAACGTTGGTCCTTGCACGATCGCCAGGCCGGCGGCGACGTCGCCCTTGGCGAGCTGGATCATCGCCGACAGCGACTGGATGAGGTCGGCGTTGGCGCCCTCGATGTCCAAGCTCGTCGCCGTGGCGAGCGACGTCTCGGCCTCGAAGAAACGGCCCGTCACGAACGACACCCACCCGTGGACGATGGCGAGTCCGCCGTGTCGGTCGACGAGGTCGCCGAGACGGTCCAGGTAGCGCTTGACGGTGTAGGTCCGGCCGACGTTGAGCAGCTCCGTCGCGTGGTTGGTCACCAGATCGGCGGCTTCGACGCGGCGGTCCGCAGCCAGATAGTGCTCGACGGCGTCGAGCAGCTCGCCGGATGCCTCGCACCAACGGCCGGCGGCAGCGTGCAGCTCGGCGCGGCGCTCCGGCGCCCGTTGCTCCAGCTCGTCGCGAAGCACATCTCGCAGCAGGTGGTGGAAGCGAAACCACGTCCCGGTGCGGTCGAGCGCGATCACCAGCTGATTGGTGCCGGCCAGTGATCGCAGCCAGGTGGTGCCGTCGTCCCGCCCGGTGACCTCGTCGATCAGCGGTCCGGACATGCGCTCGAGGATCGAGACGTCGAGCAATCGGTCTCGCTCGTCGTCCTCGAGCGAGTCCAGGAACTCCTCGCTGAGGTAGTCGGCGACGAGCTGGTCGTCACCGTGGAACGACGAGACGAAGCCGTCGATGTCGTCGCTGTTGCGCAGTGACAGCCCGGCCAGGACGAGACCGGCAGCCCACCCCTCGGTGCGCTGCCGAAGGCGGTCGACGGATTCGACGTCCAGACCGACCGTGTCGGCGTCGAGCAGCCAGGCCGCCTCATCGGCGTCGAAGCGGAGATCTTCGGCGCGCAGCTCGGTGAGCTGGTCCCGGACCCGCAGCCGCCCCAGACGAAACGGCGGATCGACGCGAGTGGACAGCACCACCGCCAGGTTCGCCGGTCGGAGCGTCGCGAGCTGTTCGACGCTGGCGTGCACGTCCGGGTTGGAGATCAGGTGGTAGTCGTCGATGACCAGCGCCACGTGCTCGTCGACGGCATCGATCTCGTTGACGGTTGCGCCGACGATCGCCCTGGGACCATCGCCGGCTACAGCGGCGACGGCACCGGGCAGCGTCGGGACGGCCTCGCCGAGTGCGGCTGCGACGTAGGACCAGAAGCGTTGTGGATCATCGTCGCCCTCGTCGATCTGGAGCCAGCCAAAACGGCGCTCACCTGCGGCGAGCCAGCCGTTGACCAGCGTCGACTTCCCAGCTCCCGCCGGAGCGCTCACCAGCAGGACACCGCGACCGGCGTCGACCGACCGGTCGATCTGTTCGATGAGTCGCCTCCGACTCAGATAGCGGACCGGTGGGCGGGGCGCGGCGACCTTGGTCGACGTGACGGGCCGGGGGGCCATCCGAGGAATCTACGGGACGTGGACTCACCCGGGTGAGCCGGCCGGGGGAGCGAGGTCGACTCACCCCGATCGGGCGGAGAGTCGGGCCATGACCAACCCGACCCGCTACGAGATCGAGCTCCGTGGCCGAGCCGGCGATCGCATCCTGCGCCCGGTCCTCGACGAGTTCCGGGTCGAGCTCACCGACGCGGGCACGACCCGCCTCATCGGAGCGATCCGCGACCCGGCCCACCTCCACGGACTCCTCACCCACTTCACCGCCATGAACGTCGAGCTCGTCTCCGTACGACCACTCGACACCGACCCCCACCACCAGGAAGGAACCCCGTCATGACCTCCACCACCCGATCCCGTACCGACGCCCGGCCAGGCCGCCTCGAGCGCCTCGGCGGCATCTCGGCGCTGGTCGCCGCCGGGACGTTCGCGTACGGCATCGCCCTGTTCGCCACCTCGTTGGCCGACTACACCGATCCCGATGCCAGCCCAGCCGAGTTGGTCGACTTCCTCGTCGGCCACCAGGGCACCCTGCTGGCCTGGTACCTCGGCATCTTCATCGTGTTCGGCGCGGCCCTGGTGCCCTTCGCCATGGCGCTGCGGGCCCGGCTCGCCGAGCGCGCGCCGCTGCTCGCCGACGCCGGAGCGGTCTTCGCCGTCATCTGGGTCGGCTTGATGTTCGCCACCGGCATGGTCTCCAACATCGGCATCGAGGTCGTCGCCGACCTCGCCGAGACCGATCCCGATCAGGCGGTCGCCGTGTGGTCCTCGATCGACGCCGTCACCAACGGACTCGGTGGCGGCAACGAGCTCGTCGGCGGGATCTGGATCCTGCTCGTCTCGCTCGCCGGACTCACCACCGCCCTGTTGCCCCGGTGGCTCAACGTCGTCGGCATCGTGACCGCCGTCGCCGGCGTGCTCACCGTCATCCCGGCCTTCGAGGCGATCGAGATGGTCTTCGGTCTCGGCTCGATCGTCTGGTTCATCGGCGCCGGCCTCACGCTGGTGCGCGACGAGGTCCCGGCGTGACCGGGCCGGTCGACGCACTCCTGGCTCCGCTGGGCGGCGCCCGGGAGGAGCTGAACGTCCTGCCCACCGTGGTCGACGACCCCGAGCTCCCCCGGCTCGAGGTCAACGGGACCATCCTCCACCACCACGCTCACGGCGACGAGGGGGCGCCGGTGATCGTCGTCCTCCACGGTGGACCCGGCGGCGACCACCGCTCGCTCCTCGGCCTGGCCGCCCTGGCCGACGAGCACCGGGTCGTGTTCTTCGACCAGCGGGGGGCCGGCCTCTCGGCCCGAGTCCCCGCCGCGGAGCTGACTGCTGGAACGGCCCTGGCCGATCTCGACGCCGTCATCGACCACCACAGCCCCGATCGGCCCGTCGTCCTGATCGGCCACTCCTGGGGCGCCATCCTCGCCGCGGGGTACCTCCGGCACCGGCCGGACCGGGTCGATGCGGCCGTCCTGGCCGAGCCCGGCTACCTCGATCGCTCCGGGTACGACACCTGGAAGCGCCGATCCGATCGGATCCTGTCGGGCTGGTCCTACCTCCGGGTGGCCGTTGGCGCCGGCCTGGCCGCCCGGCGGGTCGACGGACCCGACGACCACGCGGCCGGCGACTTCTTGGTCGGGCGGCGCATCCTGCCCTACTTCACCGATCACCCGGACAACCCGTATCACCGACCCGGTCGGCCCTACGAGGCCCCGTCGTGGCGATGGGGCCGAACCGCGGGTGAGGCGCTCGCCGGCGAGACCTTCGGTGGGGACGACCCTGCCGGGTGGACGTTCCCGGGCCCGGTGCTGTTCCTCGCCGGCGCCGAGGACACCTGGCTCGGCGTGGACCTCCAACGCCACCATGCCCGGCGATACGCCGACGCCCGGGTCGCCGTGGTGCCCGACGCCGCCCACGACGTGTTCTGGGACCACCCCGCCGCCACGCTCGCCGAGATCCGATCGTTCCTCGCGACGGAGCGCCACCACGAAGAGACCGGCGTCGAGCACCTGGCCGCGCCCTGCTCCACCCGCGATCGCTGCGCTCGGGGTGGCTGAGCGGAGAACCAACCGGTTGGTCGATGTGCCGGGCGTACCGGTCGCTCACAGTGGGAGCCATCGCAGACCACGACCGAATCGAGCTCCCGATGCCCCACCTCGACCGCCTCCTGACCTGGGCCCTCGGCCTGTTCCTCCTCTCCGCTGGCGCCGCCAAGTTCACGACCGGCCACGTCTTCCAGTACATCGAGCACCGGTCGGGAGTCGACCTCTTCCATCCCTACGTCAACCACCTCACCGGCACCGCTGAAGTCGTCGCCGGCGCCCTGATCCTCATTCCACGGACTCGACTGTTCGGCGGCCTGCTCGCCTCCGGGGTGCTGGTCGGAGCCGTCGGGTTCCATCTCTCGCCGTGGCTCGGGATCTCGATCCCCACCGGTCTGGTCGACGGGGCTGCGGCGCCGTGGGGAGCGGAGGACTTCACGACATCGACGACATCGGTCACCTTCGTGCTGGCGGTCGTCACCGCCGCACGTGCCCTGCGCATCGTTCGCACCGAGGTCCGGCAGCGCCAGCACGCCCGGGCGGAGTCCTCGACGGTCGACGCCGCGACCCTCGCCGCCGGCGCCGTGCGATGACGGCCGTCGTCATGAGCGGCGTGCGCACGCGCAGCGGCGCCACCCGGGCGAGCGCGTCGGGTTCTGGCAGGCCACCACGATGCTCACGGTCTTCGCAGCGTGCGTCGGCATCGCCGCTGCTACCGCGGCAGTATCGTTCCGATGGAACAGCGAGGGGTGAGCGCACAGCTCGAGGACGAAGCCGGTCTCCCCACACTGCTGCCCCTCGCACGGGCGTGGGCGGTCGCCGGCGCACTCGTCTACGGCATCGCCCTCTCGCTCGTCTACGAGGTCTCCGCAGACGATCCGCTCGCCGTCGCCGCCACGGTGCTGCCGATCGTGCTCGGGGCCACCATGGCGGTGGCGTTCGCCGCCCCACTGCTCCGCTGGTCCCGGCGAGTCCAGCTCGCCGCGACCGTGCTCAGCGCCGCCTGTTGGTCGGTGCTGATGTTCGCTGACGCGGACTGGTCGATCCTCACGTTCGCCCTCTACTCGCTGTGCTTCGCCCTCGGGCGACGACGAGGAGTTGCTGGGGCCGCGACGCTCAGCGTCGTCTGGTCGGCGGCGATCATCGGTGACGGCGATGCCGGATGGGTCCTCACCGGTCCGATCGCAGCGCTCGCCGTCGGGGCGGCCGTCTCACTCACCCTCTGGGGCGTCGCCGACCAGAACGCCACACAGGCCAGGTTGATCGCCGAGCTCGAGGCGGCGCAGCACGATCTCGCCATCGCGGAACGGGAGAAGGGCGTGCTCGAGGAACGAGCCCGCTTCGCCGGCGAGATCCACGACACGCTCGCCCAGGGGTTCACCTCGATCGTGCTGCTCAGCAGGACAGCGCTACGCACCGAGCAGTGGGACGAGCACGTCGCCGCCATCGAGGCGACCGCACAGGAGAACCTCCATGCCGCACGGCGGCTCGTCGCCGCGATCGGACCCGTCGAGCTCGACCACGCATCACTTCCCGATGCGCTCCAGCGCCAGATCGACACGACACTCGATGCCGGCACGACCGGGAGCCTGAGGGTCACCGGCACTCCTCGCCCGCTGGGCGGCGCCGCTGAGGTGGCCCTGCTCCGCGCCGCCCAGGAGGCGCTGCTCAACGTGCGCAACCACGCCGGGGCCTCCGAAGTACACGTGACGTTGAGCTACGTCGGCGACGCCGTCGCGCTCGACGTCCAGGACGATGGCGTCGGTCTCGTGGAAGGAGCGGTGACCGATCGCGGCTCGCTCACCGGAGGCCAGGGCCTGAGCGCGCTCGGTCACCGGGTGGAGTCGCTCGGAGGCGAGCTCAGCATCGAAGCCAGGGCGGGGAACGGGACCGTGCTGTCGGTGCTGTTGCCGGTGGCCGCATCATGAGCATCGAGGTCGTCGTGGTCGACGACCACCCTGTCGTCCGTGGTGGGATCGTGGCGATGCTGGCCGCCGAGGACGACATCGAGGTCGTCGGTGAGGCAGCCAACGGGAGGGACGCGATCGACGTCGTACTCCTACGGCGTCCCGGCGCGGTGCTGATGGACCTGCGCATGCCGGATCTCGACGGCGTCGGCGCCATCGAGGCCATTCGAGCCGAGTGGCCCGAGGCGCCCATCGTCGTACTCACGACCTATGGCACCGACGAGGCGATCGTTCGAGCGATCGAAGCAGGCGCGACCGGCTACCTGCTCAAGGACGCCCCGCCCGACGATCTCATCGATGCTGTCCGCCGCACCGCTTCCGGAGAGACCGTGCTCGCCGCGCCCGTCGCCAAGCGCCTCGTCGACCGGGTCCGCGATCCCGAGGCCGGGGCGCTCTCGCTCCGGGAGATCGAGGTCCTCAGGGAGGTCGCCTCCGGCCACACCAACGCCGTGATCGCCGACCACCTCCACATCAGCCAGGCCACGGTGAAGACCCACCTGCTCCACATCTACGACAAGCTCGCCGTCTCCGACCGCGCCGCCGCCGTCGCCGTTGCTTACGAATCCGGCATCCTCACCAGCGGTTCCCCCGGATGACTCGTTCTGGGGTCTCGATCAGCGGTGACCGGTGGCGCCGAGCACCGTCGGTCAGAGGAGGCCGTGGTCGCGGGCGGCCTGCACGGCGGTCGTGCGGCCGTCGACACCGAGCTTCCGATAGATCGCCTTGCAGTGGGTCTTGACCGTGTTGAGCGAGACGTAGAGCTCTCCTGCGATCTCCCGTTGTGAGAGCTTCGACGGCAGATAGCGGAGCACGGCGAGCTCCCGGTCGGTGAGGTCCTCGACGAGGCCGAGCGGGGTGGCGGACCGCGCCGCCACGCCGTGGCGCGACTCGATGCGGGCGAGCGCTCGACCCACGATGCCGGGATCGAGGCAGCGGTCGACGGCGGCTCTCGCCTCGTTGAGCAGCTCGGTCCCGACCGGGTCGTCGTGCTCGCAGGCCGTGTCGCCGACGACGGCGAACACGTAGCCGGACGTGAAGGGTTCTGGCGCACGCCGCGCGAGTTGGACGGCGCGCTCGGCAGCAGCGGTCCGCACCTGCTCGTCCGATGAGGTCCGAGCGAGCACCGCGTGGGAGATGGCGAGTTGCGGTGACTCGGCGACCCCGTGGCCGTTGGCGTGCTCGAGGCTCGTCTCCGCGTGCGCTGCGGCGGAAGTCCGCGCATCCGACTCCAGGTCGACGACGGCGGCGAGGCCCGGAGCGACCGACGCCGCGTAGTCCGACGGTTCGGAGATGCCGAGCTCGCGCGCGATCGCGACGTAGCGGCGAGCGTCGTCGAATCGGCCCGCCCAGGTGTGAACGGCCGCCAACCCGATGGCCTGGGTCGACTCGGTCGGCTCGGCCATGCGGCCCGCGATGGACAGCGCCGACTCGAGATCACCCTCGGCGAGGTGGACCATGATCCCGAGCGACGCGGCGAGGTTCGCGTCGGTGCCGTCGTCGAGCCGTGCGGCGATGTCGTAGTAGTGCCGGGCGCCGGCGAACCGGCCTGTCGTGAGGTTGATCCAGCCCCGGACCAGTGCGCTGCGCGAGTGGCGCTCGGGAAGGTCGCCGAGTCGGTCGAGCAGTCGGAGCACGGTGAAGATCTGCCCGCCGTTCAGCAGGGCGGTCGCGTGGATGGCGATGAGGTCGCCGGCGGTGACGAGCTCGCCAGCCGAGATGTAGTGCTCGATGGCGGCGTAGGTATCGCCGTGCTCGTGGTGCCAGGCGGCGGCCGCGAGATGCAGACCCGGGAGCCGGTCGGGGATCTGGTGCTCGGCCTCCAGTCGAAGGAGATCGCGCAACAGGTGGTGGTAGCGGAAGGACGTGCCCGTCCGGTCGAGACCGACGAGCAGTTGGTTCGAGGCGGCGGTGCGTCGGAGCCATGCGCCGCCGTCGGTCGAACCGGTCACCGCATCGACCAACGGGCCAGTGAGGCGTTCGAGGATCGAGGTCTCGATGAGACGCTGCCGGTCGTCAGCAGCGATCGAGGCGAGCAGCTCATCGGTGAGGTACTCGACGACGAGCTGGTCGTCACCGCCGAAGCCGGCGATGAACTCGGTCGCGTCGTCGAGCCCGTGGAGCGAGAGGCCGGCCAGGACGAGACCAGCCGCCCATCCCTCCGTCCGGTCACAGAGCTCGTGGAGCATGTCCTGGTCGAGGAGGGGGGTGTCGAGGAGATCCGACGCCTCGTGTGCGTCGAAGCGAAGGTCGCCAGCGCGGATCTCGGTCAACTGGCCGCGCACGCGGAGTCGGCCGACGCGGAACAGTGGATCCGTGCGGGTCGCGATGACGATCCGGATGTGCTCGGGGCACCGTTCGATGAGTCGTTCGAGACCGGCGTGGATCGCCGGGTTGTCGATCAGGTGGTAGTCGTCGATGACGACGACGAGCGGGTCGTGCGCGGCATCGAGGGTGTTGACCAACACCGGCACGACCGCGTCCGGCTCCCCGCCCGTCGAGACGATCGTGGGCACGACCACCTCGCCGACGCCGGGTCGGGCGCGATCGATCGCCATGACGAGGTACGACCAGAACCGTGCCGGGTCCGCGTCGCTGTCCTCCACCTGCAACCACGCCAGCTCGTCGCCACGGTTCCCGAGGTTCGCGGCGAGCAGCGTCGACTTGCCGGAGCCCGCGGGTGCGCAGACGAGAACGAGGCGATGGCGCTCGATCAGCGCCCGATCGAGGAGCTCGTCGAGCCGAGGTCGACGCACGAGGTGGCGGGGCACCGTCGGCGCCTGCAGCTTGGTCTCGATCAGCTCGTCGACCTCGCGCTCCGCCATCTCGTCGGAGACTATGTCGTGCTCGCTCTCTGAAGCGCAGCTCGGTCCCGCAGGGCTCACGGGTTCGCCCAGGTCGCGGCCGGTGTCGAGCGGATGCGATCGACGTGCGCCAGCTTGCGCAGCGCGAGGATCAGCGGTTCGAAGAGGGTGGTGCCGAGCACGCTGAACCGGAGTGTCGCGCCCGGGTCGTCGGACGGGTCGAAGTCGTCGGGGATCTCGGTGTCGGCGAGGGTGCGGACCGCCAGCGCGTACGGATGGAGCTGCCTGGGACCTGCGATCAGGCCCGGCAGGTAGCGGTGGATGGCGACGAGGGATCGGATGGCGTCGTCGTAGCCGGGTGAGTGAGGTTCGACGTTCCAGTCGAGATCGTCGAGGAGCTGGCGCACGTCTGCTCGTGCCTGCTCGTAGTCGTCGATCTCGTCGTCGGGGACGGCCAGTGGCTCGCTCAACTCGGCGACGGCGATCGTGAGGTGCTCGGGACTGCTGCCCGGTTGGTGGACGTCCATCGCGGTGAGCACCCGCCCGATGGTGGAGATCGAGAGCCCGGCGGCCTCGCGGAGTGCCCGGATGAGCGACAGGCGATCGAGGTGGAGCTGGTCGTAGCGCGCCTGGTTGGGGGCCGTCGTCTCGCCGGCGGGGAGCAGACCCTCGCGGAGGTAGTACTTGATCGTCGCGGTCGGGACGCCGCTGAGCCGGCTGAGCTCTGCCATTCGCATGAGGTCTCCTCTTGACATGGATATCGTAGCTATCCATTAATGGAGAGTGTCACTATCCATTGGAGGTATCCCTCATGCTCTTCCTCGTCGTGCTCGCCATCGCCACCGCTGGTGCAGCGGTCGTGCTCCGTGGACGGTCCGATCGTCGATCCGTCGCCCGCCTCGGACTCGGCATCGCGCTCGCCGTCGCGGGACTGAGTCACTTCGTCAACCCGACGCCGTTCGAACAGCACCTCCCGTCGTGGGTCCCGGCGTCGGACCTCGTCGTCGCCATCAGCGGTGTCGCCGAGGTGGCCCTCGGGATCGCTCTGCTCGCCGCGTGGCCCTCGGCCACCACGATCGGGTGGACGGTCGCGGCGTTCCTCGTCGCCGTGCTCCCGGCCAACGTGTACGTCGCCGTCGCCGACGTCGATGTCGACGGACAGCCAGGCGGGCCCTATCCCTGGATCCGTCTCCCGCTCCAGTTCCTGTTCATCGCGTGGGTGCTGTGGAGCACCCGCCCAGCCGACGTCGATGACGAGCTGCCGACCGGTGGGGTGATGCCGCCCGTGCCGTGGATCGACGGCCCGGCGGCCGACAGCGCGAACGCCTCCGGTGCCGAGACCATCGTGATGGCCTCGGTCCTCGAGCTCCGCCGGCGGCGCGACGTGCCCGGCTTCCTCGTCGCTGCCCTCCGCCTCCGGCGGCTGTTCGCAGGATCGCCGGGAGCGATCCGACTGTCGCTCACCGCGATCCCCCTCCGCACGACGTTCTGGACGTTGTCGCAGTGGCAGAGCCGAGCCGAGATGGAGGCCTACGTCCGCCATCCCACGCACGTCGAGGTGATGCGGAAGTACTCATCCCGGATGGACGGCTCGACGTTCGCCACGTGGACGGAGCTCGGCTCCGTCGTGCCGTCGTGGGACCGGGCCCACGCCGAGATCGCATCCACCCGTGGCCGTTCGATCAGCGACCGGTCAGGCAGACGTCCTGCCCCCGGGGCCCCACACCTCGACACGAACGGTGACAGCCGGTGCCGGCGCGATCAAGCGAGCCGCCACCGAGCTGCGTGACACGAACGGGTCGACCGGGTCCGCGGCGCTCGCATCGGTGGCGCTGGTCGCTGAGCGATGCCGCGAAGCGTTGCGGTCAGCGCGACGGGCGCATCTCGAACGACCCGAACACCTCCGAGTCGTCGAGGACCGTGTGGGGTGGGTGGATGCGCAGGCGGAACGCCGATGCGAAGCCGATGATGACGAGCAGCACGGCGAGCGTGGCCGCAGCATGCAGGAGCCCGTTGCGGAGCTCGCTGGCTCCGCCCAGGCCCGTGGTCCAGTCGGCGACACCGCGCACGGACCACAGGGGGAGACAGTGCGCCAGGAGCTTCTCCGGGTTGGTCATGAACTGCGTGGCCAGGAAGATCAGGAGGGCCAGCGCGCCTTCGAGCTCGCGCCGCAGGAGGAGCCCGATCGCCGTGCCGAGCGGAGCGCCGACGACGATCGCGCACAGCATCATGAGCGCCACGCCGTCGAGTCGGGCGACGTCCTGGTCGACCGTGACGAGGGCGAGGTAGCCCGCGGCGAGCGCGACGCCGATGAGCATGACGGCGACGAGCCTGCCGATCAGGATCGCCGGGGTGGTGAAGCCCGCGACGCGGAGTCGCCCGTCGAGCTCGAGCGCGTTGACGGTGCTGAAGAGCGCGAGCGTGGACACCGCCCAGCCCAGGCCGAGCGCGAGCACCACGACCGCGGAGGAGGGGATGTCGCGACGTGCGAGATAGAACGCCAGCGGGAGGAGCACGAGCATGACCAGTGCAGCGTGGCGCCGTGAGGTCTCGCGCAGGGTGGCGCGGGCGATGGCGAAGGTCTGCATCGTCTACTCCTCGGGGGCGTCGAGCTCGACGACGCGATCGACACGATCGAGCTCGCCGAGCATGTGGCTGACGATCAGGACGGCCGTCCCCGTGTCGCGCCAGCGGTCGATCTGGGTCCAGAGATCGACGTACGCACCGTGATCGAACCCCTGGTAGGGCTCGTCGAGCAGCAGCAACTCGGGCCCGCTCAGCTCTCCGAGCACGACGTTCAGCTTCTGGCGGGTCCCGCCGCTGAGCTGGCCGACCGGCTGGTCGGCTCGCGGACGCCAGCCGAGTGTACTCGCCAGCTGCAGGCCGGTCGCCGTGGCGCGCCGGCGCGAGTCGGCGCGCGCCGCGGCGAAGAGCTCGAAGTGCTCTGCCGGCGTGAGGAACGCTGCGGTGCCGCCCGACTGCGGCACGTACCCGACGTGGGTGACACGCTCGACGGTGCCGCTGGTCGGCTTGACGGTCCCGGCGCAGATCTGAAGCAGCGTCGACTTCCCGGATCCGTTGGCTCCCACGACGGCCACGGACTCACCGCGGTGCACCTCGAGCGACACGTCGCGCAACACCTGACGCCGGCCGTAGCGCTTGCTCACATCGGTGAGGCGCAACGCGACGCGCTCCCTGCTCGCCGCCGGGAGCCGTGTGGCCGTCGTGCTCCGCATGGCCCGGGCGAGCCGATCCGCGTAGGCCGTCGCCGGGCCGAACATCCGCTCAGGCGTCAGGCCGTGATCGGCCGCCTGTTCCAGCGCCTCACGCTGCAGCCGTCGCGCGCCCTCGTCGTCGAGTCCTCGCTCGGACAGCGCGTGCAGGAAGTTGGCAGGCCAGTTGCTCACGCCAGCTCCCGGGTCCCCAGCACGGTGTGAACGGATCGACTGAACTCACGCCACTCGGCACGACGAGCATCGAGCGCGTCCCGTCCAGCCTGGGTGAGCTCGAAGTACTTGCGGGGCGGCCCGCTCGGGGACGCCTCGCGCGACGACGACACCAAGCCGGTGGCCTCGAGGCGTGCCAGGGCGGGATAGATGGTGCCGCCCGGCACGAAGCCGAGCCCGGCCTGCGACAGCCGATTGGTGAGCCCGAGGCCGTAGTCGCGGTGTTCTCCGAGCAACCCGAGCAGACAGAGCTCGAGCAGACCGTGGAGCCAGACACGCGGCGCTTCGTCCGTCATGGTACTCAGACTATCTAGTTACCAGACGCTCTGACAACCGTCTCCTGCTCGGGGAGGGGTGCTGGGCGACCCGGACCGGAGTGACCGAAGCTGCGAGGGCGGCAGTCAGCTCGCTTCGGGACGATCCAGGCCGACTAGGTCGTAGCTGACGGCGACCAGCTCGCGGGCGGTGTTCATGTCGCGGGCGTTGGGGTTGGGGGTCTCCATCGGCCAGCCGCCATTGCGGCACTCGCGGTCGCGGTAGAGGACGCTGCTCTGGCTGAAGTACCCGCCCGAGTGGTTCGGGGCGTCGTCGGAGATGAGGCAGTGGAGGGTGGTCTGCGCCGACTCCTCGTTGCTGTCGGAGACGAAGCGACTGAAGGGCCGCATGATCGTCAACGCGACGCGCACCGGGAGGCTCCCCCCGGAGCCGAAGTTGGAGCGGGCCCACCCGGGGTGGACCGAGAACGCGGAGACACCCGTGCCGTCGAGGCGTTCGGCGAGCTCCTTGGCGTAGAGGACCGTGGCGACCTTGGCCTCCGCGTAGGCGGCCACGTTGCCGAAGTCGCGCCGCTCGTAGTTGAGGTCGTCGAGGTGGACGTCGGGTCGGTTCCTGCGGCTCCCGGCGTGCACGACGGACGAGACGATGGCCATTCGAGAGCCCGGCGTGGCGCGCAGCGTGTCGAGGAGGAGCTCGGTGAGGAGGAAGTGCCCGAAGTAGCTGACGCCGATCGTGGACTCGAAGCCGTCCGCGGTGCGCTCGAGGTCCCCGCGCATGTTCACCATGCCGGCGTTGCAGGCGAGGCCGTCGAGGCGGTCGTGCCCGGCGGTGAACTCGGCGACGAAGTCGCGGACCGACTGGAGGTCGGCGAGATCGAGGCGCACGACCTCGGTGGTGCCCGAGAGCTCGGCCATGGTGGCCGCAGCTTCGTTTCCGGCATCGACGCGACGGCAGGCCAGGACCACGTGGCCGCCCTGGCGAACGAGTTGGCGGGTGGTCTCGAGGCCGACGCCGGAGTTGGCGCCCGTCACGATGTAGGTCTTCCCACGGAGGTCCTTGGACCGGGTGGCGTCGTCGAGTGCGTGCTTCGTTCGCGGCATGGGTCGATCGTACGAAGCCGGGCCCTCACGTCGATCTCCGATCCCGCCAGACCACTCGCAGATATCGCCAACGCGGGGTTGGCCGATCCGGCCACTCGACTGGCGACATCGGCCACCGATCGCGAGGGACCGCCGTCATAGCGTCGAGCACCGGACGACGACCCGCCGAGAGCGAGGAAGATCATGGAGGACTTCGACGGCAAGGTGGTGGTGATCACCGGCGGGGCGACCGGCATCGGCTTCGCGTTCGCCCGGAGGTTCGGCGCCGAGGGCGCCAAGGTCGTGATCGCAGCACGGCGGCAGGAGCGCATCGACGATGCCGTCGCCGAGCTGCGGGCCGCTGGCGTCGACGCCGCCGGTACCACCGCCGACGTCACGAGCTACGAGCAGGTGGAGGCGCTGGCCGACTTCGCGTGGGATCAGCACGGTCGGGTCGACGTCATCGTCAACAACGCCGGAGTGGGCCAGGACTTCGCGTCGGTCATCGACGTGCCGATGGAGACGGTGCGGTCGGTGATCGACATCAACCTGTTCGGTGTCTGGCACGGGTGCCAGGTCTTCGGGCGCCGGTTCATCGAGCAGGGGACCCCGGCGGCCATCTACAACGTCGGCTCGGAGAACTCGCTGTTCAACGGGTTTCCCCTGGCGGGGTCGTACGTGGCGTCGAAGCACGCCGTCCTGGCGCTGACCGAGTCGCTCGCCGAGGAGGTCCCCGACTTCATCGACGTGTCGCTCATCTGCCCCGGATTCGTCAGCACGGAGCTGGGCCCTCCGGGCTCGATGGACACGGCCATGGACACCGACCGCTACCTCGAGATCGCCTGGCCCCAGATCGTGGCCGGCGAGCTCTTCGTCGTGTCCCACGCCTTCAACATGGAGCGCATCGAAGTCCGCCACTCGGCACTGGCCCAGGCGTTCGCGACGTACGCCCCGCGCTACGACGGCGACGACGAGTTCGACGTCCGGACCTTCTTCGCCGCCTTGAACGCACTCGGCGAGCAGCCCCAGAGCTGATCGCGAGGGGACCATCCACCGGATCGACTCACAGGAGATCAGAGACATGCCGAAGAACATCCTCATCACGGGCGCGGCCAGCGGGTTCGGCAAGGGCGCAGCCCTCGAGCTCGCGCGCCGCGGTCACCACGTGATCGCCGGGGTGCAGATCACGCCACAGGTCACCGAGCTGCGCGCAGCGGCCGCCGACGAGGGCGTCGAGCTCGAGGTGATGGTGCTCGACATCACCGACGAGGGCGATCGCCGAGCTGCCTTCGCCCACGACGTCGACGTGCTCGTCAACAACGCGGGCATCATGGAGGGCGGGCCGGCCGCCGAGATCCCGATGGATCGGGTCCGCAAGAACTTCGAGGTGAACGTCTTCGGCACCCTGGCGATGGTCCAGGGCATCGCGCCGCAGATGGTCGCCCGCGGTTCGGGCAAGATCATCAACGTGAGCTCGATGGGCGGCCTGATCACCGTGCCGTTCGTGTCGATCTACACCGCCACCAAGCACGCCCTGGAGTCGATCACCGAGGGCCTGAGGTTCGAGCTGATGGGTACCGGCGTCGAGATCTGCACGATCAACCCGGGCGCCTACGGGACCGGGTTCAACGACCGCGGCGTGGAGACCATGTTCCGGTGGCTGGATCCGGCGAACAGCCTGACGCCCGCAGCGGTCTTCGAGGGCTTCATGGCGAGCGGTGGTCTCGAGGACCAACTCGATCCTCAGGGGCTCGTCGACGCGCTCGTGGCGCTGGCGGAGGAGGAGGGATCGTCGTTCCGCAACGTCGTGCCGGCCGAGATCGTGCCGTGGATCAAGGCGATCCAGGAGACGACCTGGGAAGCCGGCCCCGACACGGTGCTGTTCGTCGACCCGTCGACGCTCGGGTGACGGAGATGGTGCAGACCACGGCGACGGCCGAGATCGAGATCGCCGCGTCACCCGAGGCGGTCTTGGGCCTCCTGGTCGACAGCCTGAACGAGAGCCTCCGTCGGTTGCAGGCCGTCGCCGAGGCGAGCTGAGCCGTGCTCGGTCGTCCTCCACCCCGCACCGGCCAGGTCATGCGCTACCACTGGTGGAGGGGCCCGACGCGACGGGAGGGAGCGCCCCGATGAGTCAGGGCAAGTTCGCGGTCGAACCGGGTGTACGAGCGATGCTCACAGATCTCGGACTTCGGCCCGGGAGCATCCTTCGCCGGGCCGGGCTGCGCGCCGACCTGCTCGCAGGCGGTCCGGTGTGGCTGTCGTCCGACGAGTTCTTCTCGTTGTGGCGGGCCATCGAAGCCGAGTCGGGTGACCCGAACCTCCCGCTCCGCATGGAGGACGCCTTCACGCCCGAGGCGTTCGGCGCTCCGATCTTCGCGGCGCTGATGAGCCCTGACCTCAACGTCGCGGCCCGCCGGCTCGCGACGTACAAGAAGCTGATCGGTCCCATGAGGCTGATCGTCGAGATCGCCGACGACGCGACGTCGGTGGCCTACGACTGGCCCACCGACGCCGAGCCGCCCGACAGCCTCGTCCTCTCCGAGCTGATGTTCTGGGTGCAGCTGGCCCGCACCGGTACTCGCCGACGGGTGGAGCCGGTCGAGGTGACCGCACCGCGGCCGCCGGTCGATGCCGACGCCTACCGCCGGTTCGTCGGCGTCCCCGTCAAGCGATCGTCGGTGCAACGGATCACCTTCGCCGCCGCCGACGCCTCGGCACCCTTCCTCACCGCGAACGACACCATCTGGGGTGCGCTCGAACCCGACCTGCGGCGTCGTCTCGCCGATCTCGAGCACGATGCCGCCGCGGCCGAGCGGGTCCGAGCCGTCCTCCTGGAGCTCCTGCCCATCGGCCGCTCGAACATGAGCGACGTCGCCGCCGAGCTGGCCATGAGCCCCCGCACGCTGCATCGGCGGCTCGCCGCCGAGGAGACGACGTTCCAGCGGGTGCTCGACCGAACCCGGGAGGACCTGGCGAGGCACTACCTCTCCGATCCCAACCTCTCCGCGCCCGAGATCTCGTTCCTGCTCGGCTACGAGGAGACCAGCTCGTTCTACCGGGCGTTCCACAACTGGACGGGCGAGACACCGGAGCGAGCGCGGAGCACGATGGCCACGGCGTGACCCTTCGCGACGTCTCGACCGTGCCGTCTCGGCCGTCGCCCTGCGCATTCGGCGTCTCGGCCCGGGTCGCGGCCGGCGAGCGTCGGCGCCTACCGTCGTCGCATGGAACGCCTCGACGACAAGCGGGTGGTCATCACCGGCGCCGCCTCCGGCATGGGCCGGGCCTACGCCACCGAGTTCGCGAAGGAGGGCGTCGCGGGGCTGATCCTCTGTGACGTCGACGAGGCCGGGCTCGCCGAGACCGTCGAGCTCGTGCGTTCACACGGCGAGCCGCTCGTGTTCTCTTCGGTCGTCGACGTCGCCGACGAGCAGGCGATGCTGGACTTCGCGACCGACAGCCGAGCTGCCCTCGGCGACGCGCACGTCGTCATCAACAACGCGGGCATCAGCGGCTCGATGGAGCAGGGTGTCGACACGTCGGTGAAGGCCATCGAGCACGTGTTCGCGGTCAACTTCTACGGCGTCGTCCACGGCACGCTCGCGTTCATGCCCCAACTCGAGGCCGTCGACGAGGCCGCGCTGGTCAACGTGTCGAGCATCTTCGGGTTGCTCGGGGTCCCCGGCAACGCCGACTACTGCGCCACCAAGTTCGCCGTCCGGGGCTACACCGAGACCCTCATGGCGGAGCTGGCCGACACCGACATCCAGGTGCATCTGCTCCACCCGGGTGGGATCGACACCAACATCGTCTCGGGCACCCCGGTCGCCGACGATCCCGAGGCGATGAAGCTGTTCCAGACCGACCCCGTCGAGGTGGCCCAGGCCGTCATCGAGGCGATCCGCAAGGACCGGCGCCGCATCGTCACCGGGCACCTGGCGGGCCGAGCTCGGTTCCTGCACAACTTCGTGCCGGTCGGTGCGGTCGCCCGCCTGCTCAATCGGGAGATGCGCAAGCGCGACGGCTGATCGGCGCGTTCGCCCGCTCGCTCATGGCGGACGCTTGCTGAGCGGGGTCGCCGGCCGACCGGTCGATCGGTCTAGGCGGGGATGACGACAGGGCAGGTCGGTCCGGTCGCCCGGGCGAGCCGGGTGTCGAGGGTGATGAGACGCGCCCCGAGGCGTTCGGCGAGGGCGACGTAGGTGGCGTCGGAGAACCTGATGTTGTGCCGCAACGCCCAGGCACGATCGAGGAGTGGTCGATGCGAGACGCGCTGCGCAGGCCACTCGACCAGCAGGTCCAGGGCGAGCTCGGCAGCGGTCGAATCGAGATCACCGCGACGTTCGTGCGCCTGGATCACGGCGCCGACCTCGACGTCGATCAACTCGGGTGCGAAGTGGTCGTCGTCGGTGGCCAGCTCACGCCGCACCGCGTTCGCTCGGGGCCCGGCACCGAGCAGCTCGAACAGCGCGCTCGCATCAACCACCTGCATCTGGCCACCCACCCCGAAGCTCGTCCAGATCCTCCAGCGTGGCCGTGGTCGACGTTCGGCGGTGTCGTCGATGGCGAGCGTCGTCCAACCAGCTCGACATCGACGGCGTGCGGGCCAGCCGATGGGCCTCGCGGCGAAGGAGCTCCGGCACCGAGATGTTCTGCTCGCCTGCCCGAGCGACGAGTCCTGCGTAGACGGCGTCGTCGAGGTCGCGGATCTGGATCGTCTTGGGCACGGGCTCACCGTATCCTGCACAGTTGCATGTCAACATGCGCAGACGGTGCGGACCCTCCGTGGAGGCGGCGGGCGGGGCGCCGCCGGATCGGCCACGGTCCGTGAGATGTCTTGTTGCGGACGGTTCGCAATAACTGGGACGCTCCAACCCATGCTGGACCCGGCCCCGACCTCGCCGGCACTCGTCAGCGTCGAGACCTTCGGGCTTCGGCTCGCTCACGGCTCACTCGCCGCCCGGCGGGTGACCTCGTCGGCACAGGGCGACCCCGACGACGACGCCGCTCGTGCCATCGGCCTCGCTCCCGACTCGGCGGCGGGCGTCGTGCTGCACTCCACCTCGTGGCGATGGGAGCGACGCGAGATCGTCCTCACCTACCTGTGCTGTCCCGACCCGCTCGACCACGACGCCGAGC
>JBCBSZ010000023.1:0-66698 GCA_039818945.1 Actinomycetota bacterium
CGACGACGACCCGCCCACGTCGACCTGAGGGGGTGATGACGGCGGCCCGGTCGGCGACGGCCGGGCCGCTACCGTCCGACCATGAGCGACGCTGGTGGGCTGGCGGACTGGCGACGAGCGCCGAACATCGCCGGCGACCCCGCGACCTACGAGCTCGAGAACGAGGCCATCGCCCGCGACGGCCGGCTCGACGAGGCGCTGCGGGCGGTCGGTCCCTGGGACGGGCTGACGCTGCTCGACATCGGCTGCGGCACGGGGTTCTGGCTGCCCCGGTACGCCGACACCGCCCGCCGGGTCGTCGGGATCGAACCCGATCCCGAGCTGCTCCCCCTCGCCGTCGAGCGCTGCGGCGCACTGACCCACGTCGAGGTTCGCCACGGATCGGCCGAGCACCTCGGCCTCGACGACGACAGCGTCGACCTCGCCCACGCCCGCTTCGCGTACTTCTTCGGACCGGGCGCCGAGCGAGGCCTCCGGGAGGTGGAGCGGGTGCTCGCTCCCGGCGGCGCGCTGATCGTCGTCGACAACAGCCGGTCGGGCGGTGACTTCGCCCGGCTGCTCGACGCCGCCACGGCGGGCAACGCCGCCGACGATCCGATCGAGACCGACCGCTGGTGGGCGGAGCGGGGAGCCGAGCGACACGAGGTCCGTGGCGGCTGGCGGGCGGCGTCGCGGAGCGAGCTGGAGGCGATCCTGCGCATCGAGTTCGCCGGCCAGGTCGTCGACGACTTCATGGCCGATCACGACGGGTCCTCGCTGACGTACCACTTCGCCGTCTACGAGTGGCGCCCGTGACGGCCGACCGGGTGCTCCTGGCGGCGGAGGCGCCGAGCGACGGGTACCCGTGGAACCTGCCGGCGGTGCGTGGCCTGCCGCTCGACCTCCACCCCGGCGTGACCGTGCTGGTCGGCGAGAACGGCAGCGGCAAGAGCACCCTGGTCGAGGCGATCGCGGTCGCCGCGGGGCTGAACCCGGAGGGCGGGAGCTGGCAGGTGGCGTTCGCCACGGAGGACTCCCACTCCCCGCTGAGCGAACACCTCCGCCTGTCGTGGACCGGACGCCTCCCGCCCGGCTGGTTCCTTCGGGCGGAGAGCTTCTACAACGTCGCCACGCACCGGGTCCGGAACCCGCGCCCCGGCGGCGACGAGACCAACTACCACGAGGTCTCACACGGCGAGTCGTTCCTCGCCGTCGCTCGCGAGTGGTTCGCCGACCGGCGCTTCTTCGTGCTCGACGAGCCGGAGGCGGCGCTGTCGTTCCACGGGCAGCTGGCGCTCGTCCAGAGCATCCTCGACGGCGTCGCCGCCGGCGGGCAGTTCCTGATCGCCACCCACTCGCCGCTCCTCATGGCGCTCCCGGGCGCCGACGTCGTCCAGCTCAGCGATGGCGGGCTCCACCGCACGGCCTTCGACGAGCTCGAGGTCGTCGACCTGTGGCGCTCGTTCCTCGACGCGCCCGAGCGGTTCCTCCGACACCTCGGTTGACCCGCCGCCACCGGCTCAGCGGAGGAACAGCAGCGGGTCGAAGCGGTCGATCGGGATGATCCGCATCCGCGGGAGGTCGAACTCGAACGCGCGCGCATCGTCCTCCAGGTCGAAGATCTCGAGACCGTCGACCTCGCGCAGCTGCTGGGCGACCAGCTCGGTGAAGCCGACGAGGCCGATGCGCCGCTCGGGCAGCCCCTCGAGCGCGGCGAGCTGGGGGACGAAGTCGGCGTCGTGGCTGGCCAGCATCACGTTGCCGTCCCGGTCGCGCAGGGCATCGAGGGTCCGTTGGATGGCGATGTCGACCACCTTCTCGTCGGCACGACCCGACAGCGGGACCGGCCGGTACCCGATGGCGATCAACGCCTGCGCGAACGGGGCGTGCAGCCCGCGGGAGGCGTTGATGAAGAAGAGGCCGGAGACCGGACAGGCCCACTGCCGCTCGACGAAGTCGAGCAGGTGCTGCCACCGCGGCCGCTGCGAGGGCTCGGGCTTCTGATGCAGGATCCCGCCGAGGACGGCATCGATGTTCTCGCCGTCGACGAGGAGATAGGTGACCTCATCCGCCATGCCCGGAGACTAGGGGCGGCTTCGAATCGACATGGCCGCCGTCGGTATGAACAAGTATGATCCATCCATGGCCGTCGAACGCATGACCGTCTCCTTCGCCGACGACCTCGCTGCCGCGGTGCGCGAGGCAGCCGCCGAGGATCGACAGAACACCTCGGCGTGGCTGGCTGACGCAGCACGCCGGCGGCTGGCCACACGCGGCCTCGCAGACGTGATCGCCGCGTGGGAGGCCACGGAAGGCGCGCTGTCGGCGGATGAACTCGCGGCGGCCCGTCGGCGGCTCGGTCGATGAGCGCCGTCGTGCTCGATGCGGGGGCGCTGATCGCACTCGACCGCAACGACCGAGCGACCTGGGCACTGCTCCGGGTCGCGGCCGACGACGGTGATGTCGTCCTCGTCCCGACCGGCGTGGTCGGGCAGACCTGGCGGGATGGTGCTCGACAGGCCCTGCTCTCGCGCGCGCTGGACCACTGCGAAGAGGTCCCGCTGGACGGAGTCGTCGCCCGCGCGGCTGGTCTGCTCTGCGGTCGCACCGACACCGCCGACGTGATCGATGCGTCTGTTGCGCTCGCAGCAGCGGGCGCAATGGTGAGCGGTCCGGTGTCCGTCCTGACCTCCGACCTCGATGATCTCGCCCGGCTGACGGGTGCGCTGCGCCGTTCGATCGACCTGATCGAGGTCTGACCGCGGCTCGGAGCCGGCGCGACCGATGAGGGAAGCGGTCGGGCGCCCGACGCTCAGCCCAGGACGCCGTCGATCTGGTCGAGGGCCCGGGCCATGCCGTCGGCGGCGCCGGCGGCCAAGGCCTCACCCAGCACCTCGGGGGTCGGGAAGGTCGTGGTGAGCGTCATCGCCACCGTGCCGGGCTCGGCGGCCTCGATGCGCACCGCCGAGCGGGTCGGCGCGGCCGACTCGATCGGGACGCCGTCATCGTCGGCGGGTCCGTCCTCGAACTCGAGCGCGGTCGGGGCCTCGACCGAGACGATGCGCCACCAGCCGTGGTACCGGGTCCCGTCCGGACCGGTGAGGTAGTAGGTCACCCGACCGCCGGCCGCGAGGTCGTGCTCGACGACCGTGGCCGGATGGGTCGACGGACCCCACCACCGCTCGAGCTGGCGTGGGTCGGACCACACCTCCCAGAGCCGCTCGACCGTCGCTGCGAAGCCCGATCGCACCCGCAGCTGCGCTGCGGCGTCGTCGCGCTCGATGCTGGTGACGGTCATCGCCCGCCCAGCCTACGGACGCTCCTGCGCAGCGACCCGGATCGCGGCCTTGCCGCGCAGCTCCCCCGCCTCCATCCGACGGATCGCGTCGGGGACCTCGTCGAGCTCGAAGCGCTGCCCGATCGCCGAGCGCACCGAGCCGTCGGCGAGGTACCCGGCGAGCGGCTCGATGAATCGGCGATCCTCGGCGCTCACGAAGAGCGGCATCCGCTGCGGGAGGACCAGCGACCACAGCGCGGCCCGCAGCTGGCGCCCGAAGCCACCGGTGAACCGCCCGCCGCCCTCACCGCCCACGATCACGAGGGTGCCGGTGGGGGCGAGCACGCGGCGCAGGTGGCGCAGTCGGTTGCGACCACCCGTGTCGATCACGAGGTCGAACCGCCGGCCGAGCTCGGCGATCTGCTGCCGCGTGTGATCGACCACCTCGACGGCACCGAGGGAACGGACGAAGTCCTGCTTGGCCGGTCCGGCGACACCGGTCACCGTCGCACCGAGGGCGACGGCCAGCTGGACGGCGAAGGAGCCCACCCCGCCCGACGCTCCGATCACCAGCACCCGGTGGCCCGGTTCGAGCCGGCCGACCTCGGTGAGCGCCTGGAGCGCGGTGATGCCCGAGATGGTGGCGACGGCGGCCTCCTCGAAGCCCACCGACGCCGGCTTGTGGACGAGCTTGGCCTCGTCGGCCGCGGCGAGCTCGGCGAACGAGCCATCGGCGATGCCGAGGACCTCGTCCCCGGGCGAGAAGCGGGTCACCGCTGCGCCGACCTCGACGACCCGGCCGGCGACGTCGAACCCGGGCACCGGCTGCCGGGGCCGGCGCAGGCCGTAGCCCATGAGGCGGACCAGATACGGCAAGCCGGTCATCAGGTGCCACACCCCCCGGTCGAGGCCGGCGGCGACGACCTCGACCAGCACCTGGTCGGGCCCGATCGCCGGGCGTGCGATCCGGCCGACCTCGAGCACGTCGGCCGAGCCGTACCGGTGCTGCACGACGGCCCGCACGTTCGTCCCGGTTCGGTCGGGGTGGGTGTCCGTCGCCATCGTCATCACGTCTCCTCGTCGCCGTCGTGCTGTTTCGTACTAAGTACGGGTCTCTGCTGGACAGCGTACCCGTACTAAGTACGATGTCAAGGGCGGAGACGGGAAGGGTGGCCATGACGACCGGGACGGCCGACGAGCGACGGCCGCGACTCAACGCCGATCGGGTGCTCGACGGCGCGGTCGCGCTGGCCGACGAGATCGGGATCGAGGCGTTCACCATCAGGCGGCTGGCCGAGGCGCTCGACGTGAAGCCGATGACGATCTACCACCACGTCCCGAACAAGGAGGCGATCATCGACGGCATGGTCGACCGGGTCTTCGCCGAGATCGACCTGCCGCCGGCCGAGCTCGACTGGAAGGAGGCGATCCGCCGACGGACCGCCTCGGCCCGAGCGGCACTGGGCCGCCACCCGTGGGCCACGCCGCTCATGGACGCTCGCACGTCGCCGGGCCCGGCGACGCTCCGGCACCACGACGCCGTGCTCGGCTGCGTGCGCGACGCCGGCTTCTCGTTGGCGATGACCGGCCACGCCTACTCGCTGGTCGACGCCTACCTCTACGGCTTCGCCCTCCAGGAGGCGAACCTTCCCGCCACCGGCGGCGAGGAGATGGCGGAGCTCGCCGAGACCTTGATCGAACCGCTCCCGGTCGAGGACTACCCCCACCTGACCGAGTTCACGACGGAGCACGTCCTGCGGCCCGACTACGACTTCGGCGACGAGTTCGCCTTCGGCCTCGACCTCATCCTCGACGGCCTCGAGCGGGCGCTCGGCGACCAGGGGTAGCGTCGCGCCGTCGGCCGGCGACGTGGGAGGGCGACGAGATGGCAGGTTCAGCACGAGAGCTCGTCGACGAGTTCGGCTCGGCGATGGAGGCCGGCGACGTCGAGCGCCTCCTCGCGCTCTACTCCGACCGCGGCGCGGTGCAGTCGTACCGAGCCGCAGCGATCGGCCGGGACGCGATCCGCTCGCACTACGAGCAGACGCTCGCGAACCACGGCCACTACCGCGTGCGCTCCGTCGACCAGTTCCTCGACGCCGACACGCTGATCATGTGGGACGCGACGGTCGACACCGAGCCCGGCGTGCTGCAGACGAGCCACGTCGTGACCCTCGACGGAGACCGGCGCATCGAGCACCACGTGCCGCTCGTGCGGGGCTACTGGGGCATGTAGGGCGCCCCCGGCACCTCGCAGGCCTGATCGAGGTCGACGCGCTCGTGCACGGCCGGGTTGCGATGCGGACCGGTCCCCCACGACGGCATGACCACCGAGTAGAGCCCCGGGCCGCCGGCGACCAGCACGAGCAGGTCGGCGGCATCTCGCACGGCCGGGATGCGGTCGGACGGATGCCCCTCACCGGCGAACGCCGGGTTGAGTCGAGCCAACTCACCGCGGGGGTTCGTCGCCCGTGCGGCGAGCTCGCGTCGCACGTCGGCTCGGCTCAACCCGGCGGCGTCGAGCACCGTGGCGTGGTCCGGGTTGAGCACCACCGTGATCGCTCCGGCGCGGAAGTGGGCGTTGTTCGAGCCGGTGTTGGCGATGACACGTGCGAGGGCATCCAGCAGCCGATCGACCGACGTCGGGTCGTCGGCGTCACCGACGAAGATCGTCGAGTGGGGCGGCTCGGCACCGACGACGGTCACCGCCGACTCGTCGGCCCGGTAGCCCCAGTCGGTGTGCATCGGGTCCCACGGCGAGAGCTCCGCCGACTCGCCCAGGCAGAACGTGAACTTGCCGGGGTGACCCAACAGCGCCATGTCGGAGACGCCGGGGCGCGCTCCGCCGAGGTTCATCATGCAGAGGCGCAGCGCCCGGCCGATCGTCGCGTTGGCGCGGTGACCGGGCCCCAGCGCTCCGAAGCCGGACGCGACGCCGGCGAAGTCGACGACCGGGCCGTGCACGATCACCAGCGGAGCCGTGCAGTGCGTCGTCGACTGCATCTCCGCCAGGTCGAACTCGGGCCGACAGACCGCTCGGACGGCGGCGAGGACGACGGGGAGGTGATCGGGCAGGCAGCCGGCCATGACCGCGTTCGCCGCCACCTGCTCGACCGTGGCGGCCCCGCCCAGCGGACCCATGACCCCGAGCAGCGCGTCGGCGTCGAGGCCCGAGGCGAGCACGAAGCGGTCGACCCGGTCCGGGGTGGGGACCACGACCGGCAGTCCGTCGGTGCAGCCGAGGTCGTGGAGCTGTTCGACGGCGGCGGTGTCGTCGGGCGCCTCCAGCAACCTCACGCCGCGGACCCGCCGCCCCGCAGCGCCGCGGTGATCGACGGCGCCAGCTCGGCTGCGATCTTGCGCATGGTGGCTTCGCCCGTGCCCGCCACCGGGTGCGGCAACCGCACGCGGGGAACGTCGGGCATGCCGGCGGAGCGCGCCACGAAGTCCCCCTGCGCCCAGAACTCGTCGGTCACCAGCGCCACGGCCGGACGTCCCCGTCGAGCGATCTCGATCCCGTCACGCACGGTGCCGGAGGTGCAGCTGCCTCAATGGCCGTACGCGGCGACGACCGACCGGCACTCCGCAGCGATCGTGTCGAGCAGCTCGTCGGAGGCGAGGGCCGAAGCATTGCCCTTGTCGTACCGGCGGAAGCTCACACCCGGCACGGTGGCCGTCAGCGCCTCCTCGACCCGGTCGAGGAACGCCACCGAGTCCGGGAAGCCGTTGGCCATCAGGCCGATCACGGTGCCCTCGTCGAGCGGGTCGGCCAGGGCATAGGGGTCGGCGGCGGCCGCCGGCTCCCCTCGCGGGTCCACGTACTGCACGGTCATCGGACCTCCCCTCGCCGCCGAGCCTATGGCCCCACCGCCGTCCGCTCCGAGCCGGACCTATCGTCGGGGCCCATGCTCGAGATCAGCTGCGCCTTCGCCACCGGACTCGACACGCCCGACCACGTGGTGTTGGCCGAGGAGCTCGGGTATCGCCGGGCGTGGCTCTACGACTCGCCCGCGCTGTACGCCGACGTCTGGATGACCCTCGCGCTCGCGGCCCAGCGGACCGGCCGGATCCACCTCGGCCCGGGAGTCGTGGTCCCCCACCTCCGCCACCCGATGACGACGGCGGCCGCGATCGCCCACCTCGAGACGCTCGCGCCGGGTCGGGTCGAGGTCGCGGTCGGCTCCGGCTTCACCGGCCGCCTCACGATGGGGCAGCGACCGTTGCGGTGGTCGTTCGTCCGGGACTACGTCGCCTGCGTGCAGGAGCTGCTCGCCGGCGGCGAGCCGGAGTGGGACGGCGCGCCGATCGCGATGCTCCACGTCGACGGGTTCGCACCCCGACGCCCGATCGACGTGCCCTTCCTGCTCGGAGCCGACGGACCGAAGGGCCGAGCGGTCGCCGCCGAGCTGGGCGACGGCATCTTCACCACCCAACCGATCGGGGGCTTCGACCGGTGTGCGGTGCTGACCTTCGGGACCGTGCTCGAGGAGGGCGAGTCGCCGGGTTCGGATCGGGCGCTGGCGGCGGCCGGTCACGGCGCCGCGGTCGTCTATCACGCCCTGCTCGAGCGCCACCTCGATCTGGCGATGGTGCCGGGCGGGCCGGTCTGGGCGGAGGCCGTCCGGCAGGTCCCCGAACGTCGACGCCACCTCGAGGTCCATCGCGGCCACCTCGTCGAGCTCAACGAGCACGACCGCCCCGTCGTGGGCGGCGACGTCGTGGCGGCGCTCACCTTCACGGGCGAACGCCTCGCGCTGCGCGCCCGGCTCGATCAGCTGGCCGAAGCCGGCGCCACGGAGATCGCCTTCCAGCCCGCCGGGCCCGACATCCCACGGGAGCTCGAGGCGTTCGCGGAGATGGCGGCCGACCTCGTCTGAGGGGTGCGCCTCAGGCGACCGGCCGGGTCATGGGTCGCACGACCGGGCCATCGGGGAGCCAGACGTCCTCCACGACCTCGAAGCCAGCCCGCTCGTACAACGAGACGTTGCGCGGGTTCGACGACTCGAGGTGGGCGATCGCGCCGAACCGGTCGACCACCTCGAGACCTGCCGCGAGGAGCCTCCCGCCGAGCCCCTCACCGCGACGGTTGGGAACGACGCCCAGCAGCGCGAGGTAGAAGTGGGGCTCCTCGGGGTGCAGGTCGCGCAGCGGCGCGAACCCCTCCCCGACGAGCCCGGCCCGCTCGCCCTCGGCGGCGAGCACCAGGAGGCCGACGAACTCTCCGGCCAGACTCCCGTACAGGTGGGCGCCCGGCGCCGACCAGACCGCGGTCGCGACGATCTCGCCGCCGTCATCGAGCACGTGGGTCTGGCCGCCCTCGATCCCCGAGCGTGCGCTGATCTCGAAGAACTGGCGCCGGTGGATGGCCGCCTTCGTCGGGTCGGTGAACATCCAGCCCAGCATCGGGTCGTCGGCGAAGGCGGCAGCGAGCACGGCGGCGACGGTGTCGGTGTCCTCGGGCGTCGCGACGCGCGCCCTCACGCGAACGGTCGGTCGCCGGCGACCGTCACCCGCTCGACCCGGCGGTGCCCGGGCCAGAAGTCGTTGGTCGCGAAGTGTTGCGTGCACCGGTTGTCCCAGAACGCGATCGAGTCGACCCGCCACCGGAACCGGCACTGCACGTTCGGATCCATGATCGCCCGCTCGAGCCGTTCGAGGATCGCCTCGCTCTCCTCGGGCTCGACGTCGTCGACGTGGGTGACGAAGGATCGGTTGGTGTAGATCCCGCGGGCGCCGGTCTCGGGATGGGTGCGCACGACGGGGTGGTGGACGACCGGGTGCTGCTCGCGGGAGGCCTCGCGCTCCTCCTCGCTCAGTCGCCGCCCGAACACCTTGAGCCAGTCGTGGCTGGCGGTCAGGCCCTCGATCCGGTCCTTCCAGTCGTCGCTCAACCGGTCGTAGGCGGCGCACGCATCGGCCCACAGCGTGTCGCCGCCGACGGGCGGCACCACCCGGGCCCGCAGGATCGAGCCGAGCGACGGGCACTCCCGCCACGTCACGTCGGAGTGCCAGTTCGATGCGGCGTACGGCTGATCGGCCGTCGACTCGATCTCGACGATCTCCGGTGCCGCCCCCTCGCGCGCGAACGGATGGACCTCGAGCTCACCCCAGCGGCGACCGAACGCGATGTGCTCGTCGACCGAGAGGTGCTGGTCGCGGAAGAACAGCACCTTGTGGTCGAGGAAGGCCTTGTGCAGCTCGTCGAAGGTGGTGTCGTCGACCGCGGCGAGGTCGACCTCGTGCACCTCCGCCCCGATCGTCGCCGTCAGCGGCTCCACCCTGATCGCGTCCCCCATGGCACCTCCCTCGCCGGCCGTGACCCTACTCCCGACGTACGCTCGCTCCGTGGCCGAGCTCGACCGATCCCGTGCGCTCGTCGCCGGGTACCGACACCGGCCCGATGCGAGCACCCGCCGACTGATCGTGACCGTCTTCGGCGACTCGGTCGCGCCGAGGGGCGGCGCGATCTGGCTGGGCACGCTGATCGATCTCCTCGCGGGACTCGACATCAACGAGCGGCTCGTCCGCACGTCGGTCCAGCGGCTGGTCAGCGAAGGGGTCCTCGCCAACGAGCGGGTCGGCCGGCGCAGTCGCTACGCGCTGACGGAGGCGGCCAGCCTCGACGCTCGTGACGCAGAGCTGCGGATCTATCACGGGTCCGAGCGCACCTGGGACGGCCGGTGGACCATGGTGCTGGCGATCGACCCGGGCTCGCTGCCCGCCGGGCTCGGTGAGCGACTCGGCTGGCGCGGGTTCGGGCAACTCCGCCCCGGGGTCTTCGCCAGCCCGGTCGTGCATCCGGACGAGGCCCGACATCTCCTCGCCGGGCTCGGGGTCGCCGATCAGCTCGCGATCCTGTCGGCGCTGAGCGATTCCGACGACCGATCCCTGGCGCTGGCCTGCTTCGACCTCGACGCCGTCCAGTCGGGGTATCGGTCCTTCGTCGCGACCTACGCGCCCGTCGGCGACGAGCTCGCGGACGCCGACCCGTCACCGGAGGTGGCGTTCGCCGTGCGGACGCTGCTGATCGACGACTACCGACGAGTCCTGCTGCGCGATCCAGAGCTGCCGTCGGCGCTGCTCCCCGACGACTGGGCGGGAGCGACCGCCCGCCGGGTGGCAGCCGAGCTGTACCGACTCGTCGACGTGGCGGCCGACGTCCACGTCGTCTCGGTCTGGCGAGCGGGCGACACCGAGGTCCCCGAGGCCGACGACCGGGTCCGCTCGCGCTTCGACCACGCCGCGACCCCTGGTCGTCCCTTCATCGCGTGATCGAGTCGGCGAGCTCCACGTCGACGGGCCGGCACGGCGTGAGGCCGGCGCGAATCGAGGCCTTGTGGGCGGCCTTCGCCCGGTACATCGCCGTGTCCGCCGACTGCAGTACGGCGTCGGCGCTCATCTCCGCCCCATCGACGAGCGAGATCCCGACCGATGCGGACAGCTCGACGTCGATGTCGCCGGTGGCGATCGGCGACGACACCGCGTCGACGATCCGATCCGCCGCCGCCTGCGCCTGCGCGAGGTCGCATCGGTAGAGCAACGCTCCGAACTCGTCGGCTCCGAGGCGGGCGACGATGTCGCTGTCGCGGAGCTCGCGTAGCAGCCGGTGCGCGACCTCGACGAGCACCTCGTCGCCCGCGACGTCGCCGTGTGAGTCGTTGACGGTCTTGAACCCGTTGATGTCGATGAACAGCACGGCCGCCTTGGAGCCGCGCTGCACGAGTCCCGACAGCGATCGCCGGAACGACCTCCGGTTGGGGAGCCCGGTGAGCTCGTCGTGGTGGATCAGTCGCTCGAGCTCGCGCAACATCGCCGCGCGCTCGCTGACGTCGCGGAGCAGGACCGTGAGCGCGCCGCCGCGGCGGGAGCGATCGACCACCGTGACGTCGGTGGCGACGACGCGGTCGTCGATCCGCAGATCGATGCCGACCTTCGTCGTCCGACCCTGCGTGGCGGTCCGGAACAGCGCGTACAGCAGGTCGCCGACCGAGGTCTCCGACGCGAAGGAGGTCAGCTCGCGGCCGACGACAGCGGAGCCGTCGGATGCGAGGAAGCGCGCGGCGACGCCGTTCGCCCGCTCGACCCGGCCCCGTTCGTCGACGTCGACGATCCCGACTCCGGCGTGGTCGTCGAGCAGCGCCAGGTCCTCGCGGGTCGAGCGGAGCGCGTCGACGGCGGCGCGCTCCCGATGCCGGAGGACGGCGATGGTCATGCCGCCGAGGACGAGGGGGACCAGGAGCGCCGTGAGGACCGCGACCACCGCACCGGATCCACCGCTCGCGGCGGCCTCGATCGCCCACCGGCCGACCGCGAGGAGGACCACGACCGCGGCGACGACGAGCACGGCCAGCCGGCCGGCGCCCCCTTCACCCGACGAACGAGCCCACATCTGCGCTCCATCGGCACCTGTCGTCCCGACCTGAACACATCGTCGGGCATCGCCTCGGCCGGCATCCACGTGGGAGCCTGACACCATGGCCACCGCAGACATCGTCGACCGACTGCTCGAAGCGCCCGTCGTCCCGAGCTTCACCAGGATCGGGTACTCGGTGAGAGCGCGGCTCGACGACTGGCAGGAGCTCGACGACTACGACCTGTCGGGGCGGGTGATGCTCGTCACGGGAGCGAGCTCGGGCCTGGGCAAGGCGGCAGCGCTCCAGCTCGCCCGCTGTGGCGCCACGCTCGTGCTCAACGGCCGGACCGAGGAGAAGAACGAGCGCGTGCGAGCCGAGATCGCCGAGGCGACGGGCAACGACGACCTCTCCACGGCTGCGGCCGACATGGGCGACCTCGACCAGGTCAGGGCGATGGCCGACGCCGTGATCGAGCGCCACGATCGCCTCGACGTGCTCGTCCACAACGCCGGGGCGCTCACCGCCGACCGGCGAACGGCACCGGACGGCACGGAGGCCACCGTCGCCAGCCAGGTCGTCGGCCCGTTCCTGCTGACCAGCCTGCTGCTGGACCGGCTGCAGAGCTCGGCGCCGTCCCGGGTGCTCACGATGTCGTCGGGCGGGATGTACTCGCAGGGGCTGACCGTCCGCCGCCTGCAGATGACCGAGGACGACTACAAGGGTGCCGAGCAGTACGCCAGGGCGAAGCGGGCCCAGGTGACGCTCAACGAGATGTGGGCGGAGCGCTTCGCCGACACCGGCATCCGCTTCCACTCGCTGCACCCCGGCTGGGCGGCGACGCCCGGCGTCGAGGACGCGCTGCCGACGTTCAACAAGGTCCTCGGCCCGCTGCTCCGCAGCGCCGACCAGGGTGCCGACACCCTCGTGTGGTTGGCCGCCGATGACGGCGAGCCCCTCGAGACCAACGGTGGCTTCTGGCTCGACCGGCGTGAGCGCTCCCTCCACAAGACGCCGATGAGCCGCAAGAGCGACACGCCGGAGCGCCGCGCCGAGCTCTGGGACTGGGTCGTGGCGACGGCGGGCGTCGATCCGTCGGCCTGAGCGACGGCGTGCGCGTCCTCGTCACCGGCGGCGCCGGCTTCCTCGGTCGACGGCTGGTCGACCGCCTGCGCGCCCGCCCCGACGTCGAACGGATCGTCGTGCTCGACGTCGCCGCACCGGCCGACCCGCGGCCCGGCGTGGAGGTGCGGCTCGGCTCGCTCACGGACCGACCCGTGGTCGACGCCGCGCTCGCCGACGCCGGCGACGTGATCGTGCACCTCGCCTCGATGGTGAGCGCCGGCGCCGAGGCCGCGCCGGCCGAGGCGATGGCGGTGAACGTGGGTGGGATGCTCGCGCTGCTCGACGCCGCCGGCCGGCTGGAGTCGCCGCCCCGCCTGGTCTTCGCGTCCTCGGTCGCCGTGTTCGGTCCGCCCGCCGCGACCGCCGGAGTGGGCGACGTCACGAAGCTCACCCCTCGGACGGTCTACGGCACGACGAAGGCCATCGGTGAGCTGCTCGTCGACGATGCCACCCGCCGCGGGGTGGTCGACGGCCGGACGGCTCGGCTGCCGACGGTGATCGTGCGGCCCGGCGCCCCGAACGCTGCCGCGTCCGGCTTCGCGAGCGGCATGTTCCGCGAGCCGCTGGCCGGCGTCGCGGCGGTCGTCCCGGTCGCCGAGACCACCCCGATCGTCGTCATCGGGCCCGAGACCGCCGTCGGCGGGATCGAGGGCCTGATCGATCTGGAGGGTGAGCGCCTCGGACCCGACCGGGCGTCCTGCCTGCCCGGCGTCGAGACCGACGTCGGCGAGATGCTCGCCGTGCTGACCGAGGTCGGTGGGGCCTCCGCCCGAGCACTCGTCACCGTCCAGCCGGACCCGGCGACCGAGGGGATCGTGTCGTCCTGGCCGAGCCGGTGGGACGATCGGCGGGCGCGGGCGCTGGGGCTCCCCGCCGACGACTCGCTGACCTCGATCGTGAGGGAGTACGTCGACGCCTGAGCCGCCTCAGGCCAGGAACTCGTCGACGCGGGCGAGGAAGCGGGACGGATCGACCAGGTGGGGGTAGTGACCGTGGTCGGCCCAGACCTCGAAGGTCGTCGACGGGACCAGTTGGGTGAGCCAGGCCGCGTAGTCCGGCCCGGGGTCGATGCCGTGCAGCGACAGCAGTGGTGCGGAGATCCCGGCTCCGATCTGAGCGACCAGCGCGTCGAGGTCCTCCGGCGCGCTCTCCAGCACCGGTGACCAGATGCCGAGCACGGTCTCCTGCACCGGCCGGCGGACGCCGGCCAGGCGCTCGCGCTCCCCTGTGGCGAGCGGTCCGGCCATCTCGTCGAACATCGCCGTCATGAAGGCCTCGAACGCGTCGCCGCGCAACATCTCCTCGGCGGCGAGGAGCTGGTCGCGGAAGCCCGACAGCGCCAGCGGCTGGTCGACCACGACCACCCGCCGAGGCTCGAACAGCGCGGCGTACCCCGCCGCCACCATCCCCCCGAGCGAGTGCCCGATGACGTCCACGGTGCCCAGATCGAGCTCGGTCACGGCGGCGTGCACGTCGGTGGCCAGCCGCTGGACGCTGCGATCCGTGCCGTCGGTGCTCTGGCCGTGGCCCCGCAGATCGACGGTCACGACGGTGCGCTCCGCGGCGAGCCGGTCCACCAGCGGCGCCCAGGCCGCGCTGGACTCGGTGATGCCGTGGACGAGCACCAGTGCCGGCCCGGCCCCGCGCCGCTCGGCGTGGAGCCGGACCCCGTCGTCGGTCGCGATCGTGGTCATCGACCTACGATCGCACACCGTGCCTCAGCGGTCGGCCGCCGAGGAGTCCTTGCCGAGCACGGCCTGCGCCGCGGCCAGGCGGGCGACCGGCACGCGGGCCGGCGAGCACGACACGTAGTCCAACCCGATGTCGACGAAGAACTGGATCGAGGTCGGGTCACCGCCGTGCTCACCGCACACCCCGACCTCGAGGTCGGGCCGGGTCGCACGGCCCCGCTCGGCGGCCATCCGGACGAGCTCTCCGACGCCGCGGTGGTCGATCGTCTCGAACGGGTCGCGGGGCAGGAGGCCTTCCTCGAGATAGCGCGGCATGAGCCGGCCCTCGACGTCGTCGCGGCTGAACCCGAAGGTCATCTGGGTGAGGTCGTTGGTACCGAAGGAGAAGAAGTCGGCCACCTGGGCGACGTCGTCGCCGCGGATGGCGGCGCGAGGCGTCTCGATCATCGTGCCGACCGGGATCTCCACACCGGCCGCCCGTGCGGTCTCCAGCTCCTCGTCGATCCAGCCCTTGACGAGCTGCAGCTCGTTCTTGGTGACGACCAGCGGGACCATCACGTGCGGACGAGGATCGCCGCCCTTGGCCTTGCGGGCGATCGCGGCCTCGGCCAACGAGCGGACCTGCATCCGGTAGAGGCCGGCCTTGATGATGCCGAGGCGCACACCCCGGGTGCCCAGCATCGGGTTGTCCTCACCCCAGTGGCGGGCGGCATCGAGCAGGCGATGGTCCTCCTCGCTCAGCTCGCCGCGGGCATCGGACGCCACCAGGTCGTCGACGGCGGGGAGGAACTCGTGCAGCGGCGGATCGAGGAGACGGATCGTGACGGGGAGCCCGTCCATCGCCTCGAGCAGCTCCTCGAAGTCGGCCCGCTGGAGATCGTGGAGGTGGTCGAGCGCCAGCTTCTCCTCCTCGGGCGTCTCGGCGAGGATCATGTCGCGCACGATCGGCACCCGGTCGCCGAGGAACTGGTGCTCGGTCCGGCACAGGCCGATGCCCTCGGCGCCGAGAGCCCGGGCGTTGACGGCGTCGTCCGGGGTGTCGGCGTTGGCCAGGATGCCGACCGCGCGCCCGCGGACCTGATCGGCCCACGCGAGGACGCGGTCCATCTCCGGCGGCGGATCGGCCGACGTGAGCTCGACCTCGCCGAGCACGATGCTGCCGTCGGTCCCGTCGATCGACACCTTGTCGCCCGAGCGGACCTCGTGGCCGGCGATGGTGACGTGGTCCTCGAAGACGTCCATGGCGTCGCATCCCACGACGGCGGGCAGACCCCAGCCGCGGGCGACCACGGCGGCGTGGCTGACGAGCCCGCCCCGTGCGGTGAGGATGCCGGCGGAGGCCGCCATGCCGGCCACGTCCTCGGCGGACGTCTCACGGCGGACGAGGATGACCGACTCGCCGGCCTCGGCCCGCTCCTCGGCCTCGTCGGCGGTCAGGGCGACGGTCCCGACCGCGGCACCCGGCGACGCGCCCAGGCCCTTGGCGATCACCTCGGCGTCCTTGTTGGCGAAGCGAGGGTGCAACACCTGGTCGAGGTGATCGGGGCTGACCAGGCTGACCGCCTCGGCCGGCGTGAGATCGAGCACCGGGTCGTCGTGCAGCTCGCACGCGATCTTGAGCGCCGCGGCACCGGTGCGCTTGCCGGCCCGCACCTGCAGCATCCAGAGCTTGCCGTCCTCGACGGTGAACTCGACGTCGAGGAGATCGCGGAAGTGCCGGATCATCCGGTTCATCGCCGCTTCGAAGTCGTCCCAGGCGTCGGGGAAGCGCTCCTGCAGCGCGGACAGCGGTTCGGTCGGGCGGATGCCGGCGACGACGTCCTCGCCCTGGGCGCCGGTGAGGAAGTCGCCGTAGAAACCGGCCTCGCCGGTCGACGGGTCGCGGGAGAAGGCGACCCCGGTGCCCGAGCGGTTCCCACGGTTGCCGAAGACCATCACCTGCACGTTCACGGCGGTGCCGAGATCGTCGCTGATGTGCTCGCGGCGGCGGTAGGCGACGGCGCGGGGGGCGTCCCACGACTGGAAGACCGCCTGGACCGAGCGGCGAAGCTGCGACCTCGGGTCGTCGGGGACCGGCTCGCCGGCGTGGGCCTCGACGGCCGCCTCGAACGCCGTGATCACGCTGCGCAGCGCATCGGGGTCGAGGTCGACGTCGGAGGTCACACCGGCGCCTTCGCGGGCACCGTCGAGGATGGCCTCGAAGACCTCGCCGTCGACGCCGAGCACGACGTTGCCGAACATCTGCACGAAGCGACGGCGGGCGTCGAGGGCGAAGTGGAGGTCGCCGCTCGCAGCGGCCAGACCGTCGACCGCCTCGCTCGTGAGCCCGAGGTTGAGGACGGTGTCCATCATCCCCGGCATCGAGAACTTCGCTCCCGAGCGAACCGAGAGCAGCAGCGGATCGGCGGGGTCGCCGAGCCGGCGACCCATCTTCTCCTCGAGCTCGGCCAGCGCGGCATCGAGCTGCTCGTCGAGGCCGGCGGGCCAGCCGTGGTGGTGGTGCTCACGGCAGGCCTCGGTGGTGACCGTGAACCCCGTCGGCACCGGGAGCTGCAGCACCGAGATCATCTCGGCGAGGTTCGCCCCCTTGCCGCCGAGCAGGTCACGAAGGGACCTTGGCTGCACGGCGTGCTCGTGATCGAACGGATAGATCCATCGCACGTCGGTCGAGATGCTCATCGGGCACAGTCCTCCAGCGTGGTCGCCGCGCGACCTTCTCACGCCGTGCCCGCAGCGTCTCCCTGCCGACGACGGGACGAATCGGGACCTTCGGCCCACGTTCGACACGCTATGAGGTGGTGAAGTCGATGGCCGCTTCCTGCGGGCTCGATCGGGCCGCGACGCTCAGGCGTCGTAGTCGACCGTCACGGCGCTCGAGGTCGGCCGGGCCTGGCAGGTGAGGACGAACCCCTGCTCGATCTCCTCGTCGCGCAGGCCGTGCACCGTGCCGGGGTCGACGGTGCCGTCCACGAGATGGGCCCGGCAGGTCGCGCACACCCCGGCGGTGCACGAGAACGGGACCTCCGGCCGCTGCCGACGGACGGCGTCGAGGAGCGCTTCGCCGGTCCTGACCGGGACGACCGTCGTGCGGCCGCCCAACGTCACCGTGGCCTCGGCGTCGACCCCGGCGTCGGGACGTCGGCTGGTGGCGACGGTGGTGCCGAACAGCTCGCGACGGATCCGCTCGCCCGGGACACCGTGGTCGGCGAGGACGTCGGTGACCTCGCCGATGAGCTCCTCGGGGCCGCAGAGCCAGTACCGATCGGCGTCGGCCGGGAGCAGACCGGCCGAGACGAGCTCGGCGAGACGGTCGCGGTCGGGCCGCCCGGAGAGCAGCTCGATCTCGGTCTGCTCCCGGGTGAGCGCGAACAGCAGGCGCAGGCGGTCGGGCCAGCGGTCCTTCAACGCCTGGAGCTCCTCGAGCAACATCGCCGAGGAGGCCGACCGGTTGATCGTGAGCAGCGTCACCATCGAACCGGGCTCGTCGGCGAGCACCGACGCCACGATCCCCGAGACCGGGGTGATGCCGCTCCCGGCGGCCACGGCGACGTGATGGCGGGGAGCATCGCTGTCATCGACCACGAAGGAGCCGGCCGGTGGGAGGACGTCGAGGTGGTCGCCGGCCCGGAGCTCGCGGTTGATCCAGCCGGACACCCGACCGTCGGGCAGGTGGCGCACACCGATGCGCAGCGGCCCGCCGCTCGGCGAGCAGATGGAGTAGCTCCGGCGCAGTTCGGCCTCACCGGTGCCGCGCCGCACGGTCAGGTGCTGGCCGGGCCGGAACGCGAACTCGGCCGCGAGGTCGTCGGGCACGTCGAGGGTGACGACGACGGAGTCGTCGGTCTCGGGGCGGATCTCCGACACGCGCAGCGAGCGGAAGGTGGCGGGACCGGCCATCAGATCGGCTTGAACCGCTCGAAGGGCTCCCGGCACGCCTCGCACGAGTACATCGACTTGCACGCCGTGGCCCCGAAGTCGCTGTGCCGGCGGGTCCGGTGAGAGCCGCAGCGCGGACAGGCGACCGGGAGGTCGAGCACCGCTTCGAGATCGTCGGTGACGCCGGTCGGCGGAGGTGCGATCCCGGCCGAGCGGAGCCGCTCGCGTCCGCGCTCGGTGATCCAGTCGGTGGACCACGGCGGCGTGAGCGTGAGGGTGACCTCGGCGTCGATGCCGTGCGCGGCGAGGGTCTCGACGATCTGACCGCAGATCATCTCGGTGGCCGGGCACGCGGTGTAGGTCGGTGTCACGACGACCTCGACGCCCTGGCCCCGCACGTTCACGGCCCGGATGACGCCGAGGTCGCCGAGCGTCACGTGGGGCAGCTCGGGGTCGGGCACCTCGGCGACGAGGCGCTCGGCGTCGGCGGCGAGCGTCGGGGTGCTCACCACGTGGCTCCGGGGTGCTCGACCCGCACCGATCGCATCTCGCCGAGCAGGTACGACAGCGCCTCGCCGTGGTCGCCGTCGCGGCCGCCGCGGGCGGGGTACTCGACCTCGGGCCGGCTGAGCGTCGCCTCCCCGAACACGGCGTCGATGCGGCGGTCCCAGCCCGTCCGCAGCGCGGCGGGGTCGGCGGCGACGCCGCTCGCGACGAGCGTGCGCTCGACCTCGTCGACCTCGAAGAGCTCGTCGGTGAAGCGCCACAGCTCGTCGAGGGCGGCCACCGTCCGCCGATGGCTCTCGTCGGTGCCGTCGCCGAGGCGAACCACCCACGTGGCCGAGTGGCGGAGGTGGTAGGCGGTCTCCTTCGCCGCCTTGGCCGCCAGGCCGGCCAGCGTCGGGTCGGCACTCGACCGCAGGGCGGACCACAGCTCGATCGCGTAGGCGTCGTGCAGCAGCTGGCGCACCATCGCCTGAGCGAAGTCGCCGTTGACCTGCTCGACCAGCAACACGTTGCGGAACTCGCGATCGCTGCGGGTGTAGGCGAGGTCGTCCTCGCCGCGCCCCTCGTCCTCGAGCTCGGCGGCGTAGGCGTAGAGCACCCGCGCCTGCCCGAGGAGATCGAGCGCGATGTTGGCGATGGCGACGTCCTCCTCGAGCTCCGGGGCGTGCGCCACCCACTCCGACAACCGGTGCGACAGCACGAGCGCCCGGTCGGCCTGCCGCAGCACGTAGACCAGCAGCATCTCGTCCTCCGCGCGGCGCATCACATGTGCGCCACTTCGGGGGGCAGCTGGTAGTAGCTCGCGTGGCGGTACGGCTTGTCGGCGGTGGGCTCGAACATCGAGTCGGCGTCGTCGGGGCTCGACGTGACGATCGAGCCCGAGGGCACGACCCAGATGCTCACGCCCTCGGCCCGCCGGGTGTAGAGGTCGCGGGCGGCCTGGAGCGCCAGTTCGGGATCGGCGGCGTGCACGCTGCCGGCGTGGGTGTGGGCGAGGCCGCGGCGCGACCGGACGAAGACCTCCCACAGCGGCGCAGGGGTGCTCACGCCGCGGCCTCGTCGGCGCGGGCGGCGACCTTCGCGGCGTGGGCCTCGGCGGCCTCGCGCACCCAGGCGCCATCGTCGTGGGCCGCGACCCGGGTCGCCAGGCGCTCGCGGTTGCAGGGCCCGCCGCCGGAGATGACCCGCTTGAACTCGTCCCAGTCGGGCTCGCCGAAGTCGTAGCGGCCGGTCTCGTCGTTCCAGCGCAGCTCGGGATCGGGGACCTCGAGACCGAGGAGATCGGCCTGGGGAACGGTCTGATCGACGAAGCGTTGCCGCAGCTCGTCGTTGGTGAACCGCTTGATCCCCCACGCCATCGAACGCTCGGTGTGCGGGGAGTCGACGTCGGGGGGACCGAACATCATGACCGCCGGCCACCACCACCGGTTCAGCGCGTCCTGGGCCATGGCCCGCTGGGACTCGGTGCCCTGGCTGAGCTCGAGCATCAGCTCGAAGCCCTGCCGCTGGTGGAAGCTCTCCTCCTTGCAGATCCGGACCATCGCCCGGGCGTAGGGACCGTAGGAGCAGCGGCACAACGGGACCTGGTTCATGATCGCCGCCCCGTCGACGAGCCACCCGATCGCTCCGACGTCGGCCCACGTGAGGGTCGGGTAGTTGAAGATCGAGGAGTAGCGCTGCCGACCGGCGTGCAGCAGGTCGAGCAGCTCAGCCCGATCGACGCCCAGCGTCTCGGCCGCGCCGTAGAGGTAGAGGCCGTGGCCGGCCTCGTCCTGGACCTTGGCCAACAGGACCGCCTTGCGCCGCAGGCTCGGAGCCCGGGTGATCCAGTTGCCCTCCGGTTGCATCCCAATGATCTCGGAGTGGGCGTGCTGCGCGATCTGGCGGATCAGCGTGCGGCGGTACTCGTCGGGCATCGGGTCGGTGGGCTCGATGCGCTCATCGGCCTCGATCAGCGCGTCGAAGCGATCGTCGGGTGCCATGGATCGATGATATGACACAGTTCACAGCCCGGCAACCTGATCTCTGTATCACGTTGGACGGCGACCACCACCCCACCAGGTCGAACACGGATTGACGCCGCGGGGTCGACCATTCACCCTCTGTGGGACGGACCGTGCCGGCGGTTCGGGTGGAGGGGCAGACGTGAACGAGGTCGACGACGGCGCGGCGGCGACGGACCGACGAGGTCGATCCGAGCTGCGACTGGCCCTCGCGCTGCGGGGCGGCGTCAGCCTGGCGGTGTGGATCGGCGGCGCCTGCGCCGAGATCGACCGGCTCCGCCGGGGCCCCGACGAGGAGGCGGGCGGCCTCTGGTCGTCGACCCTGGGGCTGAGCGGGCACGACCGGGTCGTCGTCGACGTGATGGCCGGCGCCAGCGCCGGCGGCCTCAACGGCGTGCTCTACTCCGCGAGCCAGATCTACGACTTCGACTTCTCCCGGATCCGGGACATCTGGGTCGAGGTGGCCTCGGCCGCCGATCTGCGCCGCACCGCACCTCCGTGGCCGTCGCTCTTCGACGGCGACGGCTACTTCCTCGAGCAGGTCCGCACCCGACTGCGGGGCCTGATCGAGACGGCCCCGGCGCCCTCCGACCGGCACCGCCTCGCCGTCGATCTGCGGCTGTCCGCCACGACGGTGGAGCCGCTCCTGCGCCCGATGCCGAGCCCGTCCGACGAGCAGCTCGTGGAACGGCGGCACGCCTCAGGGTTCCACTTCCGCCAGCACGCCGAGGCCTGGATGGGCACCGACTACCCGGCCCGGCCCGACAGCGTCGGGCGAGGCCGCGAGCCGTTCGAGGACGCGATCGGCCGGCTCGCGCTCGCGGCCCGGGCGACCTCGTCGTTCCCCGGCGCCTTCGAGGCCGCGGCGGTCCACGCCGGCCGCCCGCGCACCTTCGCCGACCCGACGCCGACCCACGCGTCGACCGGCGCGCTCGACTCCTCCGGCACGTTCCTCGACCGCCAGCACCGCCTGCGCTCCGCGCCGGGCGCCGACGTGATCCCGGTGGCGGACGGCGGCATCCTCGACAACATCCCGATCGCACGCGCCCTCGAGGCCGTGGCCGAGGCACCCGCCGACGGCCCGACCCGGCGGGCGCTCGTCTACCTCCATCCCGGCGCCCCGACCCCGACCACCGCCCGGACCGACGCCACCGAGGAGCAGCGGCGGTCGACGCTCGCCGTCGCCCGCGGCTTCGTCCAGGCTCGGGTCGGGAGCGAGACGATCGCCCGCGACATCGAGGCGATCGAGGAGCACAACCGAGCCGCCCGCGAGTCACTGCTCCTGCGCCGCAGCGGGATCGGCGCCGTGAAGCACCCCGAGGGCCTCGTCCAGTCCGCCCGCTCGCTGCGCTCTCGCGACAACTACGTGGCCGCCCGCACCCGGCGCGATGCCGACCTGATCGCGGCGCTGCTGTCGGATCCGGTCGGCCTCCTGGGCCGCGATCGGTTTCCCCTCACCGTCGGCGCCGTGCCGATCGCCGACGAGGTCTGGCGATCCCCGCTCGGGACGTGGACCAGCACCGAGCGCGAGCAACTGGTCGTCGACCTCGCCGAGCACGTCGGCACCGAGCTGCTCCCGCCCGTCCGGGGCTTCATCTCGCCCCGATGGTTCCTGGAGCATGGCGTCCAGCCCATCCGCAGGGTGAACCTCCTCCTGCTCGAGTGGGCCCTCCTCCTGGAGGGGGCGGGGGTCGAGGGTGCCGGAGAGCGCAAGGCACGGCTCTACCGGGCTCTGACGTTCCAGCGGCACGTGCTCGAGGAGGCCCGGCGGCTGGCCTGGGTGGCCGCCTTCGCCGCCATCGAGGGCCGGATCGTCGACCTCCGCGAGGCCTACCTCGCCAACCCGCACACCCCGGGACGGGTCGCCGCCGTCGCCGAGGTCATCGACCGGCGGGCCGCAGCGGAGCGGGCCGTGATCGTCCGCATCGCGACCGAGCACATCGACCGGGTCTGCTCGGTCGACGAGGAGCTGGCCGGACGACTCGAGCGGGCGCTCTGCGACGGCCACGACGACGCCGGGGACCCTCGTGCCGAGGCGCGCCAGGCGGTGCTCGCCTCGATCGACGAGCTCGCCACCATCGTCCTCGCCGACGTCGACGCGGCCGTCGGACCGTGCTCCGAGGTCGACGCCAGGCTCGCCGAGCTCGTCGGCACCACCCTCGACCGCGTTCCCGAGCGGTTCGCGACATCCGAAGCCGGTCCCGTCGATGCGCCGCGGCGGGACCTGCGCGCCGTGCTGCTCGACAGCGTGCTCGTCCCGACCACGATCGAGTTGGCGGCCAGCGTGGCCGGGACGGGCGACGACGGAGCGACCCCCGGACCGGGCGGGCTCATCGCGGCGGCGACCGGCGACGTTCACGAGGCTGCCGGGCCGTGGCTCCTGCACCGTGCGCTCATGGGCCCGAGCCGCAGCGCGCCGCCGTGGCTGACCTCCGAGCGGCGCGAGGAGGCGGTCGTCGATCTCCTCGTGTCGCTGGAGATCGCTGGCTTCGCCGAGCTCGCCACCTCGCGGGGGTCGAAGCGGCCCGTCGAGTTCGTGCGCCTCTCCGCCGCCAACCGGACGCCGGTCGCACCGGCCTTCACCGCGTTGAACGATGCCGCTCGGGAGGTGGGCGCGGCCTGGGACCCGGACGCCAAGGACGACGAGCCGCGCGGCATCCACGTCGACCTCAAGCTGGCCGGCAACGAGCTCGCGAACTTCTCGGCCTTCCTCGTCGACGACTGGCGACGCAACGACTGGATGTGGGGTCGTCTCGACGCGGTGCCGACGCTCGTCGACCTGCTCGTGCGGCCGGAGCGCCTCAGCGCCGACTTCGACGACCCGGCCGAGCTGTTCCGGGCGATCGAGAGGGCGATCAGCGGTTCGCACCTCCCGTGGCTGGCCGATCAGGTGCTCGACGAGCGACGGCGCACGGCGATCCTCGACGAGTGCCGAGCGCTCTGCGTCGAGGACACCAGCGCGGCGACCGCCTCGGTGGCGGCGATCCGCGACGCCCTGATCGCGGCGCGCCAGTGGGAGATCCTCGCCGACGAGCTCGATGAGAACGACCAGCTCGACGAGAACGATCGGGCGGCGGTGCTGCGCGCGGTCGGGGGCCATGCGGTGGGCGCCGAGCGGCTCCCGGCCGACGAAGCTCTGGTCGAGGAGTTCACCGAGCTGGCCGCCGTCGCCAAGAACATGGTGCTGTGGAACGTCGAGACCAGTCGGGGCCGACGGCTCCCCGACTCGATCGTCTGGCTCGCGCACCTGCTCGTGCCACCGCTGGCCGATCGGGCCAGCGCTCGCCTGCTGCTCGGCGACGCGGCGACGCAGGGACGGAGGCGGCGACGTCTCACGCTGACGGCGATCGTCACCCTCGTCATCGGCTTCGCGGTCGGGCTCGCCGTCGGCGTCGGCGCTGCCGCAGCGGTCGCCGGCTTCGCGGCGGCAGTCGTGTTGGCGCTCGTCGCCGGCGGCATCGGCATCTGGCGGGTCCGGCGCACGATCGGCCCGGGTCGACGGCGCCGACGAGCCGCCGCCGGGCCGACGATCGACCTGCGCGACTCGGCGGTCGTGCACTCGGCCGCAGCACCGCATCAGTCCGTCGCCACCACCACCTTGCCGCAGTAGCGACTCGCGTCGATGGCGGCGTGTGCGTCGGCCACCTCGTCGAAGCCGATCACCCGATCGATACCCGGGTCGTACCGTCCCGACTCGACCCGTTCGACGATGGCGGCCAGCGCCGCGGAGTGGGTCGCGGCCGCGAGCTGCTCGCTGGAGTAGCGACGCACCGAGGGACGGACCAACGCCGCGGCGACCGACCTGCCCGGTCCCCCGTCGCCGCTGCTCGCCGCCAGCGATCCGGCGATGCAGACGCGGCCGCCGCGGGCGCGCATGGCGAGGTCGTCCCGGATGGTCGCGCTGCTCGTCACGGTGTCGATCACGCCCGTCGCGCCATCCGGCCACAGCTCGCGGACGCGAGGTGCGACGTCACCGTCGGACACGATCACCTCCCGCATGCCGGAGGCGCGGAGCACGTCGGCCTTGTGTGCCGATCTCGTCACGCCGATCACGTCGCCGCCGAGATCGGTCACGATCTGGGTCACGGCCCGACCGAGGGCCGACGCCCCGGGTCGCACCACGACCCGCGCACCGGGCCGCACCTCCAGGGCCTCGTGGAGGCAACCCCAGGCGGTGAGGAACGTCTCGGGGATCGCACCGAGCTCCTCGGGCGTCAGCGCGCTGGACACGGGCATGACCTGCGCTGCCGGGACCACGGCCTGCTCGGCGTACGAGCCGTCGAACGCCCGGCCCATGCCGCCCATCACCGCGGCCACGCGCGACCCGACCGCCACCTCGCCACCGGGAGCGCCGAGGACCGTCCCGACGCACTCGATGCCGAGGATCCGGGGGAACATCACCGCGTCGCCGGAGCCGCCCGCCCTCGTCACCGCCTCTGCCCGGTTGAGCCCGAAGGACTCGACCGCGAGGTGGACCCATCCCGGCCCCGCGACCGGATCGGGCACCTCCTCGAGCTCGAGCACCTCGGGACCGCCGGGGCGGCGGACCACCCAGGCCCGCATCAGACGACGCCGCGCCGGCGCCTCGGGAGCACGTTCATTGAGGCCGACAATAAACGATACGATACGTATCGTCAATGAGGGCTCAGCTGACCGTGCGGGACCGTCCTCGGAAGAGGGCCAGCGTGGTTCCGTCGTCGTCGACGACCTCGACGTCGTAGTGCCCGTTCTTGCCCTGCCGGTAGCTCTCGTGGGCGGTCGCGGTCAGGACCGCCCCGCCACGGCCGGGCGCCAGGAACTCGATCGAGGCTCCGGCGGCGAAGGTCACGGGGCCGTAGCTGTTGCACGCGTATGCGAAGGCGGTGTCGGCGAGCGTGAAGATCACCCCGCCGTGGCAGACGTCGTGGCCGTTCACCATGTCCGGCCGGACGCTCATCCGCGTGACCGCGGTGCCCTCGCCGACCTCCACCAACTCGATCCCCAGGAGCTGCGCCGCGGCGTCGTCGTCGTACATCGCCCGCGGATCGAAGACGGCCTCCGTCACGAGATCCCCCGGTCGTGCCCCTCCCAGTACGGAGCGCGCAGCTCGCGCTTGAGGACCTTGCCCGGACCGGACACGGGCAGCGGATCGACGCGGAACTCCACCGAGCGCGGGACCTTGTAGCCGGCGATCTGACCGCGGCAGTGCTCGATGAGCTCGTCCTCGGTGAGCGAGTCGTCCCGGCGGACGACGACGGCGTGCACCGTCTCGCCCCACTGCTCGCTCGGCACGCCGAACACGGTGGCCTCGAGCACCTTCGGATGGCTGTAGATCGCGTCCTCGACCTCGGTGCAGTAGACGTTCTCGCCGCCGCTGATGATCATGTCCTTCGAGCGGTCGTGGAGGAAGAGGTGACCCTCGGCGTCGAGGCGACCGACGTCGCCGGTCCAGTACCACCCGTCGCGCAACGCCCGCTCGGTCTCCTCGGGACGCTGCCAGTAGCCCAGCATCACGTTCGGCCCCCGGGCGATGACCTCGCCGATCTCACCGGTCGGCAGGTCGTTGCCCTCGGCGTCGACGACTCGCACGCCGACGCCCATGATCGCCCGCCCCACCGAGCGACCGAGCGGCACGTCGATCAGCTGCTCCTCGTGCGGGAGGCCGGTGAGCAGCGGCGCCGTCTCCGTCGCCCCGTAGACGTGGAGGAACTCGGTGGTCGGGAAGGCCTGGGTCGCGCGGCGCAGCACCTCGGCGGCGATCGGCGAGGCGCCGTGGCTCAGCCATCGCACGGTCGAGACCTCGCGGGGCCGGGCGAACTGCTCCTCGACCATCGCCGCGATCATCGTCGGCACGAGCAGCGTCGCGGTGATCTGCTGCTCCTGGATGAGGTCGAGCGCGCCGGCCGGGGTGAAGGCCGGCTGGATGACCTGCGTCGCCCCGCGCCAGATGCTCTGGAGGACCGACACGGCGCCGGCGGCGTGGAACATCGGCGCGGCGAGGAGGTACCGATCGCCGGGACCCAGCGGCGTGACGATCTGGATGTGGAACGCGTTGGCGACGATGTTGCCGTGGGTGAGCATCACCCCCTTCGAGCGACCCGTGGTCCCCCCGGTGTAGAACAGCCCCGCGAGGTCGTCGCCGCTGCGAGGCGCCGCCAGGTCGACGCCGCCACCCTCGGGGATCGAGTCGATGAGCGCATCGTGGTCGTCGGGGATCCGGAGGACGTCGTCGACGACGTCGGCGAGACCACCCGGATCGCGGTCGGTCAGGAGCAGGCGGCTGCCCGAGTCCTTCAGCGAGTCGATCAGCTCCGGCTCGGCCCAGCGGGTGTTGAGCGGCACGAGGACGCGGCCGGCGATCGGCACCGCGAAGTAGGCCTCGAGATAGCGGTCGGAGTTGAGCGCCCACAGCGCGATGCGGTCGCCCGGCTCGGTCCGGGCCGCGAGCGCAGCGGCGAGACGGGCGATGCGATCGACGAGCTCGGCGAAGGTCCGCTCGACGCCGTCGCAGTACACCGCCCGCTGCTCACCGAAGGCGCCGCGGGCGTACAGCAGGGGATCAGCGAAGGTCAGCACGGGCGTGAGCCTAAGTCCGTCGGCGCAGCGGTGCCGTTCCGACCGGCGCCGACGGTTGCTACGGTCCGCCTCGTCATGACGCAGCCACCGCTCCCCGACCTCTTCGACGGCCACGTCGACGCCGTGATCTTCGATCTCGACGGCGTGATCACCGACACGGCCTCCGTGCACTCCACGGCCTGGAAGCAGCTCTTCGATGACGAGCTCCGCCGCCGGGCCGAGGCCGACGGCACCGAGTTCGTCCCCTTCGAGGAGGCCGACTACCTCGCCCACGTCGACGGCAAGCCCCGGTACGACGGCGTCCGCACCTTCCTCGAGTCCCGGGGGATCTCGCTCCCCGAGGGCACGCCGGAGGACCCCCCCGACGCCGAGACGATCGCCGGGCTCGGCAACCGCAAGAACGAGCTCTTCCGGGCGGTCCTCGCCGCCGACGGCGCGCAGGTGTTTCCCACGTCCGTCGAGCTCATCGAGCGGTTGCGCGCCGCCGGCATCGCGACCGGCCTCGTGTCCTCGTCGCGCAACGCCAGATTCGTGCTCGGCGGCGTCGAGCTGCTCGATCGCTTCGACGACATCCTCGACGGCGACGACCGGGCCGAACGCGGTCTGGCCGGCAAGCCGGCACCGGACACCTACCTCGACTGCGCCCGCCGGCTCGGTGTCGAGCCCGCTCGGGCCGCGATGGTCGAGGACGCCATCTCGGGTGTCGAGTCCGGGGCGGCTGGGGCGTTCGTCGACGTGATCGGCGTCGATCGCGGTGCCGGCCGGCAGGCGCTGCTCGATCACGGCGCCACCGTCGTGGTGAGCGACCTCGGCGAGCTCCTCGCCCCGCGGCCGTGAGCGTCCCCCTCGGCCCCGGCCTCACCTGCGACGAGGCCGGCTGGCTGCTCGTCGAGCGTGGCTGGGACCCCGACCGATCCGTCGCCGCGGGCTCCAACTTCCTCTGCGGCAACGGCTACCTCGGGTACCGCGGCACCACCCCCGAGCAGGGTCCCGACGAGTTCGTCGCCCTGGTCGTGTCCGACACCTACGACTGCGCCGACGGCCACTGGCGCGAGCTCACCACGGCGCCGAACCCGCTGTTCGTCGCCGCCGTCGTCGACGGCGAGACGCTCGCCGCCCGATCGGCTCCCGAGGTCGAGACCTCGCTCGATCTGCGCACGGGGACGTTCGGCGCCCGGTTCCGGAGCCGTGTCGACGAGGCCGAGCTCGTCGTCGAGGTGGAGCGATTCGCCAGCGCCGACGATCTCCACGTCCTCGCCCAGCGCTGGACGCTGCGCGCCGACGCCGAGGTGACCGTCGAGGTCGACGCCCGCATCGACGATCGGATCTGGAGCCTCAACGGCGAGCACCTGCCCGACGTGCACCTCGCTGCGGACGACACCGTGCTGACGGCCACGGGGACCACGGTCGAGAGCGGCGTCGAGGTCGCCGTCGCCGCCCGGGTCGTCGGGCCGACGGGTGCGGTGACCGTCCCGGCCGGCGGGGAGATCGTCATCGAGACGACGGCGGCGGTCGTGTCGTCGAACGACGTCGACGATCCGTCGGCCGAGGCCAGGCGTCGGGCGGGCGCGGCCGGCTACGACGAGCGGGCCGAGGCGAGCGCCGCCCGCTGGGCAGAGATCTGGGCGGCGATGGACGTGACCGTCGAGGGCGACGTCGCCGATCAGGTGGGGCTGCGCTTCAGCGCTTATCACAACCGGATCTGCACGCCCGCCCACACCGATCGGCTGCCCATCGGGGCTCGGGGTCTGTCGTGCCAGGCCTACCAGGGGGCGGCGTTCTGGGACCAGGAGGTCTACAACCTCCCGGCGTTCCTCTTCACCGAACCCGAGATCGCCCGCTCGACGCTGGTCTACCGCCACCGGACCCTCGACGGTGCCCGGCGCAAGGCCGCCCGCCTCGGCTACGACGGCGCGTTCTTCGCCTGGATCTCCGGCGACACCGGCGACGAGCTGTGCCCCGACGTCTTCTTCACCGACGTGCTGACCGGGCGGCCCATCCGGAACCACTTCAACGACTGGCAGATGCACGTCGCGCCCGACGTCGTGACGATGATCGAGCGCTACCTCGACGTCACCAGCGACGAGCGCTTCCTCGTCGACCACGGCGCCGAGCTCGCGTTCGAGGTGGCCCGCTTCCTCCACTCGTTCGTGCGCTACGACGAGTGGCGGGGGGTCTACCACTGCATCCGGCTCCTCGGGCCCGACGAGTGGCACGAGAACGTCGACGACAACGCCTTCACCAACCACCAGGTGCGCAAGGCGCTCGCGTTCGCCGTCGAGACCCACGAGCGGCTGACTGCGGACCACCCGGACGCGCTCGCCGAGCTGACCGACCGGATCGGGCTGCGACCCGAGGAGGTCGACGGCTGGCGTCGCGTCCGCGACCGGATGCTCCTCCCCCAGCCCGACGATGACACCGATCTGATCGAGCAGTTCGCCGGCTTCTTCGAGCTGGAGGACGTTCGGCCCGACGAGGTCCGCTCCCGGCTGCTCGACCCCGGTGAGTACTGGGGCTGGCCCAACGGCGTCGCCGTCGCCACGCAGGTGTCGAAGCAGCCCGACGTGGTGATGCTCCTCTGGCAGCAGGCCGACGCCTTCGGCGACGACGTCGCCCGGGCCAACTACGAGTACTACGAGCCCCGCTGCGCCCACGGTTCGACCCTCAGCCACGCCGCCCACGGGATGGTCGCGGTCCGCATCGGCGAGATCGAGCGGGCCCACGACCACTTCCGCCGCACGGCGATGGTCGACCTCCTCAACACCGCGCACGCGGTGGTGGGCGGCACCTTCATCGGCGGCATCCACACCGCGGCCTGCGGTGGCACCTATCAGCTCGCGGTGAACGGCTTCGGCGGCCTGGACGTCGATGGCGACCGGCTCACGATCGACCCCCAGCTCCCTGCGGCGTGGTCGGGCCTGTCCTACCCGGTGCGGTGGCGGGGGCTCGGGCTGCGGGTCCGCATCACCGGCGACGCGATCGAGATCACGGCCGACCACGCCAACGACGCCTCGGTGCGGGTCGCGGTGCGCGGCGTCGAGCTCGACGTCGCACCGGGAGCGACCGCCTCGGGCTAGCCCTGCCTCGCGGGCACGGTCTGCCGCAGCTCGAGCACGTCGGCGAACAGGTCGCCGTGGTCCTCCACCCGGGCGAGGACGTCGGCGGTCTCGAAGGTCAGGTCGGCCAGCGAGCTCGCGGCCTCCAGCTCGTCCCAGCCGACCGGGGTCGACACGGTCGGGCGGGCCCGGCCCCGCAGCGAGTACGGGGCGATCGTCGTCTTGTGGAACGAGTTCTGGCTCCAGTCGACGAGGACCTTGCCCGGCCGGAGCGCTCGGGTCATGTCGGTGAGCACGAGATCGGGGTGCTGGCGCTCCAGCAGCTGACCGAGCGCGAGCGCGAACGACGACGTGGATTCGAAGTCGGCGCCGCCGTTGAGCGGCACGTAGAGCTGCAGTCCCTTCGAGCCGGACGTCTTCGGCACGGCCACGAGGTCGAGGTGGTCGAGCACGTCGCGGATGAGCAGCGCCACCCGTGCGCAGGTGAGCGCGTCGGCCGGCGGCCCGGGGTCGAGGTCGAGCACCAGGGTGATGGGCTCGTCGAGCGCGCTCGCGCGCGACATCGTGGCGTGGATCTCCAGCGCCGCCTGGTTGCCCGCCCACGCGAGCGCAGCGGGCTCGTCGAAGCTGCACGAGCGGACGTCGCCCGGGCCGTCGTGACGGGGCATCCAGTCCGGGGCGTGCTTGGGGCAGTTCTTCTCGAAGAAGGCGTCGGCCTCGACGCCGTTGGGCCAGCGCCGCAGCGTGAGCGGTCGGTCGGCGACGTGCGGGACCATGACCGGCGCGATCCGGGCGTAGTAGTCGATGACCTCGGCCTTGGTGGTGCCCGTCTCCGGGTAGAGGACCTTGTCGAGGTTGGTCAGCCGGAGCTGCCGACCGCCGATGTCGACGAACGTCGCCTCGGCCACCGTCGACTCAGGACGCCTTGCGCGCCGCGGCTCGCTTGGCGGCGGTCTTCTTCGCCGCTCGCTTCTTCGCCGAGGACTTCTTGGCCGTCGCCTTCTTGGCCTTGCGGGGCTTCGCCGCCGGTGCGGCCTCCTCGCCCGCATCCTCCCCGGCGCGGGATGCCTTGGCTGCGGCGACGCTCGCCTCGAGCGCGGCGAGGAGGTCGACGACCTTCTCGTCGTCGACGGCGCTGGCCGTCGGGGCGACGATCTCCTCGCCGGCGGCCTTGCGCTGCAGCAGCGCGACGACCTCCTCACGGTAGGAGTCGCGGTAGGCGCCGTGGTCGAAGTCGCCGATGAGCTGCTCGATCAGCTGGTCGGCCATGGCGAGCTCGGCGTCGGAGATCTCGACGTCGGAGACGACGTCGAGGCCCTCGATCGATCCGCTGTCGACCACCTCGTCGGCCCACACCATCGTGCAGACGTCGAGCTTGCCGGCGTTGGGTCGGATGGCGGCGAGGTACTGCTTGCCGCCGCGGACGAACTCGGCCACGGCGACGCGGCCGGAGCGCTCGAGCGCCCGCAGCAACAGCGCGTACGCCTTCTCGAAGCCCGGGTCGGGCGCCGCGTAGTGGGAGCTGTCCCACAGGACCGGGTCGATCTGGTCGAGCGGGACGAACGCCTCGATGCTGATCGCCTTGCCACCCTTCGGCGCGAGCGCGGCGAGCTCGTCGTCGTCGACGACGACGTACTGCCCCTTGGCGAACTCCCAGGCCCGCACGATGTGCTCGCTGGGGACCTCCTCGCCGGTGTCGGCCGAGACCTTCTGGTACTTCACGCGGGCGCTGGTCCGGTCGTCGATCTGGTTGAACCGCACCGACTTGCGCGACACGGCGTTGTAGAGCTTCACCGGGATGGTCACCAGCCCGAAGCTGATGGCCCCGTTCCACACCGCTCTCGGCATCGTCGTCTCCGCTCGTCGCTCACTCCTCGGGAGCGTCGGTCGTCGCGTCGCCCAGGCCGAGGAACACGGGGTGTCGCAACAACCCCTCGTTCGTCCACTCAGCGTAGCGAACCTCGGCGACCAGCTCCGCTCGGACCGGGTGCAGATCCGGACCGGGGGCGCCCTCGACGAAGGGGCTGACGTCGGCGAGCTCGTCGAGGCGGCGGCGCAGGTCGGCGAGCACGGCGTCGGAGAACCCGGTCCCGACCCGCCCGACGTAGCGGAGCCGGCCCGGATCGGCGTCGTCGACCGGCTGGCCGAGCGCCAGCGCACCGATCGAGTCGATGCGCCGGCCCGTGCCGCCGAACCAGCCGCCGACGACGAAGTGGTCCCGGCGATCGACCTTGACCTTCACCCAGTCGGGGCTGCGGCGACCCGGGCGGTAGGTGCTCGTGGCCCGCTTCGCGACGATGCCCTCCAGGCCCTGTGCGTCGGCGGCGGCGAGGAGGTCGTCGACCCCGTCGCTGATCGGCGACACCCGCCACGACGGCCCGTCGAGCTCGAGCGATTCCAGGAGGCGGCGGCGCTCGGAGAGCGGGAGCCCGGTGGTGTCGTGCCCGCCGAGCTCGAGCAGGTCGAAGAGCAGGTACGTGACGGGCCGCTCGCCCGCCAGCCGGTGGGCATCGGCGGCGTTGGTCACGTGCATCCTGTGCTGGATCGAGCCGAAGCTGGGACGACCGTCCTCGAAGACCACCAGCTCCCCGTCGAGCACGGCGCCGACCTCGGCGAGCTGCTCGGCCAGCCCGGCGAGCTCGGGCCAGGCCACCGACCGCTCGTTGCCGTTGCGGGTCCAGATCCGCCAGCCGTCGGCGTCGACCCGCAACACCCCCCGGATGCCGTCCCACTTGATCTCGGCCCACCAGCCGTCGCCGGCCGGCGCCTCGCCCGCCGTGGCGAGCATCGGCGCGACGAACCCCGCCGGGAGCCGCTCAGGCAAGGATCGCCCGGGCCACCAGGTCGGTCCCGAACGCCGTGAGGATCGCCAGGTAGAGCAGGCCGGTGGCGGCCATCACCGCCGAGTAGTAGCGCTCGCGCAGCGCCGCCATCGTGACGAACACGAGGCCGATGGTGAACACCGCGCACGCCACCCAGAACCAGCCGAGCATGCCGCCGTAGGCGTCGTCGATCGTGCCGTTGAGCACGGAGATCATCCCGGTGGGCAGCAGGAGGAAGGCGACCTCGAAGGGCCAGATCCAGCCGGTCCACTTGACCAGTTCGATGAGCGGGCCGCGCTCGAGCCCGGGCTGCACCAGGTACCAGTGCCCGAGGAGCATGGCGTCGCTGACCGCGCCGAGGAACAACGCTCCGGCGAGCAGGCGGGGGATGGCGAGCGCGACGTCACCGGACTCGAAGGCGGCGGCGAGCACACCGGCCAACCCGATGAGCGCCGCGACGAGGTCGAGGACGGGCGGGAACTCCGGCGTGGCCGGGCGCTCGTCGTCGCGGGTGGCCGTGACCGTGCGCTCGATGCCGGTCATCTCGGCGACGCGGGCGGAGCGGCGGTCGTGCTCGGCGCGGGCGCCGCTCACCCCGGCCGACCGCCACACGATCGACAGGACGAGCGCCACGAGCGTCACGGCCATCATGGCGAACGTGGCGACCTCGCGCAGCACGATCGTGTCGTAGGCCAGGCCGGCCCAGAGGGCGATCCCGGCGAACACGAGGTAGACGCCACGCATCAGCCAGCCGTAGCCGAGCGAGACGGTGCGGTGGCGGGTGGTGATCCAGAGGAAGAACAGGCCGCCGGCCGACCACTGGAGCAGGACGGTCGCGGCGTCGAGGCTGACCATCGGACGCCGTCAGATCACCGCCAGGCCGTGGTCGACCTGGTTGAGCGCCCGAGGCCCGTCCTCGGTCACGACGACGATGTCCTCGAGCCGGGCACCCCAGGTGTCGGGCACGTAGATCCCCGGCTCGACCGAGAAGGCGTGACCGACCTCGAGCGGGAGCTCGTTGCCCTCGACGATGTAGGGGTCCTCGTGAGCGTCGATCCCGATGCCGTGGCCGGTGCGATGGATGAAGTACTCGCCGTAGCCGGCGTCGTCGATGACCTGCCGGCAGGCGCGATCGACGTCCTGGGCGGGGGTGCCGACCGTCGCCGCGGCGACGCCGGCGGCCTGCGCGGCGTGGAGCACGTCGTAGAGCTCGGCGAAGCCCGCCGGCGGCTCGCCGAGGTGCACGCAGCGTGTGATGTCGGAGCAGTAGTCACGCCGCGTGCCGCCGATGTCGAAGAGCACGTTCTCGCCGGTCTGGATGACGCGGTCGCCCGCGTGGTGGTGGGGGCTCGCCGCGTTGGGACCCGAGGCGACGATGGTGAAGTTCACGACGTCGTGGCCGGCGTCGAGGAGCGCTCGGGCGATGTCGGCCGCCACGTCGGCCTCGCGACGGCCGGCGAGCGGGATCGTCCCGTCGCGGAGCTGCTGCTGCACGGCGTCGGCGGCGGCCGCCGCGGCGGCGAGGGCCTCGACCTCGGCGGCGTCCTTGCGCATGCGGACCGGCGCGGTCACCTCGCTGCCCCGGACCAGCTCGAGCGAGGAGCGCTGCTGCAGGAGCGCCACCAGGAACTGGGCCCAGGTCTGGTCGCCGATCGCAGCTCGCCGGGCGCCGCCGAGGAGCCGGTCGACGCGCTCGATCGGATCGTCGGTCTCGCCCCAGGTCTCCATCGTGAAGACGGCCGGGCGCTCGTCGACCCGGGCCGCCTCGAGGCCGGGGACGAGCAGCGTCGCCTCGCCCTCGAGCGGCAGCACGAGCATGGTCAGGCGCTCGAGCGGCATGGCCGTGTAGCCGGTCAGGTACGGCAGATCGGCACCCACGGAGAGCAACAGCGCGTCAACGTTTCGCGACGCCATCTGCGCCCGGACGCGGGCGATGCGATCGAGCAGCAGGTCGTCACCGTTCACACCGCTGACGGTACACATCTCGACCACGCGAAGCGTCCTCCGGTGCCTGGTAACCACACGGGTTCACACGTAGTGTGCTGTCACATGGTCCCCCTCCGACGACGCGCTCTCACCGCCGCGCTCGTCGCGCTCGGATCGCTGCTCGGACTGGTGCTCGTCGGGGCGTCCGCAGCCCATGCGCAGGACGACGGATGCGTCGAGGTCCTGCCCGGTGTCTTCGACTGCAGCGGTGCCACGACCACCACCACGGCGACCACGGCGCCCCCGACGACGCCCCCCACCACGGCACCCACGACGACCGCCCCGACCACCACCGTGGCGCCCCCGACCACCCCACCGCCTCCGGTCACGACGACCCCGCCCCCGGTCACCACCACCCCGCCTCCGGTCACGACGACCCCACCGCCGGCCACCACCGCCCCGCCGGCCCCGACCGCTCCGCCGACCACCGCCGAGGAGGCTCCGGCCGCGCCGGCGACGACCGAGGCACCGAGCCTGTCGGACCAGGACATCAACCGGTCCGAGGCCGGCCGGATCGACCTGGGCGACGTGGGCGGCGGAGACGACGACGGCGCGGTCGACGACGGAGCCGTCGACGAGGGAACGGTCGACGGGGGTTCCGATCCGGTGCCCCAAGCCGAGTTCGAGGGCAGCGCCGACGCGCCCGAGGGCGAGGACGGCGACGGCGGGCTCCAGCGAGCCGACATCGGCGGCGAGGTCGCGGCCCGCGACATCGACGGCGGCAACAACGGCTTGCTGTTCCTCGTCGCACCGATCGTCGCCGGCCTCGTGATCGTCGGGGCCGTGGCGACGTGGACGGTCCTCCAGGGCGCAGAGTCTGGCGGTCGCGAGCCGGTGAGCGCCGGTGCGGCCACCGGTCACGCCCCCGCCTTCGACGACTGAGTCCGGCGGTGACCACGCCCTGTCGTCCTTCTCCTCTGGTCCGCCCGTGCCCCGGCCCGTAGGCTCGCCCAACGTGGCGAGGTGGCGTCGTTCCGTGGCTCCTGCAGGGGTGGTGGTCGTCCTCCTCGCGCTCCTGGCCACCTCACCGGCCGTCGCCGACGAGGTGACGACGACGACCACCGAACCGACGACCACCACCGCGCCGCCGACCACCACGACGACGACCGAGCCGACCACCACGACAACCGCGGCGACGACCACCACGACCGAGGCCACGACCACCACGACCACCGAACCCGGTGCGACCACGACGACCGAACGGCTCCGGGTCTGCGTGGTCGACGGTCAGGTCACGACGGGCTCGCGCTGCGACCAGGTCCCGACCTCGTCGACCACCACGCCGGCGGCGACCTCGACCACCGCAGCCGACGCCTCGACGACCACCGTCCAGCCGGTCGGCACGACCGAGGCACCGAGCTCCCCGTCACCGTCGCCGACGCCGCGCCCGCAGCCCACCACCGCCACGACCTCGCCCCAGCCCACCGTCACCGCCGACGTGGCCGACGAGACGACCACGACGCTCGACACCGTGCCGCTCGACCCGACGACCTCCGGCCCACCGTCGACCGAGGGCGACCCGGTCGAACCCACCACGACCGAGCCGGTCACCGAGCTGGCCATCACGCCCATCTCGAACGACGGGGGCGACGACGGCGGCACCGGCCTGCTCGTGCCGATCCTGATCGCCGCGGCCGCCGCCCACGGGCTCGTGCTGCTCGGCTTCCTCCACCAGCGCCGCCGCACCGCCTGGGTCCAGTAGGCCCGCCCGGCCGGACGTCACGGGAGCGTCAGGCGGACAGCGGATTCGCCACGTGGACGTTTCGACGCGCTGCCGCGGCACACAGGGCAGTGTCGGCACTCGTCAACACCTCGGCACCAACGATCAGCGCCGCAGCGAGGTGCACGGCGTCGTACCCACGGAGTGCTTCGGCCTCCGCGAGATCGGCGGCATCGCTGATCACCTCGTCGGTCGGGTCGACGAGATGGAGCTCTTCGACGAGGGCGGTGAGTGTGCGCTTCGCAGTTCGATGCTGCGCTGCGGTGAGCCGTTGCGCCCGTGTCGCAGCAGCGAGCGCTGCCCTCGCCTCGACCACGACGAGGGAGATCGAAGCCAAACGGTCTGCGGCCGACCACACGATGCCGGCTCGATCCGACCCTTCCTCCTCGACGATCAGCTTCATCAACGTCGAGGTGTCGACGTAGGTGATCATCGCCGAGGTCAGCGACGCTGTTCGGCGACCAGATCGCTGACGGTGCCCGCCGCTCGGATGCGCTCGGTCGGGACGTGTCGACGGTGCGAGGTCGGAGGACGGACGACGCCCGCAGCGACGAGCTCGGCAAGGCGATCCTCCGACGCGTCGAGGCCCGAGAGTCGTGCCACAGGGCGACCCCGGTCGGTGACGATGACCTCTTCGCCCGAGCGGACCCGTTCGATGTACTTGCTGAGCCCGTTCTTGAGCTCACGGATCCCGACCTCCGACCGCTTTGCAGCTACATTCATGGCGCCATTGTAGCTACGAACGGTCGGGTATCGAGGTCGGTCAGGGCGAGACGGGGGCGGCGATGCCGACGACCGGGTTGGGCGGCGGGTTGCCACCGAGGCTGCCCACGAACGGCAGGTCGGAGAACACGAACACGCCGCCGTCGGAGGCCACCAGGAGGTAGCCGTCGCCGTAGGGGATCATGCCGTTGACCGGCTGGTTGAGCGGTGTCGAGCCCATCGAGCCGAGGAAGTCGGCATCGAAGGCGAACACGCCGCCGTCGGTGGCCACGAACCAGTAGCCCACGCCGTCCGGGTCGGGCACGAGACCGACCGCCGGCTGGTTCAGCACGAGGCTGCCGGTCGAGCCGAAGAACTCGGCATCACCCAGGGCGAACACGCCACCATCGGCGCCGAGCATCCAGTACCCGAGGCCCGACACCGTCGGGATGGCGTCGACGATCGCACCGTTCAGCGGGAGGTCGAGCAGGTTGCCGTGGTCGGAGGCGTCGCCGTAGGTGAAGACCCGGCCCCGGCTGGTGAAGACCCAGTAGCCCTGACCGGACGGGGTCGGGGCGATCGCCACGTAGCCCTCGCCCGGGTCGAGCGCCGTGCCGGCCGGACCGCCGAAGAACGTGGCGCTGCCGATGGCGTAGACGCCGCCGTTGCTGTCGAGGACCCAGACGCCCTGGCCGTCCGGGGTCGGGACGAGATCGACGGCGGCCCCCGAGACCGGGGCGTCGTCGAGGTCGACCGCCGCGCCGAAGTGGTAGATCGTGCCGATGCTGTCGATCATCCAGTAGCCGGCGGTGCTCGCCACCGGGATCTCCGTCGAGGCGTTGCGCACGTCGACGAACTCGATGCGGGTGAACTCGATCGGCGCCCGACCGGCGACCGAGACGATGCCGGCGGCGACGTCGACGGAGGCGTCGAGACCGCCGGCCTCGACGATCAGCGTGTCGGTCCCGGTGCCACCGTCGACCTTGACCGACGGGGTCGACGCCGCCGCGGCGAGGCCGAGCGCCTCGACCGTGATGGTGTCGTCGCCGCCCTGCCCGATGATCTCGACGACCTCGATGCCGTCGTGTTCGATCAACTCGCTGCCGGACCGCACCGTCCCGCTGCCGACGACGATGTTCGAGCCGCCGTCGCCGTCGATCACGATGAGCTCGTCGGTGCCGCTGCTGCCGCTGTCGTCGATGGTGAGGATCCCGTCGAGCGCCCCAATGGAGACCTCGAGGAGGTCGCCGGCGCCGAGCAGGTCGATCGTGAGGTCCTGGGAGATCCGCGTGACCACCACGTCGTCGGCGGCCGTCGTGCCGATGAGACGGCTCTCGTCGGTCTCGACGATCTCGATGCCGCTGTAGGTCAGCGGGGCGACGCCCGTGGCCGTGATGGTGTTCGACGTCTCGACGACGTTCGTGAGGCCGCCGGAGTTGTAGGTGAGCCGGTCGAACCCGCCGCCGCCGGCCAGCTCGATCGCGGTCTGCGACGGGGTCATCTCGACCGAGTCGTTGCCACCGCCGAGGGAGATCACGAACTCGGCGAGGTCGGTGAACTCGATGATCTCGCCGCCGACGACCACCTCGCCGTCGCGGACGTCGACGACGTCGGCGCCCGAGCCGAGGGTGAGGTCGGCGGTGTCGGTGCCGCTCCCGCCCTCGATGATGTCGCCACCGTCGACGATGAAGAGGTCGTTGCCCGGGCCGCCGCGCAACAGGTCGGTGCCGCCGAGGCCGTCGAGCGTGTCGTTGCCGCCGAGGCCGCAGATGACGTCGTTGCCCGGCGTGCCGGTCAGGTCGTCGTCACCGGCCGTGCCGACGACCGTGCACTCGGCATCGCCGACGAAGACGGTCACCGTCGTGTTCTGCGTGAACGCCACGCCGTCGGTGGCGCGGTAGACGAACGAGTCGGAGCCCACGAAGCCCGGCACCGGGGTGAACGTGCACGACGTGCCGCCACAGGTGAAGCCGTTGCCCAGCGAGGTCGTCCCGGTCGCCGCCTCGACCGTGAGCTGGTGACCGTTGCCGTCGGTGTCGTTGTCGAGCACGTCGATCTGCACCGGCGTGGCCTCATCGGTGGTGGCCGTGTCCGGACCACCGACGGGCGTGCTGTTGGGCGCCTGGTTGATCGTAACGGTGATCGGATTCGTACCTGCGATGGTGGCGTTGGGGGACGGGTTCGAGAGCGTGATCCGGAAGGTCTCCGCCGGGCCCTCGTCAGCGACAGGGTCGTCGATCGTCACGGCGATCTCCTGCGGGACGGTGATGCCGTTGGCCCAGTCCAGAGTCCCCGTGCCGGCGATGAAGTCCTCACCCGCCGTTGCAGTCACTCCGGTGATTGCGTAGTCGACCGATACTGGATCCACCGACCCAACGCGGAGCACATCGACGGCGAACTTGACCTGGTTCTCGCTGACTGTGTACGGGCCCGGTTCGAAGCGGAGCTGGCTTTCGTCGTCGTTGATCTCGACAACCGGGTCGGCCGCGCCGGTAACGTTTCCGCCGGTCACGCTCACGGTCACATTGTTGACGACGTTGAAGATGCCATCGTCGGGGATCTGAAGCTGGACCGTTTCCTGAGTGCCCGCTGCGTCGGTGATGGCAGCCCACGTGAAGTCGTAGGTGGCACTGCTGCTCACGTTCGACGGCGAGAGTTCGCCCGGTGCTGTGACCCCGAGCGAAACGTTGAGCGGAGCACCGTCGGCACCAGTGCGGGTCAGCACGATCGGTGCCTGGCCGCCCTCGTCCACGGAAGGCGGGAGGCTGACATTGACACCGGGGGGCAGGTCGTCGTCGAGCACGGTGACCGAGGCGGTCGCGAGATCGTTCAGAGAGACCGTCGTCCGGAGCTCGATGTCGATGACCGCATCCCCGTCATCGAGTCGGTTGTCGATCGGGTCGAGGTTCACGATCTGGGAGGCGTTCGTGCCGGTGAGCGTGAAGGTCGACGGTGAGATGTCGGCCCGGCCACCGTTGGTCCACACCAGCTCGTAGTTCGCCGCAGCGCCGGTGCCCCCGGTCCGGTTCACGGTGATCGGCAACGTACCTGCGGCAGCCTCGCCGATGGTTGGCGCGACCGTCAGCGAGAACGACTCCGGAGAGACGTCGTCGTCTTGGACTGTCACCGTTGTGGACCCGATCGGTGAAGCTCCTTCTGCGGCGGACACGACGACGTCGCGGTCGCCATCGTCGTCGCTGTTCCCGACGGTGCTCAATACGACCGATCCGTTCGCTACACCGTGGGCCAACGTGACCTGCGCGGTGTTGGCCGAACCAGGGAAGGATGCGTTGGCGAGGTCGACTACCGGGATCGACAGGTCGATAGTGCGGACGCCCTCGGTTCCACCCGTGCGGGTCACGTCGATCTGACTCGGATTCCCCTCGACCACAGCAGGAGGTGTGGCGGAGATCGCGACCGTGCCGGTCGGATCGTCCTGGATCGTGATGGTGGCGCCGTTTGTCGAAGCGACCCGAGCAGTGTCGGAGACGTCGGCCGCCACGATGATGGTCTCGTTTGGCTCGGCCACGGCATCGTCGACGATCGTGTACCCGATAGTGGTAGAGAGGTCGCCGTTGGGAACCGTGACCTGTATCGGCCCGTTGAAGTCGGCGCCCGATGCTGAGCCCGTCAGGCTCAGCGGAATGGCCAGTCCATCGGAGGCCGTGTCGAGGGTGACAGTCAGGACGATGGTCGCCGTGCCCCCTTCGATCGTGGTGGTCGAACCGGTGATCGTCACGTCATACGGGGCGACCGCCCCCGCAGTCGTGGGCGACGCCACGAGTGCGGCCGCGACCAGGGTCAAGGACAGGAGCAGCTTGCCGAACCGGTTCACCCGCGTTCCTCCGACGGTTTCAGCGACCTGACGACGGTAACCGGTCCGCGGTCCCGACTCCAGCCACGGCAGCACGCTGCGCGGTCAGCGAACGGATACGATCCGTGACAACGGGCCGGTTCGGCCTCAGGCGGTGGCCGCGGAGGGGCTCGTGGCCCGTTCGGCCGACTCCCGAGCGTGGTAGCTGGACCGGGTGAGTGGTCCGGACTCGACGTGCGGGATCCCGAGCACGTCCATCCCGTGGGCTCGGAAGCGCTCGAAGGCCGCGGGCTCGACCCAGCGGTGCACCGGCAGGTGGTTGGTGGTCGGGCGCAGGTACTGGCCGATGGTGACGATGTCGCACCCGACGCCGCGCAGGTCGGTGAGGGTGGCGAGCACCTCGTCGTCGGTCTCGCCCATGCCGACGATGATCGACGTCTTGGTGACCAGCCCCGCGGCGGCACCCCGGGCGAGGACGGCGAGGCTGCGGGCGTAGCCGGCCGACGGCCGCACCGCCCGCTGGAGCCGCGGCACCGACTCCACGTTGTGGTTGAGCACGTCGGGTCGGGCGTCGAGGACGATCCGGAGCTGGTCGGCATCGCCGCGGAAGTCGGGGATGAGGACCTCGACCTTCGCTCCCGGCGTCCGGCGCCGGATGGCGTGGATCGTCTCGGCGAAGGCCGCCGCTCCCCCGTCGTCGAGGTCGTCGCGGGCGACGGCGGTGACGACGGCATGAGCGAGGCCCATCCGGCTGACGGCCTCGGCGACCCGCTCGGGCTCATCGGGATCGAGCGGCTCGGGCCGGCGGGTGTCGACGTCGCAGAACCCGCACGCACGGGTGCACCGCTCGCCGTTGATCATGAAGGTCGCCGTGCCGTCTTCCCAGCACTCGAAGATGTTCGGGCACGAGGCCTCCTCGCACACCGTGCGGAGGTCGAGGTCGCGCATGACCCGCTTGAGCTGCAGGTACTCGGAGCCCATCTTCGCCTTGACCCGCAGCCACTCCGGCTTGCGGGTGGCGATCTGGAGCCCCTCGGTCACCCCGGCCTGGGCCAGTCGGCCGGTCAGGCGGACGTTCCCGGCGCCGTGATCCTTGACGACCTCACCGGACCCTCGACCTCGACTGAAGGGTGAGAGATCGGACGCCCGGTGCTTCCACACGACGTCGTGACGCTCGATCGCGCCGCCGCCCCACCGCTCGCCGGCCAACCGGCTGACGACGTCGACGACCTGGCGCATCTCCACGTCGAGCCCCTCGGCGGCGAGCGACGTGACCGGCTTGTCGTCGATGCCGCACGGGACGATGTGGCCGAACATGTCGAGGTCGGGAGCGACGTTGAGCGCGAAGCCGTGCATGGTGCGGCCTCGGGTGAGCCGGACGCCGATGGCGGCGATCTTGCGAGGTCGATCCCCGTCGGGATCGACCCACACCCCCGGGTACCGGTCGAGCCGGCCGGCCCCGGGGAGCCCCAGCTCGGCGAGCGCGTCGATGAGCAGCTGCTCGACCGCCGTGACGTACTCGACGGTGTCGGCCATCCCACCGCCGCGCTTGCCGGGCAACGTGAGGATCGGGTAGCCGACGAGCTGGCCCGGACCGTGGTAGGTGACGTCGCCACCGCGGTCGGCCCGCACGAGCTCGGCGCCCACGTCGGCCGGCCGCACGAGCACGTTGGCGAGGTCGGCCCGCACGCCGAGCGTGTAGACGTGCGTGTGCTCGAGCAGGAGGAGGTGATCGGCCGGCGACGTCCCGTGCAGGGCGCGCTGGAGGTCGAGCGCCTCCGCGTAGGGCACCGAGCCCAACCACCGGACCTGCAGGGTCATCGCTGCTCCTCTCCCGTCGATGCGGGTGTCAGATCTCCTGCTCCCAGTCGCGGGTCTCGATGATCTCCTTGACCCGGCGCAGGAACGAGGCGGCGTAGCCACCGTCGAAGGCACGGTGATCCCAGCTGAGCGAGAGGTAGCCGACCGAGTGGACGGCGATGGTCTCGTTGCCGAACTGGTCCTCGACCACGACCGGCTTGCGGCTGATCCCGTCGGTCGACAGGACCGCCACCTGCGGCTGGTTGATGATCGCCGAGGTGATGTGGGTCCCGAAGCTGCCGTTGTTGGAGATCGTGAACGTGCCGCCGGCGATGTCGTCCATGTTCAGCGACTTCGATCGGGCTCGACCGGCGAGGTCGTTGATCTCGCGGGTGATGCCCCGCAGGTTCTTCTCGTCGGCGTGCTTCACCACCGGCACGATGAGGCCTTCGAAGTTCAGGTCGACGGCGATGCCGAGGTGCACGTCGCGGTGCACGACGAGGTGATCACCCTCGACCGACGCGTTGAGGTCGGGGAACTCGCCCAGCGCCTCGACGACGGCGAGCGCCTGGAACGGCAGGTACGTGAGGCTGTACCCCTCCGCCTGCTTGAACGCCGCCTTGTGGACCTTGCGCACCCGATCGACGTTCTCGTAGTCGACCTCCATGACCGTGAGCACGTGCGGCGACGTCGCCAGGGACATCACCATGTGCTCGCCGGTGCGACGCCGGATGTTGTTGAACGGCGCGATGACGGTGCGGTCCCCGGCGACGGCCGGCGCAGCAGCGGGCGCCGGGGCGGGCGGAGGTGCCGGGGCCGGGGCGGGCGCCGGGGCGGGCGGAGGTGCCGGAGCCGGAGGTGCGGGAGCCGGAGGTGCGGGCGCCGGGGCCGGAGTCGGCGCGGCGGGCGCCGGAGCAGCGGGTGCAGGCGCGGCGGCCGGGGCGGCCTTCGCGTCGTCGTCGATCGCGTTGAGGACGTCGTTGCGGGTGATCCTGCCGCCGACGCCGGTGCCCTCGATCCGGTCGGGGTCGAGGCCGTGCTCGGTGATGAGCCGGCGCACGACCGGCGACAGCAACCGGCCCTCGGTGGCGGAGGCGGCGGCCGCCGGCGCGGGCTGAGGCTCAGGTTGAGGTGCAGGGGCGGGAGCCGGCGCGGGCGGCGGAGGCGGCGCGGGGGCGGGCGCGGGAGCCGGAGCCGGAGCGGGCGCCGGAGCCGGGGCGGGCGCAGGAGCGGCCTCGGGCGTCGGCGCGGCGCCGTCGCCCGCTGGCGAGTCCGAGATGCGGGCGATGACCTCGCCCACGTCGACGGTCTCACCCTCGGGGGCGACGATCTCGGTGATGAACCCGGCGGCCGGCGACGGGACCTCGGAGTCGACCTTGTCGGTCGAGACCTCGAACAGCGTCTCGTCGATCTCGACCCGATCGCCGACCTGCTTGAACCAGCGGGTGATGGTGCCCTCGGTGACGGTCTCGCCCAGCTGGGGCATCTCGATATCGGCCATCAGGAGTGCATTCCTCTCCCGGTCAGACCCAGCACGGTCTCACCGAACAACTCGGACATCGTGGGATGGGGCTGGATGAAGGCCGCCACGTCGTCGACGGTGGCCTCCCAGTTGACGGCCAGGTACCCCTGACCGAGCTGCTCGGTGACCCAGGGACCCATCATGTGCACCCCGAGGATCCGCCCCGCGGTGCCGTCGGGGTTCTGCTCGGCGATGACCTTCACGAGCCCCTCGGTCTCGCCGACGATCAGCGCCCGTCCGTTGCCCGTGAACTTGTGCTTCTCGGCCACCACGTCGAACCCGCGGGCCTTCGCCTCCTCCTCGGTGAGGCCGGCGAAGGCGACCTCGGGGTGGCAGTAGATGCACCACGGCACCCGGTCGTGGTCGATCGGGGTGACCGGCTCGCCCAGGATCTGCTTGATGACGAGCATCGCCTCGGCGTAGCCGATGTGGGCCAGCTGCGAGGTCGGGATGAGGTCGCCGATGGCGAAGACGCCCGGCACCGACGTGGCGCACCACTCATCGACCTTCACGTACCCGCGCTCGTCGAGCTCGACGCCGGTCCCGTCGGCGAGCAGCGCCTCGCTGTAGGGACGGCGACCGACCGACACGACGACCAGGTCGACGTCGAGATCGTCGGCGCCCTCGACGTGCACCGTGGTGCCCCCGCCGTCCTTCGGCGTGTGGCCGTTGACCCGCACGCCGGTCTTGACCTGCACGCCCCGCTTCTTGAACGCCTTGGTGAGGGCCTTGGTGACGTCGGTGTCGCAGCCGGGCACGATGCGATCGAGCGCCTCGAGGATCGTGACCTCGGCGCCGAGGTCCGACAACATCGACGCGAACTCGCACCCGATGGCGCCGCCGCCGATGACCGCGGCGCGCTGCGGGACGAAGTCGAGATCGAGCACCTCGTCGCTGGTCATCACCAGCCGCCCGTCGACGTCGAAGCCGGGGATCGTGCGGGGCACCGAACCGGCGGCGAGGATGACGTTGTCGGCGATGATCGTGCCCTCGGCGCCGTCGTGGTAGCGCACCTTGACCGTGCCATCGGCCTGGAGCGTGCCGACACCCTCGTGCACGTCGGCCTTGCGCCGCTTGAGCAGGCCGCGCAGACCACCGTGGAGGGTGTCGACGACCTGGTTCTTGGCGGCGACCGCCTCGTTCATGTCGACCGACGGCTCGCCGACGGTGATGCCGAACTTCTTCGCCTCGGAGATGTGACGGAACGTCGCCGAGGTCTCGAGCAACCGCTTGGCGGGGATGCAGCCTCGATGGAGGCAGGTCCCGCCCATCTTGTCCTTCTCGACGACCGCGATCTTCAGTCCGGCCGCACTGCCGTAGAGGGCTGCGCCCTCTCCCCCTGGTCCGCCACCGATGATGACGACATCGACCTGCTCTGCCTCGCTCATCACGCTCCTCGCATCGACGCCGTCAGGCTAGCGAGGAGCGGCGACGAACTCGGCCGGAGGTGCACTGCTGGTGCTCTCTCCACTAGAGGACGAGCGCCATCTGCACGGCGAAGGCGATGAGGATCGCCATGCCGGTCACCATGGCCAGCATGATGAGGTGTCGGGTGCTCACGGCCGATCAGTCTACGGGCGAGGGCTCGCGCTCCGACCGGGTCACTCCGACCGTCGGCGGCGCAGGAGCACGCCGGTGAGCAGGGTCGCCACGGCACCCGCGACGGCCGAGGCGAGCATCACGAGCCACAGCGCGGCGTCACCGTCGAACAGCAACCAGCTGACCTCCGCGCTGTCGGTGTTCTGCACCACGAAGGCGCCGAAGCCGGCGACGACGAGGCCGAGGAGGACCAGGTTGACGATCGTCCGCCGCGATCCGGTGTCACCGGCAGCGGTACCCGAGTCGCTGCTCGTGTCGTCGGCCATGGCCGGAGGTTAGTGACAGCGCTCGTGCCGTCGCTCGCATCGCCTCGGGGACCGGACAGGGACCAGACTGTCCGGACCCCCCGAACGACGAGGAGCACATCGTGCACGTCGCCATCACCGGATCGTCCGGTCTGATCGGTACGGCGCTCACCGAGAGCCTGCGCACCGACGGCCACCAGGTCACCCGTTTCGTCCGCTCGGCCTCCGGCGCGGACGACACCGCGCGGTGGGATCCCGCCGCCGGAGAGATCGACACCGACGCGCTGGCGGCCGCCGACGCGGTCGTCCACCTCGCCGGCGTCGGCATCGCCGATCAGCGGTGGTCGGACGCGCACAAGCAGGCCGTGCTCGACAGCCGGACCGACGGGACGACCACCCTCGCACGGGCGCTGGCCGACCTGACCGACGGCCCGAAGGTGCTGCTGTCCGGCTCGGCCATCGGCTACTACGGCCAGACCGGCGACGACGCCGTCGACGAGACCGCACCGGCCGGGTCCGACTACCTCGCCGACGTCTGCGTGCAGTGGGAGGCGGCGGCCGCACCGGCGGTCGAGGCCGGGCTGCGCGTGGCGTACCTGCGCACCGGCATCGTCCAGAGCGCGGCGGGTGGGCAGCTCAAGAAGCAGCTGCTGCCGTTCAAGCTGGGCGTCGGGGGGCGCATCGGCGACGGGCAGCAGTACGTGAGCTGGATCACCCTCATCGACGAGGTCCGGGCCATCCGCTACCTCCTCGACCAGGACGTCGCGGGGCCGGTCAACCTCACGGCGCCCAACCCCGCCCGCAACATCGACTACACCAAGGCGCTCGGCTCGGTGTTGGGTCGTCCGACGATCTTCCCGGTCCCGACCTTCGCCCTGAAGCTCATCCTCGGCAGCGAGGGGGCCGAGGCGCTGGCGCTGTCGAGCCAGCGGGTGCTGCCGAAGGTCCTGACCGAGCACGGGTTCGAGTTCTCGCACACCGACATCGAGGCCGGCCTGCGGGCCGAGCTCGGGAAGTAGGCATCCATGGCAGAGCAGGTCGTGTCCCACACGAAGTTCGTCGCCGCACCGCCGGAGGAGATCTTCGCCCTCCTGCAGGACCCGTCGAAGCACGCCGAGATCGACGGCTCGGACATGGTGCAGGGCCAGCGCGGCGAGTCGAAGCGCCTCGAGATGGGCTCCAAGTTCGGGATGGACATGAAGATCGGCCCGATCCCCTACCGCATCAGCAACACCGTCGTGGAGTTCGAGCAGGACCGGCTCATCGCCTGGCGCCACTTCGGCGGCCACCGGTGGCGGTGGGAGCTCGAACCGGCAGAGGGCGGAACCACCGTCACCGAGTCGTTCGACTGGTCGACCGCCATCATCCCGAAGGCGCTCGAGATCGCCGGCTACCCGAAGAAGAACGGCGAGGCGATCGAGAAGACCCTCGACCACCTCGCCTCGCGCTACGCGACGACCTGACGATCACCAGACCCAGCGCGTCGCCCGCCGGGAGAACTGATCGGCGTGCTCGATAATCCCGAAGGCGCGCTCGGGTCGCAGCTCGAAGCCGGTGGTCCCGCGGAGGAACTCGACCAGCCCGGCCCGTCGATCGGCGTCGCGCTCGTACTTCGACGCGTACTGCTCCAGCAGCTCGTCGGCTCGCCGGAGGTCGACCTCGACGGCCGACCCCTCGACCGACACCACCTCGACCGCATCGTCGGTGGTCACCACCAGCTGCGGGTTCGCCCTGAGGTTGCGCGCCTTGCGCGATCCGCGACCGCAACTGAAGACGAACCGGTCGGGGTCGGTCTGCCACACGCCCCACACCGGCAGGACGTGGGGCCGGCCGTCACCGGACGCCGTGCCCAGCCAGTAGTTGCGGGAGCGCTGGAGCCGGGCGAGCGCCCACGCCCAGTCGAGCAGCCCATCGGGACCGGGCTCGACCCCGTAGTCCGGCATGTACGGACGCTGCGCCGTCGGCATCCTGCGACCGTACGCCCGGGGTGTGTCAGGCCTCGACGCGCACGTCGCCCCAGAAGGCGACGTGGTCCTTGATCTCGGCCGCCGCATCCTTCGGCTCGGGGTAGTACCAGGCCGCCGCGGTGCCGGTCGCGCCGTCGACCGACACGTCCAGGTAGCTGGCGGTGCCCTTCCACGGGCAGACCGAGGTGCGGTCGTTGGGGCTGAACAGCTCCTCGCGCAGGGCGGAGCGGGGGAAGTAGTGGTTGCCCTCGACGACGACCGTGTCGTCGCTCTCGGCCACCGTGACACCGTTGAAGATCGCCTTTGCCATACCCGGTGAAACCGGTCGGAGCGCCGGGTTCATTCCTGAGTGACGGCTCGGGCGACCGCGAAGACGGCCGGCTGGGGGCCGATCACCTGCAGCCCGACCGGGAGCGCGGCGTCGAGCGGCACGGTGATCGCCGGGTGGCCGCTGGCGTTGGCGAGCCGGGTGAAGCGCACGAGCGCCTGGGCGGTGGCGATCGGTTCGGCGTCGGCCTGCTCCAGCGTCGGCGGAAGGATGGGCAACGTGGGGAGGACGATGGCGTCGACCTCGCCGAGCAATCGGTCGACGTGGCTCCGGATCTCGTCGAGACGGGCGAGGGCGCCCTCGTGGGTCCCGGCGTCGATGGCCTCCCCCGCCTCGAGCCGGCCCCGGATGTCGTCGCCGAGGAGCGACCGCTGCTCGGCGGTGAGGTCGGCGTTGACCCGAGCGAACTCGGCGAACAGCACCGTGGTCGTGGCCTCGGCGACCGTCGCCGCATCGGGGAGCGCGACGTCGACCGTCGGGAGGTCGAGCCGCTCGATCGCCGCGGTCACGGCATCGCGGACCGGCTCCTCGGCGGCGTCGAGCTCGGCCCGGGCGACACCGAGGCGCTCGATGCTCGGGTCGGCCGACGACTCACCGGTGAGCGCCGACATCGCCCGATCGATCAGCTCGACGGAGCGGGCGTGGAGGCCGACGTGGTCGAGCGTCGGCGCGCACGGCACGACGCCGTCGAGGGGCAGCACGCCACGAGCGGGCTTGTAGCCGACCACGCCGCAGCACGCCGACGGGATGCGGACCGACCCGCCGGTGTCGGTGCCGACGGCGAGATCGGCGAGGCCCGCGGCGACAGCCGCAGCGGAGCCCGAGCTGGAACCGCCGGGCGCCCGCTCGGGCGCAGCGGGGTTCCGGACGGTGCCCTGCGACCGGTTGAGCCCGGTCACCCCGCACGCCAGCTCGTGGAGCCTCGTCGCGCCGACGACGTGCGCCCCGGCGGCCCGGAGAGCGGCGACCACCGGTGCGTCCTCCGTAGCGACCGGCCACCGCGCGAACGACGTGCCGGCGGTCGTGGGGTGACCGGCGAGCCGCACGAGGTCCTTCACGGCGACACGGGTGCCGGCGAGCGGACCGTCGACCGACGAGACAGCATCCGGGTCGTTCCAGAGGAAGGGGCCGCGGAGGTCGATCGGCGCGCTCGTCACGCCGTGAGGCTACGGCGAGGCGGGGTCCGGACCGCGAGCTCACTTCCGCCGGCAGCGTGGGTGCGCGGCACTACGGTGCCGGACGTGTCCGAGACGTCGGTCGTGATCCTCACCATGGGCGACCGCCCAGAGGCGATCGCCGAAGCGATCTCGTCGGCCCGAGCCCAGCGGGCCGCGACGGTCGAGATCGTCGTCGTCGGGAACGGCGCACCCATCCCCGAAGAGGTCGACGCCGACGTGCGCGTCGAGCTCGGGGAGAACGTGGGCATCCCGGAGGGACGCAACCGCGGAGCCGCCGCTGCGTCCGCCGAGCGAATCCTGTTCCTCGATGATGACGGCGTGCTCGTCGACGCGGACGTGCTGGAGCGGGCCGGCAACCTCTTCGCCCGCAACCCGCAGCTCGCCGTCGTCGGTCTCGGCATCATCGACGAGCACGGGGCGAGCGCCCGCCGCCACGGGCCAAGGCTCCGCGGGCGCTCGAGCGGTGAGGCGACCTCGTTCCCCGGCGGGGCGTCCATCGTGCGGCGCGAGGCCTTCGAGCAAGTGGGTGGCCTCGCCGGGCCGTTCTTCTACGCGCTCGAGGAGACCGACCTGGCTTGGCGCCTGCTCGATGCGGGATGGACCGTCCACTACGAACCCGAGCTGAGGATGCGACACCCGCGAAGCTCACCCGCACGCCACCCCTCCTTCGTCGAACGGACGGCGCGGAACCGGGTCTGGCTGGCGCATCGATCGCTACCCTGGCCGCTGGCGATCACCTACGTCGCGATCTGGACCCTGATCACCGCCGTGCGGGCGCGAGGTCGACCTTCGACGGTCCGGTCCCACTTGGCAGGCACGATCGACGGGATCCGTGCGCCGCTCGGGCCGCGTCACCCGATGTCGTGGCGAACCGCCGCCATCATGACGAGGCAGGGCCGACCGCCCATCGTGTGAGACGCTCAGCTCTGCGGGACCACACGGCGTCGTACGCTGACGTCGCGGCCCGGCTGCGTCGGCGACCCGGCGGAGGTCAGCGTCGGATCGTCCCGACCTCGGCATGGCGCTGCTCGGCGAGGCGGGTGTCGAGCTGTCGTCTTGCCTTCGCGATCAGGGCACCGGTGTCCCACGGCCGCTCCACCTTCGCCACGACGACGCTCCGATGCCAGTAGTCGGTGTCGGTGTCGGGGCGGGCCCGCCACGTCCCGAAGTGGGTCGGCTGCATCATCACGGTCGCCGTGCCGACAGCTCCGGCGAGCTCGACGATCGTCGTGCCGATGCCGACGACGACGTCACAGGTCGAGACGACGGCGGCCGCCGTATCGAAGTCGTTCCTCAGGTCGAGGTCGGCAAGATCGATGAGCTCGCCGCGAACAATCCCGCGCAGGGCGGCGAGCTCGTCATCCTCGACGTCGTGCTGCAGACAGGCGACATCGACGTCGGCGGGGAGCAGGTGTGCGAGATCGGCCACCGTCAGGTAGTGGATGTCGCGGACCGGCGAGCGCATCTCGCTGCGCCACACGACACCGACGAGCGGTCGTGACCCTCTGCGGGAGCGCGCGACCTCCATCGCTTGCGCACTCGGCATCAAGTAGCCGGTTGACGGAAGGCCGGCGGATCGTACCGCCGCCGGCAGGGACCGACCGAGCACGACCGAGTCGGAGGACCGCGCGACCTGCAGCGCCCGCTCATCGAGCAGGGATCGCATCGGTCCGGCCTCGACCCGGCCCGGTTCGCTGCACTTCCAACCGAACTCGTTGGGCCTGAGCCGCTGGACGGGCAGGAACTCGATGTCGGGGAACGACTGCTCCATGAGGGCCCGCAGGCGCGGCTCGCACGTCGCGCTGACCCGTTCGGAGTGCCGGGCGATCTCGCGGTAGAGGGCCGACAGCATCACCTCGTCGCCCGGACCGGCCTGCATCACGATCGTTCGGTGCGACACCTGCTCGAGGGGGCCGCTCAGGTGCGCTGTCCGGGGGAACACCCTGGCGAGGTGGCGGCCGTCGTCGACGGGCAGGTAGCGCCGGAAGGCTTCGTCCTCGCGATGCAACGACAGCAGCGCGTGGAACTCGACCTCGTCGAGCTCCCCGCTCGGTCGACGCCGAGAGCGCATGTCCAACGCCGAGGCCGGATCACCCATCTCGAGCAGGATCCGGGCCTTGAGCTTGTCGCCGTCCCAGCGCCACCACGAGCCATGCAGCGGTTCGAGCGTTGCGAGCGCTCCGGCGAAGTCGCGCAGGACGTACTTCGTGCGAGCCAGGTGAATGCGGCTGGCCGGGCCGAACAGCTCGTCCGGTGTGGACCCGCCGAGCCGCAGCACGTCCGGCAGGCTCTCGAGGTCGAAGTAGGCCGCCATGAGACTGGTGACGTCTCCCATGGTCGGCTCCTCGACCGCCGCCTCGAGTGAACGGATGTGGGCGAGCATCCGGTCGTTCGCGTCGTCGAACTCCAGCTGCAGGGCGCGGTTGGTGAGCCGCAGCAACAGGGCGTCGAGCGGCTGTTCGTGGCGTGCGTCATCGAGCGAGGCGAGCGCCGCGGCCGAGTCGCCCAATGCCCAGTGGGCCTCGAACCGGTGCTGCGCCTCCGCCGTGGTCGACAGGTTGTGGACCACTTCATCGAGGTAGGCGAGGATCCGCTCGTGCACGCCGGCCGTCGCCGCCGCCCGAAGGTACTGGTTGCTGAACGACGCAGAACGCTCGGTCGGCGCAGCCTCGAGGATCTCGAGGGCCGTGTCCGAGTCGGCGCAGGCCAGCGCCCGCTGCGCGGCCAGGGCGGCTGACACCGCCGGGGTCATCCATCGGCACGTCGCCGCATCCTCCACCACGCGCAGCGCCAATGCGTGGTCCTCGAGGCGAAGGGCCGCTGAGTGGGCGAGCTCGGCTGCGCCTCGATGGTCGACACCGACCAGCAGCTCGAGCACGTCGCGCGCCGAGTCGTGGCCACGGTCGATGAGCCCGTTCAACAGCGCACGGAGTCCGGGATACGCAAGCCTCATCTCGATGAGCTCGAACGGCACGATGGCCTCGCGGATCTCGTCGGCTGCAGCGCCCTCCGCAGCCATGACCAGGACGGCGTCGGCGACGACCACCCCGGACCGCTGGCTCGGCACGTCGACCAGCACCCGCCCCATGAGCGAGGCCGCCTTGCGGGCGTGCGCCGCCGAGGACGGCGGTTCGATCATCGTCCTTGCGTGGACTTCAGCAACCCGTGGCTCGGAACGCCGGAGCCGCCATGCCAACCCGGTGACCAGCAGTGCCGCACGCTTGTTGCCCCGCCCGAGCAACGCTCGCAGCGCCCACCCACCAAGTCTCCTCATCAACGCCCTTCCGACGATCGGCCCCGACGGCTTCCCGCGTCGCTGTAGGGTACCGACACGTGCCAGACGACCAGCGGTACCCCGTCGTTGCCGACGACACCGGGCTGCGGCGGTTGGATCCGCCGCCGACGGAGTCCGATCTGGCGGCCTTCTACGAGAAGGTCTACTACTCGGGTAACGAGGGTCGAGCGCCGGACATCGAGCGGCTCCGCCGCAACGCCGACGCCGCACGCGACGAGCGGGCCTGGCGGGAGGCGACGGTCTACGCCGACGTCCTCCACTACCTCACCGCCCTCGCCCCGGATGGCGGTCGCGTCGTCGACGTGGGCTGCGGGACCGGCGAGTTCGTCCTCTTCATGCAAGAGCGCGCCGGGTGGACTTCGTGTGGTGTGGAGCTCGCCCCCGACGCGGTTGCGCTCGCGAGCGATCGAGGCGCGATCGTCGGCGAGGGGACGATCGACTCGGTCCGCGAGATCTTCGGCGACGGGTTCGACGCGCTCGCGATGTTCAACGTCCTCGAGCACCTGCTGGACCCCTGGGCGGCGCTCGGCACGGCCAACGACCTGCTGCGCCCCGGCGGCGTGCTCATCGTTCAGGTGCCGAACGACTTCAGCGTTCTCCAGGAGGCCGTCCGAGACCATCTCGACGCTGAACCGTGGTGGGTGGCCATCCCTGACCACGTGAACTACTTCGACTTCGAGAGTCTTGAGAAGACTCTTCGACACCACGACTTCGTACCCCGCATCCGCTACGGATCGTTCCCGATGGAGTTCTTCCTGCTCGGCGGGTACGACTACGTGAACGATCCGGCGACCGGGTCGCTGGCCCACCGATCGCGGTGTGCCTTCGAGATGTCGATGGACGGCCCCACCCGTCGCACGCTGTTCGAGGGCCTCGCGGCCGGCGGGCTCGGACGCAACGCCCTCATCGTGGCGACCAAGGAGCCGTCCGGCGGGCCGTGAGCTGATCGACCACGGCCGGCACCTCCTCGACCGAGTCGATCGTGACGTCCGCGTCGTGCCCTTCAGCAGCGACCGTCGTCCGATGGGCGCCGGTGCGGACCCGGATCGTGGCGCCGCCCAGGCGCCGGACGCCGACGAAGTCCTTGTGCGGGTTGTCTCCCACGTAGACGAGGTCGTCCGGCTCGGACCCGGTCCGGCGCAGCATCAGTTCGAAGACTCTCGTCCCCGGCTTCGGCGCGGTGGGACCGTAGCGCCCGGTCAGGTACGCGTGTTCGACGAGCTCGCGCAGCCCGAGCGCCTCCACCTTGCGATCCTGCACGTGGTGGTTCCCGTCGGTGACGACGAACAGCCGATGCCCGGCCCGAGCGAGGGCGTCGAGCACGTGGCGCGAGCCCTCCGGGAGCGAGATCGACGGTTCGTGCCGGCGATAGACCTGGACGAGGGCATCGCGACGCCGTACGGAGAACGCGTCGACGGCGCGCAGCAGATCGTCGAACTGACGCCCGCGGCCGTGGCGATCCATGCTGTCGAGCAGCAGGCCGTAGGCGTCCTCGCTCGAGATCGCATGCTTCGCGGCGACGGCGTCGGCCACCGCCCGGAAGCCGCTCTCGACGTAGTCGAGCTCCCGGTACAGGGTGTCGTCGACGTCGAAGGCGACGATCACGTCCAGAGGATCCGATCGGTCGGTACCCGAACGACGATCGATCCCCGTGAGCGCGGGACCAACGCCGTCGGCGACTCGCCCGCCGCCTCCTGGAGCATCGCGTCGACGGTGCGCAACCCGTTGAGCCACGCGCCGCTGGAGGCCCCGCCGACGCGGCTGTTGCACTCGAGCACGTGAAGCTCGTCGCCATCGTCGAGCACCTGCACGATCGCATGCCCGCGGACGCCGAGCTCCTGCACGACGCGCACGGCGAGCTCACCGATGTCGGCGCGATCGCGCACCGAAGTGATCTGGGACTCGCCGTGGAGGACCCGCGTGCGCTCGCGGACGAGCGCCCCCAGGCAGACGTCGTTCTGATCGACGTAGAGGTCGATGCTGTACTCGGTGCCGTCGACGAAGGGCTGGAACACCGGCGTCGCCATGTCGCCTCCGAGGCGGACGGCTTCGTCCGGGGTGACGTCGACGCCGATGACCGCGCTGCCCGCGCCGAAGCGCTCCTTCACCACGAGGCGGTCGGAACCGACGTCCTCCGGTGTCGGTGACGTCGCGATGGCGGGCACCCCAGCCGAGCGGAGGGCCCCGGCGAACGCGAGCTTGTCGTTCGCCAGGGCGACCGACGACACGGGGCCGATCGGGATGAACACCCCGGCTGCCACGAACGCATCGCGGTGGGTGGCGAAGTACTCCAGCTCGCCGTCGCGGGTCGGGATGAGCAGGCCGATCCCTCGCGACCGGCACTCCTCGGCCAGCGTCGGGCCGTCGATCCCGTCGAGCCGGGGCATCACCCAGAACCGGTCGACCTCGTACTGGGCAACGGCCTGCGGGTCGAGGTCACCACCCCACACCGTGCCGTCGATGTTGAGCGCCCGCATGCCGTCGCGAACTGCGCGCGGGACGTGCGCCTTGGCGGAGAGGCTCGTGATCAGCGTGGAGACCGAGCGCGGTTCCTGGACGCGCACGCTGACCGTGCCCCGCTCGACGTTCTCGCGCTCGTGGGCGACCAGATCGGCGACCCCACGCTCGAGCTGTGTCGGCGGCGACCAGCCCGTGATCGCCCGGAGCCGTGTGGTGTCGGCCTCGCTGCCCTCGTAGATGTCGGACGGGAGCCGACCCCGGACCTCGAGCTCGGGGAAGTGGGACTCGAGCGCCGCGACCACCTCGGCCACCGTGCGGGCCCGCCCCGAGGCGAGGTTCACGACGCCGGTCGCGTCCGACTCCGCGAGGCGGATGAGGCCGTCGGCGACATCGGCCGAGTAGACATAGTCGAACCGGCTCTCCTCACCGAACACGTCGATCGGCTCGCCCCGCACCGCGGCCCGGACCCATCGGCTCACCACGTCGCGCGAGCTCGGTCCGAAGACGCGGTAGATGCGAGCAGCGATGGTGGTGAAGCCGGCCGTCTCCGCCTGCGACGCGAGCGCGATCTCCTGCTCGTGGAGCAGCTTGGCCGCCCCACAGACGTTGCGTGGGCGGATCCGGTCGGCCTCGTCGAGCGAACGTGCGACGGACACCGGCTCGTCGAAGAGGTACAGCGACGGGTCGTAGATCAGGTAGCTGGACGCGAAGACGTACCGCTCGAGACGTGGCGAGCGCATGGCGCCCTGCAGCACCTGCGCGCTCGCGACCACGTTGTTGTGGGCGGAGTCGTGCCAGAACTCGGGCACCTCGACGCTGCGCTCGAACGTCGCCGCCAGGTGGTAGACGACCGCGGGATCGAAGCCGGCCACTGCATCGGCGCCGTGGACGGCGAGGTCGGCCTGCACGTAGTCGACCGCGCCGTCCATCTCGTCCGGTCGCGGCAGCACGTCGACCACCCTGACCTCGTCGCCGCGCTCGACGAGAAGACGCACCAGCTCGGCACCAATGACCCCGGCGCCCCCGGTGACCACACATCTCTGGCTCACGCCGTCCTCCAGTCCTCGGCGAGCAGTCCGTGCAGCACGGCGTCGTGGACCCGGCCCTCCTTGGCGACGTGCTGGCGCATCCGCCCCTCGCGCACGAACCCGAACTCCTCGAGCACGGCGATGTGGTCCTCCCGGAAGTCCCAGGTCTCGGTGAAGAGCCGGTTGAAGCCGAGCTCGTCGAAGCAGAAGCTCGCGGTCCACTCGAGGAACCGTCGGAGCTCGCCGGCGTAGCGCTCGTGCGGCTCGACGCGCTCCGTCGCAGCGAGGAACGACAGCTCGGCCCGACGACTGACCCACTCGATGTTCGTGAGGCCGCCGTACGCGACGGGTCCGTCGTCGAGCGCCACGACCTGCAGCGCCCGCGGGTGCGTCTGGCAGTACGACGGTTCGACGACGTCCCGGAACCACCGCTCCTGGTGCTCGATGGTCAACGGCTCCTGCTGGCGAAGCACGGCCTGCTGCTCGTTGCGCCAGCGCATCAGGGCGCCGAGATCGGCACGGGCCAGCGGGCGGAGGTGGCGATCGCCGTGCGTCCAGGACCGTGCCACGAACCAGCCGGGCGTGAGTCCTGGGTGGGGACCGAGCTCGGCGCCGGTCGGGTCAGGTGACATGGCGATGGTGTACGTCGCGGTTGATCGCGACGATGTCGGGGTGGGCCGAAAGGAAGCGGACCACGTCGTCGGCGCCGAAACCGAGCGGGTCGGGACCGAGCCCGTCGACCACCCGCCGCACGACCTCGAGGTCGGGCGCCTCGTCGACGGTGATCCTCAGCTCGGGGTGCCGGGCCCAGGACGGAGCGACGACCGGGCCGCACGAGAAGCGCTCGGGGCGGCGGTAGACGAACAGCGTCACGTGCTCGCGCTCGTCGGCGTCGACCGCCTCGCGCTCTGCGACCTCGAGCACCGAGCGGCGAACGACTTCGACGTCGAGTCCGCGCGGGAACCGGCCGTCGAGGCTGGTCGAGACGTAGTCGAGGTCTTGGTCGCGCCGGGACGAGATCGCCAGGTCGACGATGCTCGGGTCCACGAGTGGGCAGTCCGCGGTGATCCGGACGATCTCGCCTGCGTCGGTCACATGGAGGGCGGCCCCGTACCGGGCGAGCACGTCGAGCGGCTCACCCCGTACGCACTGGACGCCGAGCGCGGCGCAGCGGGCCTCGATCGGATCGTCCAGCGGATCGCGGCTGGTTGCGATCAGCACCTCGTCGACGAGCTCGCCGGCTGCGGCCCGTGCGACGACCCAGTCGAGCACGGTGCCGTCGCCGAGCGGTTCGAGGGTCTTGCCGGGCAGTCGGCTCGAACCCATCCGGGCCTGGGCGATGACCGCCGTGCTCACGAACGGACGCCGACCAGCTCGCGCAGCGCCTCGATCACCTTCGTCTGCTCGCCATCGGTCAGAAGCGGGAAGATCGGCAGGCTGAGGATGCCAGCGTACGCCTCGTCGCATGCGGGCAGGTCCCACTGGTCCGACGCGTAGACGGGATGGTGGTGGATCGGGACGTAGTGCACCTGAGGAGCGATGCCACGATCCCGCAGGCCGTCGTACACACCCCGTCGATCGGCGACGCGGATCGGGTACAGGTGGTAGCCGTGCTCGAAACCGGCGGGGGGCTGCGGTGCGGCGAGGAGGTCGAGCTCGGCGAGTTCGACGTCGTACCGAGCCGCGATCTCCCGCCGCCTCGACATGAAGGCATCCAGCTTCCGCATCTGGCTCGTGCCCAGGGCCGCCTGCACGTCGGTGAGGCGGTAGTTGAACCCCGTCTCGATGACCTCGTAGTACCAGCGTTCGTCGGTCTCGGGCCGGTGGATCCCGTGCGTGCGGAACCGGCGCAGGCGATCGGCAAGGTCCGGATCGTTGGTCGTCACGACCCCACCCTCGGCGGTGGTGACCGGCTTGACCGGATGGAACGAGAAGCAGGTCATGTCCGAGCGGGCGCAGTTGCCGACCGGTCCATCCGGAGTGGCGGCGCCGAGTGCCTGGGCCGCGTCCTCGATCACGATGCGGGGCCGTTCGGCCAGCTTCGAGAGGTCGACGGGCAGGCCGGCGAAGTGGACGGCCACGACGGCATCGAGCCCTGCGGGCACCCCCGTCGGGTCCAGGTTGAGGGTTGCGGGGTCGATGTCCACGAACGACACCTCGGCACCGAGGTAGCGAGCGCAGTTGGCAGATGCCACGAACGACAGCGGGGAGGTGGCGACGCGGTCGCCGGGCCCGACACCGGCGGCAGCACAGGCGCCGTGCAGCGCCGCTGTGCCGTTGGCGTACGCGACGGCGAATCGGGCGTCGGTGGCCTCGCAGACCGCCCGCTCGAACACCTCGATGGCCGGCCCCTGAGTCAGCCAATCGCCGCGGAGCACGTCGACGACCGCCTGGATGTCGTCGTCATCGATCGTCTGTCGACCGTACGGGATCATCGCCGGCGCGCTCCTCAACCCAGCTCGGTGTCGATGAGCTTCCGCAGCTCGTCGACTGTCAGAAACCGATCGTTCGATCCGCTGTTGTAGCTGAACCCCTCGGCGCAGCGACGACCGGGCCGCGGTGCGCTCCCTCGGGCGAACGCCTCCACGTCGAAGAGCGGGAACGACGGGAGGATCACGAAGTAGTCGTCGAACTCGATCGAGGACAGCGAGTCGGTGCTGGTCAGCATCTCCTCGTGGAGCTTCTCCCCCGGCCGGATCCCGACCATCTCCGTCGCCGCATCCGGGGCGATCGCTGCCGCCACATCGGTGATGCGATAGCTCGGGATGCGCGGGACGAAGATCTCACCGCCCCACATGCGGGCGAGGGAGTCCACGACGAAGCTCACCCCCTCGTCCAAGGTGATGTTGAACCGTGTCATCCGCGCATCCGTGATGGGGAGGACGCCCTCACCGGCCCGCGCCATGAAGAACGGGATGACCGAGCCCCGCGATCCCATGACGTTGCCGTAGCGGACCACGGCGAACCGGATGTCACGGCCGCCTCGGTGGTTGTTGGCGGCGACGAACAGCTTGTCCGATGCGAGCTTCGTCGCTCCGTAGAGGTTGATGGGTGCCGCGGCCTTGTCCGTGGAGAGGGCGACGACGCGCTCCACCGAGTTGGCGATCGTGGCGTTGATGACGTTCTCGGCGCCGAGGATGTTCGTCTTCACCGCCTCGAACGGGTTGTACTCGGCCGCTGGGACCTGCTTGAGCGCCGCGGCGTGGACGACGACGTCGACGTCCTCCATCGCCCGAGTGAGCCGCGCCTCGTCTCGGACGTCTCCGATGAAGTACCTCAGGACGTCGGCGTGGGGAGAGAACTCGGCGCTGGTCTGCATCTCGAACTGCTTGAGCTCGTCACGGCTGTAGATCACGACGCGGCGTGGATCGTGATCCCGGAGCAGGGTGCCGATGAACCGCTTGCCGAACGATCCGGTGCCGCCGGTCACGAGGACGGACTTGCCGGAGAGTGTGTACGCGTCTGACATCCAGGAATCCTGATCGGGGCGGGCAGGACGAGCCCGCGCTACGAACGTCGAACGATACTGGGCCGCATCCGCTGTCGGCGCTGACCCGCGCCCGCCGGCACCGATCACGAGGCCGGCGGTCCGGGAGTACGGTCGTCGACGATGACCGAGGTCGACACCTGCACGGCATTCCGGTGACGGCGGCGATCGAGGTCCGGGGAGTCCGCGCCACGACCCACACGCTCTACGTCGCCTCCTGGGCGCGCGAGCTGCTGCGCGAGCACGATCGGGTCCTGATCGTCGACCGCGACCGCCCGCCGACTGGGAGCGCCCACGGCCCCGTGACCTGGCGGCTCCCGCGGGGAGCGTCGATCGCCGTGGTCGACGAGCCACCGTCCTCCGTCGACCGGGTCGACGCCGTCCACGTCGGCTCCCCCGCCCTCCGGCACTGGAGGCGGCGGGCGGCGGAGCGACGGCACGGGACGTCGATCGTGGTCGACGAGGGCCTCGGCTCGTACGGCTCGGTCCGCAGCCGCCTCGGGGCGTTGCGGCGCGAGGGCGCCGGTCGGGCGTCGGCCACGGCGAAGGCCATCGCACGCAGCGCAGCGCTCGCACGGTCGACGCGTTGGCCGACCTATCGGGCGGAGGGCGGGACCTGGCGGGTGAACCCGATGGTCGCTGCGACGTTTCGCGAAGCCGCCGACGAGGCGGTGCCGAACGACGACGTCGTCCTGCTCAGTCAGCCGTGGACGGCGCTGGGTCTCGCGGACGAGGCCACGGCCCGCCGTGCGCTCGACGAGATCCGTCGCTCGGTCTCGGGCGCGGGGCTCCGGCTCGTCGTGCGCCCCCACCCCTGGGACCACCCGGACCGGTTCGCTGAGCTGCCCACGCTGCCGGGCGGCCTGCCCGCAGAGCTCCACCCGGAGATCCGAGGCGCGCGGATGGTGCTCGGCGAGACGACGACCGCATTGATCAACCTCGCGGCGATCTTCGGCGTCCCGGCCGCCCGCGTCGAGCTCCCCATCGACGCGGCGCCGCTCGCACGCGACCAGCAGGCCCTCCTCACGACCTTCGTCGGTCCCGCGGTGCCGACGTCAGAGCTGACCGAGGTCATCCGCCGAGGCGGTCAGGAGCGCCGAGGATCCTGACCGCCTCGTCGACGACCGCCCGCCGGTCGCCCAACGCGTCGACCCAGGCGACCTGCATCGACCGGTGCCAGTAGTCCCCGCCGCCGAGACGGCGGCGCCACAGCCCCAGCCGGCTCGGGTGCAGCGCGACCGTCGTCGTGCCGACCGCCCCGGCGAGCTCCACGAAGGTGGTGCCGATGCCGACGACCGTCCCGATCGCGGCAGCGATCGCGGCCATCGACTCGAAGTCGTCCCTGAGGTCGACGTCGTCGACGAAGTCCACGTCATCGAACACGGATTCGAGCTCGCGCCGTTCGTCCGGACGGGCGTCGTGCTGGAGGCACACGATCGGGCGGCCGAGACGGGCCAGCGGCTCAAGGTCGGTCGGTCGCAGGTAGTGGATGCTCCTGATCGCATCGTCGAACTCCGACCGCCAGACCACACCGACCGCGTCGCCGAGTCGCTCGGCGTACGCGGCGACGAGGTCGGGATCCGGACGGAGATAGGCGTCGACGGGGACGCGGTCGACGAGCAGCGCACCGAGAGCCCGCGCCATGACGACTTGATCGCAGCTCTTCGCGACGGCATCGGCCGTCTCGTCGAGGTGCTCGTACAGGACGTGCGGGGCGCGCGAGGGCTGGTCGGTGGCGAGGAAGCCGGGTGCCGACCGACTCGCTCGCCGCCCGCACGGGTGGAAGCGGAGCGACGGGAAGCTGCGCCGCAGGAGCCCGGTCAACCGCGGGTCACAGGCCAGTTCGGTGGTGTCGGCCGAATCGCCCAGCGCGGGGTACGCGGCTGCCAGCAGGATCTCGTCACCCGGCCCGCCCTGGGGCACGACGAAACGACGCCGGACGCGACCGTCGACGGTAGCTGAGGCCGACGCGCCGAACGCCGCGACCAACCGGCGCCGATCCTCGTCCGGCAGGAACCGATCGAACGCCTCCCGGTGCCGGCCGAGCTGGTGGAGCCCGAGGTACTCGACCTCGTCGAAAGACTCACCGGGACGCCGCGAGCCAGCGCGACGGCGGACGACCTCCTCGCTGATGCCCTCCTCCAGCTCGATCCGCGCCAGCAGCTTCTCGGCGTCCCACCGCCGACCGGTCGATCGAAGCGGTCGGAGCAGGACCCTCGCGGCGTCGAAGCGCCGGGCGACGTAGTGGGCGCGTGCTAGCTGGTAGCGCCCCGTCGGGCCGAGGGACGAGACGAACTTGGCATCGTCGCCGAGCTCGACCAGGCGGTTGGTCTGGTCGAGCTCGAAGAGAACCGTGGCGTACCAGTCGGGTGAGCCCGACGGGCCCCGGGCGGCCTCGATCACCTCCTGCAGGACTGCGGCGTCGCGTCCGTCCACCCGTCGATGGGCGTCCCGCGCCCGACGGAGCGTGTCGACGCTCCGCATCTCGGGGGTGACCGCGGCGTCGATCGCGCGGACCGCCTTCGTGACCGAGCCGAGATCCCACAGGGCGTCGAAACGGAACCTCGCCGCCGCTTCGACGCCGATCAGGTCGGCATTGGCCAGCCTGAGCACGTCCGTTGTGCTGCCCGACGAGCGCAGGAGCTCGAGCCGGAGGCTCCGGCAGGCGCCGTCATCGGAAGCGGCCGGACCCAGTTGCTCGACTGCGGCGTCCGTCTGACCCCGCGCACGGGCGGCAGAGGCAGCCAGCCACCGCCGAGTCGCGTCGTCGAGGCGATCGTCGAGCGCAGCGGCGACGCGATCCGTCGCGCCGTGCTCGCCGAGCCGCAGGAGGAGGCCATGGGCGGCGAGGCCGAGTGCCGTCGACCGGGACCGGCCCAGCCGGCGCGCCATTGCGGCCGCCGCGACGCGGGCGTCGCTCGTCGCCCACAGCAGGGTCGCCTGCGTCGCCACTGAGACCACGATCGGGACCCGCGCCGGTGCGACGCGCGCCAAGCCGCTCAGCATCGCGCCCGAGGTCGTCCCCGCCAGGCGGCCACCGAAGCGTCCGACGGTCGCGACGAGACCGATCATCCCTGCTACGAACGCCTGCCGCATCGGGCCCCGACGGTAACGCCACCGGAGACCGGCGGGATCACTCCCGGCGCGGCTCCGGTCGTCGCCGCACCCCGGAGGCGCGGGTATCGTCATTTGCGTCCCACCTCCGTGGAGGCCACCGTGACCGAAATCCTCATCGGCGACCGCCGCATCGGGTCCACGGCGCCGACCTTCGTCATCGCCGAGTTGAGCGCCAACCACAACCACGACCTCGGCCGAGCGCTCGCCTCGATCGACGCTGCCGCCGACGCCGGCGTCGACGCCGTGAAGTTCCAGACCTACACCGCCGACACGATCACGATCGACTCGGATAGCGAGCCCTTCCAGGTCAAGGGCGGCACCCTCTGGGACGGCCGAACGCTCTACGACCTCTACTCGGAGGCGTACACGCCGTGGGAGTGGCACGAGGAGCTATTCGCACGGGCCGAGGACCGTGGGCTGATCGCGCTGTCGACCCCGTTCGACCCCACCGCGGTCGACCTGCTCGAGTCCCTCGCCGTCCCCGTCTACAAGGTCGCGTCGATGGAGATCGTCGACACGCCGCTCATCTCGCTGATCGCGTCCAAGGGCAAGCCGGTGATCATCTCCACCGGAATCGCGACCGAGGACGAGATCGCCGACGCCGTCGCGGCCTGCCGCTCGGTTGGCAACGAGCAGGTCATCCTGCTGCACTGCACGTCGGGTTACCCGACTCCGCCCGACCAGCTGAACATGCTGACTCTGCCCGACATGCGGGAGCGGTTCGGCACGAGCGTCGGGCTCTCCGACCACACGATGACCCATACGGCGGCGATCGTCGGTGTGTCCTTCGGTGCGACCATCATTGAGAAGCACTTCACGCTCGACCGCGGAGCCGGTGGTCCGGACTCCACGTTCTCGCTGGAGCCCGACGAGCTCGCGGAGCTGGTGGCCCTCGTGCGGGAGACCGAGGAGGCCCTGGGCCGGGTGACCTACGAGCTGGCACCCAGCGCCCGGACCAGCCGCGCTCACTCCCGGTCGCTGTTCGTCGTGGCCAACGTCCGGGCCGGCGACGTCGTGACGACCGACAACGTCCGCTCGATCCGGCCCGCTGACGGTCTTCATCCTGCGAAGCTCGACGATCTCGTCGGGAAGCGCTTCCTGACCGACGCGCCGAAAGGCACCCCGATGACCCTCGAGTTGGTGGAGAGCAGCTAGGACGGCGATGTCATCGCGACCATGGAGCACCGGGCTCCGACGAGGTGGGCTCGTTCTGATGGGCTCGATGATCGTCGTCGCTTCGTGGTCCCCTGCCGGGGCGGAGGGAACCGATCGTGTCCAACACCCCTACCGGGGACGGCTACTGGCTCTTCACCGACACCGGCCGAATCCACCCCTACGGCAGAGAGGACGGCTGCGATTGAACGGTCGCACCCGGTCGCACGCTCAGAGCCCGAGGCTGGAGCGGTAGGCGGCCACGACGTCGGCCGTCGGCCCCACCATCTGCGCCTCGCCGCGGTCGAGCCACAACGACCGGTCGCACGACCGCTCGATCTCCGACAGGTCGTGCGAGACGAGCACGACCGTGCCCGCGTCAGCACGGATCTTGTCGATCCGCTCCGCGCTCCGCGCCCGGAACTGGGTGTCGCCGACTGCGAGCGCCTCGTCGATCAGCAGGATCTCCGGCGTCCGGACGGTGGCGATGGAGAAGGTGAGCCGTGCCCGCATCCCGCTGCTGTAGGCACGGAGCGGAAGGTCGATGTGCTCCTCGAGACCGGCGAAGGAGACGATCTCCGCCATCCGGGACTCAACCTCCCGACGGTTCATCCCCATGGCGAGCCCGGCGATCATGATGTTGCGTCGCCCGGAGAGCGCTGGACGGAGCGCGGCGTTCACGCCGAGCAGGGTCGGTCGGGACCGCACCTTGATCGAGCCGGAGTCGATCGGCAGCAGGCCGGTGAGGGCGGAGAGCAGCGTCGACTTCCCCGAACCGTTCGAGCCGATGATCCCGAAGGTCTCGCCGACGGCGATGTCGAAGCAGACGCCCCGCACCGCCTCGATCTCCCGGTGCTCCCGACGGAGACGCCCGCGAGCGAAGAGCTGCTTGAACCCCGGCTTGGAGTCGGCGTAGAGGCGGTAGGTGACGTGGAGGTCGTCGACGACGACGCTCGCTCGACCTGTCACGAGCCGTACCGGTGCTCGGCGGCGACGAAGTACAGGAAGCCGGCGACCGGCAGCAGCACCACCCACGCCAGCAGCGTGAGCACGGCGAACTGCGAGATGGGGGTCCCCAACAGACACCACCGGGCGGCGGAGATCATCGAGAACATCGGGTTGACCTCGAAGAGCCGGATGACGCTTGCGTCGTCCACGAACGCCCGCACGCTGAAGAGCACGCCCGAGACGTAGAAGAGCAGTCGGAACAGGTGCGGGAGGATCTGCGAGACGTCACGGATGGCGAAGCCCGCTCGGGCGGCGATGAAGGCTCCACCGAGGCCGATGAGCGCCTGGGCCACGAGTACGATCGGGAAGACGAGCCACGACCACCTGAGGCCACCCGACACCGCGGAGACGACGAGCAGGATCAGCAGCGCGGGCACGAAGGCGATGCTCTGGCCGACCAACGACGAGATCGGGAGGAGCGCCCGCGGGAACTGCAGCGCACGGACGAGGCCCTCGTTGCGGCCGATCGCCATGGCCGCGTCCTGCACGACCCTCTGGGTGAGCTGGAAGAGCAGCACCCCGATGACGAGGAAGCCGAGGTAGTTCTCGACGCCGCGGTTGGCGTCGAGGACGACGCCGAAGATCAGCAGGTACACCCCGACGAGCATCATCGGGTTGAGCAGATGCCAGAGCTGCCCGAGCGTGTTGTCCATGTTCTGCGCTCGGATGTCGTTCGCCGGCACCACGACCGCGAACTCCCGACGAGCCCAGAGCTCCCGGAGGTAGAGCCCGATCGGCGTGGTCCCGCCGAGCTCGATCAGATCACCGTCGCCGTCGCCGGAGCGATCCGTGGCAGGGACGTCGGACACGCCGCAAGGCTAGCGGTGACCCCAGTGGAAGCTGCGCCCCAGGAAGCCCGCCGCCCAGCTCATGTGCATCGTCGGGAAGACCGCGAGCAGGCGGAGGGTCGGAGCGGGACGGCGTCCGGTGGCAGTCGCCGCCAGTAGGACGGCCACCCCGTACGCGGTGCCCGGTGCCGCGCCGACCCGACGCCACGGCATCACGAGCACACCGCCGGCGATGCCGAGCACCGTCGCCGGAGGGACGA